>NZ_QXFG01000005.1:0-607651 GCF_026127345.1 Herbaspirillum lusitanum | reverse complement strand
CGGCCAGGAGCAGCCGCTCGACACGAATGTCTAAAGCGCTGATAATTTTCCTGTCATTCATCAGGAGGCTGGTGGCAACTCAATTTCCTAGGAGCGCCCTGGCGCAACAACATAGATTGACCGGACAATGAAGAGCCTCCCTCAAAATTTCATGCTCCTCCTTCGTGAAGCGCTAACCGCCTCCTGGGATAAACAAACCGCTTATTTAGAAGTGACGCAAATGGGAAATCCGGCCCTAGGTCAGTGCTATCCAACGTCACGGACGGTGCAGCACTACTATCCCGAAACCGAAATCATCAAAGGAAAGGTGTGGACCGGGAAAACGCTAGATATCCACTTCTGGAATGGGCTTCGTATCGGCGCCGACTGGTATCACATTGACTTGACCTGGCAGCAGTTCCCGGCCAGTTCAATCATTCAGGAATTCGTAGTCATCAAAAATCACGAATTGAATGACAGTGAAGCGACGATGCAACGCTGTGAGTTGCTGTTAAAGAGGGTTGATAGCTATTTAAAGGCTCGCTTCGAGGCTGCGTGAGAAATCCTCGCCAGGAACAGACATTCTGGATACCCAGATTTTCAAACGAGTGTGAAAATTTTCTCCAAGACGAAATATGATTTGAAGGGATGTTGCTTGGATATCTCAAGAACAATAATCATCGGAAACTCTGGCTCTGGAAAGAGCTGGTTGGCGGAGCGCTTGGCGAAAAACAATGGCGGTGCCTGCATAGATTTAGACTCCGTTAATTGGCTGGAAAGCGGATATAACCGAGCCAGAGAACGAAGCGAAGCAATTGAGCTAACTAAAGCCGCCGCCTCGCAAGAGCGATGGGTCATTGAGGGAATCTATGGATGGCTAGTTGATGAAGTGATGTCACGTGCTACGGCGCTTATATGGCTGAGCTTAAGCGAGGAGGAATGTCTGACCAATATCAAGTCCCGCGGTCGACGTGGGAATGCCAGCGAACAGTCATTCGCCGACTTGCTTGAGTGGGCGGACACTTATCGTATTCGGACAGGCTCAAGTGCCTTCAACGCTCATCAGCGTATTTTTGATGGTTTTCCTGGGCAAAAAATAATTCTTCTTAACAGAGACGAAGTAGTTGCGCTGGCCAATTCTTAGCGTTGGCCGCAATCGGCCAGAAGCAGTCGTTGAACAATTAAAAGGCCAGCAAAAATATGCCATTGCTGACTATCGGCAATCGCGCACTTTCGATAATCGACGAGGAGTAGCTGAGATACGACTTGATGTTATTCGATACCCCTGGCTGCCGAAATCATGCATTCGATAATCCATAGCGTGCAGGTAAAATCTCTCAACAAAAATCACGGCTGCTGACGTTGATCTCGCCCAGTAAATACGACAAGTCGACCAGCCGTTTCGCCACGAGATGCTTTACGCCGGAATGACTCTGCCAGATGCCGTAGACACCCAGTAACGAAGCATTGAGGACTTCATTTCGCTGCTTTTCCACCAATGTTGGCCAGATGATGACATTGGTTGATCCAGTTTCGTCTTCGATGGTGATGAAGAGCACGCCCTTAGCGGTACCGGGACGCTGGCGCACGGTGACGATGCCGCAGCCACGCGCGAACTGGCCATCCTGAAATGTCGCCATGAGATCATGGGGCAGAAATTTGCGTCTGGTCAGTATCGGTCGCAGCAACGCTACCGGATGGCGTTTCAATGTCAAGCCGGCACTGCGGTAGTCGGCGACTATGTCTTCGGCTTCGGAGGGCGCCTGCAATGTCAGTGATTCTTCGCGTGAAGGTGCAGCACGCAGCAAGTCCTTGGCAGGCACCGCATCGAGCGCTTGCCACAATGCTTCGCGTCGATGGCCGCTCAGCGCGACCAGAGCATTCCCCGCAGCGAGTGCTTGCAGGTCGCGCTTATCGAGGCCCGCGCGACGGGCAAGCTCCTGGATGTCGCTAAATACTTGTGTCCGGCGCGCCTGTTCGATGCGCAATGCGGCTTCTTCCTTCATGCCGCCGAGCAAGGACAATCCCAATCGCACGGCAGGCCGTGCCGCACGGAGGTCTTCCAGCGTGCTTTCCCAATTACTGTGCATGACATCGGCCGGCAACACGCGTACACCATGGCGCCGCGCATCCTGAATCAATTGCGACGGCGAGTAGAACCCCATAGGCTGGCTGTTCAGCAAGGAACACAGGAAGGCTTCCGGTTCATGACATTTGATCCAACTGCTGGCGTAGGCAAGTAGCGCAAAGCTGGCGGCATGGCTTTCCGGAAAGCCGTATTCCCCGAAGCCCTGGATCTGTCGAAAAATGGCTTCCGCGAACGTCTTCTCGTAGCCGCGTTCCAGCATGCCATTGATGAGCTTGGTTTCGTATTTTTCCATGCCGCCTTTGCGCTTCCATGCCGCCATGGCGCGGCGCAGCCCATCAGCCTCTCCCGGCGTAAAACCGGCGGCGAGAACGGCAATTTGCATCACCTGCTCCTGGAAGATCGGTACGCCTCGGGTGCGCTCCAGGGCCTGGCGCAAGATTTCCTTGGGATAGGTCTCGGGTTCGCGACCTTCACGCCGCCGCAAAAAAGGATGCACCATGCCGCCCTGGATAGGACCGGGTCGCACGATCGCCACCTGCACCACGAGATCGTAAAAACGGCGAGGTTTCAGTCGCGGCAACATGCTCATCTGCGCCCGGCTTTCGATCTGGAACACGCCGATGGTGTCGGCCTTGCAGATCATGTCGTAGGTGACGGGATCTTCGCGCGGGATGTCCTGCATGGTAAACGGGACGCCGCGTCGTTTGCCGACCAGTTCCAGTGCCCGTCGCAAGGCCGACAGCATCCCCAGCGCCAGCACGTCGACCTTGAGCAAGCCGAGCGATTCAAGATCGTCCTTATCCCACTGAATCACCGAGCGGTCCGGCATGGCGGCGTTTTCGATCGGCACCAGCCGCGACAACTTGTCGCGCGCAATCACGAAGCCGCCGCTGTGCTGCGACAGATGACGCGGGAAGTTGAGCAATTGCTGCGCCAGGATGGCCCACTGGTGAGCGATGGGCGAGGCCGGGTCGAGACCGCATTCGGCAAAGCGTTCCAGCATGTTGTAACGATTGTCGAACCATTGGTGCGACTTGGCGACCTTGTCGACGATGGAGGCGTCCACGCCCAGCGCCTTGCCGACATCGCGCAGTACGCCGCGTGGCCGGTAAGTATGGACTGCCGCTGCAATGGCGGCGCGCATGCGGCCGTATTTGCGGTAGATGTACTGAATCACTTCTTCGCGCCGCTGATGCTCGAAATCGACATCGATATCGGGTGGCTCTCCGCGTTCCTTGCTGATGAAGCGCTCGAACAGCATGACCGAACAGGTCGGGTCGACTTCGGTTACGCCCAGGCAGTAGCAGACGACCGAATTGGCCGCGGAGCCGCGGCCCTGACGCAAGATCCCCTGATCGCGCGCGAAGCGGACGATGTCGTAGACCGTGAGGAAATAAGGCTCATAGGCCATGTCGTTGATCATCGTCAGTTCGTGCTCGATCTGATCGATGACCTTTTGCGGAATACCGCCGGGATAGCGTAGATACGCACCGAGATAGACCTCCTGGCGCAAATAGGCGGCAGGAGTCTGTCCGTCGGGGACCAATTCTTCGGGATATTCGTAGCGCAAATCGCTTAGCTTGAAGGTGCATAGCGCCGCAATGTGCAAGGTTTCCTGCAATGCCGCCGCCGGGAAAATATTTGCCAGACGCAAGCGCGAGCGCAGGTGCTGTTCGGCGTTCGGCGCCAGATCGTAGCCGCAGTCGCCGACCGCTTTGCCGAGACGGATGGCAGTCAATGTGTCTTGCAGCGGTTTGCGCGAACGGACATGCATGTTGACTTGGCCGAGGGCGGCTATGCACAGCCCGTGACGGTCGGCCGTAGCCTGGAGGACGCCGCGATGTCGGGCGTCCAAAGGACGATAGAGCTGTGTCAGCCCCAGCCATGCCCGTTGGGGAAACGTCTGTTTGAGCCAGCGAGTTTGCTGTTCCAGTATCTCGGCGTCGGCCGGATAATGCGGCGCCAGGATCAGCAGGCAATCAGGCAGTCCGCGCAAATGGGCGTGCGAAGCCTGCGGCGCAGAAAAGTCATCGATGCCGAGTCGATAGTCCCCCTTGTCAGCGCGGGTGCGCCCCAGAGTGATCAATTCGGACAGATTCCCGTAGCCTTCGCGGTTTTGCGCCAGCGCGATCAGCGTCATGGGCGGTTGCTCCGGCGACCAGTCGATACGGAAATGTGCGCCAATGATCAGCTTGATTTCGCGGTCTTTAGTTTGTGTGTATGCGCGCACGACGCCGGCCAACGAGCATTCATCGGTCACGGCGAGCGCGGCATAACCGAGTTGGATTGCGCGTACGGCCAATTCTTCCGCATGCGAAGCGCCTTCCAGAAACGTGAAGTTGGAGAGGCAGAACAACTCGGCATAATCCGGAATGGCGGGTGTCGCCGGTAGGACAGAAGGTGTCTCGCTCATGGCGTTCCTCTTAACCGAACAAACCGTGCAGGTACCAATGCGGCTCCCTACCGTCGACATCGCCGATGCGTTCGCGGTAGATCCAATAATGGCAATGGTTCGCGCCTTCGGCGATGTAATAGTCGCGCGTCACCAGCAGGCCGTTCCACCAGCCCGCCTCGATGCGTTCGGGTGGCGAGACCGGGCGCAGGCGTGCGCCGTAATAAGGACGATGTGCACGTAGGGGCAGCACGACAGGTTGCTCCAGCAGCCAGGTCGGGCGCGGCGGCAAGGGACGGTGGTCCAGCGATGTGGCCGTCGCCATGACCGGCACCCAGCGATTGGCTTGTTCTGGCCGATAATCCGCCAGCGGCGAGGCTTGCAGCACCTTATCCGCACCCAGCCGAGCGACCAGCAATTCGAGCAGGCGCTTGTAGTCTGCCGGCGAACCGCCCGGTTCGGGAAACAGCTTGTCGCTGGCCGGCGCCATGGGCTCGGTTTCGGCGGCTTCCAGCACGACGGCGATAATGGGCGCGCTGATTTCAAGATGCGCCAGCCGTTCTTTTAACAGGCGGATCAAGTGGCTGTCTTGCCAGGTCGATTCGGCCAGGGCGAGCTGAATTGCAGTAGGCGCGACGGCCTGGCGGCCCCGTTCGTGCTCCAGTTGCACGTGCACCTGCTTGACCGCCAACTGGCGAGCGCTCAGCCATCCGCATAGCTGGGCCAGTAGCGCTTGCACGGTATGCAGTGCAGCGTCGGCATGTTCAATGCGTTCGTTTAGTTCGATACGTTGCCGGAAAGTCGGCGGCATCTCGATCCAGGCATGCAACTCCGGTGCATTACCGTAGGCGCAATCAAGCGTATCGAGCATGTGGGTGTGGCCGCGTCGTTGCAAGCCGGCGCGCGGCAAACGGCGCAGATCGGACAAGGTACGGCAGCCGATGCCTTCAAGCCAGTCGAGATAGGGCGCCACAGTGAGCAAGGCGCTGACCGGAAGCCGGTCGAGGCATTGATGCAGACGTTCTTTCTTCATTATCCTGACACCGCCATGCCGAGCCAGCAAGGCGGCACCCGCAGCAGTCGGCGCGCAACTGATGATGGCCGTCAGACCGAGCCGGTGCATGGTGCAACGCACACGCTGGCATAGCATCCGAATGCCGCCGAACAGGCGCAGACTCGCGCCGATATCGAGCAGGACCGTTGCGTCATCGCTGAAACTGGCCTGCGGCGTGTATTGCAGCAAAGCGGTCGCAGCGCCGAACAGCGTCTGCGCTTCGCGCTCAGGTGCACGGTCATGCATCGGTGCCTGCGGCAGCAAGGCCAGCACGCCGCCGCGACGCATGCCATGGCGCACTCCGGCATCCTGGGCAGACGACGAGGCCGCCATAACGCGCGCGTGTTCCAGTACGACGGCGGCAGTGTTACCCAACCAGTTCGGATAAAACACTTCCAACGGCAGCAGGGGCAGGTGTACGGCGATCCACAGGCGCATGATGCAAAAGATTCAGAGAAGGCAAGGAAATAAATAAAGGTTCATCGCGTTGCGGCCCGCGTCGCTTGATGAAGCCGATATCAATGCCGCCGGCGGCCGGCGTCAATGACAGCCGCAAGGCCGCAGGCGACGCATCCTGCGCGCAACTGAGAGGCCGCAACATGACAAAGAGCGTATTGCCGCTTTGCGCCGCCAGATGCAGACGCCGCAAACTGTCTTTGCGCAGATGGCGTTGCCAAAGCAGCAGCGCGGCACAGCTATCGGATTTCAATATCTGTTCCGCAGCCCAGGCGGCATCGGCACTCGTGGCAGTGCGCACCGATAGCAACCGCGAGGCGTCCACACCATTCTGATGCCAGCCAATGATCTGGGGAGCATGCGGCGTCTGCACCAGCGCAATACGATGCGGCGCCAGCGCTTGCAGCGCCGGTCCCAGCAAACGTAACTCGCCCACACCGGGTTGTTGCAACAATAAATCGATCAATGCACCGGTCGGCCAACCGCGTCCCGGCAGCTCTTTCGACAAAGCTGCGAAGCCGGTGTCGATGCAGCGCGCACCGCCAAGCGCCAACTGAGAGGCAAGCCAGAGCCCGCTGTGTATGCTTTGCGGCGAAGGAGTGGACATGGTCATTTATACTGTACAAATATACAGTATAAATGACTTGGGTGGCTAGTCAAAAATCGAAGACTGGGAAATTTGAATATCTATGAACGGCTAGAAACCGGCATTCAGCAGCACTGAGTGCATTGGTTCTAAACGGGGAAACGATTCAATATTGACCTTGAAAGGTGGTTACTTGAGGCTGGTGACATTGTTACTCCCCGCCGAGTAATTGACGGGAAACCACTGGAAGCCATGTTGTTTCGCCCGCAGCCGACCCAGCCCGGGAAAAGGAACGTGAGCGGCGGCGAACAAGATCTTGCCATCCGCGATGCTGGTGAATTCCTTAATGCGCTCCTTTTCGGCTTGTTTGCTATCGCTGTCGAACGCAACGGAGACCGTCGGATCCTGAAATTGAATGGCCGCGACATGGATGATGTCGCCCACCACCATCAACCGATTTCCCTGGCTCTCGATCATGTAGCCCACGTGCCCTGGTGTATGTCCGGCACTTTGATACGCACGGATACCGGGAGTCAGTTCTTCCTCGCCGTCAAACGGACGTATCCGGCCAGCCTTGATGTAGGGGGCCATGATTGTCATGGCGCGGCGGTAGGTGCCTTTCTGGTCGCCGCGATTGCCCCCGGGCGCCTTGGCCATGCTCGCTTCGCTCAGCCAGTAGTCGAGCTCCGTGCGATTGGCGCGGATGATCGCATTGGAAAAATTCATCTTTCCATCCGTCGTCAGCCCGCCAATATGGTCGGCGTGCATGTGCGTGATGTAGATCTCGTCCACTTGAGACGGGGTGTAGCCGGAGGCGCTCATGTTTGCCGCCAGCTTGCCGAGGCGCGGGCCGAAGATATTGCCGGCGCCGGTGTCGATCAGGATGAGTTTGCCCCCCGTATTAATCAGGAAAGCGTTATAGGAGGTTTCAAGCGGGCTCTCCAAATAGTGCGCTGCCAGCACTTCGTTGGTTTTTTGGGGAGTGATGTTGGTGAGGAACTGATCGACCGGCAATTCCAGCGTGCCGTCATTGAGCGCGGTGATCTCGAACCCGCCCAGCATGAAACGGTAGAACCCCGGCGCCGACGTGCCTGCAAAAGGGGCAGCCGCGTGCACCGCACCTTGCAGTAGCAGGCACATGGCAAGCAAGATGTACAGGGCAAGCGACCGAGGCGATGCGAGTGAATGTTGGTATTTCATGAGTGTCCTTTTGTTGAATTTAGAGGCAACGCAAACCATTAACGGTGCTTTCGCGAGTCGCCGGTTGGCGACTGAAGCCAGCCGTATAGCATGCAACGAAGGGTAGTCTCGCAGAGTTCGATATTGTTCATCAACTGAATATAATGAACACTATCCGTTCAATTTTGTTAGGGGTCATATGGAGTGGAGCGATGTCAGGATCTTTCTGGCTGTAGCGCGTACAGGCACGCTCGGCGCTGCCGCGCGCTTACTGCATCTCAGCCATCCAACCATCGGGCGGCGGTTGCGCGCCCTGGAGGAAGCCACGGGCCAAATGCTTTTCCAACGAACGGCCGATGGCTTCGTTCTGACCGAAGAAGGCATGGGGGTTCTGCCGCTGGCCGAGCAAATCGAGGAGGGAGCACTGGCGATGGAGCGGCGGCTGGCCGGAAAGCAGCGTACGCTGGACGGCATCTTGCGGATCACCTCCGCCGACTGGTTCGGCGCCTATGTACTGCCGCCGGTACTGGCTGAATATGCGGCCAGCTATCCCTTGGTCGAGATCGAGGTGCTCACCGGAACGCGTCTGTTCAACCTGGCCCAGCGCGAGGCCGACATAGCATTCCGCATCGTTCCCTTCGAGGAACAGGATATCGTGCAAAGGCGGTTGCTCCGGATGCGCTATGGAGTCTATGTGGCCACCGCCAGCCCCGACCCGGTCATAGGCGACGGCAGCGGAATCCGCCTGATCACCCCCGATACCTTCAGCGGGACTTTTCCGGATACCGCATGGCTGAAGGAGATGTTCCCGAACGCCGGGGTTGTATTGCAATCGAATAACCGGAGCATCAAAGCGCAGATGTGTGCGATGGGGATGGGCATTGCGGTGCTGCCACGCCCACTTGGCGATCAGGTCAACGGCATCCGCCTGCTGGAACTGGGGGTGGAACCGCCGCATCGCGAAATCTGGATGGGCTACCATCGCGACCTCAGGCGGCTGAACCGCCTGCGTGCCTTCGTTGATCTTGCAGTCAAGCATCTCGCCAACGCGACGTTTGATGCGTCTGCCGGACTGCCGTGAGCATCTGGGAATGGACGTTTTGCGCCCTCCTGGTTTCGTTTCATCCGGCCCTGTGATTAGGCGGATCCCTCACGAGATCCGTCAACAGGCCCAGGGAGCCACAGAAAATCTGACAGGGATGTGATGCCTGTCGTCAAGCAAGCGCGTCAAGAGGAATGGCATACGGCAACGACACCGAATTATTCTTATTCTCTGGCTGTCCGTCTCCCAACCGGAACTGCGCGACAATGCTGGCCAGCCGGGAGGCTTGCTCCTGCAGTTCCTGAGCGCTGGCGGCTGCTTCCTCGACCAAGGCTGCATTCTGTTGCGTGACTTGATCCATTTGACCGACCGCCTCGTTGGTTTGACTGATCCCGCGACTTTGCTCCAGGCTGGCCGAAGTGATCTCTGCCACCACGTCACTCACCTTTTTCACGCTCTCCACCACCGTCCTGATGGTGGCTCCGGTCTTGGCCACGCTCTCCTCGCCAATCCGTACCTGTTCCACGGAATCGGAAATCAGGACTTTGATCTCCTTGGCGGCGGCAGCGGAGCGTTGCGCCAGCGAGCGAACTTCCGCAGCGACCACGGCAAAGCCGCGGCCCTGTTCCCCGGCCCGTGCCGCTTCCACCGCTGCATTGAGCGCAAGAATATTGGTCTGAAACGCAATCCCGTCGATCACGCTGATAATTTCCACGACCTTCCTGGAGGACGAATTGATTGCATTCATCGCCTGCACCACCTGCTCCACCATGTCGCCGCCGCGGCCAGCGATGTCGGATGCGGAAGCAGACAGGCGATTCGCTTGTATGGCATTGTCGGTGTTGTTTTGCACACTGGAGGTAATCTGCTCCATGGCTGCCGCAGTCTCCTCGAGGGAACTGGCCTGGGCCTCGGTCCGGGATGACAGATCGAGATTTCCGCTTGCGATGTCGCGCGAAGCCATATGAATGGTGCGGCTGGAATCGCGAATCTCTAACAGGACATGTTCGATCTTGTCGACGAATCTGTTGAAGGATGACGCGATCTGGGCCACCTCATCGCGTCCCGTCACCGGAAGGCGCTGAGTGAGATCGCCGGTACCCGAGGCGATTACATCCATGGCGTCGCGTACCCGCGACAAGCGTGTGAAGGAACGCGCGGTCGCAACACTGCTGACCAGAGTAGACAAGGCTGCCAGCAACAGCGCGGCGACTGCCGACGCTCCCAGCACGCTACGCATGCCGGCGCCGGCGTCATGCCGATCCAGCGAGATGACCAGCCGCCAGTCGGTACCGGGAATAGGCACGGCACGCAACCACTTACCGGCGCCATCCATCTCCACCTCGCTGACGCTCCCGTCGCGCGCCATCCCATCCAGCTGTGCGACGGTGAGTGAGGGAGCGATGTCGGTTGCCGGTTTCAGCAAAAGCTTCTCATCCGGGTGCGCAATCACCGTGCCGCCGGCATCGACAACGAATCCGATGCTGGCGGGCGTCGGATGAATAGCGCGGACGACTTGCCGCACCGTGTCCAGCGACACTCCGCCGGCCACCACGCCATACACAATGCCTTCGCGCAGGATGGGGGCGGTGAACGACACCAGGATCACGCCGGTGGCGGAACGGTAGGGTCTGGTGACAAGTGGTTTCTTGGCCTTGAGGCTATCCTGATACCAAGGACGGCCGGTCGGATCGTAGTTGGCGGGCAATCCAGGCGTGCTGGAAACAAAGTGTTTGTCCTGCCAACCGGCGGTGGTCAGCGAGAAGCCACCCGATTTCAGCAAATGGGCGGAGAGGCCACCTGGATCGCCAGGCGCGATGTCGGCGGCCGCCGCCGACACGGCCGCAGCCTTTGCGCTGCTCCATTCCGAAATGGCGAAGGCGTTGGCCGTCGCCAAGGACTCCAGGTTGCTGGCAGTAGTACGCGCATTGTCCGCTCGCACCAATAGCCAGATTGCACAGCTGGTCAGCGCCAGCGATACCACCACGGTTGCAGCAACGATCGCCAGAATTCTGGTGCGAATCGAAGACATCATGTCATGTTCCCCATGCGGTCTGAATGGCCGTGCACGAATGTGGCGCCATCGGCATCAGCATGCTCTCACAGCGTGCTGACGGCGATGACGGATCAGAACGTCCGCGCACCTTACTCGCCGGACTTCCAGCTCAGCGCAATCAGCAAGGCGCCCAGACCGGCGGCCAGCAGGAACGCGAAGGCGAGGTTGAACGAACCCTTGCCAGCTGTTACTAGCATGCCGATAACCACCGGCGCGATGCCGGCTGCGACCTGTCCGCCAAAATTGATGATGCCGGAGGCGGTTCCCACCGATTCGTCGGGCAAGTGTTTCAGCGGAATCGCGAAGACAGTGCCGTACACGGCGGTATAGCCGACCAGGCTCAAGGTCCAGAAGGCAAGCAGCCACGGCAGGGTGGTGGCCACCGCCATCAGCCCCAAGAAGACGATCACCATGGCCGCGCCAATGCTCATGAACAAACGGTCGCGGCCCTGTCCCACCTTGTCCAGCAGCCAGCCCACCACGTTGAGCGCGGCGAACGCCACCAGGTAGGGAATGGCAGAAGCTGCACCGACGTGCACGATGTCGATGTCGCGGGTCTTCATCAGGAAGGTGGGCATCCATGAGATCAGACCGACATAGACAATATTGCTGAAAAAGAAAATCAGCATGGTCTTCTTCAAGACCATTTTTCCAAACAGCGTGCGAAACAGACCCTTTGTACGCACCTCTTGTGGTCGCACCGGCGAATCTTTTACAGCGAACCAGAGGACTATGGCCACCGCGACGCCTATCAGGCCGAACGCGTGATAAGCGAAGCGCCAGCCGTGAGCATGTATCAGCGCCGCAATGGCGCCCGTACCGACCGCACTGCCAAGAAACGACGCGCCGATGATCAACGACTTGGCGCGCGCTCGCTCGGGCTTGGGAAACGCCTCGGCAATCGTCACGGTACTGGCTGGTGCAAAACCGCCTTCGCCAAGGCCGAAGAGCAGCCGGATCACGATCAGGCCAAAGAAGCTTCCCGCCAGCCCGGTCATGCTGGTGAACACCGACCAACAGGCTACACAGAACACCAATACCCTGCGTGATCCGAAGCGGTCGGCCAGCCAGCCCGCCGCCAGTTGCATGAGCGCATAGCTGATGTAGAAAGATCCCAGAACCAGGCCGGCGGCTTGCGCATCCAGTGCAAACTCCTTGGTGATCGGGATGATGGATACGCTCATCGCCATGCGGTCGGCATTGGCGAGTATCCATGAGAACAACAGCGTGACGAGTACGAATATCTTCTGTCCGCGCCCGTAGCGGGCGGCCGGCCGAGGCTCCTGCACTTGACTGGCAAGCGCGTTCTGGTTGATTGATTGAGACATTTAGATTCCTGGTAAAGAACAACGTGAAAGAGCCCATCCCGATGAGGAATGGAAACGTTCAACACGCCGGCCGGCATGGTTGAAAACTTGGGCATGCAAGATGCGCGCCCTGGTGAATCGGCTGTACTCCGGCTGTACTCCGGCTGTACTCCGGCTGTACTCAGCCGCGCAACGCCAGAAAGACCTCTTCCAACGCATGCACGCCCGAAAAACCCTTCAACATCCCGAACAGTGCCTCGGCGCCGATTCCCATCGGCTTGCCGTGCGCGCAGTCCAGGAATTTCTCGCGCTGCTCCGGCTCCGAGAGCGGGTTCTGCGCACAGCCCTTGGGATACATGGACACTTGCTCCAGCACCCGGCCATCGGCAAACGTGATCCGCGCCTGGCAATCGCCGCCCCAAGGCAACGCTGCTGCCTGTGCGGATGCCTGGCGCTCGTGCATTTGCACCAGCGGTAGCAGCTGTCTCATTGCAACAGGCATGCGCGCCACAAACTCCTCGCTGAAGTGCGCCATGCGAGGCACCCCCTCAACCAGTGTCAGCGCAGCGCAGTAGTTCATGCTGAAACGCGCCTGCGCGCCGCTCTCCGGCTGGCGGTAACGCAGATTGGCAATCATGAAGGCCGGCATATGCAGGTCAATGGCGGCAATATCCTTGATATCAAAGGCATGCTCGCGCGACAGTCCCAGCAGGGCATCGATGCCCAGGTGCGACGACATGCAGGATGGATACAGCTTGGCCACCAGGCCGTATTCGTCGATGGCCAGCGGCGCGTGCGGGAACAGGCTGGCGGCAGAATCGCCGTCTTGCGTGCCGCCGGCATACAGTTCCGATAGCGACCACTTCCCCTGCAACATCTCCTCCACCCCGGTGATGCCGGAAGCGGCCAGACGCGCGGCCAGAACCCCATGCATGGCCGCGAACCCGGCGTGCATGGGCTTGACCATGGAACCGAACTGGCGCTTGCTGCCGCCAGCCAGGCTGCTGCCGATACTGATGGCGTGCAGCACACCCTTCTCATTCAGCCGCAGCAACACTGCACAGGCGGCGGCGACGCCAATGGCACCGATGGTCGACGTCGCGTGCCATCCCGATGCGTAGTGCGAGGGATTCATCCGCTTGCCGATCTGCGCCTCCACTTCCAGGCCGACAATGTAGGCGTGCACGATAGCGGCCGCATCGGCGCCGGTTTCCTCGGCCAGCGCAAACAATGCCGGCACGAGGGAGGCGCTGGCATGTGTGACAGGTGGGAAAAAATTGTCGTCGAAATCCAGCGCATGGGCGGCGCAACCGTTGACAAGCGCAGCCCATGGCGCACCTACCGTAGCCTGCTGCGTGATGACACCAGCCCGGCCGGCGCTTTCCGCCGCACGCAAAAACCGACCGGCGTTGATGACGACCACATCGTCGCGACCGCCCAGCAGGCAGCCAACCACATCGGTGATCGCGGTATGCGCGCGCTCCACCGACGACGCCGGAAAGCACCTGTCATAGTCGGCACACCAGGCGGCCAGGCGCCGGCTCAGGCCATTCATATCGTTCGCTGCGCTCACGCCACGCCTCCGGCCGCGACCGGCCCCATGCTTGTCGCCCGCACGTAGGCGTCGAAAAAGTCCTCACATCGCGCCAACTGATCCAGCGTCACGAATTCATTGGGCTTGTGCGCGTGGGCAATATCGCCGGGCCCGCAGACCATTGCAGGGATGCCTGCGGCGCTGAACAGGCCGGCCTCGGTGCCGAAGCCGACCTTGTTGGCACGGTCTGCGCCCAGGATATGCATCGCCCGACGAGCCAGACTGTCGCCGGCGGAAGTATCCAGACCCGGATACGCAGACAGCACCTCGAACTCAACACTCCCGATTGTTTCGGCGTCTCCCGCATACCCCGCCTGCAAACGCATCTGCGGCAACATCTCGCGCTCAACGTAGCAGCGCAGTTCATCCATTACTTGCCGGGGATCCACGCCGGGCAGGAAGCGGTGCTCGAACACGAACTCGCAACGGTCCGGGATGGTATTGATCACGGTTCCCCCCTGAATCACCGTAGTAACGATGGTCGAATACGGCACATCGAAGGCTTCGTCCCACGGACCGGCAGTGCGCGCCGTTCCGGCGATCTCACGGATCTTCACGATCAGTTCGGCGCTGAAATCGACAGCATTGATGGCCAGCTGCGGAGAGGAAGAATGCGCAGAATGCCCATGCACGCTGCAGCGATAAGCCTGCTTGCCCTTGTGAGCCAGCACCGGCTGCATCATCGTCGGTTCACCGACGATGCAGGCGACCGGCCTGATGCCGTTGGCCCGCAAATCTTCCAGCAGGCCCCGCACACCCAGGCAGCCCAGTTCCTCGTCATAGGAAAACGAAAAATGGATGGGCGTATGCAGTGTCTGCGCAGGTATGAGCCGCAGGCGCGTCAGGCAGACGGCAAGGAAGCCTTTCATGTCGCAGCTGCCTCGTCCGACGACCCGATCGCCCACCCGGGTGGCGATGAAGGGATCGCTGTCCCAGTTCTGGCCGTCGGCAGGCACGACATCGGTGTGTCCAGAAAATACCGTGCCGAAGCCTGGACCTTCGCCATAGGTGGCAAACAGATTGGCCTTTTTCGTACTACGGTCGTAGGTCAGTCGCACCGAGGCGCCCAGCGCCTGCAGATAATCGCGCGCCCATTCGATCAAACCGAGATTGGAATCGCGGCTGACGGTCTTGAAGCCGATCAGCTCGTTTAGCGTCATCAGGGTTTCCGGCGATGGCTCCGCGCCGCGAAACGGGGTGGCAAGGCTCATGCGTTCCTCTTGGAAAATTTGAAATATTTCCGAATCAAGTTGACCACCGACCATGACAGATTGCAGACAGAATCGAAGCGCAATTCAGTCAGTTCCATGCAAGCCATTTTCGATTCCAGATACCCGGCAAGACCTTGATTCAGTAGAATGAGCACATGTTAGAGAGCATCGACAAATGGAGCGATGCACAGATTTGCAATATTTTTGATTTGCTGTGCAGGTACTTGAACAGTACAGATTGAGGAGATGATGAATGGCCTTGATACATCTATCGGCCAGTGTGCGCATGTCGCTGGTGGAGCAGATTGTGGAGCAGCTGCGCAAGCTGATCGACAAGGGCACATTACGGTCGGGTACCAAGATGACGTCGATTCGCCTGTTCGCGCAACAGCAAGCAGTCAGCGTGCATACGGTGGCCGAAGCCTATGAACGCCTGGTCGCGCTGGGCTATTTCGAATCGCGGCCGCGCAGCGGCTTCTTCATCAAACGAGCCCATACAGCGGAGCAGAAACGCGATCCCACGCAAAGCTTTGCCAAGGCCTTCGACCACCTCTGGCAGCTGCGCTCGCATCTGATCAACGCCGACGGACTGCTCAATGTCACGTCCGGCAAGCTGCCCACCGACTGGATGGATGCCGACATGGTGCGCGCCAGCCTAAAGTCGGTCGCGGTCAAGATCGACTCCGCCATGCTGCAATATGGCGATCCGCATGGTTACCTACCATTGCGCAGCCTGCTTCAGACGCGTCTGAGCGATCTCGGCATCCACACCCAGTCCGACCAGATACTGTTGACGGGCGGCGCCTCGCAGGCGATGGATCTGATCATCCGCTATCTGCTACGTACAGGGGACAAGGTGCTGGTGGACGATCCCGGCTATTTCAATCTGTTCAGCAACCTGCAGATGCAAGGTATCGAGCCCTTGCCGGTGCGTCGCAATCACGACGGTCCCGACCTCGATATGCTGGAAAATCTGGCGCAATTACACCGCCCCAGGATGATGTTTACCCAGTCAATACTGCAGACGCCCACCGGCTCCACCATCTCTGCTGGCAACGCCTATCGCCTGCTGCGCCTGGCCGAGCAATACGACTTCCGCATCGTTGAGAACGATGTCTATGCCGACATGCTGGGCGAACCAGTGCCGCGCATTGCCGCCCTCGACCAGCTCTCTCGCGTGTTGTACGTGGGCAGCTTCTCCAAGACCTTGTCGGTATCGGCGCGGGTCGGTTATGTGGCTGCTGCCGCTGCCGATATCCGCGATCTGGCCAACATGAAGATGATTACCAGCATCACCAGCGCGCAACTGGCCGAAAAATTTGTTTTTCACGCACTGACCGAGGGCCTATACCGACGCTCGGTGGAACGCCTTCGCCTGCGTCTGGCCGCCAGTATGGCGGAGACGGAAAAAGCCTTGCGTCCGCTGGGCTTCCAATTCTTTTGCCGGCCCCTTGGCGGCAAGTTCGTTTGGCTGCGTCATCCGAATTTCGAGAGCTCTTCAGATATATGGAAGCTGGCCGGCGACGCCGGCATCGTGATCGCTCCGGGCAAAGTTTTTCGCAGCAGCATGCAAGACACGCCGTGGTTCCGACTCAACGTAAGCTATGGAACAGAGCCCGCTCTTTTAAAATTCCTCAGGACGATTTGTTAAGCGCAGAATGTTCTTGAAGCGTTACGTCCCAGGCTGATCTGATGAGAATCTCGTCCGCAATCGACCAGAAGCAGACAACGGTTGGATAAAATTAATAAAAATGAAGGGTTCCACGATGTCCGAGGGACGCAAGGTTCGTTCATGGGAAGGTCAAATCCAAACCGAGCACCCTGCCAAGGGCGAAAGTGACGAGCCCCAGGCACAGCAGCGATAGCACCGCGACTGCGGCCACCTTGCCGCCTGCGCGTAGCACCGCACGCCTCTCCTTCTCCGTCCCCTTCTTCCCTTGATCGTAATGCCATTTGACGGCAAAGAACATGCCCGTGCCGAGCACGAGGACCTTGAACACAACGAAAACTATCGGGACCCATTCCATCATTTTTAGTACTTCCAGAGAGAGGAGAAAACGTCAGCGACCGCCATGCAAGGATGGTGTTGCTGCACGTCCTGACGCATACTACTTGAAAGCAATTTCCATACATTGAGACAAAATGTCCCAGTCGAAAAACATACAAGATGAAAATTTGCCAATCTGGTTGCCGCGATTGTCCGTGCACGGCGGGCCGCGTTTTTTGCAGATTGCGGATGCGTTGCAGGCGGCGGTGGCAGACGGATCGCTGAAGCCGGGCGACCGTCTGCTTCCGCAGCGCCAGTTGGCGGTACAGTTGGACGTCGACCTGACGACGATCACCCGCGCATACGACGAAGCCAGACGCCGCAACTTATTGGAGGGCCGCGGCGCCCGAGGTACTTATGTCGCGGCGCCAAAAGTCGAATTGATCTCGATCCTCGACCTGAGCATGAATACCCCGCCACCGCCGGATGGCGTGGACTTCGACGACATGTTGAAACAAGGTTTGTCTCAAGTATTGATGAGGGCCGACAGTGAATTGCTGATGACTTACCACCTGACCGGGGGAAGCGAGTCCAACCGCAAGGCTGGAGCCAAATGGCTGGCGCCGATGTTTGGACATCTGGATTCTGGACAGGTTGTCGTCTGTCCAGGTGCGCAAGCGGCGATCGCTGCATTGATCCTTGCACTGACGGCGCCTGGCGATGTTATTTTGGCAGAGCCAATGAGTTATCCCGGCTTGCGTGCCGCAGCGACCCAATTAGGCCGGCACATCATTGCGGTGGAAGCGGACGAGCATGGGATGATGCCTGAGAGGTTTGAGGAAGCGTGCCGCCAACACAAGCCTGGGCTGGTCTACCTCAATCCGACATTGCAGAATCCGACCGCCGTCACCATCCCGGAACGCCGGCGCAAGGAGCTCGCCAGCATCGCGAAACGCTGCAATGTGCGCGTCGTCGAGGACGATCCCTACTGGCTTCTTGCCGATGCCCCGCCTCCGCCTATTGCCAGGTTTGCCCCGGAACAGGTGTACTACATCTCAACCCTGTCGAAATGCCTGACGCCCGGCTTGCGTATCGCCTTCGTGCTCATACGCGACCCGCACGAACGCGAACGTTTCCTGGTCGCGCTGAGATCATTTGCGCTGATGGTCGCTCCTCTGACGGCGGCATTGGCCACTCAGTGGATCCTCGACGGTTCGGCTGACGGATTGATGGAAGGCGTACGCAACGAGGCGCGCCTGCGCCACCGGATGGCCCGGGATATCCTGGCGGGGCGGTACAGCGGCGCCGGAGACGGCCTGCATGTATGGCTCGAATTACCGGCGTATTGGAACTCCTCACAGCTTGCGCATGCAGCTGACAGCGAAGGCATCGCCGTCACACCGGCGGAGGCATTCGCAACCGGCAACGGTTCCGTGAATGCAATCCGGATCTCCTTGGGCAGCATCAAGGATCGTGGACGCTTGCTGGCGGGTCTTCAACGGCTGTCTCATCTGCTGGCGCGGCGGCCCGAGTCGTTCAGCGCTGCCGGAGTTTAACTCCCGGGGAAACACTCTGCATCATCCGTAAGTTCTCTCAATGCGGTCGCACAGTGGTGCTGATGAGAGGAATCGAACCTCCGACCTACTGATTACGAATCAGTTGCTCTACCAACTGAGCTACATCAGCACGAGGCAACATTTTAGCAAAAACCGGCTTTTGCAAAAACCACCGGCAAGGTCCCTTGCCTGTCCCGAAGCAGCGAGACTTCATGCTGTCTTCACATAAGCCCAAGCAACATCGGCGCAGCGACGTTACAATCGCCATCGCACCATGTTGGTGCCTTGTTCGATTACCACTCTTCCCTCATGAATCATTCCGAAACGGCACGCGGCATCGCTTTGTCGGTGACGGCGTCGCTGCTGTTCGCCCTTCTCTCCGCCTACACCAGTTGGCTGACGCCGCTGGACGGGCTCGACATCTTTGCCTGGCGCATCTTGTGGACGCTGCCGCCGGCGTTGTTGCTGATCGTCTGGCGCAAACATGGCGCGCAGTTGCGCGATGCCGTTGTTGCATTGCTGCGCAGTCCGCTGCAGGCGCTGCTGTTCGTGGCGATGACGGCGATGCTGGGCGTGCAGTTGTGGCTGTTCCTGTGGGCGCCGGTGAATGGGCGCGCGCTGGAGGTGTCGCTCGGGTATTTTTTGCTGCCGCTGGCGATGGTGCTGATCGGGCGCTTCTACTATCACGAGCGGCTTGACGTCTGGCAGCGCATCGCCGTGGTGTGCGCGATCATCGGCGTGCTGCATGAGCTGTGGATGACGCGTGCGTTCTCGTGGCCGACACTGCTGGTGGCGCTGGGGTATCCGCCCTACTTCATGATGCGACGCCGCCTCAAGCTCGATTCCATGGTGATCTTCATCATGGAGATTTTCCTGCTCACGCCGGTGGCGCTGTACACGCTGGCGATCAGCCCCAATCTTGCAGGCGTGTGGCAACGCCCGGACATGTACCTGATGCTGTTGCCGGGACTCGGCCTGCTTAGCACGGTGGCGCTGGATTGCTATCTGCGCGCCAGCCGCCTGTTGCCGATGGGCCTGTTCGGCATCCTCGGCTATGTCGAGCCGGTGTTGCTGGTAGTGGTGGCGATCATCCTGCTCGATGAAACGGTGAGCGCGGCGCAGCTGTGGACGTATATCCCGATCTGGATGTCGGTGGGCTTCACCGCAATCCACAGCGTGCGGTTGATGCAGCGGCGCTGATCCCACAGCTGCTTCCGTCATCACCGTCGTCGCTATTCTGACGCCGCCTTCAGCACTACGCTGATAGGCGGCGTCGTCGCAAGGGCGCAGGATGATCGTTCTGCCGGCAGGGGGAATCCATTCTCTGCCGGGACCACCACCCCACATGGAGAAATCATCATGGCCAATCCATCCTCATCATCTTCCCCTTCAGCTTCACCGCTCTGCGTCGCCATCCTCGCCACCGACGGCTTTGAACAAGCCGAGTTGCTGGAACCGAAGAAGGCGCTCGAAGCCGCCGGCGTCAAAGTCGACGTGATCTCGTCCAAGGCCGGCTCGCTGCAGGGTTTCAAGCATGTCGACAAGGGCGAGCAGGTCAAGGTCGACAAGACCTTCGACCAGGCGCGTCAGGAAGATTATGCCGCCGTGCTGTTGCCGGGCGGCGTGGTCAACGGCGATGCCATGCGGCTGGTGCCAGAAGCCGTCGAATTCGTGCAGCAGGCCAATGCGGCCCACAAACCGATCGCGGCGATCTGCCACGGCGGCTGGCTGCTGATCTCGGCCGGCCTGGCGAAGGATCGCACCGTCACCAGCTGGCCGAGTTTGCAGGATGACTTCAAGAACGCAGGCGGCAAGTGGGTCGATCGTGAAGTGGTGCAGGACGACAACTTCATCACCTCACGCAAGCCGGATGATATCCCGGCCTTCAACAAGACCTTGCTGGAGGCGTTGAAGAAGGCTGCATAAGCCAATAAACCGATAAACCGGTAAGCCAACCGCACGTCGGCGCAATAAAAAAGGGACTTGCTTCGCAAGTCCCTTTCGTTCGTCCCGCGATCCGACAAGGAAAATTCATTCCTTGTGATAACCGGTGACGCGCTCGACTTCGTTCTTCGAACCGAGGAACACCGCGACGCGTTGATGCAGTTTCTCCGGCTGGATATCGAGGATGCGCTGGTCGCCATTGGTGGCGGCGCCGCCGGCCTGCTCGACGATGAAGGCCATCGGGTTGGCTTCGTACATCAGGCGCAGTTTGCCTGGCTTGTCCGGTTCACGCGCATCGGCCGGATACATGAAGACGCCGCCGCGGTTGAGGATGCGATGTACGTCGGCGACCATCGAGGCGATCCAGCGCATGTTGAAGTCCTTGCCGAGCGGACCGGTCGAGCCGGCCAGCATTTCGTCGACATAGCGCTTGACCGGCGGATACCAGTGGCGCGCGTTGGAGGCGTTGATGGCGAATTCCTTGGTGTCGGCGGGAATCTGCATGTCGCGCTGGGTCAGCACCCAAGCGCCCATTTCGCGGTCCAGCGTGAAGCAATGCACGCCGTCGCCGGTGGTCAGCACCAGCACGGTTTGCGGGCCATAGACGGCGTAGCCGGCGGCGACTTGCTTGGTGCCCGGCTGCAGGAAGTCTTTTTCCGACGGCGTGGTCATGCCGTCCGGCGCCTTCAGCACCGAGAAGATGGTGCCGATGGAGACGTTGACGTCGATGTTGCTGGAGCCGTCCAGCGGATCGAACATCAGAAGGTATTCGCCTTTCGGATAGCGGTTCGGAATCGGATGGATGGTTTCCATTTCTTCCGACGCCATGCCGGCCAGGTGACCGCCCCATTCGTTGGCTTCGAGCAGGATTTCATTGGAGATGACGTCCAGCTTCTTCTGCACTTCGCCCTGCACGTTTTCGCTGCCGGCGCTGCCCAGCACTTCACCGAGCGCGCCCTTGCCGACGGCGTGGCTGATGCTCTTGCAGGCGCGGCCGACGACTTCGATCAGCAGGCGCAGTTCGGACGGGATCTTGTTGTGCAGACGCTGCTGCTCGATCAGATGCTGGGTAAGGCTGATGCGTTTGGTCATGTTGCTCTCTCTTAAAATCAATGCAGATTCGTTGCGGCGCCGGCCGGTGTTCTGACAGGCGTCAGATTATTCATGTTTATTTATCGGCCAGCGACTTGGTGATCACCTCGGCGACGTCGCGCGACAGCTGGGCCGTGCCGGCGACTTGGCGCAGGGCGTTGCGCATTCTTTCCTGCAGCGCCGGTGAATACTTGCGCCAGCGGTCCAAGCTGCGCGCCAGGCGTGCGGCGACTTGCGGGTTGCTGCCGTTGAGCGCGATGACTTGCTCGGCCCAGAAAGTGTAGCCGCTGCCGTCGAGCGCATGGAAGGCGGAAGGATTGCCGTTGCAGAAGCTGAAGATCAGGCTGCGCGCGCGGTTCGGATTCTTCAGGGTGAAAGCCGGATGCTGCGCCAGCGTGCGCACGGTCTCGACGTCGGCGGTACGGGCAGTCGCCTGCAACGTGAACCATTTGTCGATGACCAGGGCTTCCTGTTCGAACTCGTTGTAGAAGTCTTCCAAAGCCTTGACCTTGCCGGCGGCGCCGCTGTTGGTCAGCGCGGAGAGCGCGGCCAGGCGATCGGTCATGTTGTTGGCGTTGTCGCATTGCTGTTGCGCCAGGGAGTGGGCCTGTTCGTCGTCGAGCTCGGCCAGGTAGGACAGCACCACGTTCTTGAGCGCGCGCTTGCCGGAAGCGGCGGCGTCGGGGCTATAGGCGCCGGTGTCGTGATTGTCGCGGTAAGCCTTGAGCAGGTCGGCGCTCAACTCCTTGGCCAGCGTGCGGCGCAGGAACTGGCGCGCAGCGTGGATGGCTTGCGGATCGATGACTTCCATCTGCTCGGCGATCATGGTCTCCGACGGCAGCGTCAGCACCAGTTCGCGGAACGCCGGGTCGAGCGAGGCGTCGTTAAGCGTGGCGCGCAAGGCATCCGTCAGCGCGCTGTCGTGCTGCAGGCTGTGCAACACGGAATCGACCGAGACCACGTGGCCCGACTGGCGTGCGGCCTGCACCGCAATGGTCAGGTTGAGCAGACGGCGCGTGGCGAGGCGTTGGCCTGCTTCCCAGCGGTTGAACGGATCGCTGTCGTGCGCCATCAGGAAGGCCAGCTCGGCGTCGCTGTAGTCGTATTCCAGCACCACCGGCGCGGAGAAGCCGCGCAGGATTGACGGCACCGGTTTTTCGGCGACGTTGGTGAAGGTGAAGGTTTGTTTCGCTTGCGTCAGTTCCAGCACGCGGGTGGTCTGCGCCGACCTGGCGGTCTTTTCGCCGGCCAGCGTCAGCGCCAGGTCGCGGCCCTTGCGGTCGAGCAGGCCGACGGCGACGGGGATGTGGAACGGCAGCTTTTTCTTTTGACCGGGTGTCGGCGGGCAGGATTGTTCCAGCGTCAGTTCCAGCGTCCTGGCCCTGGCGTCGTAGCGTACCGAAGCAGCCACGCGCGGCGTGCCGGACTGGCTGTACCAGCGCTCGAACTGCTTGAGGTCGCGCTTATTGGAATCCGCCATGGCGGCGCGGAAATCGTCGCAGGTCACGGCCTGGCCGTCATGGCGCTTGAAGTACAAGTCCATGCCCTTGCGAAAGCCGTCGCGGCCGAGCAGGGTCTGGTACATGCGCACAACTTCGGCGCCCTTTTCGTAGACGGTGACGGTGTAGAAATTGTTGATCTCGACGAAGGAGTCGGGACGTACCGGATGCGCCATCGGGCCGGCGTCTTCCGGGAACTGCGCCTGGCGCAGCACGCGCACGTCGTCGATGCGCTTGACCGCGCGACCGCTGTCGCTGCCGATCATGTCGGCGGAGAATTCCTGGTCGCGGAACACGGTCAGGCCTTCCTTCAGCGACAGCTGGAACCAGTCGCGGCAGGTGACGCGGTTGCCGGTCCAGTTGTGGAAGTATTCGTGGCCGACCACGGCTTCGATGTTGGCGTAGTCGACATCGGTGGCGATGCGCGGGTTGGCCAGCACGAACTTGGTGTTGAAGATGTTGAGGCCCTTGTTCTCCATCGCGCCCATGTTGAAATCGCCGACGGCGACGATCATGAAGCGGTCCAGGTCGAGCTCCAGGCCGAAGCGTTCTTCATCCCAGCGGATGCTGTTCTTGAGCGAATCCATGGCGTGCTGGGTCTTGTCGAGATTGCCCGCCTCCACCCACACCTGCAGCAGCACTTCGCGGCCGGATTGCAGCTTGTATTTTTCTTCCTGGCAGACCAGCTTGCCGGCCACCAGCGCGAACAGGTAAGACGGCTTCTTGAACGGATCTTCCCACTTGGCGTAATGACGGCCGCCGGGCAGCTCGCCCTCTTCGATCAGGTTGCCGTTCGACAGCAGCACCGGATATTGCTTCTTGTCGGCGCGCAGCATCACGGTGTACTTGCCCATGACGTCGGGACGGTCCGGGAAGTAGGTGATCTTGCGGAAACCTTCGGCTTCGCATTGCGTGAAGAAATTGCCGTTGGACACATAGAGGCCCATGAGCGACGTATTGCGCTGCGGCTGCGTGGTGGTTTCGATTTCCAGCGTAACCTTGGCGGGCGCGCCGGCGATGCGCAGGATGCCGCCCTGGATGCGGTAGTCGCGCGCGGTCAGCGTTTTGCCGTTCAGGCGCAACTGCACCAGTTCGAGTTCTTCGCCGTAGAGCTCGATATCCTTGCCGGGGGCCGCCGGATTGCGCTGCATCACGATGCGCGTGGCGACGCGGGTCAGTTCAGGTTCGAGGTCGAAACCCATTTCGACGGTGTCGACAAAATAGGTCGGTGCGGCGTAATCTTTGCGGTAAATCGTCGGAGGCGTATCGGTGCGCATGGAGGAAATCCCGGGGAAAAATACAATGAGGTGCAATCAGGTGCAATGAGCTGCAATACCGGCTGCAAAAGCGGCAGCAATAGGAACAAAAGACAATTTTACCAATCAACCGAATGGATAGGCAGAAAAGGGAGAGAATAGTGCCCCGACATGCCTGAAGAATTTCACCGAAACCGTCGCGGCTTCCTACCGTTTGCCAGAATCACCGGAGAATCATCATGAAACGCTTGCTTGGCATCATCTTCACTGCAAGCAGCATCCTGCTCGCAGGCTGCGCCAGCACCATCAGCAGCGACGTCACCGCCTTCCATGCCTGGCCGAACGACCTGCCGGACAAGTCCTACGTCTTCACGCCGACCAAGGACCAGGAAGGCAGCCTCGAATACCGCAATTACGAACAACTGGTGCGCGCCGAGCTGCAACGCCTGGGCTTCACGGACGCCGCCGGGGCCAAGGCGCCCTTCAAGGCGACCCTCAAGGTGGCGTTCAGCTACGGCATGCAGGCCGGCACCGTCGTCGTAACCCAGCCGGTCTACGATCCGTTCTGGTACGGCCCGACCTATCCGGGATGGCGCGGACGTCCGTTCGGTCCCTGGGGACCGGGACCGTTCTACGATCCGTTCTGGGGGCCGCCGATGCAGACCACCACCTTCCCGGTGTTCCAGCGCCGCCTGTACCTGAGCATCACGCGCGCCGACAGCGACCGCAAGCTGTATGAAGTCACGGTCGACAGCGAAGGCCGCGAAGCGACGCTGCCGATGGCCATGCCGTACATGGTGGCCAGCGCGTTTTCGGAATTCCCGGGGCCCAGCGGCGTTTCACGCCATGTGGTGCTGAAGCTCGACAAGCGCGCTCCCGCAGCACCTACGGCCACCACCGTCAAACCCGCCGCCCCCGCTCAATAAGACGCGTCGGAAATGAAAATCCCGGCCTTGCCACTTGAGCAAGACCGGGATTTTTCATGCCCTCTTCGTGTTCTTCCCTATTCCTGATCAGGAATACAGCGCTTCGCTGCCGAAGGTGATCGCCACGATCAGCAGCACCGCCAGGATCAGCACTACCAGCAGCCGACCGAACTTGGGCGAACCGTCAGTGCCGGAGGGCTGCTCATCGGGATGGTTCATCGGGCTCTTGCCCGGATCGGAGATAGTCACGGTCGTCCTCAAGGAATCAGGATGGTGGAGCCGGTGGTCTTGCGGGCTTCCAGATCGGCGTGCGCCTGGCCGACGTCCTTCAGCGCGTAACGCTGATTGATGTCGATGTTGACCTTCTTGGCTTCGACCATGGCGAACAGGTCGCCGGCGGTGGCGTTGAGCGCCTCGCGCGTGGCGACATAGTTGCCCAGCGACGGACGCGTCAGGAACAGCGAACCGCGCGAGGCCAGCTCGCTCACGCCGAACGGCGATACCGGGCCGGAGGCGTTGCCGAAGCTGACCATCATGCCGCGCGGCGACAGGCAGTCGAGCGAGCCGATGAAGGTGTCCTTGCCGATCGAGTCGTAGACCACCGGCACGCCTTTGCCGTTGGTCAATTCCTTGACGCGTTCGACGAAATTCTCGGTCTTGTAATTGATCACGTGGGTACAACCCGCCGCCTTCGCCAGCGCGGCTTTCTCGTCGGTGCTGACGGTGCCGATCACGGTCACGCCCAGCGCCCTGGCCCATTGGGAAGCAATCAATCCGATGCCGCCGGCGGCCGCGTGCAGCAGGATGGTCTCGCCGCCCTTCAACGGATAGGTCTGGCGCAACAGGTATTGCACGGTCATGCCTTGCAGCATCATCGCGGCGGCGGTGTCGAAGCTGATCGAATCGGGCAGCTTGACCAGGATGTCGGCAGGCATCACGCGCGCTTCGGCGTAAGCGCCGTTGGGACGACCGGCGTAAGCCACGCGGTCGCCGACCTTGAAGTCGGCGACGCCGGCGCCGACCGCTTCGATGGTGCCTGCGCCTTCCTGGCCGAGACCGCTCGGCAGCGGTTGCGGATACAGGCCGATGCGGAAATAGACGTCGATGAAATTCAAACCGACTGCGGCGTGGCGGATGCGG
Organism: Herbaspirillum lusitanum; assembly: GCF_026127345.1. Classification (NCBI taxonomy): domain Bacteria; kingdom Pseudomonadati; phylum Pseudomonadota; class Betaproteobacteria; order Burkholderiales; family Oxalobacteraceae; genus Herbaspirillum; species Herbaspirillum lusitanum. The sequence continues at coordinate 581,306 of NZ_QXFG01000005.1, read as the reverse complement.
ACTTCGCCGGGGCCCGGATCGCCGACTTCAACGTCGACGTATTCCATGACTTCGGGCCCGCCGGTCTTGAACATTCTGATTGCTTTTGTCATTTCGGTCTCCTGGATGGCAATGGAAGAAAAACTAAGTCTTTCAAGCTTTTAAGTCTTTTTACGGGACAGCAAATAGATCCCCGACAGCACCAGCGCGGTGCCGGTCAGCTGGATCGCCGTGATCGGTTCGTCCAGCAGCATGGCGCCGAGAAACAGCGTCGACACCGGTCCCACCAGTCCGGCCTGTGCCGCGCTCGGCGCGCCGATGCGCGACACCGCGACCATCGTCAGGCACACCGGCAGCACCGTGCAGAACACTGCGTTGATCAGCGACAGCTGGTACACCTGGACCGGCTGCACCAGCGCCGAGGCCGGACGCAGGATGAAGAACTGGATGATGCAGGCCACCGACGATACGCACATCGCGTAGGCCACCAGGCGCATGGCGCCGACGCGGCGCACCAGCTCGCCGGAAAAGATCAGGTACAGCGCATAGGTGATGGCAGCGCCCAGCACCAGCACGCTGCCCAGCACGACGTTGTTGCCGCCGGTATTGATGTCGTGCTGCAGCACCAGCGCGGTGCCGAGGTAGGACACCAGCAGCGCGCCCCACTCGATCAGGCCGACCTTGCGCTTGTAGAAGGTGAAGGAAATCAGCAGTACGAAGGACGGCGTCAGGAACAGGATCAGCCGCTCCAGCCCGGCCGAGATGTATTGCAGCCCAAGGAAATCGAGGAAGCTCGACAGGTAGTAACCGATCAGGCCGAGGAAAGCGATTTTGGCGTAGTCGCGCCCGGCCAGCGGCGGCGAGTTGCGCGCCTGCCAGAACGCCAGCACCGCAAACATCGGCAGCGAAAACATCATGCGCAGGCTGATCACCATCACCGCATCGACGTGATAGCGGTACATCAGCTTGGCGACGATGGCCTTGGCGGAAAAGAAAATGGCGCCGACGACGGCGAGCAGCAAACCGCCCAGATAGGCGCGGCGCGGGGAAATGGAGGGGGAAAGCGCGGTGGAAGACATCGCATGATTGTAAACGCTCCGGGCCTGCTCTGCCGGGCGGCCTCCGGGTCATTTCCCTGTTAGGCCGGCCGCGCGACCTGCAGCGGCGCAATCAGCGCATCCAGTTCCGCCTGGCCGAACTTGGGCGTCACCGCGCCGTCGCTGCCGAGCACGCCTTCGGCCAGCACCGACTTGCGCTCCTGCAGTTCGAGGATGCGTTCTTCGATGCTGCCTTCGATGATGAGCTTGTAGACCAGCACCGCCTGGTCCTGGCCGATGCGATGGGCGCGGGCGATGGCCTGCTCCTCCACCGCCGGGTTCCACCATGGATCGACCAGGATGACGGTGTCGGCGGCGGTCAGGTTGAGGCCGATGCCGCCGGCCTTGAGGCTGACCAGCATGATGGGCACATCCTTGCGCTGGAATTGCGCCACCACCTCGCCGCGCGCCGCCGACGGCGTCTTGCCGGTCAGCGACAGCCACGGCAGTTCCAGCGCATCGAGTTCGGTCTCGATCAGTTCCAGCATTTCGGTGAACTGCGAAAACACCAGTACGCGCCGGCCTTCCGCCGCCAGCGACGGCAACATGTCGCGCAGCATCTCGATCTTGGCGCGCTCGATGGTTTTGGGCGCGCTTTTATACCCTTTGCCACCCTTGAGCAGGAATGGATCGCAGCACACCTGGCGCAGCTTGAGCAGCGCATCCATGATGGTCACATGCGAACCGGTGAAGCCGCGCCGCTCCAGCGCGCGCCGCACCTGCTTGTCGGCGGCCGCGCGCACGCTTTCATAAAGGTCGCGCTGGCGGCCCTGCAATTGCAGCAGCTTGATCGCCACGGTCTTGGGCGGCAACTCGGCGGCGACGTTTTCCTTGCGGCGGCGCAGGATGAACGGCCGCACCCGCTGCGCCAGCAATTGCGCGCGCAGGGTTTCGCCGTTTTCTTCGATCGGCTTGCGCCACAGCCGCGCGAAGGTGGATGCCTCGCCGAGGAAGCCCGGCATCAGGAAATTGAATTGCGCCCACAGCTCGCCGAGATGGTTTTCCAGCGGCGTGCCGGTCATGCAGACGCGATGGCGCGCGCGCAGGCGGCGCACGGCACTGGCGCTGCGGGCGGCGGCGTTCTTGACGGTCTGCGCCTCGTCGAGGATCAGCAGGTGGAACTGCTGGCGCGCCAGCGCGTCGAGGTCGCGCCACACCAGCGGATAGGTGGTCAGCACGATGTCGAATCCGGCCATGCGCGCAAAGTCGTCCTCGCGCTGCGGCCCTTGCAAGGCCAGCACGCGCAGGTCCGGCGTCATGCGCCTGGCTTCGGCCTGCCAGTTGAACACCAGCGAAGTCGGCAACACCACCAGCGCCGGGCAATCGAGCCGGCCGGACTGTTTTTCGATCAGGATGTGCGCCAGCATCTGCGCGGTCTTGCCCAGGCCCATGTCGTCGGCGAGGATGCCGGCCAGATGATGCGCGCGCAAATATTGCAGCCAGGCGACGCCATGCAACTGATACGACCGCAAGGTCACGCCGAGGCCGGCGGGCGCGGCCACCGGCGGCGGCTCGCCGGCAGCGCGCAGGCGCAGCGCCAGTTCGCGCAGGCCGGCGTCGCTTTGCAAGTGGAAGCCGTTTCCATATGTAGCGCCGTCTTCGCCGAGGCGGCGACACATGTCGTCGAGGCGGCCGGCGTCCCACGCTGAAATGCGCAGCGCGCCATCCTTGCGGCGCACGTCGGTCAGCAGGTCGAGCATCGCCGACACGATCACCTTGAGCGGCGCGGCCAGGGCATCGACGCGCTTGCCGCCCGGCGCGCGCAGCGAGATCAGGGAGATGTCGTCGATGGCGGCGATCGTCTTGACGTCGGTCCAGCGCGCGTCGCGTCGCAACAGGTCGGCCAGCATCGGCGTGAGATCGAAGAACTGGCCTTCGATTTCCACGCCCATGGTCAGCAGCCACCATGCCGCGCGACCAGGTTCGCTGAAGTCGCCGATGATCTTGGTGCGCCCCTGCTGCAGCGCGCTCGCGACTTCCTTGCCGAGCACCGCGCCGGATTCGGGACTGACGATGACGCGCCAGGACTCGACCGGCACGCTTTCGTGCGCGAAGCCGGGACGCACCACGATGCTCCAGCCTTGCTGCTGCAACTCCGGCACGCGGTCGGCCCAGAAATCGCCGAAATTGTTTTCCAGCAGCAGCGACCACAGTTGCCCATCAATGGTCGCCATGTCGTCCGCGCGCCATTGCAAGGCGTCCGCCGGCAGCGGCAACAAACCCGCGGCCTGGATCGCTTCGAGCGCATCGGCTTCGGCGTGCAGGTTGCGCCGCATGACGACTTGCCGGCCTTGCGGCGTGAAGAGGATTTGGGTGGCGGCGGCGCTCTGGTCCATCAGGCTGGCCGGCGCCGCGGTTTCCCACTGCAGGCCGGCGCCGGCCTGGTAGGTCCAGTCGACCTGCGCCACCGTGACGTTGCCGCCGCGCGGACCGAACAGGCCGCCCGGACGCAAGCCGAGCACGCCGTCGCCGCGTGTGAAGGTCTGCAGCGTCAGGCGCGGACGAAAACGTCCGAGCACTTCGCTCTCGTCGGGCATGCCGACGGAGAACTGCGCCTGCGGAACCGCCATCGGTCAGCGCTTCTTGAGTAGCGACCCGAGCACGCCGCGAATGATTTCGCGACCGACTTGCGAGCCGATGCTGCGCGCCGCGGATTTGACCATCGCTTCGACGGGCGACTCGCGCCGGCTACTGCCCTTGCTGCCGGCGCTGTTGCCGAAGAAGCCGCCGGCGGCGTCCTTGAGCAGATCGCCCAAGCCGCCTCCGCCACCGGATGATTCCGATTCGGCCGGGACCGTGGAAGGCGCGCCGGCGGCCGGCGCATTGCCTGCCTGCGGGGCGGCGCGTCCCTTGATTTTTTCGTAAGCCGATTCGCGGTCGACGGCTTTTTCGTAGACGCCGGCCACCACGGACGAGGCGATGAAGGCCTTGCGCTCGTCATCAGTGATGGGACCGATCTGCGAACCCGGCATCAGGATGTAGGCGCGCTCGACGATGTTGGGACGGCCCTTTTCATCGAGGAAGGACACCAGCGCTTCGCCGACGCCCAGTTCGGTGATGGCGGTCGCGGTATTCAATTGCGGATTGGCGCGGAAGGTCTCGGCGGCGGCCTGCACCGCCTTCTGGTCGCGCGGGGTGTACGCCCGCAAGGCGTGCTGCACGCGGTTACCGAGCTGACCCAGCACGGTATCGGGAATATCCAGCGGATTTTGCGTGACGAAGAATACGCCGACGCCCTTGGAACGGATCAGGCGCACCACCTGCTCGATCTTTTGCAGCAGCGGCTTGGGCGCTTCGTCGAACAGCAGGTGCGCCTCGTCGAAGAAGAACACCAGCTTGGGCTTGTCGAGGTCGCCGACTTCCGGCAGGTGCTCGAACAGCTCGGACAGCATCCACAGCAGGAAGGTCGAATACAGCCGCGGCGCGTTGAGCAGCTTGTCGGCCGCGAGAATGTTGATCACGCCACGGCCCTTGGCGTCGGTCTGCATCCAGTCTTCGATGTTGAGCATGGGCTCGCCGAAGAACTTGTCGCCGCCCTGCTCCTCGATGCCGATCAGGCCGCGCTGGATGGCGCCGATGCTGGCGGCGGAGATGTTGCCGTATTCAGTCTTGAAGGTGGCGGCGTTGTCGCCGACGTGCTGCAGCATGGCGCGCAGGTCCTTGGTGTCGAGCAGCAACAGGCCGCTATCGTCGGCGATCTTGAAGACCAGTTGCAGCACGCCTTCCTGGGTGTCGTTCAGGTTGAGCATGCGCGCGATCATCAGCGGCCCCATGTCGGAAATCGTCGCCCGCACCGGATGGCCTTTTTCGCCGAAGACGTCCCAGAAGGTCACCGGCAAGGCTTCCCAGGCCGGTTCGTCCATGCCGAGCGAGCTCAGGCGCTCCTTGCCCTTGGCCGACAGCACCCCGGCCTTGGACAGGCCGGACAAGTCGCCCTTTACGTCGGCCATGAACACCGGCACGCCGATGTCCGAAAGCGCCTGCGCCACCACTTGCAGGGTCACGGTCTTGCCGGTGCCGGTGGCGCCGGTGATGCAGCCGTGGCGATTGACCAGGCTGGGCAGCAGGGCCAGTTGCTGAACCTGGCCTTGGATCTGATTTTGGGCGATGGAAAGGGGCTTGATCATGATAGAAAATCAATAAAAGGGAGGGCCGGTGATGGGCTTGGAGGTCGGGCGATATGGTAAAATCCTCGGTCGATTATAACTAGAACCCACTTCGTCAATTCGCGATATTCGCGCAAAGTTCAGGCAAAGTCTGCCGGATCTGGCGCTCATCCGGACGGAGCGCGTTCCATCAAGGCAGGAAAGATTCATCATGGCTGGACACAGCAAATGGGCCAATATTCAGCATCGTAAAGGCCGTCAGGACGAAAAGCGCGGCAAGATCTGGACCCGCCTCATCAAGGAAATCACCGTGGCGGCCCGCATGGGCGGCGGCGACGTTGACGCCAACCCGCGCCTGCGCCTGGCCGTCGACAAAGCCGCCGACGCCAACATGCCCAAGGACAACGTCACCCGCGCGATCCAGCGCGGCACCGGCACCCTGGACGGCGTCAACTACGAAGAAGTCCGCTACGAAGGCTACGGCATCAACGGCGCAGCGATCATCGTCGACTGCATGACCGACAACCGCATCCGCACCGTGGCCGACGTGCGCCACGCATTTTCCAAGTACGGCGGCAACATGGGCACCGAGGGCTCGGTGTCGTTCATGTTCAAGCACTGCGGCCAGTTGCTGTACGCTCCGGGCGTGAGCGAAGACGCCATCATGGAAGCCGCGCTCGAAGCCGGCGCCGATGACGTCCTCACCGACGACGAAGGCGGCATCGAAGTGCTGACGCCGCCGCACGACTTCAGCGCCGTCAAGACCGCGATGGAAAAGGCCGGCTTCAAGGCCGAGATGGCCGAGATCATCATGAAGCCCGCGACCGAAACCGTCTTCACCGGCGACGATGCCGTCAAGATGCAAAAACTGCTGGATGCTCTGGAAAACCTCGACGACGTGCAAGAGATTTACAGCAACGCCGTTATTGAAAATTAAAGCCGCCGGCCAACCATTCTTACCTTGTCCCTATCATGAAAATTCTCGTTGTTGGCTCCGGTGGTCGTGAACACGCACTGGCCTGGAAAATCGCCCAATCGCCGCGCATCCAAACCGTCTATGTTGCCCCGGGCAACGGCGGCACCGCGCTCGATGAACGCCTGCAAAACGTGGCGATTACCGACCTGAACGAACTCGCCGACTTCGTCGAAAAAGAACACGTCGCGCTGACCGTGGTCGGCCCGGAAGTACCGCTGGCCGCCGGCATCGTCAACCTGTTCCGCGCCCGCGGCCTGAAGATTTTCGGCCCCACCAGGGAAGCGGCGCAACTGGAAAGCTCGAAGGATTTCTCCAAGTCCTTCATGAAGCGCCACGCCATCCCGACCGCTGAATACCAGACCTTCTCCGACGTCAAGGCGGCCCACGACTACGTCGCTCAAAAAGGCGCGCCGATCGTCATCAAGGCCGACGGCCTGGCTGCCGGCAAGGGCGTGGTCGTCGCATTGACGCTGGAAGAAGCGCACGGCGCGGTCGACATGATGCTGTCCGACAACAAGCTCGGCGACGCCGGCGCCCGCGTCGTGATCGAAGAATTCCTGGCCGGCGAGGAAGCCAGCTTCATCGTCATGGTGGACGGCAAGAACATCCTGCCGCTGGCCACTAGCCAGGATCACAAACGCCTGCAAGACAATGACCAGGGTCCCAACACCGGCGGCATGGGCGCATACTCCCCGGCCCCGATCGTGACGCCGGCGCTGCACGCCCGCGTGATGCGCGAAATCATCGTGCCGACCGTGCAAGGCATGGCCAAGGACGGCATCCCGTTCTCCGGCTTCCTGTACGCCGGCCTGATGATCGACGACAAGGGCAATCCGAAGACATTGGAATTCAACTGCCGCATGGGCGATCCCGAGACGCAGCCGATCATGGCGCGCCTCAAGACCGACCTGCTCGCCGTGATGGAACATGCCGTCAACGGCACGCTCGACACCATCGAACTGGAATGGGATCGTCGCACCGCGCTGGGCGTGGTGATGGCCGCCGCCGGTTATCCGGACGCGCCGCGCAAGGGCGACCTGATCACCGACATCCCGGCTGAAACCGATGACTGCGTCACCTTCCATGCGGGCACCATCCTCAACGACAACAAACTGACCACGGCCGGCGGTCGCGTGCTGTGCGTGGTCGGTCTGGGAGACAGCGTCAAGGTTGCTCAGAAACAGGCCTACGCCGCTGCCGACCTGATCCATTTCGAAGGCGCGCAACTGCGCCGCGACATCGGCTGGCGCGCCATCAAGCGCTGATCACGGCATCCGGAATCGTGGAAAACCTCGCAAACCTCGGGTTTTGCGAGGTTTTTTCTTTAAAACTGCTGGTTTTTCATAAAATGACTGAAAACCTGCAACAAAAATAGCCTGTAACCGCCTAATACCGGTCAACAACGCATTCAATATAGGAAAACCGCATGCAACAACACCTGCTCAACCTCGATACGCTGATCAATCTCTACCTGGTGCCGTTCGGCCTCAAGGTCCTGGCGGCGCTGGTCATCTGGTTCGTCGGCGGCATGCTGATCGGTACCTTCGCAAAAGTGGTGCGGCGCGTGCTGGCCGCGCGCCAGCTCGAACCGACGCTGGTGAATTACGCCATTTCGGCGATCCACGTGGTCTTGCGCGTGTTGCTGGTGATGGGCATCCTGGAAGTCTGCGGCGTGCCGACCACCTCGTTCGCGGCCATGATCGGCGCGGTCGGCGTGGCGCTGGGCGTGGCCTGGTCAGGCCTGCTGTCGAATTTCGCGGCCGGCATCTTCCTGGTGGTGCTGCGTCCGTTCAAGGTCGGCGACTACATCACGGCCGCAGGCCAGACCGGCACCGTCACCGACATCGGCCTGGTCACCACGACCATGCTCACCGACAACAATCTGCGCGTGATCATCGGCAACAACAAATTGTTTTCCGACATCATCACCAATTACAACGTCCAGCCGACCCGCCGTGTCGACCTGCGCTGCCAGATCGCCTACGGCGTCGATCCGGCCGACGCCATTGCGCGGCTCAGTGCAACAGTGGCGCAGATTCCCAATGTGCTGGTCGATCCGGCTCCGGCCGTGGTGATTCAGGAGTTCAACGCCACCGGCACGCTGCTGGCGGTGCGCCTGTTCGCGCCGACGCCGAACTTCGGCCAGGTCTACAACGACACCAACCGCGCCATCGCACAAACCTGCGCCGAAGCGGGCTGGCCTGCGCCCGCCACGTATCAGGTCAGTGTCGCCAATCCGAATCAGCCTGCACCAGCTGCGTCAGTCCCGCCAAGCGCTGCATAAACCACCCCAAGCCTGCTCCGAAGCCGCTCAAAACGGCTTCGGGCTACCCGCTGGCGGCTCCGTCAGGGTACAATCGCGGGGGTAATTTTTCTTGCGTGCACCAAGAGCGCCTTTGCGGCTGCCACCACGCCTCCCTAGCGACGACACTCCGTGACAGCAACCGCCACCGCATCAACCATTAAAGCCTATCTGCAAGACCTCCAGCATCGCATCGTCGCGGCGCTGGAAGGAGTTGACGGCAAATCCTTCCTGACCGATTCCTGGGAACGCCCTGAAGGCGGCGGCGGGACTTCGCGCATCATCGAGGAAGGCAATGTATTCGAACGCGGCGGCGTCGGTTTCTCGCACGTGATGGGCAAGAACCTGCCGCCCTCGGCTGCCGCCAACCGTCCGGAAATCGCCGGCCGCGAATGGGAAGCCATGGGCGTGTCGCTGGTGTTGCATCCGCGCAATCCTTACGCGCCGACGGTGCACATGAATGTGCGCTTCTTCGTCGCCAAGGCGGACGGCCAGAACCAGGAACCGGTCTGGTGGTTCGGCGGCGGCATGGACCTGACGCCGTATTACGGCTTCGCGGAAGACGCGACGCATTTCCACCGCAGCTGCCGCGACGCGCTGGTGCCGTTCGGCGACGAGCTGCATCCGCGCTTCAAGAAGTGGTGCGACGAGTATTTCTACCTGAAGCATCGCAAGGAAGCGCGCGGCGTGGGCGGGATTTTCTTCGACGATTTCAACGCGCTGCCGCTGGACGAGAGCTTCGCGCTGATGCGCAGCGTCGGCGACGGCTTTATCGGCGCTTACCTGCCGATCCTGGAGCTGCGCAAGGACACGCCTTACGGCGAACGTGAACGCGATTTCCAGGCGTATCGGCGCGGACGTTATGTCGAGTTCAACCTGGTGTTCGATCGCGGCACGCTGTTCGGCCTGCAATCGGGCGGACGCACCGAATCGATCCTGATGTCGATGCCGCCGGTGGTGAAGTGGCGCTATGACTGGCAGCCGCAAGACGGCAGCCCGGAAGCGCGCCTGTACAGCGACTTCCTGCCGCACAAGGAATGGATTTGATGGCGGCCGCGGTTTTGTCCTCCTTGCCCCCTTTGCCCGTGCACGCCACGCGCTGCATCGCGATCCTGGGCGGCAGCTTCGATCCCGTGCATAACGGCCACGTCGCGCTGGGCGATCATTTCGTCGAGTTGCTGCAACCGGATGAGTTGCGCGTGATCCCGGCCGGCAACCCGTGGCAAAAGCACGGCTTGCAAGCCACGGCGGCGCAACGCGTGGAAATGGTCGAACTGGCATTCAGCCACGAACACGTGCCTGTGGTGATTGACCAACAGGAAATTCGCCGCACGACGGCAACTTACACCATCGATACCTTGCAGGCCTTGCGGGCCGAGCTCGGTCCCGAGGTCTCCATCGTTTTCCTGATGGGCGCAGACCAATTGCAGCATCTGGATACCTGGCAAGGCTGGCAACAGCTGTTCGACCATGCCCACCTGTGCGCCGCTGCGCGCCCGGGCTTCGGCATCGACGCGGCGCAGGTGCCCGATGTTGTCATGCAGGAATTCACACGCCGTGCCGGCACTGAAAAGGAAATACGCACCACCTCGCACGGCAAAGCCTATCTGGCATCCAGTCTCGACGTCGACATTTCATCGACCGAGATCCGTTCCTTGCTGCAACGCGGCGAAAGACCGGAGTCGCTGATCCCGGCGAGGGTGCTAGACTATATCGAACAACATCATCTCTATCAAAACTAATGGATATCAAAAAACTGCAAACCGCCGTCGTCGACGCGCTGGAAGACGTCAAAGCTCAGGACATCAAGATCTATGACACCACTCACCTGACCAGCCTGTTCGACCGCGTGGCGATCGCCTCCGGCACCTCGAACCGCCAGACCAAGGCGCTGGCCGCTTCGGTGCGCGACAAGGTCAAGGCCAAGGGCGGCCATGTCGTCAGCGTCGAAGGCGAAGACACCGGCGAATGGGTGCTGGTCGATCTGGGCGACATGATCGTCCACATCATGCAACCGGCCATCCGCGCCTACTACCGCCTGGAAGAAATCTGGGGCGACAAGGAAGTGAAGATGGGCGCGGCCAAGCGTGTCGCCTCCAGCGCCGCCGCCAAGAAAGCGTCCGAAGACGAGAAGCCGGCCAAGATCCGCCGCACCCGCGAGCAAGCCGAAGCGGTTGAAGCCAGCCAGGCGATCGACGACGACGAAGCACCGAAGAAGCCGGCACGCAAGCCGCGCACCACTTCGGTCTCCTCCGACGCCAAGCCGGCGCCGAAGACCGCGCCCACTCGTGCACCACGCGCATCGACCACGCTCAGCGCCGCCAAGAACAAGGCTGCTGCTGGGACTGGTACAGCCGTCAAGCGCAAGGCGCCGGCCAAAAAAGCAGTCGGCACCACCGTCAAGGTCGCCATGCCGAAAAGTGCCGTGGCGTCGAAGAAAGCGGCCGCAGCCAAGCGTCCGGCACGTCCAAAAGCCAAGGCCTGACCCCGGTAGTGTGAGCCATGCAGCTCATCATTACCGCCGTCGGCCACAAAATGCCGGGCTGGATCGAATCGGGATTTAACGAATACGCCAAGAGGATGCCGGCCGAGTGCCGCGTCCTGTTGAAAGAAATCAAACCGATCGAACGCTCCGGCAGCAGGACCGCAGAAACCGTCATGTCGCAGGAACGCAGCAAGATCGAAGCGGCGCTGCCGAAAGGCGCGCGCATCGTGGCGCTGGACGAGCACGGCAAAGACATTACTTCGATGCAGTTGTCGCAGTTGCTGACGCAGTGGCAGCAGGACGGCCGCGACGTCGCCTTCGTGATCGGCGGCGCCGATGGACTTGATCCCGGCCTCAAGGCCAATGCCGACATGCTGGTGCGCATCTCCAGCCTGACGCTGCCGCACGGCATGGTGCGCGTGCTGCTGGCGGAACAGCTGTACCGCGCCTGGTCGATTACGCAGAATCATCCGTATCACCGCGTATAGGAAACCGATCAGGTACCGAGTGAAAACGAAAGACAAGCAAGCACAACACCTTCGACCATCGAAGACGTTGTACGGATAAATACTGAGAAGTGTTGCTTCATGAAACTTGCTGACAAAAAAATCTACCTCGCCTCCAAGAGTCCCCGCCGGCGCGAACTGCTGCGCCAGATCGGCATCGACTTCGAATTGCTGCTCAACGACAAGGAAGTCGATGAGCAAGTCCTGCCGAACGAGAAGCCGGCCGACTACGTCGCCCGCGTCACCCGCGACAAATTGCTCAGCGCACGCCAGACCATGCTGTACCGGCAATTGCCGATGCGTCCCATCCTCTCGGCCGACACCACCGTGGTGGTGGACGACCTGATCCTCGGCAAACCCGCCGACGTCAGGGAAGCCGTCGAGATGATCACGCGCCTGTCCGGCCGCACGCATCAGGTGCTGACCAGCGTCGCAGTGGCCTTCCAGGAACAGATGTGGCAGATCACGCAATATTCGGACGTCGCCTTCGAGGCCCTGAGCGACGACATGATCCGCGCCTACTGCTCGACCCAGGAGCCGTTCGACAAGGCCGGCGGTTACGGCATCCAGGGCCTGGCATCGATTTTCATCAAGGACATCGCCGGCAGCCATTCCGGCATCATGGGCCTGCCGCTGTTCGAGACGGCGCAACTGCTGCAGAAGACCGGCATGCGCATCTTGCCGCAAGCCACATTGTGAGCTGCACCGGATGGCTTCCATGCCGGTCCGTTCCAGCCCCTTTCCAGCATTCATCATTTTAGGGTCTCCAGACCATGAACGAAGACATCCTGATCAACATCACGCCGCAGGAGACGCGCGTGGCGCTCATCCTGCAGGGCGCGGTGCAAGAGCTGCACATCGAGCGCACGCTGTCGCGCGGCCTGGCCGGCAACGTCTATCTCGGCAAAGTCGTGCGCGTGCTGCCCGGCATGCAGTCGGCCTTCATCGACATCGGCCTTGAACGCGCCGCCTTCCTGCATGTCGCGGACATCTGGGAAGCCAAGCCGCATGATGGGCAACACGGCCAGCACGGTCAGAATGTGCCGCAAATCCCGATCGAAAAACTGCTGTTCGACGGCCAGACCATCACCGTGCAAGTGATCAAGGATCCGATCGGCACCAAGGGCGCGCGCCTGTCGACGCAGATTTCGATCGCCGGCCGCATGCTGGTGTATCTGCCGCAGGACAAGCACATCGGCATTTCGCAGCGCATCGAGAACGAGGCCGAACGCGAACAGCTGCGCAGCAAGGTCCAGGGCCTGCTGCCGCCGGAAGAAAAAGGCGGCTTCATCATCCGCACCATGGCCGAAGACGCCTCCGACGCCGACCTGCAGATGGACGTCGAATACCTCCGCAAGACCTGGGCCAGCATCATCGCCCAGACCAAGACCAAACCTGCGCCGACGCTGATGTACCAGGACCTGAGCCTGGCCCAGCGCGTGCTGCGCGACTTCGTCAGCGACGACACCTCGAACATCCAGGTCGACTCGCGCGAGAACTTCCAGATGCTGCAGGAGTTCGGCACGCTCTATACGCCGTCGGTGCTGCCCAAGCTGATGCACTACCGCGGCGAGCGTCCGCTGTTCGACCTGTACGGCGTGGAAGAAGAAATCGAACGGGCGCTGGGACGCCGCGTCGACCTCAAGTCGGGCGGCTACCTGATCGTCGACCAGACGGAAGCGATGACCACCATCGACGTCAATACCGGCAGCTTCGTCAACGGCCGCAATTTCGACGACACCATCTTCAAGACGAATCTCGAGGCTGCGCACGCCATCGCGCGCCAGCTGCGGCTGCGCAATCTGGGCGGCATCATCATCCTCGACTTCATCGACATGGAAAACCTCGAGCACCGCACCGCCGTGCTCTCGGAGCTGAACAAGGCCTTGCACCGCGACCGCACCAAGATTTCGGTGTCCGGTTTCTCGGCGCTGGGCCTGGTGGAAATGACGCGCAAGCGCACCCGCGAATCACTTGCACACATCCTGTGCGAGACCTGCCCGGCCTGCAAGGGCAAGGGCCAGGTCAAGACCTCGCGTACGGTCTGCTACGAAATCCTGCGCGAGGTGCTGCGCGAAGCCAAGCAATTCAACCCGCGCGAATTCCGCATCCTGGCGGCGCAGGTGGTGGTCGACATGTTCCTCGAAGAGGAATCGCAACACCTGGCCATGCTCGGCGACTTCATCAAGAAGCCGATTTCATTGCAGGTGCAAACCGATTACCAGCAGGAGCAGTACGACATTATTTTGATGTGACAATAAATTTGTTTAGATCAAAATACCGGTAGTCGAAGCCTGCTTCTTGCCGTTTGCAGACATAAAGACAATGAAAAAGCCACGTTCTTGCGAACGTGGCTTTTTTTGTTGCGGATAAGGCTACTGTATCAACGTTTCAAAGCCGGCGCTTTGGCGCCGCCCTTGCCGAACACCAGTTGCACCACGACTGCCACCACGATGTTGAGCGCGAGCGCGATCAGACCGGTGTAGAGCGTGTAGGAGTCGGCACCGATGTGGAAGGTATGCACCGGCTTGATGCCGTCCGCATACGCCAGCCAGCTGCCGCCGACGATGCCGACGGCCCAGCCGGTCAGCAGCGCGTTGGCGCCGAACCAGCCGATGAACAGGCCGAACACCAGCGCCGGGAAGGTCTGCAGAATCCACACGCCGCCCAGCAACTGCAGATCAAGCGCGAACTTGGTCGGCAGGAACAGGATGAACACCAGCGCGCCGAACTTGACCACCAGCGAGACGATCTTGGCGACCTTGGCTTCGCCTTGCGGCGACACGTTCGGGTTCACGTACGGCTTCCAGAAGTTGCGCGTGAACAGGTTGGCGGCGCCGATCGACATCACCGCCGCCGGCACCAGCGCACCGATGGCGATCGCCGCAAACGCGAAGCCGCTGAACCAGCTCGGGAACATGGCATTGAACAGCGCAGGCACGACGTCGTTGTTGGCTTCGACCTTGACGCCCGCAGCGTAGGCCATGTAGCCCAGCAGCGCAATCAGGCCCAGCAGCACGGTGTACGCAGGCAGAAACACGGCATTCTTGCGGATCGTGTCGGCGCTCTTGGCTGCGAAAATGCCGGTCAGGGTATGCGGATACATGAAGGCCGCCATCGCCGAACCCAGCGCCAGCGAAGCAAACGGCAGGAATTGCGCCGGCTTCAACGTCAGGCCGGTCGCGCCGCCCTTGGCTGCAAACGCATCGCGCGCCGAAGCGAACACCACGCCGTAGCCGCCCAGTTTCATCGGCACCAGCACTACCGCCACCAGCACCACGATGTAGATCATCAGGTCCTTGACGAAGGCGATCAGCGCCGGTGCGCGCAGGCCGGCCGAATAGGTGTACAGCGCCAGGATCACGAAGGCCGCCAGCAGGGGAAGTTCACCGGTGACGCCGAGCGCCTTGATGACGACTTCCATGCCGATCAGTTGCAGCGCGATGTAGGGCATGGTCGCGACGACGCCGGTCAGGGCGATGGCGAGCTCCAGCTTGCGCGACTTGTAGCGGCCGAAGACGACATCGGCAGCGGTGACGTGACCGGCCTTGTGCGCGGCGTGCCACAGCTTGGGCATGATCAGGAACACGATAGGGTAGACCAGGATGGTGTACGGCAGCGCGAAGAAGCCGTAGGCGCCGACCGCATACACCAGCGCCGGCACCGCGATCACGGTATAGGCGGTGTAGAAGTCGCCGCCGACCAGGAACCAGGTGATCCAGGTGCCGAAGTTGCGGCCGCCCAGGCCCCATTCATCGAGGTGGGCGCCCTTGTTGGCCTTGCCGCCGCTTTGCCAGCGCGAGGCCCAGAAGCCCATCACGGTGACCAGTGCGAAGAAGAAGATGAAGACGCCGAGTGCCGTCCAGTTGATGGAAGAGGAATTCATCATTCGACTCCCTTTTTAAGGCCGTCTTTGTAGACGATCCAGATGATCAGCGCAGTGAGCGGAACCCACGCAAACTGATACCAGTAGAAAAACGGGAAGCCGAGCAGCATGGGCAATTCGTCGTTGTAAAACGGAACCCACAGCAGTGCAATGAAAGGCAGTAACAGCAACGCGCGCAGATAGCCTCGCTCCACTGTTCTTGAGGACGTGTCGGTGGACATCAGATCTCCTGTGTTGTTATGAAAAATGGCCGCTTTGGATGCATCCGCAAAAAAGAAGGACGACTGTCGGCGCGCATACACATGGCGTCCGGAGTTGTCGTGATGAGGATGTCTCCGATACAAAAGAAATTTTTATATCAATTTTTATTATTTTTATGTGCCGTAGTATTCGCATATACGCGGCTTGGAACAAGCGGGAGAATACTTAGTAAAGCTACGTAGGAACACGTAGATGGCGGCGTCTGATCCGGCATAGAATTGCGGCAGAATTCATAGCAGAAGAGTGCGCGAGGCTTTTCAAGCCCGAGGAGACGTTGCCAGAATGAAACTAAGACACAAGATTATTTTCTTTGCCGTCACACCATTACTGATCTCTTTCGGGGTCATTGCGGTTGTCGTTTGGCACCAGACCATCAGGCTCGGCGAACAGCAGCGCCAGTCAATACAGGAAGCCTATCGGAGCAGCAAAGATGCGGAGCTCCGCCATTACGTCGATCTCGCTGAGCATTCGATCGCGCATCTCTATGAACGTGGCGATGTGGAAAACGCCAAACGGGAAGCACTCGATATCCTGGCCAGGCTCGACTACGGCGATGACGGCTATTTCTTTGCGTATGACTTTTCCGGTAATACGCTGGTTCATCCACGCCAGCCTGAGCTGCTTGGAAAAAACTTGTGGGACTGGGAAAACGTGGATGGCACCAAAACCATCCAGCGCCTCATTGTTCGCGCTCAAGAGGGCGGCGGCTATGAACGCTATCTGTGGCGTAAGCCATCCAGCAGTACGGTCGCGCCGAAACTTGCCTATGTGATTGCCCTGCCGAAGTGGGGGTGGATTATCGGCACTGGAATGTATCTCGACGATGTGGATGCGGCGCTTGCCAACGTCGACCGACAGATATCCGGACACAATCTCGACACCATGCGACTGATCGCAATCATCGCCCTGCTCAGCGTTGCGGCGGTAGCCGGCTTCGGCCTGATGTTCAACCTCAGTGAACAGCGTGTTGCCGACGCCAAACTCCGGGAGCTGGCCCAGCGAGTCGTTTTGTCGCAAGAGGAAGAACGGGCGCGTGTCGCACGCGATCTGCACGACGGGATTAGCCAACATTTGGTCTCCATCAAGCTGCAGACTGAAGCTGCGATCATCAAGCTCGAGGCCACCCGGGAAATCGCACCGGCCTGTGATGCCTTTGAACACACCGTGGAGCAAATGAATCGCCTGCTCGGCGAAATCAGGCATATTTCTCACGGCCTGAGGCCTGCTCTCTTGGATGATCTGGGCTTGATCAGTGCGCTGCAGTTTTTGTGCGACGAATGGAACGCGAATGGAGAACTTCAAATCGACTTCTCCTTCAGCGAGACAAGCAACGTATCGCCGGATGTCGTCAATACCGTGATGTTCAGGGTTGCACAGGAAGCCTTGAACAATATTTGGCGCCATGCGAAGGCCAGCTCCGTTTCGCTGGAACTGACCGAGGACCCGGGCTTGTTTCTCCTGACCATTCGCGACAACGGCATCGGCTTCGACACAGGCCAGATCGCCAAGCACCCCAAACGCGGCATAGGCTTGCGGAACATGGCCGAACGCCTGCAAGCGGTTGGCGGCAGCTTCTCCGTATCCTCAAGTTCTGAAGGAACGGTGGTGTCGGCGCAAGTTCCTCTACAGACAAAGGAAGAATTTCATGCCTGAAGAAACGCCAATAACAAATGTCATGATCGTGGACGATCATCCGATGATCAGGGATGGCCTGCGCGCCCGGCTGGAAAGTATGCCCGGGGTACGGGTGGTTGCTGAAACCGGTACTGCGGACGAAGCCCTGAGACATGCAGCGCACCAGTCGATCAACCTGGTGTTGATGGACATCAATCTTCAAGGCAGCAGCGGGATCGAGCTTACGGCGAAATTTCAGCTGAACTTCCCCGATATCGCTGTACTGATCCTCAGCATGCACAACAAAGCCGAGTATGTCTTGCAGTCGATTCGTGCAGGCGCGCGAGGCTATGTGCTGAAAGACGCACCGGGAAGCGACATCGTGCGCGCCATCGGAGCGGTTCTGAACGGAGGCGTTTATTACAGCGCTGCGCTGATGCCCATCATCGCCCAGCCGCGCCTGAAAGAAGAAACGCTGACGGTGCGCGAGCGCCAGGTTCTTGAGCAGATAGCGAGGGGGGCGTCAAACAAAAGCATCGCGGAGACGCTGGATCTGAGCGTGCGTACTGTTGAAACTCATTGCCTGAATATCAAACGCAAGTTGGACATCGAAGGACGCAGCGAACTGATCAAGTTCGCCTTGGAAAATCTGAGGACAGAAAGAGGATAGAAAGAGGATAGAAAAAGCATGCGCCCGGCGGGTGGCCCGAATCAGGCGTGGAATGGCCGATAACCGCGCATGACGGCGGTTGTCCCTGACCATATCCTTGCCCATAATCAGCGTCGCTGCGCAGATCGCCGATCTGCCCGCACTCACCCTGACCATGTCTGAACAGCACCGCACATGATGCCATCCGTTACCGTTACATCCCCTCTTCCTGATCTACTTGCTCCCGGACTCGATGTCGTCTTCTGCGGCATCAATCCGGGCATGCGCGCGGCAGCGAGCGGTCACCATTTCATGGGCAGGAGCAATCGTTTCTGGAAGACCGTGCATCTGTCGGGCTTCACGCCGGATCTCATCGATCCGCTCGACGACTGCCGCATTCTTGACCATCGCTGCGGCCTGACGACCGTGGTCGAACGGCCGACGGCGCGCGCTGATGAATTGCTGCGGGACGAGTTCATTCGCTCCGCCGAAACACTGCGCAAGAAAATGGAGAAGCTCAAGCCAAAGTGCCTGGCGTTCCTGGGCAAGCCGGCCTATCAGGCCATCGCGGGACAACCCAAAGTCGATTGGGGAAAGCAGCCGGAAAAGTTCGGCGGTGCGATGGTATGGCTCCTGCCGAACCCCAGCGGACTGAATCGTGGATTCAGCCAGGATATGCTGGTGCAGGCTTACCGGGAGTTGCGCGAGGAACTTGCGAAGACCGGGCCGCAAGTATCCTGCGTGATTGCCTAGCCCTTGCCGAAGCGCCGCTTGATCGGCGAGGCGCTCGACACCACCATCATCAGGCGCGCGGTCTTGGCGCCGATGTTGCGGCCCATGTGCGGCTTTTCGCAATTGAAGTGCAGGCAATCGCCGCGCTCGAGAATCAGCACGTCGTCGCCGATATGGAATTCCAGCTTGCCGTCGAGCATGTACAGCACTTCTTCGCCTTCATGCGACACCAGCACCGGCTGGTTTTCCTGGTTGGCGGGAAACTCCAGTTCGAACGCCGCCAGTTGCTGCCCAGGCAAATCGCCGCAGGAGCGATGGAAGGTGTACCCGGCCGCCGACAGCGGCGCTTCGTCGTTGCGCGCCTTGGCTTTGGACAGGACGTAATCGGGCGGTGGCGGCGCTGCTTCGGTGGACGTCTGGAACAGGTCCTGCAGCGACAAGCCGAGGTACTTCGATATCGAGATCAGATTGGCGATCGAGGCGCTGGCTTCACCGCGCTCCAGCTTCGACAGGAAGCCGGTGGACAAGGCGGTCTCGTCGCTCAGGACTTGCAAGGTGATGTTCTTCGCGCGCCGGCATTCGCGGATGCGGCTGCCGATCTGTATCGCCACTAATTCTGGATTATCCATGCGTTATTTTTGGTGAGGGACGAAGGCCTGCGCCTGTTTCCGGCATTGTACCCGTCCTCCGCCGCAGGAAAGACAAACGGCCGCATGCGTCCATGCGACCGTTTGTACAGCGGGTGAGTGCGTGAACTTCTCGACGCTTAGACGTCGGTCCGCTCCAAGGCCATTTCAATGCGCTTGTCCATGTTGAAGCGCTTGTCGTAGATCGGCCGCCCGCCCGTGGTTGGTCCCGGATACTGCACGATGAGGATCATGCCGCCGTGTTCCGTATGCAGCTCTTCTTCGCAATGCGGGTCGCCGTGGCACAGCATGGTGCCGGGCGTGCACACCCTGCCGCCGATGGTGAACTCGCCCTCGAGGATGTACCAGACCTGGGCGAAATCATGGCGGTGCCACGGATGATGCGCACCCGGCGCGAGTCGCAGCAGGCCGGCGTTCGGCGCGGTCGGGTTTTCTTCGCTCGGGTGGAACAGCATCTTGCCGGTTTCGCCGGGCCAGCGGATAGTTTCCCATTCCATCTCGTCGACGTGCCGCACCTGCGGCGGCGGGTCTTTCCGATCGGATTTCCTTGCAGCTTCAGACATCGTCATCTCCTTTGTGAACGTTGATTATTTCTTGACCAGCGGGCAATCGCTCTGTGCCAGCGGCTTGAAGATCTTGTCGCCCGGGATGGTGGAAAGCACCTTGTAGTAATCCCACGGCGCCTTCGACTCCGACGGTTTCTTGACCTCGACCAGGAACATGTCGTGCACCATCTGGCCGTCTTCACGCAAGTGGCCGTTCTGCGCGAACATGTCGTCGACCGGCAACTCGCGCATCTTCTTCATGACCTCGGCGGCGTTGTCGGTGTTGGCCGCCTTGACCGCCTTGAGGTAATGCAGCACGGAGGAATACACGCCGGCCTGGGTCATGGTCGGCATGGCCTTGCGGCGCTGGTGGAATCGCTTGGCCCACTCGCGCGTGCGCTCGTTGCGATCCCAGTAGAACGCCGTGATGAAACGCAAACCTTGTGCCGCCTTGAGTCCCATGCCGTGGATATCGGTCAGGAACACCGCCGGCGCCGCCAGCGCCTGGTTGGCCGTCACGCCAAATTCGCCGGCCTGCTTGATTGCCGTCGTCATGTCGGCGCCGGCGCTGGCCAGGCCGATGATCTTGGCCTTCGAGGCCTGCGCCTGCAGCAGGAAGGAACTCATGTCTGAGGCATTGAGCGGGTGGCGCGCCTCGCCGACCACGGTGCCGCCGGCGGCCTTGATCGCCGCCTTCATGTCGCTCGCGAAGGCGTGGCCGAACGCGTAGTCGACCGTCAGCAGGAACCAGCTGTTATAGCCTTGCTCGGTCAGCACCTTGGCCAGGCCGTAGCCGTTGGTGTAACTGTTGTAGACCCATTGCGCCGAGGTCGCGGTGCACGACTTGCCGGTGAAGTCCGACGACGCCGCCGCGATCATGGCGATCTTGCCGCGCTCGGCGGCCAGCCCCTGGACCGCGAACGCCACCGACGAATTCGAGAAATCGGCAATCATGTCGACGCCATCCTTGTCGAACCAGCCGCGCGCGATCACCGCGCCGACGTCGGCCTTGTTCTGGTGGTTGCCCGACACCAGCTCGATCTTCTTGCCGGCGACCGTGCCGCCCATCTCCTCGATGGCCATCTTGGCGGCCTCGACCGAACCCAGTCCGGCCAGGTCGGCGTACAAACCCGACTGGTCGTTGAGAATGCCGATCTTCACCACATCGCCGGAAAAAACACCGGGCGCCGCCTGTGCGCCGGCGAAGGCGCACGCCAGCAGCGCTGCCAGTCCGGTACGCTTCAATCCTGCCGTCCAGCCTGGGCTGGCCGCCGTTTGCATCTGCATCTCCATGTCTCTCGTCTCCTGTTTTATTTGTCTTGCCCGGGTTGTTTCGTGTTTACTATAGTGCAAATATTTTATTCATACAATGCACAATTTGATTTTTCTTTTGCGTTCAACCATCCCTGGAACGTCTTGGGCGCACCTTGCCTGAACCTTCCTTGCAGCGTTTCCGCCGGTTTGCCGCTGGGCGTGCAACTGGTGGCGCGCCGCGGCGCCGACCTGGCGCTACTGGAACGGGGCGGCGAAGCCGAACGCCTGCTGCAGCAAGATCGGCACATCCCCGTCTGAAACGTCATCCAGAGGCAAATACTTGCCTTGGAAGCAACGCTTCCCTTCCCCCGTTTTACATGCCCGCGCCGGTCAATTCGGCCTGCCGTTGCATTACAATGTGCGGTTTCCCCGATTTACGGTCTGAACGGGCCCATGCGGAGGAAATCAGGCCAGCCAGACAACAGCCGACCAAGCCACGAGCGCATGACTTCTCCCCTCTTGACGGTCATCCTGTGAGTCCTGCAAACGGCTGGCTGTGGCGTGATCGCCATCGTATTTTCATCAGCAGCAATCAGTAAGGAACAACATGCTTTTGTCGCATAACATGAAGAGGCTCGCCGCCTTGCACTGGCCCCACAAGAAACGCCTTGCCATCGCGTTCCTGGCCATGATCGTCACGGCGGCCACCGAACCGGTGGTGCCTTACATCTTCCAGGTGCTGCTGGACAAGGGCTTCGTCGGCAAACCGGCTTTCTCGCTGTGGCTGGTGCCGGTGGCGGTGATTGGCATCTTCTTCATCCGCGGCATCGCGACGTTCACCAGCTCCTACATGATGACCTGGGTGTCGACACGCATCCTCAATGAATTGCGGCGCCAGATGTTTGCGCGCATGCTCGACCTGCCGATCAATTTTTACGCCACCAATACGGTCGGCAAAGTGATCAATTCGATGATGTTCGAAGTGCAGCAGATCATCGACATGGTGACCAAGGTATTCACCTCCATCGTGCGTTCGGCGCTGACCGTGCTGGGTCTGCTGGCCTGGCTGCTGTACCTCAACTGGATGCTCACCATCGTCACGCTGGTGCTGCTGCCGCTGGTGAGCATCGTCGTGCGCACCACCGGCAAGCGCCTCAAGAAGCTCAATCGCGATTCGCTCGCGGTCAACGCCGAACTGACCCAGGTCATCGAAGAAACCACGCGCGCCCAGCAGGTCATCAAGGTCTTCGGCGGCCATGAATACGAAAAAGGCCGCTTCCACGATCGCGCCGAAAACCTGCGCCGCTACACCATGCGCATGACCACGGCATTTTCGGCCACGGTCCCCATTACGCAGTTGATGACCGCCTGCGCGGTGGCAGTCGTGATCGTGATGGCGCTGATCCAGTCCGGCAACGGCCAGATCACTGTCGGCGGCTTCGTCTCCTTCCTCACTGCGATGCTGATGCTGCTGGCGCCGCTCAAGCAACTGGCGGAAATCAACGGCCCCCTGCAACGCGGCATGGCGGCGGCCGAAGAAGTCTACAACCTGATCGACAAGACGACCGAACGCACCGGCGGCGAAACACTGAGCGCGCGCAGCACCGGCAAGCTCGACCTCGTCGACGTCGAGTTCTCTTATCCCGGTCATACCCAATTGGCGCTGCAGAAGATCAACCTGAACGTGCAACCGGGCGAAACCATCGCCTTCGTCGGCATGTCCGGCGGCGGCAAATCGACGCTGGTGAGCCTGATCCCCGGCTTCTATTCCGCCACCGGCGGTCAGATCCTGCTGGACGGCAAACCGATCGAATCGATTTCGCTGACCAGCCTGCGCAGCCAGATCGCCATGGTCAGCCAGAACACCGTGCTGTTCGACGACACCTTGGCCGCCAACATCGCCTACGGCGACGCCCACCCCGATCCGCAACGCGTACGCGCAGCGGTGGTGGCGGCGCACCTGACCGATGTCGTCGAAGGCATGCCGGAAGGACTGGAAACCCGCATCGGCGACAACGGTTCGCGCCTGTCGGGCGGCCAGCGCCAGCGCGTGGCGATCGCGCGCGCGATCTACAAGGACGCACCGATCCTGATCCTCGACGAAGCCACCTCGGCGCTCGACACCGAATCCGAACGCGCCGTCCAGGCCGCGCTGGATCAACTGATGGAAGGCCGCACCACTTTCGTCATCGCCCACCGCCTGTCGACCATAGAACGCGCCGACCGCATCGTGGTGCTGTCGCACGGCCAGATCGTCGAAGTCGGCAACCATCAGCAGTTGCTGGCCAACGAGAGCGTCTACGCCAATCTCTACCGCCTGCAGTTCTCTCAACAAGCCGATTGACTCCGCTTAGACAACAACAAACGTCAACCATGCCCCAGACACTGATCCCGCCAGCGCTGCTGAAAAAGTCGGACAAGATCCTGTTCATCGCTCACCTGGCGCTGGGCGATTTCACTTACCTGCAGAATTTCTTCCAGGCCTTCGCGCGCGCCAACCCGCACCTGAAAGTCCATCTCTGGGTCGATGAAGTGCGCCGCACCAGCGATCCTGCGCAATGGAAGCATCTGGAAAAATATTCACTCTACGACTGGGTCGCGGCTTGCCCGTTCTTCGACAAGATCTATACCCGCACCTACAGCCCGGCGCTGTACCAGGAATCCATCGAAGAAGCACAGCGCGAGCGCTACCCCATCGTGGTATCGCTGGCGACGTTGCGGCCGCACCTGTACGCCGGGCTGGCGCGCAGCATCAGTCCGGACGGACTGGTGATCGGCATGAAGAAACGCGTCAAGTTCTACCAGCCGCATCACCAGCTGGCCTACCGCAAGCTCAATGCCGCGATTCCGCCGTACAGTGTCGATCGCGCCAATCCGCAACACATCAGCGACGTCTATGCGCATTGGTTCAATCAGCTCAGCGGTCTGGTAGTGGGCGCTGCCGAACGCTTCCCCTTTGTCGAGATTCCGCAGCAGTGGCGCGACTACGCACAGGAAAAACTGGCGTCCTGGGGGTTCAAAGCGGCGGACGGCAATACCGGCAAGCTGGTGTTCATCAATCCCTACGCCAAGACCAAAAAGCGCTGCTGGCCGCTGGAGCATGTCGCCGAACTGATCATTGAAATGAAAAAGCTGGACGCCTGGCGCGACAGCAGCTTCATCGTCAACGCGGTGCCGCAGGAGCTGGAACACGCACGCGCCGTGATCAGCGGCTACCAGCTGGAACGCACCGAACTGTTCAGCGCCGAGGAGAACTTCTTTCAGCTGCCGGCCATCCTGGAACGCTGCGACCTGATCATTTCGGTAGAAACCGCGGTGATGCACCTGGCCAATGCCGTGCACGTGCCCGTGATCGCGCTGATGCGTCAGAAAAACCCGGAATGGGTGCCGATCGACCGCGCCAACAGTACCGTCATCACCGCCCCCAACCGCCGCGACTGGGTCAAGGCCGTCACCGTTGAGCAAGTATTGAAAGCCATCCAATGAATCAATCAGCGAGTCAGCAAACTGCACCCGTGGGCAGCAACGGCAAGCCGTCCTTCCACATCGCCTTCTGCGTCGACAATAACTATTTCCGTGCGATGGGCGGCACCATCTCGTCCATCATCGACAACAATCCGGGCCAGCATTTCACGTTCCATGTGCTGGCGTTCGAGGTTTCCGATGAGCATCAGCGCCGCCTGAAAAAGCTGGAAGAGATGTACCCGGTCAGCACCCAGCTGCACCTGCTCGACCTAGGTTCGTTCACGCAGTTTTCGCATTTCATCGGCCACTCGCACTACTCGTTGTCGATCTTCACGCGACTGGTGATCCCCACCGTGCTCAAGGGTCAGACCGACCGCGTGTTGTATCTTGACGCCGATATCCTGTGCGTCAACAAGCTCGATGAGCTGGTCGACATGGACATCAGCGGCGACATCGCCGTGGTGGTGCCGGACGCGCCGGTCACGCTGCAGCGCCGCGTCGCCGCGCTCAAGCTGAAACACAACGAATACTTCAACGGCGGCGTGATCTTCATCAATATCGAAAAGTGGATCAGCGAAGATATCACCCAACAAACGCTGGATGCGCTTCTCGACAGCAAGACCGACATGCGCTTCAACGACCAGGACGCACTCAACATCGTCCTCAACGGCCGCGCGCGCTACATCTCGCCGCGCTGGAATTACCTGTACGACCTGATCCACGACCTCAACGTCAACAAGTTTGCATTGCGTCCGGTGGGCAAGGCGGTGTTCGTCCATTTCGCCGGCGCCGTCAAACCCTGGACCGACTGGAGCGGCCATGACGCCCGTCACTTGTTCCGCAAGTACCTGTCGCTGACGCCATGGGCCGACATGCCGCTCGATCAGGAGCCGCGCAATACCAAGGAAATGCGCATGCACTCGCGCTTCATGTACCGCCAGGGGCGGCCGCTGGAAAGCCTGAAGTGGTATATCCGGTATCTGCGCAAGCGCGCGGCAAGGTAGTCGCGGCATCGCCCTATCGCACAGCTTGCAGACCGACAATCAAGACAGACAGAGACCGACCGGCGAATTTTTCATGCTCACATCAACAACAGACACGACGCGCGACGACGACTCCTTCCACATCGCTTTTTGCGTAGACAATCACTATTTCCGCAGCATGGGTGCGATGATCGCGTCGATCGTCGCCAACAATCCGGTACGCCGCTTCACGTTCCATGTGTTCGCCTTTTCGGTCACCGCCGATCAGGCGCGCCGCATGAAGACAATGGAACAGAACGACAAGGTCCGCGTTGTCACGCATGTGATCGAGCGTGCGCAATTCCAGGAATTCTCGGCGATGATCGCCAAGTCCTATTATTCGCTGTCGACCTTCTCGCGCCTGATCATCCCGACGATGCTCAAGGACGTCACTGATCGGGTGCTGTATCTGGATGCCGATATGCTATGCGTGGGCAACGTTGACGAGCTGGCCGCAACCGACATCAGCGATACCATTGCACTGGTGGTGCCGGACGTCGGCTGGGCCACCAAAGACGGCCGCGACGGCCGCTATTCCGTACTCAACCTGAAGAACAAGCAGTACTTCAACGCCGGCGTGCTCTACATCAACATCCCGAAGTGGGAAGAAAACAAGATCAGCGAACAGGCAATCCAGACGCTGTTGCGCGACAGTGAAAAACTCGCCTTCAATGATCAGGATGCACTCAATATCGTGCTCGACGGCAAAGCTCGTTATGTTGCGATCAAGTGGAATTACATCTACAGCATGATCGTCGATCTGAAGCGCGGCAAACTTGCCATGGACTCAGTGGGCGACGCCGTGTTCATTCACTTCGCCGGATTGATCAAACCGTGGAACGACTGGAGCGGCCATCAGGCCCGCGAGCTGTTCGTGAAGTATCATCGGCAGTCGGCCTGGAGCGATGTGCCATTGGACCAGGCCCCTCTGAACTACAAGGAAATGCGCATCCATTCGCGCTCGCTGTTCAGCCGCGGCAAACCCCTCCAGGGCGCCTGCTGGTATCTGGCGCATATCGCCGCCGTCATTCGCAAGAAACTCAAAAAATAAAGGCTGCGTCCCGTGAAGGATGCAGCCTTTTCCGCGCCACACCGGAGCAAGAACGCGCGTTCAGCGCTGCGCGTTTTCCTTCGCCTCTTCGCCGCGCAGCAAGCCCCATAGAATCACCGTCGAGAATGCCAGCGTCATCACGCCGGTGTTATGCGCCATGAATACTTGCGAAAAACCGAAGCAGATGTAATTGACGACCAGCATCATGCCGCCGATCGCGTAGGGTTTTGCTCGCCGGCTCGCCGTTTTGGCATGCTGCATGAACAGCCGCAAGGGAATTGCATACAGCACCAGCAGCGCGATCAGGCCCGGCAAGCCGCGTTTGGCGATGGCGTCCAGCCATTCATTGTAGACATGGTTGTTGCCTTCCATCAGCGGATCAATGCGACCAGCCGCAATTTCGGCGCTTTCCCACTTGACGAGACCGGCCTTGCCGAAGCCAAGCAGGGGACGCTCGGTCGCTGCCATGAACCCGACGCGCCACATTTCCATGCGTGTGCCCAGCGACGAATCTGCATTGCGGGTTTTCAGATAGGACAATGTCTCGCTCACCGCCAGATGCGCGCGTTCCTTGACAGCAGTACGGGGGATCGCATACGCCACGGCAATGGCAACGACCACGGCTGTGAAACCGCCCAGTACATACCGCTTGCTGACTTCTCCGCCATAGGCGCGGTACAGTATCCACAGGCAAAACGGCAATCCGACCCAACTACCACGACTGCCGGTAAACAACGAACCGAGCATGCCCATGAAGAAGCCGCACAGCAAGAAGATCACCCAATAGACTGAACTCTTCTGCTGTATGGCCCATCCCAGGCCAGCCAGGCAAAGCATGCCGACGAGTGAACTGATATTGCCGTACTGGATAGGATTGGTATGCCCGCCGGAGCGGATCATCGTACCCGCATATACGAACAGATTCTGCCAGCCGGTATACAGGCCGGCCAGGATACCGCCGATGATCAGGCCGGACCAGAACAGCGCTGGCGAAGGCGGATAGGCGCGTAGCAACAGCAAGGCAGGAACCGCAAGCAGGAACCGCAACGGTAAATCATATTCCTTGACAATTTCGCCGTGCAACAAATTCATTGCCACTGACACCACGAAATAAAAACAAAATACCGCCATGATCAGCTTGTCGTCGCGACTCACGGCAACATTCGGGTTCTTCAGCAGTACGAGGCTACCCAGTACCAACATGCCCGCACCCACCGAAAAACCGCTCGGTACAATCAGGGAAATCGCCGAATAAAGGAAGACGGCAAGAGAGGTATACCTATTCATTGAAGATACTTTCTGTTTTCTGATTTTTTACTCGAAATAGCGGAGTCAATACTCCACCACAACCGCTTCCTGCCCGAACGACTCCCGCAACGATACCTGCAAGCCGTCGCTCGGCACCACCCGCCATGCATCCCCCAGCATGACTTCGCAGCCGACGCCCGATTGCACGTACTTCATCACGAACGGCAGGCCTTGCGGTTGGCGGTAGGATGACAATGTGTCGCGCAGGTGCACCGGGTCAACGCTTTTGTTGAGCGACACCACCACGCGCTGGCCGTACTGGATGCGCGCGGCGCCGATGTCCATGACCTTTTCCGCCGAGATGCGCAGGCCGCCGTTGAAGCGGTCTTCCGACACCTTGCCCTGCACGATCAGCAACTCGTCTTCCTTGAAGAAGGCCTTGTTCGGTTCGGCCAGTTCGCCGTAGACCGTGACGTCGACCGTGCCGCTGCCGTCATCGAGCGAGACGATCAGAAGCTTGCCGCGCTGGGTCATCTGGACGCGAATGCCGGTGATGATGCCGGCCAGCGAGCGCGGGTCGCGCGAGGGTTCGAGGCTGGAGATCTTGGTGCGCACGAACTGGCGCACCTCCTTTTCGTAGGCATCGAACAGATGGCCGGACAGGTAGAAACCGAGCGCGGTCTTTTCTTCGGTAAGGCGCTGCTTGTCGCTCCATGGGCGCACCTGCACGTATTCCAGCGGCGTCTCGAGATCGCTGTCGTCACCGCCGAACAGGCTGACCTGGTTGGCCGAGGCTTCCATCTGTTCGGCGTTTTCCCAGGCCAGACCGACCGTGGCTTGCAAAATTGCGCGGTCGACGCCGAAGCAGTCGAAGGCGCCGGCGCGGATCA
Organism: Herbaspirillum lusitanum; assembly: GCF_026127345.1. Lineage (NCBI taxonomy): Bacteria > Pseudomonadati > Pseudomonadota > Betaproteobacteria > Burkholderiales > Oxalobacteraceae > Herbaspirillum > Herbaspirillum lusitanum. Next base: position 552,591 of record NZ_QXFG01000005.1, on the reverse strand, counting down.
GCGAGTCGACCGTGCGGCGGTTGATCTGCTTCTTGTCGACGCGTTTGGCGAAGTCGAACAAATCCTTGAACGGGCCGTCCTGGCGCGCCGCGATGATGGCTTCGATGGCGCTCTGGCCGGACCCCTTGACGGCGCCCAGGCCGTAGCGGATATGCACGGCCTTCTTGCCCGGTTCGCCGACCGGGATGAAGCGGTAGTCGGACAGGTTGATGTCGGGCGGCAGCAGGCTCAGGCCGCAGACGTCGAGCGAGTCCTCGACCAGGATCTTGATCTTTTCGGTGTCATCCATGGCGAGCGACAAGTTGGCGGCCATGAACGCGGCGGGATGATGCGCCTTGAGATAAGCGGTGTGATACGACAGCAGCGCGTAGGCGGCGGCGTGCGACTTGTTGAAGCCGTAGCCGGCGAACTTTTCCATCAAGTCGAAGATTTCGTCGGCTTTCTCCTGCGACAGGCCGTCCTTGGCGGCGCCTTCGCGGAAGATGTTGCGATGCTCGGCCATCTCTTCGGCTTTTTTCTTGCCCATCGCGCGGCGCAGCAAGTCGGCACCGCCCAGCGAGTAGCCGCCGACCACCTGCGCCATCTGCATCACCTGCTCCTGATAGACCATGATGCCGTAGGTCTCCGACAGAATGCCTTCGGTGCGCGGGTCGGGATAGTCGAATTTTTCGCCGTGCTTGCGCTTGCAGAAATCGGGGATCAGGTCCATCGGACCCGGACGGTACAGCGCCACCAGCGCAATGATGTCCTCGAAACGGTCGGGCCGCGCGTCTTTCAGCATGCCTTGCATGCCGCGGCTTTCCAGCTGGAACACGGCAACCGTCTTGGCCTTGGTCAGCAAGTCGTACGAGGCGCGATCGGTCAGCGGCAGCCGGGCCAGGTCGAAATCGGCCATGCCCGGATCGAGCTGCTTGATGTAGCGCACCGCGCGATCGAGGATCGTCAGCGTGGTCAGGCCCAGGAAGTCGAACTTCACCAGGCCGACGGCTTCAACGTCGTCCTTGTCGTATTGCGATACCACGCCGGCGTCGCCGCCCTGCGTATACAGCGGGCAAAAATCGGTCAGCTTGCCCGGCGCGATCAGCACGCCGCCGGCGTGCATGCCGATGTTGCGTGCGATGCCTTCGACCTGCTGGGCCAGGCCCATCAGCTGCTTCACTTCTTCTTCGTTCTCGAGGCGTTCTTTCAGCAGCGGCTCTTCCTCGATGGCGTCGGCCAGCGTGACCAGCTTGCCCGGCTTGAACGGGATCAGTTTGGAAATGCCGTCGCAAAAGTTGTAGCCCAGATCGAGCACGCGGCCGACGTCGCGCACCGCCCCCTTGGCCGCCATGGTGCCGAAAGTGGCGATCTGCGAGACCGCCTCCTTGCCGTAGCGATCCTTCACGTACTGGATGACGCGGTCGCGCCCTTCCTGGCAAAAGTCGATGTCGAAGTCGGGCATCGATACCCGTTCAGGATTAAGGAAGCGTTCGAACAGCAGGTTGTATTCAAGCGGATCCAGATCAGTGATCGACAACGCATACGCCACCAGCGAACCGGCGCCTGAACCCCGGCCGGGACCGACCGGCACGCCATTGTTCTTGGCCCACTGGATGAAGTCGGCCACGATCAGGAAGTAGCCCGGGAATTTCATCTTGATGATGGTGTCGTTCTCGAACTTCAGGCGCGCCTCGTAACGCGGACGTTCCTTCTCGCGACGAGCCTCATCGGGATACAGATGCTTGAGGCGCGCTTCCAGGCCGATCTTGGTTTCGGCCACCAGGAAATCGTCGATGGTCATGCCGTCCGGCGTCGGGAAATTCGGCAGCTGCGGCTTGCCCAGCGTCAGCATGAGGTTGCAGCGCTTGGCGATTTCAATCGTGTTCTGCACTGCGCCCGGCAAGTCGGCGAACAACGCCGCCATCTCGGCCTGGGTCTTGAAATTCTGCTGCTCGTTGAAGCGGCGCACGCGGCGCGCATTGGCCAGGATCTCGCCTTCGGCGATGCAGGTGCGCGCTTCGTGGGCGACGAATTCGTCCTGCGACAGGAACTGGATCGGATGCGTGGCCACCACCGGCAAACCGAGGCGCGCCGCCAAGGCGACCGACTGACGTACCTGAACTTCCATGTTGGGCTGGTTGGCGCGCTGGATTTCCACGTAGAACGCCCCCGGGAAAACCTCGCTCCAGCGCTGGGCGGCGCGCTCGGCTGCCGCCACGTTGCCGTTCTCGATGGCGATGCCGACGTCGCCGAAATGGGCGCCCGACAACGCAATCAGGCCGTTGCCTCCTTCATCGTGACGCAATTGCTCCAGCCATTCCGGCCGCAGTTCAGCGCGGCCGCGATGCAGGTTGGTAAGCCAGGCCCTGCTGAGCAGGTCGCACAGTTGCAGGTAACCGTGGTGATCCTTGACCAGCAACAGCAGGCGTGAGGGTTTATCGCGGTCGTCATCGTTGCTGATCCAGACGTCGCAGCCGGCGATCGGCTTGACGCCCTTGCCGCGCGCGCCCTTGTAGAACTTGACCATGCCGAACAGGTTGGCCAGGTCGGTGATCGCCAGTGCGGCCTGGCCGTCTTTGGCGGCTGCTTTGACGACGTCGTCGATGCGGACCAGGCCGTCGACAATGGAGTACTCGGAATGGAGCCGGAGATGTACGAATTGCGGTGTAGTCATAGCCCGCTATTTTACCGTGCCGTGACATGGGGTCCGTCCCGAATTTGCGTGTTGAGGGGACTTGCCGACGCCCTTCATCCGCCGTGAATTCGCCGCCGGCTTGTTTGATCTGCATCATGGCGCGCGCAGATTGCGCCCGGCGGCCATCGCAGAACCGGCGCGAGGCGTTTATAATGCTGTTAATTCAAAGACTTAGGCAATACCATCATGCAAGAAATGCAACAAACCCGCCAAGCGCAGCAAACCCGACAACCGCAAGAATCCGAGAATTCGTACGTCAACATCGCCGCGTACAAGTTCATCACCTTCAGCGACACGGTGGAACAACGTCCGGTGTTTCTGGCGTTTTGTCAAAAACACAATTTGCGCGGCACCATCATCCTGAGTCCGGAAGGCATCAACCTGTTCCTGGCCGGCACGCGCGCCGACATCGACGCCTTCCTGGCATGGCTGCGCGCCGATGAACGCTTCGCCGACATCCAGGTCAAGGAAAGCTATTCCGAGCACCAGCCGTTCAACCGCATGCTGGTCAAGCTCAAGGCCGAGATCATCACGATGAAGCATCCGCTGATCAAGCCGGAAGAAGGCCGCGCACCCTTCGTCGACGCCGTGACGCTCAAGCGCTGGCTGGACCAGGGCCACGACGACAACGGCAAGCCGGTGGTCATGGTCGACACGCGCAACGCCTTTGAAGTCGATGTCGGCACCTTCGAGAACACCATTGATTACCGTATCAACAAGTTCACCGAGTTTCCGCAAGTCATCGCCGACCACAAGGACGAGCTCAACGACAAGACCGTGGTCACCTTCTGCACCGGCGGCATCCGCTGCGAAAAGGCCGCGATCCACATGCAGAACATCGGCTACGACAGCGTCTACCAGCTTGAGGGCGGCATCCTCAAATACTTTGAAGAAGTCGGCGGCGCACATTATCAGGGCGATTGCTTCGTGTTCGACTATCGCACCGCGCTCAATCCGCAACTGCAGGAAACCCAGACCGCGCAATGCTTCGCCTGCCGCGCCGTGGTGACGCCGCGCGAACAATTGTCGCCCGCCTATGTGCCCGGCAAGTCATGCCCGCATTGCGCGCCGGAAAAGGAAACAGTTGCGGCGGCTACTACGGCTACCGATGCAACGACGATCGCCAGCGTCTGACCTCATCCGGTTCCGGCCAACAAAAAGCCCACCTCGCGGTGGGCTTTTTGCATGGGAGCGTACAACCTGAAACGGTTTACTTCTTGAACTGCGCCGTCGTTTCGGCAACGCGTTTGCCGAACAGCTTGGCAGTTTCCAGGTCGCCCGGCAGCGGGCCTTCTTCCGGCGACGAATCCGACGGGCTTTGCGCCATCAGGCCGGAGAAAGAACCGACGAAGTTGATGTCATTGCGTTGCGCCGCCTTGGAGTTGGACGGCATCAGGCCGGTGCCGACCCAGATCATGCTCTGCTGCATGCCCAGCGTGAACAGATAGTGCAGGGTCGACAGCTTGTCGCCGTTCATCGTCGCTGAATTGGTGAAACCGGCGCCGATCTTGTCTTTCCATTTTTGCGTGAACCACGGCTTGGAGGTGGCGTCGGCGAATTTCTTGAATTGCCAGGACACCGAACCCATGTAGGTCGGCGAACCGAAGATGATGGCGTCGGCGGCGTCCAGCGTAGCCCAGTCAGCGTCGGTGATGTTGCCCTCTGCGTTGATGGCGATCAGGTCGACAGTGGCGCCGGCAGCCGATGCTGCTCCCGCCTGGACGGCTTCGGCCTGTTTCTTGGTGTGGCCGTAGCCGGAGTGGTAAACAATGGCGACTTTGCTCATGTTGATTTCCTTGTTGTGTGAGTATAAACCGATGGGAAAACAGGCGAACGATGCGGCACTGCGGAGGATAACCTTTTGCCATGCGTTGTGCAGCGTTCATACAAATTTTTTGGTGCTGATTTACACTATATCCAATGGCCTGCCGCAGGATAAGCACTGCGTTTTAGACATCTCATTCAAAAAATTTAAACAAGTGCATGAACCTGACGCTGGAATCCCTGCAAATTCTCGACATGATCGACCGCAAAGGCAGCTTTGCCGCCGCTGCGGTGGTGCTGGACCGGGTGCCGTCGGCGCTGACCTACAGCGTGCGCAAGCTTGAGGATGATCTCGACGTGCTGCTGTTCGACCGCCGCGGCCACCGCGCCAAGCTGACCCCGGCCGGGCGCGAATTGCTGACCGAGGGCCGCCATCTGCTGGCTGCCGCCGACGATCTCGAGCAACGTGTCAAACGCACCGCCACCGGCCGCGAGACCGAGTTGCGCATCGTGCTCAACAGCATCATTCCGTTCGCCAACATGCTGCCGCTGATCGCCGCCTTCGACCGCGAAGGCGGCGGCACGCGCCTGCGCTTCACGCCCGGGGTGCTGTCCGGCACCTGGGACGATATGCTGGCCGGACGCGCCGACCTGGTCATCGGCGCGACGCTGGACGGTCCCGAGATCGTGCGCACCAGCGGCCGCTTCCAGACGCGCCAGTTGGGCACGATCGACTGGATATTTGCTGTGGCGCCGGACCATCCCCTGGCAGATGCGCCGGAACCGTTGTCGCCGGAGCTGGTGCGCCGGCATCGCGCAGTCGCCGTCGGTGACAGCAGCCGCAATCATCCCGGCCTGACCATGGGTCTGCTGGCCGGCCAGGAAACGCTGACCGTACCGACGGTCGCGGCCAAACTGCAGGCGCAACTGGCCGGACTCGGCTGCGGCCATTTGCCGCGCTACTGGGCTGCGCCTTACCTGGCCAGCGGCGCGCTGATCGAAAAACAAACCCAGATGAGCAAACCGCATGAAAACTTCCTGATCGCCTGGCCCAAGGCGGAGCAGGGAAAATCGCTGAAATGGTTTTTGCAGCACCTGGCGCAACCCGAAGTCCAGCGCGCGCTGCTGAGCGGCGCTCCCCCTCATGAATAATATCGAACACTACATCGGCCGCTTCGCCCCGTCCCCTTCCGGCCCCTTGCATGCCGGCTCGCTGGCCGCCGCCATGGCCAGCTACCTTGATGCGCGGGCACACGGCGGGCGCTGGCTGCTGCGCATCGAAGACATCGACGAGACGCGCACCGTGGACGGCGCCGCGCACGAAATAAAAACCGCGCTGCATACGCTGGGCATGCGCTGGGATGGTCCGGTGCTGGTGCAAAGCGAGCGCAAGCAACGCTACCTCGACGCCTGCACGCGTCTCGCCGGACACGTCTACCCCTGCGGCTGCACGCGCAAGGAAATCGCCGATTCCAGCCTCGGCACCGGGGCCGACGGCGCCGCCATCTATCCCGGCACCTGCCGCCATGGACTGGCGCCCGGCAAGCAGGCACGCACAGTGCGTTTGCGCGTGCCGGATACGGGTGAAGAAAACGAAGAGATCAGCTTCATGGATCGCTGGCTGGGCCGGCAACGCCAGCACCTGGCGACGCAAGCGGGTGATTTCGTACTGAAACGCGCCGACGGTTTTTGGGCGTATCAATTGGCGGTGGTGGTGGACGACGCCGAACAGGGTGTGACGCATGTGGTGCGCGGCGCCGATCTGCTCGGTTCAACCGCACGCCAGATTTACCTGCAGCGTTTGCTCGGCTATCCGACGCCGGCGTATCTGCATGTGCCGCTGGTACTGCACAATGACGGCGAGAAACTGTCGAAGCAGAACGGTGCGCAGGCGCTCGACCTTGCGCGGCCATTGGAAGAGTTGCAACGGGCGGCGACATTCCTGGGCCTGGACATGACAACGGCGACCGAAGTCGCCGCATTCTGGGAGCAGGCGCTGCCTGCATGGCAGCGTCGCTTGGCTACGCTGAGGTCCTGATCAGCGCTTGGGCATGCCGCCCAACAGTGCCGCCACCTTGTGCTTGGATGGCTTGCTTGCCGACTTGGTTGCGCCTGCCGCGTTGACGGAAGCATCAACCGGCGCCGGGGCAACAGTCGGTTCGTAAGGCTTCAGGAACCACGGATCAAGCTTTTCGCGACGCGCACCGCCCCCGCCGCTACGGCCGTAGGATTGGGTATCGCGACGCACACCGGAACGTTCGCCATCGCGTTCGGCGCTGGTGCTGCCAGTGCTGCTGCGCTCACCGCGATCGCCACGTTCAGTACGCTCGCCGCGGCCGCTGCGTTCGGAGCGCTCGCCACGCTCACCACCGCGCTCGCTGCGCTGACGCGGCACGAAGCCCGTCAGTTCCGAACGCACGAACTTGATCTTGATCAGCTTTTCGATGTCGACCAGCAAGCGCTCATCCTTGTCCGAGAACAAGGAAATCGCATCGCCCGACGCGCCCGCACGGCCGGTGCGTCCGATGCGGTGGACGTAATCTTCGGCGTTGTACGGCAGGTCGATATTGATCACACAGGGCAGGTCGGTGATGTCGAGACCGCGCGCGGCGACGTCGGTCGCCACCAGCACTTCAACCTGGCCCTGCTTGAAGGCTTCCAATGCGGCCATGCGCTCGCCCTGGGTCTTGTCGCCGTGGATCGCGGAAGCCTTGACACCTTCGTTCTCAAGCTGGCGCGCCAGCTTGGACGCGCCGATCTTGGTATTCGAAAACACGATCACCTGCTTCAACTGACGCTCGCGGATGATGTGCGCAACGGCATCGCCCTTGGCGTCTTCGTTGACTTTGTAAATGATCTGCGTCACGCGATCGGCGGTGGCGTTGCTGCGCGCCACTTCGATGGTGACCGGATTGTTCTGGAAGCTGGCGGCCAGCTTCTTGATTTCCGGCGAGAAGGTCGCCGAAAACATCAGGTTCTGGCGTTGCTTCGGCAGCAGGTTGATGATGCGCTGCAGGTCCGGCAGGAAACCCATGTCGAGCATGCGGTCGGCTTCGTCCATGACCAGGATCTGCGTTTGCGACAGGTTCACGGTCTTTTGCTGGACGTGGTCGAGCAGGCGGCCCGGCGTGGCGATGACGATTTCGACGCCGGCGCGCAGGGTCGCGGTTTGCGGTGCCATGTCAACACCGCCGAAGACCACGGTGGAACGCAGCGGAGTGAAACGGGAATAGGCTTTGACGTTGTCGGCGACCTGGTCGGCCAGTTCGCGGGTCGGCGTCAGGATCAGCGCGCGCACCGGATGGCGCGCCGGCGACATGCTGGTGCTGGCGTGGGCCAGCAACAACTGGATGATCGGCAGCGAGAAGCCGGCCGTCTTGCCGGTGCCGGTTTGCGCAGCGCCCATGACATCGCGGCCCTGCAACACGATCGGAATCGCCTGCTCCTGGATCGGCGTCGGATGGATGTAGCCCTGCGCCGTGAGCGCCTTCAGGATATCGGGAGAGAGGCCAAAGTCCTCGAAGCGGACGGCAGGCGTTTCTGGTGTTGCGGTTTCGGGCAATTGCTCAGGCATGTTTGGAGAGTGTCCTCAGGCGAACCCTGCGTGGAATCAAATGCAATGCGACACAATATTCTGCACAGAAGATTGCGGCCGACACATTCGCCAAGAGGCTCTGTAACTTTCAGTAAAAACGGATGTTTGACATATCGCGCGATGCCACTCATGCAAAATCACGCAGGAAGGACAGGAGGCTCGCGTCAAGAAATTGCCGACAGGAAATCCTCCGGCAAACCTCTATTATACGCCCCCGGCAATTTGGCTTCATGACAGTTTCATGTCGCTTTGCATCGCCGATGTCAACATGGCAACACGAAGCCGAGGCCGCTCCGGCAAACGGCGCGGCCTCCATAGGGGAAAATCAGGCGATCGTGATGTTCAGGTCGACCAGCCCGTCAACGTGGCCGTGCAACTTGTCGCCCCTGACCACGGCGCCGACGCCTTCCGGCGTGCCGGTATAGATCAGGTCGCCCGGGAACAGCTCAACCAGTCCGGACAGGTAGGAAATGGTCTCCGCCACGTTCCAGATCAGGTCGGACAAATCGCCCTGCTGGCGCACTTCGCCGTTGACCTTGAGCCAGATTGCCCCCTGTTCGGGATGGCCGATCCTGGACACCGGCAGCAGCGGTGCGCACGGCGCGGAGTGATCGAAGCCCTTGCCCATGTCCCAGGGGCGCGCCAGTTTTTTGGCCTCGCCCTGCAGGTCGCGGCGCGTCATGTCGAGCCCGACGGCGTAGCCGAACACCAGATCCAGCGCCTGGTCAGCCGGCACGTCGCGGCCGCCCTTACCCAGCGCGACGACCAGTTCGATCTCGTGCTGGTAGTCGTTGGTTTTGCTCGGATACGGTACGGCGCTGTCGGTCGGCACGATGGTGTCGGTCGGCTTCATGAAGAAAAACGGCGCTTCACGATTCGGATCGTGGCCCATTTCACGCGCATGCGCGGCGTAGTTGCGGCCGACGCAGTAAATGCGACGCACCGGGAAAGGATCGCCGCCCACGACAGGTACGGTGGTGACGGCGGGAACGGGAATGGCGTAAGACATGCTGGAGCTCCGTGAGTATGCAGATTTCTGATGAAACGGGGATGCGGGGGACCGCAGAGGCTCTGCGAGTGTAAAAGAAAACGCCGGCCCGTGCAGGCGACCTGCGGCGAATTCCGACATGACAGAGGATTTTTTGTGTAGCATCGGCAGACTTGACGCCTCGTTTGACGCATTGTCATGCGATCCAGCAACCGAATTCAGTAACCGACCTCACTATGCGCCCTAACCAAAATCCCGCTGCAGCAGCAGTCCAGATCCAACAAGCAGTCGCACTGCATCAGAGCGGCGAGCTCGACAAGGCCGAAGCGCTGTATACCAAGGTACTTTCCAAATTCCCCCGGCATTTCCAGGCGCTGTACCTGCTCGGCATGCTCGAACTGCATCGCAAGAATTTCAAGGAAGCGCTGGACCTGATCGACGCCGCGCTGAAGATCAACCCGACCCATATCGACGCCCTGTTCGACCGCGCCACCATCCTCGAAGACACGGAGCGCTACACCGAGGCACTGCGCGGTTATGATCTGGTGCTGGCGCTGAAATCCGATTTCACCGAGGCGCTCTACCGGCGCGGCAACGTGCTGCGCGCCATGAAGCGCCACATGGAAGCGCTGGATTGCTACAAGCGCGTGCTGGCCGTCAAACCCGACCATGCGCAGGCCTGGCTCAAGCAGGGTAATTCGCTCAACGACCTGGGCCGCCTGCGCGAAGCGCTGACCTGCTACGAAAAAGCGGTCGAAACGGCACCCGAATATCCGGAAGCGCTGTTCAATTTGGCCAACACGCTCAAGGAATTCGGCCGCCTCGACGAAGCCATGGCGACTTACGACAAGGTGCTGACAATCGAACCGGATTTCGCCGAAGCGATCGCCAATCGCGCCTTCCTGCTGGTCGGAGCAAACAGGGTGGAAGAAGCGCTGGCCGATTACGACCACGCCCTGCGCCTGTTGCCTGATTCCTCCGAAGCACTGTACAACCGCGCCGCGGCGCTGGAAGAACTGCAGCGTTACGACGAAGCCATCGAGGCTTACAAGCGGGTGCCGCAGAACGATCCGAACTTCCAGTCGGCGTGTTGGAACACCGCCTTGGCCAACCTGAAGCTGGGCAATCTCGAAGCCGGCTGGCGCCAGTATGAACAGCGCTGGCAAACCGAACAGATGCGCAAGACCCAACGCTATTTCACCCAGCCGCTGTGGCTCGGCCAGGAATCGCTGCTGGGCAAAACCATCCTGCTGCATTCCGAACAAGGCTTCGGCGACACGCTGCAATTCGTGCGCTACGTCCCGCTGCTGGCAGAACGCGGCGCACGCGTGATCCTGCAGGTGCAACCGGCCTTGAAACTGCTGCTGGCAAAGCTCAAGGGCGTTGCCATCCTGCTGGCGACCGGCGAACAATCGCCGCCGTTCGACCTGCATTGCCCGCTGATGAGCCTGCCGCTCGCCTGCGAAACATTCACCCTCTCCGATATCCCTAACCAGACATATCTAGCCGTCGATCCGCTCAAATCGGAAAGCTGGCGCGTACGGCTGGGAGACAAACGCAAGCCGCGCATCGGCCTGGTCTGGTCCGGCAGCAATCCGCGCGCCAACAGTCCGGCGAGCAAGCGCCTCGACGCCGTACGTTCGATGCCATTCGCGACCTTGTCGCCGCTGCTGCAAAACGATGCCGTCGATTATTACTCGCTGCAGGTCGCCGACAACGCAGTCCTGCAATTGCGCATGCATGGCGACGGCAAGCGCGTTGCCGATTACTCACGCGACTTGCGCGACTTCTCCGATACCGCCGCGCTGATCGACAACCTCGACCTGGTGATCTCGGTCGACACCGCCGTCGCCCACCTCGCCGGCGCACTCGGCAAACCGGTATGGCTGCTCAACCGCTACAACCCCGACTGGCGCTGGCTGCTCGAACGCAGCGACTCGCCGTGGTATCCCAGCATGCGGATTTTCCGCCAGAGCAAGGCCGGCGACTGGAGCACCGTCGTTAGCGAAGTCCAACAGGCATTGCAGCAAATACAGCCCTGATCAAAAACGCCCGGACATGTCCGGGCGTTTTTAATGGCGATGAACCGGCATCAGCCGCCAAAACGGACTTCCGGCAATCCGCGTATGCCGTCCAGCCTCACGGCAAACAATCCACCCGCCTTGGATTCCTCCACGCGCTGCAGCATGTTCATCCCTTCGTGCGCAGTAGTCACGTACAAGGTATCCAAATCAGCACCGCCAAACGCCGGGCAACTCGGTTGCGACACCGGCACCGCGACGATGCGATCGACCAGGCCGTCCGGTGCATAGCGCACCACCCGCGCCCCGCCCCATTGCGCATTCCACAGATATCCCTGGCTATCGATGGCGGAGCCGTCAGGGCTGCCCTTCTCGCCCGCGAGGTCGACGAACACATCCTGTGCGCCGATGGCGCCGCTGACCGGATCGTAATCGCAGGACATGATCTTGCCCTGCATGGTGTCGCAGAAATACATGCGCGCGCCATCCGGGCTGAAACAAATGCTGTTGGAAATCGCCACGCCAGGCAACGGTAAGCGCTCGAGGCTGAGGTCCGTATTGAGACGGTAGAAGCTGCCGATCGGCGCGCGTCCCTGGTCTTCATTGAGCGTGCCGAACACGAAACGCCCCTGGCGATCGCAGCGGCCGTCGTTCAGGCGCGTGGCCGGCAGGTCTTCTTCCACCGTGCGAATAGTCGTGATCTCGCCGCTGTCCAGATTGAAGAACGCCAGACGCGACGCCAGACCGATCAGCAGCCGGTCTGTTTGCGCAGTCAAGGCGAACACCGACAGCCGTTCCGGCATGGGCCAGCTGCGTGTGGCGCCATTGGCCGGATTGTGGTTCCACAGCGTGGCGCCCTGGATGTCGGTCCAGAATATCGATTGCGTCCTGTCGCACCAGATCGCGCATTCGCCGAGTTCATGTTTGCCGTCAACGATCAGGCTTGCTTGCATGGGTGTCTGCTCCGTGATGGGGAAATCCTGCCGCTGATTTCCCGGTGATGAAGAATGATGAAGAGTAAATACGAAACTTTAAACGAAAAGAGGCAAGCCACGGCTTGCCTCTTTTCGCTGCTGCGTTTTACTGCGCTCTGCCGCTCGTTACGATCGGATCCTCATACGATCAGAACGAGTGGGCAATGCCCACGTAGCCGCCGGTCTGGCTTTGGCCAGCCAGTGGCGGGCCGGCTTCGTCGGCTTCCAGCGAGAAAGTACCTGCGCCGCTGTTGCGAACCGTGCCCGCACCAACGTACAGCAAAGTGCGCTTGGACAGGTTGTAGTTCAAGCCGGCCATGTACAGGTTGGCCGAGCCGCCGTTGTTGTTGGCGTTGACGTGGAACACCGAACCGATCAGCGTCAATGCAGGCGACAGCTGATAGTTGGCGCCAACCCAATAGTGATTGACCTTGTCCGTCGAACCAGGAGCAACATCCGGCGCTTTCAGGTTTTCATAGCCCAGATACAACTTCAGCTTGTCGATGGTGTAAGTACCGCCCAGGATCAGTTCCTTGGACGAGTCATACACGTTGCCGACAGTTGTGGTTCCGTCCTGGTTTGTCTTGATGCTGCCGTACTTGCCATTGGCGTCGCGCACCAGATCATAGATCGCGCGCAGTTCCAGTCCCTGGTTTTGATAGACCAGCGAGACGCCATCCTTGCGACCCTTGGTCGTCGAGCCGGCTTTCTCGCCGAGGCTGGTCTGGAATGTCGCGTTGAAGCCACCCCAGGTCGGGGTCTGATATTCGATGATATTGCTGGCGCCGCCCCAGTTACGTCCACGCACCAGATTGGCGGTGCCGATCCATTGCTGACCGGTCGGATCGAGGAACCATACGTCGTTGTCGATGAACAGGTTTTTGCCGATTTTGATCGAACCGGCGCTGCCGTTCAGGCCGACGTAAGAACGACGGTTAAACAGTTCAGGACCGTTGGTTTTGCCGGTGGTCGCGCCGAAGCCCGATTCCAGCAGGAAGAAGCTGTTCAGGCCGCCGCCCAGATCTTCCTTCCCTTTGAAGCCGATCATGCTGGTGCCCCACTGATTGCTGGCTGCGCGCACCTGCGTGCCGGTGTTGCCGTTGACCTGATGGACGTTGCTCTGCACGTCGATGCCGGCGACGACGCGACCGTAGATGGTGACGCTGTCTTCCGCTTGCGCAGATGCCAGGCATGCGCCGAACAAGGAGGCCGTGCCCAAGGCCTTGAGGATGGTTTTGGTTGAGATGGACTGAGTCATCTTGAAGTCTCCGTAGATCTTTTATAGTCAACAGGGTGGAGTCGATTGCTGCACCCTCGCTTTTTTTGTATGAAACCCGCGCTGAATTGACGCGCAAAAATCCTCCTCGATACCGGTTTTTACAACCGTTCGATCAGCATTTCGTCAGCTTCATTTCAACGTGAAGTCCAGAGCGTGAAACCGTCTGGACTGGGCTAGATACTAAGGATTTGCGGGATATATTTCTAATGAATTATTTGCCTCAGCCGATACTTGATTTGATATCATCCTGAGATATAAAAAAGGTAGCCGAGACAAATGAAAAACAGCGACCCAAACTGGTTCCTGCGCGCGCGTCTGAAGACCCGGCAACTGTTGTTGCTGATCGCTCTGGACGATGAACGAAACATCCATCGCGCCGCCAACGAACTCAACATGACGCAGCCTGCGGCATCCAAGCAACTAAAGGATCTCGAGGACATGCTAGGCGTGACCTTGTTCGATCGCCTGCCGCGCGGCATGCGTCCGACCATCTACGGCGAAGCCATGATCCGCCACTCCCGCATGGCGCTCACCAGCCTGTCGAAAGCGCACGAAGACATCGTCGCACTGAAGTCCGGCCTGTCCGGCCAGGTCGACGTCGGCGTGATCCTGTCGCCGGGCCTGTCGCTGGTGCCGGCGGCGATTGCACGCGTCAAGGAACATTCACCCATGCTGCGCATCGGGGTCGAAGTCGAGAGCAGCAACATCTTGCTGGCGCGGTTGCTACGCGGCGATCTGGACTTTCTGGTGGCGCGCATCCTTGATGAAGAAGTCAGCCACAACCTGCACTACGAAGAATTATCCGACGAACCGATCTGCGCTGTCGCCCGCGTCGGTCATCCGTTGCACGAGCACAAGAACATGACGCTCAAGGACATCGTCGACCATCCCTGGATCATGGCGCCCAAGGGCAGCATCCTGCGCAGCCGCGTCGACCTGATGTTCCGCAAGAGCGGCCTGACGCCGCCGGCCAACGTGGTCGACACCACGGCGATCCTGACCATCACCAGCCTGCTGCAGCAGACCGATTTCCTGTACGCGATGCCGACCGAAGTCGCGCGCTATTATTCCCAGGCGCGCCTGATGGATCTGTTGCCGATAGAACTGCCGTGCAAGATGGACGGCTTCGGCATCATCACCCGCCGCGAACAATTGCTGTCGCCGGGCGCGACGATTCTGCAGCAGGCGATCAGGGATGTGGCGAAAACGATTTACTAGTTTTCGAATTTTCAGGCATAAAAAAAGCGAGACCGAAGTCTCGCTTTTTTGTTTTCCTGCCAGTGCTACTGAGATTGTCCAGAAGCGCCGATGGCAAGGCGCCCCGACGCAGACAGTACGCAAGTACCTAATTTACGTAGACCTTGGAGGGGCAACGCCGCCAGCGGTGTTTCTGGACAATCTCAGGCCCAGCCGGCGTCTACGATGAATTCCTGTGCCGTACACATGACGCTTTCATCCGACGCCAGGAACAGCACCATGCGCGCCAGATGCCACGGCAGCAATTCGCCTTGCAGGCATTGATTGCGCGCGATGTCTTCCTTGCCCTTTTCGTCCAGCCACAATTCGATCTGGCGTTCCGTCATGACCCAGCCCGGCGTCACGGTATTGACGCGGATGTTATGCGCGCCGAGATCGCGGGCCAGGCCGCGCGTCAGGCCCAGCACCGACGACTTGGCGGTGGTGTAGACCGGAAAGCCGCCGCTCGACGTATGCCAGCTGATTGAGCTGAAGTTGATGATGGAACCGGCCTTCTTCTTGATCATGCCCGGCGCTATCGCCTGCACCGCGAAGAACGAAGGGCGCTGATTGATGGCGATGCGGTTGTCCCAGTATTCCTGCGTCACGTCTTCCAGCTTGTGACGCTCGTCGTTGGCGGCGTTGTTGACCAGCACGTCGAAGTCGCCCAGCTGTGCAGCCAGTTCCCTGATGGTGTTTTGCAACGAGGCGATATCGCGCAAATCGCAGTAGCGAAACGACGGCGCGGTGAAACCGGCGTCGGCGATCTGCTTGCACAAGGCTTCGCTGGCGTCCTTGGCGATGTCGACGAAGGCGACGACCGCGCCCTGTTCAGCCAACGCACTGACGATGGCCGCACCGATGCCGGTGCCGCCGCCGGTAATGAAGACGCGCTTGCCCTTGAGGCTGGGGTAGCTCGCCAGTTGATATGTTGCAGACATGAATTCTCCTGAATTGGATTTTGCTCAGAGCACGTTGACCTGCGGGTGCGGCACATCGTCCAGACTGAGGCGATTGCGCAATGCAGGACCGAACGCGGCGACGTCGATTTCAAACGTCTCGCCCGGCGCCACCGTGATGTTGTCCGAGCAGCTCAGCGTCGCCGTGCCGAAGAAGTGGATGTGCACGTCGCCGGGACGGCGGAACAGCGGATATTTGAAGTGGTGATATTCCAGGTTCGAGACCGTGTGCGACATGTTGTCCTCGCCGCTGACGAAGGGTTTCTCCCAGCGGACCTTGCCGTCTTGCGCACGGATGCGCGACATGCCTTGCACGTGCGCCGGCAGTTCGCCTACCAGCAATGCCGGACCAACCGAACAGACGCGCAACTTGGAATGCGCCAGGAACAGGTAATTCTGGCGCTCGGTCACGTGGTCGGAAAATTCGTTGCCGATGGCGAAACCGAGGCGGTACGGCTGGCCGTTGTCGCCGATGATGTAGAGACCGGCGATCTCCGGCTCTTCACCGCCGTCGAGCGCGAAGTGAGGCATCGCCAACGGCTCTTCCGCAGCGCGCACGATGGACCCGTCGCCCTTGTAGAACCATTCCGGCTGAACGCCGATCTTGCCGGCCGCAGGCTTGCCGCCTTCCAGGCCCATGCGGAACATCTTCATGCTGTCGGTCAGGTTGTCGCCGGCGCCGTCGAGTTTCTTGTGCATGGCGTCGCGACCATCGGCGCTGCCCAGATGAGTCAGGCCGGTGCCGGTGACGTAGCAGTGGGCCGTGTCTTCATGATCCAGCGGGGCCAGCAGGCCGCCGCTCGCCGCAACCTGCGCGTAATCGACCACGGTCGAGCCGAGTGCCGCGTTGGCGAAATCCTGCAGAGAACTTTTCTTGGCGATGGCGGCGCGCGCCAAGGCATAAGTGCTGCGATAGCCGTCAACGACGCGGATCTTCTTGCCGTCGTCTTCGAGAACGCCGACCTGGCGGCTGCCGTCAGCTTGTTTGAATTGCACCAGCAACATGGTTGTCACTCCGGATTAATATGAATCTTAGTGTGAATGTTTCGGAACGGCGGCGCCGCGGCAGCCGACCAGGAAGTCGAAATCGCAGCCTTCGTCGGCCTGCAACACGCGGTCGATGTACAGCGACTGATAGCCGCCCTGCATCGCCGGCTTGGCCTGTGCCAGCTTCTCGGCGCGCGCGGTCTGGCGCTGCGCCATTTCTTCGTCGCTAATGTCGAGATGCAGACGTCCGGCGGCACAATCCATTTCGATCCAGTCGCCGTCCTGCACGATGCCCAGCGGGCCGCCGGCAGCAGCTTCAGGCGCCACGTGGAGGACCACGGTGCCGTAGGCGGTGCCGCTCATGCGCGCATCGGAAATGCGCACCATGTCCTTGACGCCTTGCGCCAGCAGCTTGGGCGGCAAGCCCATGTTGCCGACTTCGGCCATGCCGGGATAACCCTTGGGACCGCAATTCTTCATCACCAGCACCGAGCTGGCGTCGACGTCCAGATCGGGATCGTTGATGCGTTCCTTGTAATGCGCAAAGTCTTCGAACACGACCGCCTTGCCGCGATGTTTCATCAGTTCGGGCGACGCCGCCGACGGCTTCAGCACGGCGCCGCGCGGCGACAGGTTGCCGCGCAGGATGCAGATGCCGCCGTCGTCGATCAATGGATTGTCCAGCGTGCGAATCACTTCGTCGTTGTACTGCGGCGCATCCTGGTTGTTTTCCCACAGCGTCTTGCCGTTGACTGTCATCGCATCCTTGTGCGGGATCAGGTCGGCTTCACCGAGACGGCGCAGCACTGCCGGCAAGCCGCCGGCGTAATAAAACTCTTCCATCAGGAAGCGTCCCGACGGCTGCAGGTCGACAATCGTCGGCGTGCCGCGACCGACGCGGGTCCAGTCTTCCAGCTCCAGGTCGACGCCCATGCGGCCGGCGATGGCCTTCAGGTGGATGACGGCGTTGGTCGAGCCGCCGATGGCGGCGTTGACGCGAATGGCGTTCTCGAACGCTTCGCGCGTCAGGATCTTGGACAAGGTCAGGCCTTCCCAGACCATGTCGACGATGCGCATGCCGGACATGTGCGCGAGCACATAACGGCGCGCATCAACGGCGGGAATCGCGGCGTTATGCGGCAGCGAAGTGCCCAGCGCCTCGGCCATGCAAGCCATCGTCGAAGCCGTACCCATGGTGTTGCAGGTGCCGGCCGAACGCGACATGCCGGCTTCGGCCGCCATGAATTCATGAATGGAAATCTTGCCCGCCTTGACCTGCTCGCTCAGTTGCCAGACCACCGTGCCGGAGCCGATGTCCTTGCCTTCGTGCTTGCCGTTGAGCATCGGGCCGCCGGTGACGACGATGGCCGGCACGTCGCAGCTCGCCGCGCCCATCAGCAAGGCCGGCGTGGTCTTGTCGCAGCCGACCAGCAGCACCACCGCATCCAGCGGATTGCCGCGGATCGATTCTTCAACGTCCATGCTGGCGAGGTTGCGCGTCAACATGGCAGTCGGGCGCAGGTTGGATTCGCCATTGGAGAACACAGGGAACTCGACCGGGAAACCGCCGGCCTCGATGATGCCGCGCTTGACGTGTTCCGCGATCTTGCGGAAATGCGCATTGCACGGCGTCAGTTCGGACCAGGTGTTGCAGATGCCGATGACCGGCTTGCCCTGAAATTCATGATCGGGAATACCCTGGTTCTTCATCCAGCTGCGATACATGAAACCGTTCTTGTCGGCTGTACCGAACCAGGCTGCGGAACGCAGTGTGCGCTTCTTGTCGATAGTCATTTACTCATCCGTTGGAATAGTGCGGTCGCCACTCCCGTTGTGGCGACGCTGATGAAAACGGCTGCGAGAAACTCCTCTCACAGCCCCCCTCTGGCAGAACCTTTATTTCTTGTTATTTATTTTTATTGTAGACATCAAAGAATACGGCGGCCAGCAACACCAGGCCCTTGATCACCTGCTGGTAATCGATGCCGATGCCCATGATGGACATGCCGTTGTTCATCACGCCCATGACGAAGGCGCCGATGACCGCACCCATGACCTTGCCGACGCCGCCCGAGGCCGATGCACCGCCGATGAAGCAGGCGGCGATCACGTCCAGCTCGAAGCCGGTGCCGGCCTTCGGTGTCGCCGTGTTCAGGCGCGCAGCGAAGATCAGCCCTGCCAGCGCTGCCAGCATGCCCATGTTGACGAAGGTGTAGAAGCTCACGCGTTCGGTCTTGATGCCGGACAGCTTGGCGGCTTTTTCATTGCCGCCGACGGCGTAGACGCGGCGGCCGATGGTGGTGCGATTGGTCACGAAGGTGTAGATCACCATCAGTGCGAACATGATGATCAGCACGTTCGGCATACCCTTGTAGGACGCCATCAGGTAGCTGAAGGCGATGATGCCTGCGGCGAACAGGATGTTCTTGAGCAGGAAGAACACAGCCGGCTCTTCTTCCATGCCGTGCTTGACCTGCTTGCTGCGACCATGGACTTTGACCGCCAGCAGGATTGCCGCCGCGGCAATGCCGACCAGCAGCGACGTCAGGCGTACGCTGCCGGTGTCGGTATCCGCGAAGAATTCAGGAATGAAACCCGAGCTCAGCAACTGGAAACCGCGTGGGAAAGGCCCAACCGACTGGCCTTCCAGCAGCGCCAGCGTCAGGCCCTTGAACACCAGCATGCCTGCAAGCGTGACGATGAAGGACGGGATGCGGAAAAACGCCACCCAGTAACCTTGCGCCGCGCCGATGGCGGCGCCGGCGATCAGGCAAATGACGGTGGTCAGGATGAAGTTGACTTCATAGTTGACCATCAGCACCGCCGCCAGCGCGCCGATGAAACCGACCACCGAGCCCACCGACAAGTCGATGTGGCCGGCCACGATCACCATCAGCATGCCCAGCGCCATGATCACCACATAGCTGTTTTGCAGCACCAGGTTGGTCAGGTTGAGCGGCTGCATCAGCGTACCGTCGGTCATGACCTGGAAGAAGGCCATGATCGCCACCAGCGACAGCAGCATGCCGTATTCGCGCATGTTGTTCTTGAGGAAGCCGGCGTATTCCCGCTTGGCTTCAGGGACCGCGTCGAGCGTAGGTGTCTTGCTCATTTCATTGTTCTCCATTCTTCACAATCCTTTCGTTCCTTACGATGGAACGCATGATTTTTTCCTGCGATGCATCCGCCGCCGTGTACTGGCCGACGAATTGCCCTTCGTTCATGACATAGATCCGGTCGCACATGCCCAGCAATTCCGGCATTTCCGACGAGATCATGATGATGCATTTTCCTTCCGCGGCCAGCTGGTTGATCAGGGTGTAGATCTCGAACTTGGCGCCGACGTCGATGCCGCGCGTCGGCTCGTCGAGGATCAGCACTTCCGGATTCGAGAACAGCCACTTGCTGAGCACCACCTTCTGCTGGTTGCCGCCGGACAGGTTCACCACCTTTTGCAGCACGCTCGAACAGCGGATCCGCATCTTGGTGCGGAAATCCGCCGCCACCTTGAACTCGCGCGCCTCGTCGATCACCGACTTGTCGGAGATCGCGCCCAGGTTGGCCAGCGAGATGTTCTTCTTGATGTCTTCGTCCAGCACCAGACCGTCGCCCTTGCGGTCTTCGGTGACGTAAGCGATGCCGTGGTTGATGGCTTTCTGAATCGTGCCGACATCGACCTTCTTGCCGTGCAAATACACTTCCCCGCTGATCTTGGTACCGTAGGCACGGCCGAAGATGCTCTTGGCCAGCTCGGTGCGGCCGGCGCCCATCAGGCCGGCGATGCCGACGATTTCGCCCTTGCGCACGTTGAAGTCGATGTCCTTGATCACCACGCGATCGGGATGAATCGGATGATGCACGCGCCACTGTTTGACTTCAAAAATGGTTTCGCCGATCTGCGGCTCGCGCTTGGGATAGCGGTCCGCCATCTCGCGGCCGACCATGTTCTGGATAATGCGGTCTTCGCTGATTTCTTCCTTGCGGCAGTCGAAGGTATCGACCGTGGCGCCATCGCGCAGCACGGTGATCGAATCGGCGACCTTGGAAATCTCGTTGAGCTTGTGCGAAATCAGGATCGACGAAATGCCCTGCGCCTTGAGCTCCAGCAGCAGTTCGAGCAAGGCATCGCTATCGCTTTCGTTGAGACTGGCGGTCGGTTCGTCGAGGATCAGCAACTTGACCTCTTTCGACAAAGCCTTGGCGATCTCGATCAGCTGTTGCTTGCCGACGCCGAGGTTGGTGATCAGCGTCGATGGCGGATCCTTCAGGCCGACCTTGGCCAGCAGTTCCTTGGCTTTGGCGTAGGACAGCTCCCAGTCGATCACGCCGCCGCTGGCCTGCTCGTTGCCGAGGAACAGATTTTCGGTAATCGACAGCAGCGGCACCAAGGCCAGCTCCTGATGGATGATGATGATGCCGACGCTTTCGCTGTCGACGATATCCTTGAATTCGCGGGTCTGCCCCTGATAGATGATGTCGCCGGAATAGCTGCCGTGCGGATAGACGCCGCTCAGGACTTTCATCAGGGTGGATTTGCCGGCGCCGTTCTCGCCGACCACGGCGTGGATCTCGCCGGTGCGCACTGCCAGGTTGACGTTGTTGAGCGCCTTGACACCTGGGAATGTCTTTTCAATTCCGCGCATTTCCAGAATTGTACTCATGTGTTCTGACCTCTTCTTCTGCTCCGGCCTGCCGTTGTGGTGGGATACTGCGGGCCGCTATCCTGGCGTCCGGCCGGCGCCGTTGCAAGCCGCAACAACGCCGCCTCCGGAAACACCAACCCCGCGCGCGCGGCGCGGGGTTGCTTTCTTGTCCGGTCAACATTTGCCGACCGGGACACATTCACTCAGAGAAACAAGCGAATTACTTCACTTGCGCTTCGGTGTAGTAGCCGCTGCCGACCAGCACTTCTTTCCAGTTGCTGACGTCAACGCTGACCGGCTTCAACAGGTACGAAGGGATGACCTTGACGCCGTTGTTGTAGGTCTTGGTGTCGTTGATGGTTGGCGCTTTGCCCGACAACACGGCATCGACCATGGAAACGGTGACCTTGGCCAGTTCACGCGTGTCCTTGAAGACGGTCGAACGTTGTTCACCGCGGATGATGGACTTGACCGAAGGCACTTCCGCATCTTGACCGGTCACGACCGGCATTGGCAGCTTCGGCGTACCGTAGCCGACGCCCTTGAGCGAAGAGATGATGCCGATGCTGATGCCGTCATATGGCGACAGCACTGCGTCGACGTGGGCGTTACCGTAGTAGGCGCTCAGCAGATTGTCCATGCGGGCTTGCGCAGTCGCGCCGTCCCAACGCAGCGTTGCAACCTTGTCCATGCCCATCTGCTTGCTGCGCACAACCAGCTTGCCCTTGTCGATGTATGGCTTCAGGACCGACATGGCGCCGTTGTAGAAGAAGAAAGCGTTGTTGTCGTCAGCCGAACCGCCGAACAGTTCGATATTGAACGGACCCTTGCCGCCCTTCAGGTCCAGCGCCTTTTCGATGTACGAAGCCTGCAGCACGCCGACCTGGTAGTTGTCGAAAGTCGCGTAGTAGTCGACGTTCTTGGAGTTGCGGATCAGGCGGTCGTAAGCGATGACCTTGATGCCCTTGTCGGCGGCTTTTTGCAGCACGTCGGACAGCGTGGTGCCGTCGATGGCGGCGATGACCAGCACTTTAACGCCCTTGGTCACCATGTTTTCGATCTGCGCCAACTGATTCGGGATGTCGTCTTCCGCGTATTGCAGGTCAGTCTGGTAGCCCTTTTCCTTGAATACCTTGACCATGTTGTTGCCGTCAGCGATCCAACGCGCCGACGACTTGGTCGGCATGGAGATCCCGATCAGGCCCTTGGTCTGGGCGCTCACTTGCGCGCTCACTGCCATCAGACCCATGCTCAGGCCAAGCGTCAGCCCGGCCAATACCGATTTGAGTTTCATACTTCTCGTCTCCTAGTAGTTTGTTGTTTTACTGGCAATGCAAAACATGTCAAAACGCGCGGGGAACGCTCGATGTTTTGCAAGGCCTCTACGATAACCATTAGAGCAATACATTTCTAATGATTTTTTTGCTAAAACCCATATTGTTTTCAACATCAGTTTGTTGCGCAAACGCCGTGACTCCCCTTAACTCGCGTCTGCAATATTTACGTCTTACGCTGCCTGCGCGGCTGGCTTGACGGAACCGCCGCCGGCATTCGCATCTGCCGCCTTGGCCGCGCCCAGCGACATCAACCTTTGCGCCAGGCAGAACACGAACAGCAGCACGCCGATCACGATCTTGGTCCACCACGAGCTCAGCGTACCGTCAAAAGCGATCAAAGTCTGGATCACGCCCAGGATCAGCACGCCGGTCAGCGTCCCTGCCACGTAGCCGTAGCCGCCGGTGAGCAAGGTGCCGCCGATCACCACCGCCGCGATGGCGTCCAGCTCCGTGCCTTGCGCATGCAGGCCGTAACCGGACAACATATAGAAAGAGAACAATACACCCGCCAGCGCCGCGCAGAAACCGCTGAATGCATAAATCGCGACCTTGGTGCGGCCCACCGGCAAACCCATCAGCAGCGCCGATTGCTCGTTGCCGCCCACCGCATAGACCGCGCGGCCGAAGCGCGTGTAATGCGCCAGGTAGATCGCCAGCGCCAGCATCAGCACGGCGATCACCACGCTGGGCGAGACGAAGGCGTCGCCGAGCCCGAACTCCAGCCGCGTCTGCGACATCGCCACGAACAGCGGATCGTCGATGGTGATGGAATTGATGCTGATCAGATAACACAGGCCGCGCGCCAGGAACATCCCGGCCAGCGTGACGATGAAGGGCTGCAGCTTGAAGAAATGGATCAGCACGCCCATCGCCGCGCCGAACAGGCCGCCCAGCGCCAGCACGCAGACGATCACCAGCAACGGATGCCAGTGCCACGACTGCAGCATGTAGGCTGAGATCATGGTGGTCAGCGCCAGCACCGAACCGACCGACAGATCGATGCCACCGGACAGGATCACGAAGGTCATGCCGATGCCGATCACCAGCAGGAACGCGTTGTCAATTAGCAGGTTCAATACCACCTGTACCGAAAAGAAGCCGTCGTAGGCGACCGACCCCATCGCGAACAGCACCACCAGCAAGGCGACGGTGACCAGCGAGGTGAAATACGGCGTTGCCAGCAACTGATGAAAAAGAGAACGAAAATTCTTCATGATTTTTCCTGAATGCTTAAGCTTGGTTGCCGGATTTGAACAAGCGCAGGCGGCGGAACTCGGGCGACTGCGACAGGCAAACCAGGAACACCACCACCGACTTGACCACCATGTTGACTTCCGGCGGCACGCCCAATGAATAGATCGTGTAGGTCAGCGCCTGGATGATCAGCGCGCCGATCACGCTGCCGACCAGGCTGAACTTGCCGCCCGCCAGCGAAGTGCCGCCCAGCGTCACCGCCAGGATCGCGTCCAGCTCCAGCAACAGGCCGGCGTTGTTGGCGTCGGCGCTCTTGATGTTGGCGCTGATCATCAACCCGGCCAGGCCGGCGCACAGGCTGCAGAAGATGTAGACGAAGAAGATCAGCG
Source organism: Herbaspirillum lusitanum (assembly GCF_026127345.1). Taxonomy (NCBI): domain Bacteria; kingdom Pseudomonadati; phylum Pseudomonadota; class Betaproteobacteria; order Burkholderiales; family Oxalobacteraceae; genus Herbaspirillum; species Herbaspirillum lusitanum. Next base: position 528,551 of record NZ_QXFG01000005.1, on the reverse strand, counting down.
CCGCAGTGCGGATGCCGGCCAGGCGCGACGCCACCGGATTGATGCCGACCGACTGGATGAACAGGCCCAGCGCCGTCTTGCGCATCAGCAGCGCCAGCACCACGAACATGCCGGCGACGATGAACAGCGAGAACGGCAAGCCCCACAGGTAACCGCTGCCGAGATAGAAGAACGGCTTGTAATACACCGTGATGATCTGGCCGTCGGTCAGCAGCTGCGCCAGCCCGCGCCCGGCCACCATCAGGATCAGCGTGGCGATGATCGGTTGCAGGCCCAGCGTCGCCACCAGCAGGCCGTTCCACGCGCCGCACAGCAGCGCCACGCCGAGCGCGGCAGCCAGCGCCCAGCCCATCGGGATGTTGCTGACGTATTCCGGCACGCCGTTGTTGACGACCATGGTGCCGCCGATCAGCATCGCAGCGATCGTCCCCGAAATCGCCACCACTGCCCCGACCGAAATGTCGATGCCGCGCGTGGCGATCACCAGCGTCATGCCGAGCGCCGCCAGCATCAGCGGCGCCGCGCGGTTGACGATGTCGATCACGCTGCCGTACAGATGGCCGTCCTTCATCTCGATGCGGAAGAACCCGGGGATCATGAAGAAGTCGATCAGCAGCAGTACCGCCAGTGCGCCCAGCGGACGGCTCAGCGGATGAAAGAAGGCACGCCGCAGCCGGTTGACGGCGGCGTCCGAAGACGGATTGCGATTGGAAACCAGATTGGAATTCATTGATGCGCTCATGTTGCTGTTCCTGCTGCCACTTCAGCATTTTCACCCGCAATCACCTGCAGCACCGAGGCGTCGTCCAGCTCGCCGCGCAGGTACTCGCCGCAGCCATGGCGATCGCGCAGCACCAGCATGCGGTCGCTGCAGCGCAGCACTTCGGGGATTTCGGAAGAGATGAAAAGAATGGACATGCCCTTGCGGCACAAGGCCATGACGTAATCCATGATCTCCTGCTTGGCGCGCACGTCGATGCCGCGTGTCGGCTCGTCCAGGATCAGCATGTCGGGGTCGGTCGCCAGCCAGCGCGCCAGCAAAGCCTTCTGCTGGTTGCCGCCGGACAGCAGACCGATCGGGGTTTCAATGTCGGCGGTCTTGATGCCGAGCCATTTGACGTAGTCGGCCGCGATCTGCTGCTGGCGCTTGCGCGGGATCACGTGCAGCAGGCCGTTGCGGGCCTGCAGCGCGAGGATGATGTTGTCGCGCACGGACAGGTCGAGGATGGCGCCCTCCTTCTTGCGGTCTTCGGAACAGAAGCCGATGCCGGCGGCGATGGCGTCGCGCGGGGTGGAGAATTTCACCGGCTTGCCCTTGATGCTGATCTCGCCGCTGTCGGCCTTGTCGGCGCCGAACAGGAGTCGTGCAGTCTCGGTGCGGCCGGAGCCGAGCAGACCGCACAAGCCGAATACTTCACCGGCGCGCAGGTCGAAATCCTGCGGCGTCAATGCCCCCTTGCGGCCAAGTCCGCGCGCCTGCAGGAACACTTCGCCGTCGTTGGCGGCCGGCGTGATCTCGGCATTATCGGCCAGCGCCTCGCCGGCGGCGGTGGCGTCGACCTGCACGCCGATCATCTTGTTGACCAGATCGAGGCGCGACAATTCGCTGGCGGCGTATTCGCCTTCGCGCACGCCGTTGCGCAGCACCGTGATGCGGTCGGAGATTTCGTAAGTCTGGTCGAGGAAATGCGTGACGAAGAGAATCGCCATCCCTTCCTCGCGCAGACTGCGCAAGACCTTGAACAGCAATTGCACCTCCGCCTCATCGAGGCTGGAAGTCGGCTCGTCGAGGATCAGTACGCTGGCCGATACGCTCACCGCGCGCGAGATCGCCACCATCTGCTGGATCGCCAGCGGATACGCGGACAGAGGTTTTTTTACGTCAATGTGCAAGTCAAGCTTCGCCAGCAACTTGGCGGCGCGGCGTTGCATGGCGGCCCAGTCGATCGGCCCCACGCCGCCCCATTTGCGCGGATAGCGGCCGATGAAAATATTCTCGGCCACGGTCAGGTTGGGACACAGGTTGACTTCCTGGTACACGGTGCTGATGCCCAACTGTTGCGCTTCCAGCGTCGAACCCGGCCGGATGGCGCGGCCGCGCAGCAGGATATAGCCGTCGTCGGGCGTGTAGACGCCGGTCAGGACCTTGATCAGCGTCGATTTGCCGGCGCCGTTCTGGCCCATGAGGGTATGGACTTCGCCCGGAAACAGGCGCAGGCCGACGTTGCTGAGTGCCTTGACGCCGGTGAAGGATTTATGGATGCCGGTGAGTTCCAGCGCCGGTTCGGCGCCGATGGCAGGAATGTTTTCTGAAGTTGCGTTCGACATGGCGTTACCGCAAGTGAAAAAACGGCGGGCCGAAGCCCGCCGCACAAAGCCTGTTGAGCAGATCCGCCGCAACACAAAGGGGCATTGCGACGCATCGTTCCAGGCCCAGGGGTTACTCCAGAGCAGAGGAGAAACAACACCGGGAAATTGCTTCCCCGGTCATACGATCGGAGCCCTCATGGTTCGCATGCGGGCGGGAGACCGATCAATATCCGATATCAAGCATCAGTACTTGCGATTAGGGAATTCCTTGGCCGCGACTTCGGCCGGGAACACGCCTTCTTCAGTAGTGATCCGCTTCGGCACTTCCTTGCCGGCCTTGACGTCCTTTGCGATCGACATCAGTTGCGGTCCGAGCAGCGGGCTGCACTCGACGGTGACGTTGAGCTTGCCGGCCATCATGGCTTCGAACGCACCCTTCACGCCGTCAATCGAAATCACGAGGATGTCCTTGCCCGGTTTCAGGCCGGCTTCTTCGATGGCCTGGATGGCGCCGATGGCCATGTCGTCGTTGTGCGCGTAGAGCACGTTGATCTTCTTGCCGTCGGCCTTGAGGAAGGCTTCCATGACTTCCTTGCCCTTGGCGCGGGTAAAGTCGCCGGTCTGCGAGCGGATGATCTTCAGGTTCGGATTGGCTTTGATTTCTTGTTCGAAACCGGCCTTGCGGTCGATCGCCGGCGCCGAGCCGACCGTGCCTTGCAATTCGACGATGTTGATGTCGCCGGCCGGCAGCGTCTTGGCGCGATCCAGCAACCAGCGTGCAGCGCGGCGGCCTTCTTCGACGAAGTCGGAACCGATGAAGGTCACGTACAGCGACTTGTCGCTCACGTTGACGGCGCGGTCAGTCAGGATCACCGGGATCTTGGCGGCCTTGGCTTCGCGCAGGACGGTGTCCCAGCCCGATTCAACCACCGGCGAGAAGGCGATCACATCGACCTTTTGCGCGATGAAGGAGCGGATGGCCTTGACCTGGTTTTCCTGCTTCTGCTGCGCATCTGCGAACTTCAGGTTGACGCCGGCTTTCTTGGCGGCGTCCTTGATCGAGGCGGTGTTGGCAGTGCGCCATTCGCTCTCGGCGCCGACTTGCGAGAAGCCCATCGTCAATGGTTTGTCGGCAGCCACAGCGCCGGACAGGGCGCTCCAGCCCAGGGTCATGCAAACGGCGGCGCCCAGCAGGGTTCTGCGAGTCATTTTCATTGCTTGTCTCCAATTATGTTTATCAACACGTACTATTTTTATTTGGTGTCCGGCGCTGTCGTGGGGGAACGGAGGCGCCGTCATTTGCGTCTTCGCCGGCATCTGATGTGCAGCGAAATATGCCGGTCAATAGTAGGAGAGCGAGAAATATCTATCCAATGAATTTTTAGCGATTTCCGATACCGAAACAGGCATGGTGTTTTAGTCAACTACATCGATGACGAAATGCTGACAGCTAGATCGTTTTCGATATCAATGTTCACAAATTTTTCATTATTCCGCATCGGTAGCCGATGTTAGGATCGGCGCTGTTTTTGCTTCAGATAGCAGCCCAGGCGGAGCAGACCGCACAGCATCCGCCCAGATAATCGAGACAGCAACCGAGACGCCATGACCACAACCCCAGCAGCGCAGCGCGGCGGCGCGGCCGCCATTGAGACCGTGACCCTTCGCTCCGGACGTCAACGCCTGAGCGTGCTGCCCGGGCTCGGCGCCGGCATCGCGGCCTGGGATCTGGAATGGCGCGGCGCATGGACGCCGCTGTTCCGCCCCTGGGCCGGCGCCGACGATCTCTATACGACAGCCTGCTTCCCGCTGGTGCCGTGGTCGAACCGCATCACCGAAGGCGGCTTCATGCACAAGGGCGCACACTACCCGGTGCTGCAAAACCGCGCCGGCGAAAACTATCCCATCCATGGCGACGGCTGGCTGCAAGCCTGGCGCGTCGCCGGAAAAACCGACAACCGCATCGTGCTGGCGCTGGACTCGGCGCAATACGACGGCGATCCGTATACCTACCACGCGACGCAGACCCTGACGCTGAACGACGACGGCCTGACCATTGATCTGGAAGTCACCAATCGCGGCGCCGAAGAACTGCCGTTCGGCCTCGGCCTGCATCCCTACTTTCCGCGCAACGCCGAAACGCGCCTGCAATCGCGCGCCGACGGCGTCTGGCTGTGCGGCGCCGATCCGATTCCGACCGGACATACGCGCGACTTCCCGGCCACCTTCGACTACAACCGGTTTGCGCCGGTGGAGTTCCCCGCCGACGGTCCGCTGATCGACAACTGCTTCACCGGCTGGGACGGTCTGTCGCACATCGACTACCCCGACCGCGGCCTGCGCCTGAGCATGCAGATGGAAAACTGCAAGGGTTACAGCCTCATGTACCGCCCGCCCGGCCTTGACTATTTTTGCCTGGAGCCGATCACGCATCCGATCGACGCCTTCCACATGCCCGACCGTGACGGCCTGGTCAATCTGGCGCCGGACGCGTCCATGCGATTGCTCACGCATTTCATCGTGAGCGAGCTTTGAATCCGCTTTGAACCTGCCTTGAATTTGTTTTAAAACCGAACGCACAATGACGCAAGCAACTCCTTCCACCTCCTCCACCGGCCTGATCGCGCTCGACTGGGGCACCACCTCGCTGCGCGCCTATCGCTTCGATGCCGACGGCCGCGTGGCCGACAGGCGCGCGTTGCCGTGGGGGGTCATGAACCTGCCGCCGGCGGAAGACGGTGCCGGTGCTTCTGCCAACTCTGCCGACGCCGGCTTCCGTCGCGCGCTGCAGGCCGCATGCGGCGATTGGCTGCGCGATTTCCCGGCCACGCCGCTGATCGCCGCCGGCATGGTCGGCAGCAAACAGGGCTGGCGTGAAGCGCCCTACCTCGACGTGCCGCTGGCCGTCAGCGAAGTCGGCAACACCATGACCGTGGTCGACACCGGTTTCGGCGTGCCGCTGCACATCGTGCCGGGATTGCTGCAACGCTCGGCGCTGCCCAACGTAATGCGCGGCGAAGAAACCCAGGTCGCCGGCATCCTCGACCAGTTGCAGGTCGACGACATCCTGATCGGCCTGCCCGGCACGCACTCGAAATGGGTGCATGTACGCGGCAAGCGCATCGAGCATTTCGACACCTTCATGACCGGCGAGATGTACGCGGTACTGAGCAACCACAGCATCCTCGGCCGCACCATGCAGCGCGACGGCGCCGTGGATGCGACGGATGATGCCGCCTTCGTGCGTGGCGCACTGGTGGCGAAATCTTCCGACGGCCGCGCCGGCATGCTGTCCAACATCTTCAGCAGCCGCACGCTGGGACTGACCGGCGAACTGTCGCCGCGCGCCCAGGCGCATTACCTGTCCGGCCTGCTGATCGGCCACGAAATCGCCGCGCTGCTGGCGACCACCGGCGGCATCCGGCAACAGCGCATCGCCCTCATCGGCGACGATGTGCTGTGCGAACGTTACCGCCAGGCGCTGGCGCTGTACGACCTTATCCAAGTTGAAATCGCCGCTGCCGCCACCGAGCACGGCTTGTGGAAACTGGCGGCGCATGCCGGCCTGGTTTCCGCGTCACCGCGAACATAAAGAAAGTAGAACCATGCTGAAGAATCTTTTCCAGAACGCCCTGCAGCACTGCGGCCTGATCGCCATCCTGCGCGGCGTGCGTCCCGATGAAGTCGAAGCCATCGGCAAGGCCTTGTATGAAGCCGGCTTTCGCGTCATCGAAGTGCCGCTCAATTCGCCCGAGCCGTTGCAAAGCATCGCCACGCTGCGCCGCACGTTGCCGGCCGATTGCGTGATCGGCGCGGGCACCGTGCTGAGTCCGGAACAAGTCGCCCAGGTCAAGGCTGCCGGCGGCGAGCTGATCGTCATGCCGCACAGCGACGCGCGCGTGATCCACGCCGCCAAGGAGGCCGGCCTGTGCAGTGCCCCGGGCGTGGCCACCGTGACCGAAGCATTTGCCGCGCTGGCCGCCGGCGCCGACGTGCTCAAGATGTTCCCCGCCGAACAGCTCGGCACCCACGTCGTCAAAGCCTGGCGCGCCGTGATCCCGGCCTCGGTTGCCTTGCTCCCGGTAGGCGGCATCATGCCCAGCAGCGTCTCGGTGTTCGTCGATGCCGGCGCGTCCGGTTTCGGTCTCGGCTCGGCGCTGTTCAAGCCGGGCATGTCGGCCGCCACGGTCGGCGAAAACGCCAAGGCCTTCGTCAGCGCCTGGCAGACACGCAACGGCGATTCGACGCCGACCACTTAGCACCCAGATCACATTGCATAAAAGAAGCCGGTCGCAAGATCACCATCATGATCTGACGACCGGCCGCTCCTCAACCAGCCCGCAGCAAGACTGGGCGCTTTTTCTCAGAACGGATCATCTCCGATGAAAATCACAAAACTGACCACCTTTATCGTACCGCCGCGCTGGTGTTTCCTCAAGATCGAAACCGATGAAGGCATCGTCGGCTGGGGCGAACCCGTAGTCGAAGGCCGCGCGCACAGCGTCGCCGCCGCCGTCGAAGAACTGGCCGATTACCTGATCGGCAAGGACCCGCGCAACATCGAAGATCACTGGACCGTGCTCTACCGCGGCGGCTTCTATCGCGGCGGCGCGATCCACATGAGCGCACTGGCCGGCATCGACCAGGCGCTGTGGGACATCAAGGGCAAGGCGCTCGGCCTGCCGGTCAACCAGTTGCTGGGCGGCCCGGTGCGCGACAGCATCCGCGTGTACTCGTGGATCGGCGGCGATCGTCCGGCCGACACGGCGAAGGCGGCCAAGGACGCGGTGGCGCGCGGCTTCACCGCCGTCAAGATGAACGGCACCGAAGAACTGCAATTCATCGACACCTACGACAAGGTCGAGCTCACGCTGGCCAATGTCGCGGCAGTGCGCGAGGCGGTCGGCCCCAACGTCGGCATCGGCGTCGACTTCCACGGTCGCGTGCACAAACCCATGGCCAAGGTGCTGGTCAAGGAACTCGAACAGTACAAGCTGATGTTCATCGAAGAACCGGTGCTCAGCGAAAACTACGAAGCACTCAAGGAAATCGCCCACCTCACCGGCACACCGATCGCGCTGGGCGAGCGCCTGTACTCGCGCTGGGACTTCAAGCGCATCCTCAGCGAAGGCTACGTCGACATCATCCAGCCCGATGTCTCGCACGCCGGCGGCATCACCGAGACGCGCAAGATCGCCACCATGGCCGAAGCCTACGACGTCGCGCTGGCGCTGCACTGCCCGCTCGGACCGATTGCGCTGGCAGCCTGCCTGCAAGTCGACGCCGTGTCGTACAACGCCTTCATCCAGGAACAAAGCCTGGGCATCCATTACAACGAGAGCAACGATTTGCTCGACTACGTCACCGACGCCGACGTGTTCAGCTACAAGGATGGTTACGTCACCATCCCGAACGGTCCGGGCCTCGGCATCGAGATCAATGAAGAGTATGTAAGGCAGCGCGCCGAAGTCGGACACCGCTGGCGCAACCCGATTTGGAGGCATAAAGACGGCAGCTTCGCAGAGTGGTAAAACCTGTCCGGGGTCCTACTGCGGAGCCATGATCCACCACCGTACGGTGCTCAGTCCTCACGTACATGAAGTACGTTCCGGTCCTTGCGCTCCGGTCGGCGGCGGCTGATGACTCCTCGCTACGGACCGCGAACAGGTTTCGATCTCTTTGAGTTCGCACGATTCTCTTCAATATATTTCATCCATGCGGCCCGCATCTGCTCAGCAGATCGGGCCGCAGCCACGTAAAATAACGGTTTTCCCCGCAGTTCCTCCATCAGGATTTTCATCATGCACTGGCCCCTCTTCGCCCTCGCCGTTGCCGCCTTCGGCATCGGCACTACAGAATTCGTGATCATGGGGCTCTTGCCTGATGTCGCCCGCGATCTCGGCGTCTCTGCGCCGGCGGCAGGCATGCTGGTGTCCGGCTACGCGCTGGGCGTGGCCGCCGGCGCGCCGGTGCTGGCGATCCTTACCGCCAAGTGGCAACGCAAGCGCGCGCTGGTCGGCCTGATGTGCCTGTTCATCCTCGGCAACGTGCTGTGCGCGATTGCGCCGAGCTACAACTTCCTGATGGTGGCGCGCGTGGTGACGGCGTTCTGCCATGCCGCGTTCTTCGGCATCGGCTCGGTGGTCGCCGCCGAACTGGTGCCGCGTGAAAAGCGTGCGCAAGCCGTGGCGCTGATGTTCACCGGCCTGACCGTCGCCAATATCCTCGGCGTGCCGTTCGGCACCGCGCTGGGCCATGCCGCCGGCTGGCGCTCGACCTTTGGCGCGATCACGCTGATCGGCCTGGCTGCCGTGATCATGCTGTGGATCTGCCTGCCGAAAAAGATCGCCATGCAAGGCGGCAGCATCTTCAAGGAATTCCGCGCCATCGTCCATCCGCAAGTCCAGTTCGCGCTGCTGACCAGCACGCTGGCCTCGGTCAGTATGTTCAGCGTGCTGACCTACATCGCCTACATCCTGCTCGACGTCACCGGTTTCACCGCGCATCAGGAGAGCTGGGTGCTGCTGCTGTTCGGCGCCGGCATCACGGTCGGCGGCCTGATCGGCGGCCGTCTCGCGGACTGGCGATTGATGCCGGTGCTGTTCTCGATGTTCGTCTGCATCGCGCTGATCCTGGTGCAGTTCTCGTGGAGCAGCCGCTACCCGCTGCCGACGCTGATCACCATGTTCATCTGGGGCGCGTTCTCGTTTGCCGTCGTTCCCGCTGCGCAGATCCGTGTTCTCGACAAAGCCAAGGACGCGCCGAACCTGGCGTCGACACTCAATCAAGGCGCGTTCAATGTCGGCAATGCGACCGGCGCCTGGCTCGGCGGGCTGGCGATCTCGGCCGGCTTGCCGCTGACCGATCTGCCGCTGCTGGGCGCAGGCGTGTCGGTGCTGGGTTTCCTGACGGTGCTGACCTCGGCCTTGCTGGATCGGCGTGCAGCGCGCGTTGCGGCTTGATTCGGCGGGTCCTGAAAAAGTGCAGCTATAATGCCCTGCCATGAAACGCTACGTCCTCATTTTCCTGCTGATGCTGCTGCCCTTCCAGTTTTCCTGGGCGGCGGTGGCGTCGTATTGCCAGCATGAAAGCAATCCCGCTGCACAACACGTCGGCCATCACGCCGCTGCCGACAGCAAGCAACAGAAGCAGGATCAACACGCGGACAACAGCGATGACAGCAAACTCAACACCGGCAGCGATGCCGATTGCAGCTTCTGCCATTTCTCCTGCAGCAAGCCGATGAATTCGTACACCGCATGGACGCCACCCGTGCAGGAAAAGAACAGCTTCACTCTCTCCTTAGCCCCACTGTATCTCTCCCACATCGGGGAATCCCCTGATGAGCCCGACTGGATTCTCGCCGCCTAAGCCGGCGAGTCGTCTTTCCCTTTTTTCTTACTGCTGACCGCTCGCCGAATTCTTTCCCTTTCATCCGGAGAATTCGATGTACACCCGTTTCTATCCGCTGGGACTGGCGCTTCTGCTCGCCTGTCCGGCCTACACGCATGCGCAGGAGGCGGCAACGTCCCCGACGCTGAACATCACGCTGAACAATGCCGTCGCGCTCGCGCTCGACAACAATCCTGAACTGTCCGCCGCCCGGCACGAACTTGAGGCGGTCGACGCCACGGTCACGCAAGCTGGTGCGCGTCCCAATCCGGAACTGTCGACGCTGATGGAGGACACGCGTAAAAGCACGCGCACCACCACCATTCAGCTCAATCAGCCCATCGAACTCGGCGGCAAGCGCGCCGCCCGCATCGGCGCCGCCGAGCGTTCACGCGAGGCTGCCCGCATGGAGCTGGCGATCAGGCGCGATGACATCCGCATCGCCGCCACGTCTGCGTTCTTCGCCGTACTGACCGCGCAAGAGCGCCGACGCCTGGCGCAGGAATCCGCCGAGCTCGCCCGCAGCGCCGCCGACGCCACCGGTCGTCGCGTCACTGCCGGCAAGATCTCGCCGGTGGAAGAAACCCGGGCGCGTGTCGCCGCTGCCTCTGCACGGCTCGAACTGGGCCAGGCCGAGGGCGAACTCGATCTGGCGCGCCGCCGACTTGCCGGCCTGTGGGGCAAGGCCCAGCCGCGCTTCACGCTGGCCGAAGGCGTCGCCGGGCAATTGCCGCCATTGCCGGCCATCGCCGACATTGCAGAGCGCAGTACCGATGCACCGCAACTACGGCTGGCCCGGCTCGAAGTGGAACGCCGCCAGGCCTTGAGCAAGATCGAGAGCAGCAAGCGCATTCCCGACGCCACGCTGAGCCTCGGCCGGAAGCGCGACGAAGAAGCCGGCCGCAGCATGTGGGTGGTCGGCGTGTCGATGCCGCTGCCTTTCCTCGACAGCAATCGCGGCAACCTGGAAGAAGCCTTGCGCCGCACCGACAAGGCGCGCGACGAACTGGCCGCCGCCGAGACGCGCGTGCGCACCGACATCGCGCAGGCGTATGAAAAGCTGCGCAACGCCCATGCCGAAGTCGCCGTCCTGCAAAGCGACATCCTTCCCGGTGCGCAGAGCGCCTATGCCGCCGCCGGCAAGGGCTTCGAACTCGGCAAGTTCAATTTCCTGGAAGTGCTCGATGCCCAGCGCACCTTGTTCCAGGCGCGCTCGCAATACCTGCGCGCGATCTCCGACGCCCATCTTGCCTCGGCCGAACTTGAGCGCCTGCTCGGTTCCGCCGGCCCCAACCAATAACCGGACGCCATCATGACCAAGAAACAGAAATTCACCATCGCCGCGATCGCGGCCGTCACGGCGCTGCTGGCTGCGCTGATCCTGCTCAGCGGCGCCGGCAAATCCGCACCGGCCGACGCCCATGCCGCGGAGAAAACGGCCACGGATGATCACAAGGAAGCCAAAGACGACCATGACGATCACAAAGACGATGACCACGACGAAAAGGGTCACGCTGAAAAGGATCACGCTGAAGACGGCAAGATCGCCTTCAGCGAACAGCAACTGAAGACCGCCGGCATCGTCCTCGACACCGCCGCGCCCGGTCGCATCCGCACCAGCCTGCAACTGCCCGGCGAAATCCGCTTCAATCAGGACCGCACCGCGCACGTGGTGCCGAAGGTCAACGGCGTGGTCGAATCGGTCAGCGCCAATCTCGGCCAGCAGGTGAAGAAGGGACAAGTGCTCGCCGTCGTCAGCAGCAGCACGGTGTCGGAACAACGCAGCGAGTTGCTGAACGCGCAGCAGCGACTGACCCTGGCGCAATCGACGCATGCCCGTGAAAAAACCTTGTGGCAGGAAAAGATCTCCGCCGAGCAGGACTATCTGCAAGCCGGACAAGCGTTGAAGGAGGCCGAGATCGTCGTGCGCAACGCACAGCAGAAGCTGGCCGCCATCGGCGCAGGCGCAGCGTCCTCGGGACTGAACCGCTACGAGATCCGCGCTCCCTTCGACGGCATCGTCGTGGAGAAGCATCTCGCGCTCGGTGAGGCCGTGAAGGAAGACGCCGGCATCTTCATCATTTCCGACCTCTCCAGCGTGTGGGCTGAAATCACCGTCGCCGCCCGCGACATGAGCGCCGTGCGCGTGGGTGAAAGCGTCACCGTCAATGCCACCGCATTCGCCTCCAGCGCCAGCGGAAAGATCGCCTACGTCGGCGCCTTGCTGGGCGAACAGACGCGCACCGCCAAGGCCCACGTAGTCCTGCCCAATCCCGGCAACGTGTGGCGTCCCGGCCTGTTCGTCAACGTCGACGTACTGGCGCAGGAAACCGACGTCGCGCTCGCCGTCGCCGCTGATGCAGTGCAATCAGTTGAGCAGAAACAGGTGGTCTTCGTGCGTGTCGCCGACGGCTTCAGGAAACAGGAAGTAACGTTGGGCCGCACCGACGGCAAGCGCGTCGAAATTCTCAAGGGCCTTAGCGCGGGTGACGTCTACGCCGCCGCAGGCAGCTTCGTCATCAAGGCTGAACTGGGCAAGGGGAGCGCCGAACATGCGCATTAAAAATCTGCTGAATAGCGACCGCACCTCCCACTCCAAGCGAGAAGGACACTCCCATGTTTGAACGCATCATCCGCTTCGCCATCGAGCATCGATGGCTGGTCATGCTGGCCGTCTTCGGCATGGCGGCCTATGGCGTCTACAGCTACCAGAAGCTGCCCATCGACGCCGTACCCGACATCACCAACGTCCAGGTGCAGATCAACACCTCCGCGCCCGGCTACTCGCCGCTAGAAACCGAGCAGCGCATCAGCTTCCCGATCGAGACCGTCATGTCCGGCCTGCCCAACCTGGAACAGACGCGCTCGCTGTCGCGCTACGGCCTGTCGCAGGTAACGGTGATCTTCAAGGACGGCACGGATATCTACTTTGCGCGCCAGCTGGTCAATGAACGCATCCAGGAGGCGCGCAGCAAGCTGCCGTCCGGCATCGATCCCGCCATGGGGCCGATCTCGACCGGCCTCGGCGAAATCTACCTGTGGACGGTCGAAGCCAAGGAGGGCGCCAAGAACGCCGACGGCGCGCCCTACTCGCCCGCCGACCTGCGTGAAATCCAGGACTGGATCATCAAGCCGCAACTGCGCAATGTGCCGGGCGTGACCGAAATCAATTCCATCGGCGGCTACGCCAAGGAATATCATGTCGCCCCCTCGCCGGCCAAGCTCGCCTCCTATGGCCTGACGCTGCAGAACGTCGCCGCCGCACTGGAACGCAACAACGCCAACGTCGGCGCCGGCTACATCGAGAAGCACGGCGAGCAGTACCTGATCCGCGCACCGGGCCAGGTGGCCTCGCTCGACAACATCCGCAACATCATCCTCGGCAACGTGCAAGGCGTGGCGATCCGCATCCGCGACGTCGCCGAAGTCGGCATCGGCCGCGAACTGCGCACCGGCGCCGCCACCGAGAACGGCCGCGAAGTCGTGCTCGGCACCGTCTTCATGCTGATCGGCCAGAACAGCCGCACGGTCTCGCAAGCGGTCGACAAGAAGATGGCCGAGATCAACCGCTCCCTGCCCGAGGGCGTGCAGGCTGTCACCGTGTACGACCGCACGGTGCTGGTCGACAAGGCCATCAACACCGTCAAGAAAAACCTCATCGAAGGCGCGGTGCTGGTGATCGCGGTGCTGTTCCTGTTCCTCGGCAACATTCGCGCGGCGGTGATCACGGCGATGGTGATTCCGCTGGCGATGCTGTTCACCTTCACCGGCATGGTGTCCAACCACGTCAGCGCCAACCTGCTGAGCCTGGGCGCGCTCGACTTCGGCATCATCATCGACGGCGCCGTCGTGATCGTGGAAAACTGCGTGCGCCGCCTGGCGCATGCGCAACAGCATCACGGCCGTCCGCTGACGCGCGGCGAACGCTTCCACGAAGTCTTCGCCGCCTCGCGTGAAGCACGCCGCCCGCTGCTGTTCGGCCAACTCATCATCATGATCGTGTACCTGCCGATGTTTGCGCTGACCGGCGTCGAAGGAAAGATGTTCCAGCCGATGGCCTTCACCGTGGTGGCAGCCTTGCTGGGCGCGATGATCCTGTCGGTCACCTTCATCCCGGCCGCGATTGCGCTGTTCATCGGCGACAAGGTCGACGAAAAGGAAAACGCCCTGATGCGCGCCGCCAAGCGCGCCTATGCGCCGCTGCTGCAAGCCTCGCTGCGCAACAAGCCGGTGGTGCTGTCGCTGGCCGCCGCCGTGATCGTCCTGTGCACGCTGCTCGGCACCAGGCTGGGCAGCGAGTTCGTACCCAGCCTCAACGAAGGCGACCTGGCGATCCAGTCCTTGCGCATTCCCGGCACCAGCCTGACGCAATCGGTGGAGATGCAGCAGCAGCTCGAACGCACGCTCAAGGACAACTTCCCCGAGATTGAGCGCGTGTTCGCCCGCACCGGCACCGCCGAAGTGGCGTCCGACCCAATGCCGCCGAACATCTCCGACGGCTACATCATGCTCAAGCCGCAAGACCAGTGGCCCAAGCCGAGGAAGACCCGCGACGAACTGATCGCCGCCATCCAGGAAACCGTCGCCGCCCTGCCCGGCAACAGCTACGAGTTTTCGCAACCGATCCAGTTGCGCTTCAATGAACTGATCTCGGGCGTGCGCAGCGATGTCGCGGTCAAGGTCTTCGGCGACGACATGGACGTGCTCAACGACACCGCCGCCAAGATCGCCGGCACACTCGGCAAAGTCCCCGGCGCAACCGAAATCAAGGTCGAGCAATCGACCGGCCTGCCGATGCTGACCGTCAGGATAGACCGCGAGAAAACCGCCCGCTACGGCCTCAACATCGGCGACGTGCAGGACACCGTCGCCATGGCCATCGGCGGCAAGGAAGCCGGCGCGCTGTTCCAGGGCGACCGCCGCTTCGACATCATCGTGCGATTGCCGGAAAATGAGCGTAACGACCTCGACGCCATCAAGCGCCTGCCGATCCCCTTGCCGCACAACGACGGCAAGCTCAGCTACATCCCGCTGGGCGAAGTAGCCGACTTCGACATCGCCCCCGGCCCCAACCAGGTCAGCCGCGAAAACGGCAAGCGCCGCGTCGTCGTCAGCGCCAACGTGCGCGGACGCGACCTCGGCTCCTTCGTCGACGACGCGGCCGCCGGCATCGCCGCGCAGGTAAAAATCCCGGCCGGCTACTGGATCGCCTGGGGCGGCCAGTTCGAGAACCTGCAGTCGGCAACGCAACGCCTGCAAATCGTCGTGCCGGTCGCCTTGCTGCTGGTATTCGTGCTGCTGTTCGCGATGTTCAACAACGTCAAGGACGGCCTGCTGGTCTTCACCGGCATCCCGTTCGCCCTGACCGGCGGCGTGCTGGCGCTGGCGATGCGCGGCATCCCGCTGTCGATCTCCGCCGCCGTCGGCTTCATCGCGCTGTCAGGCGTGGCGGTGCTCAACGGCCTGGTGATGATCGCCTTCATCCGCACCCTGCGCGAAGAAGGCCGCTCGCTCGACGACGCCATCTTCGAAGGCGCCATGACGCGCCTGCGGCCGGTGCTGATGACCGCGCTGGTGGCGTCGCTGGGATTCGTGCCGATGGCGCTGGCGACCGGCACCGGAGCGGAGGTGCAACGGCCGCTGGCGACCGTGGTCATTGGGGGGATTTTGTCGTCGACGTTGTTGACGTTGCTGGTGTTGCCGTTGTTGTATCGGTTGGTACATTCGGAGAATGCTGACGATGGCGATGCGGTTCGAGCATCGTCATCTTGGTATAGCCGATTGCGCGGTTCGCTCCGTAGCGGAAAACGTCGCAGCGCTTCAACAACTTAAAATGAAACCGCCCTGTGACGTAGTCGTTGCGGGGCGGCTTTGTAATATTTCTCTTTTCTATTTCTGGTCAGTTATGGAGGCCGTCTATATGCGTTTCTAACTCATAATCCGTAGCTGGATAATAGCGTTTCCCACTTTTCTAAAACTCTATCCGCAAACTCAAACAAGACGATTTCCTGCCCACCTACGATCAACTCCCATTCATATTTGATGTCTCCAAATGGGACTGTTCCGAATGGAGAAGTAAAAAAATGAGTTCCTTTTCGTGAGGCAACAGGAGAAGCACCAGTTTTTGGCTTCGTCAAAAGCAGATGCTTGCCCATATCGCCCACATCACACAGCGCCTTATGATCAGTATCCTGCGCGAGCTTTTCTATTGCCGCCAAAGGAATTTGACTCCCATTCTTTGCATAGTCGACGATATGCCGAGCCGTGACAAAGAAATTGAAAACATTGTCGATAGTCAGTGACTCTTCAAGCCTACTTCGTTCTCGCTTTGCTTTTTCCAACATATCCCGAGGGCTTTTTAGACTAAAGAAAGCTGTACTCATTTGTCTGCCTTGTCGGTCGATAATCGATAGAAGGTCGCTCACGAAAATCGCAGGAAATTCCTCTTTGCGATTTTCAGTTTAGTCGCATGCGACCAATCTTCACGACCATCTATAAACGGCGCCAAAGGAATACTCCACACGGGCCTTTTGACATGTGCTAATCGGTAACCAATCCACAAAGTTCAATAGCCTTATTCGCTAATAAGGCCGCCCGATTTTGGACAAAGGATGCGTAATTGTCATCAAACAATGCATTAGGACACAATTGAGACTGAAGAATTTCAGTTACATTGCCAGCCATGCGTTGACGGTAAATACTCGGCGCGCCGCCACCTAATTGGCGATTATCTGTTCGGGCGATGAAACAGAAATTGGCCAAGATATTTTCATGAAACTGCGTTTGCCGGCTATCTGTCAAAAATGCCTTTGGCATTAGATGATGGAATTCCTTTCGATTGTAATGCTGTAACTTCTGACGTAAGTCTATAGGGGCACCACTGACAAAATTCAAGGGACCTAATTGAGCTAAAAGAGCAATAAACGTCTTGGTATTTACTGAGCTAACGAGGAACCTGTTATCAAGAAAAAAACTCTCCGAAATATGAACCGGAATTTGCGCCAAACGCGAAGGTTCTCCGCGACGAAGAAGTTGTGCCTCTTGAATGTCAGAATCAAGATGTCTTAATACACCAGCGCTATAACGCCCCGAAAACGCTGACCGCCAAAACCAATGAACCAAGGTCTCCCGCTGGGTATTGCTAATGCTCACTTCCCCGTTACCAGTGCTGGCAAAGAAAACTGCGAGCGGAATTAAAGAATTTTCATAGGGTAAATTTTCAATAGACGGAAGGTTCAATGCCCCATCCAAAAAGTCTAACGCACCACGAATTCCATTTACAACCTCCCCAAATCTTTCCCGTACAGCCGCACCATTTAATCTAACTAAGCTCTCAGGACGGGACGAGCCGGTGAGTATGGCAGCAGAACAACGAAGGAGCAGACTAATATCGTTTGATAAACCGGTAAATCCATAATCTGAAAGTTCAGAGATAAGCTCTTCAAATTCGACTTGCAGCTGAAAATCTTCGCTCCACGTCCATGCTGATAACAGTTGCAACGTATCAAGCGGAATTCCTTGGCGATTGATTCGCTCAAAGATAATTGCCACTTTTTCTTTCTCATCGGTGCGGAAGGTCTGAACAGGTATTCGAGCTTCTCTAAATACGGTCTGTAGCGCATCAATCTGTAGCGCTAATTCGTCCGACATCGGTCGTGTCAATCGACGGTACTCAGTTGTGTTGAAAATTGCCTTCAGAGGAAAATGACGGCTAGGATCGACCTCTTCCGCTGACAACGCAAAAAACTGAGTTTCCTGAACGTCAGCAATAAGACGATAATCGAAATAGACGTCCTTCCAAGTATCGGATTCTCCCTGAAGCTCTGTTTGGAACACACCGAATATAGATGTGACACGCTGCTGACCATCCAATACATAGTCTATGGGGAAATCTGCCTGCGGCTCCGGCAAATCAAACGGCCCCAATTTGTTCTCAGTTCTGAGCTGTTCGTTGGTACGCCAAAAAAGCAATGCGCCGAACGGATACCCTTTGTAAATACTGTCGATCAGAAAAGCTACTCTGTCTGGCTCCCATACGAATCCACGCTGGAAAGCCGGGATTCGAATCTGGCCACGGTAAACGGAATCTAGGATCTCTCTTATCGTTAAATTTTCCATACTCCCCTTTATTTTGAATTTGATGCATAGCCCGCCTAATGCCTAACAGCGAATTCATCAGACAGATTCTGGCTGATAGCTGACTTTATCTACGGACTGAATCGCAACTGTATCAAAAAAATCTTGCTGAAGAAAATTTGACTAGCATTAGCTGCGATCATCGATATTTCGCTTGAAAAAAAGCCCCGCAACATCACTGTCGCGGGGCTTCTTTTATCTACCCAACACTTCAGGCAATCCGCTGCTCCGAAGCCGGATCAAACAACAGCGCCTTGGTCAGATCGAACGCCAGTTTCAGCGGCTCATTCGGCAAAGCGCCTGCGCGCGGATGCGTGCGGCATGTCACCGGCGCATCATTGAAACGCGCCACCACCAAGGTATCCGGGCCGGTCGGCTCGGTCAGTTCGATAACGCAATCAACTTCGGTCGGACGGTAGCTGCCGGTGGTGCTGAGCGGATCGCCCGCTTTACCGTTATGGGCGCTCATGGCGTCGGTGACGTGTTCAGGACGGATGCCGAGGACGATGTCGCGGCCTACCCATTTTGCTACTGCATCGGTGTGGCCGTTCAGCGGCAGGGTCAGCAAGGTCTTGCGGCCGCCGTGGTCGAGTTCGAATGCCGGGGCGGAGCCGTCGGTGGTGAGCTTGCCGCGCAGGAAGTTCATCGACGGCGAGCCGATGAAGCCGGCCACGAACAGGTTGCTCGGCGAGTCATAGATCTCTTGCGGACTGCCGAACTGCTGGACCACGCCGTCCTTCATGACGGCGATGCGGTCGCCCAGGGTCATCGCTTCGATCTGGTCGTGCGTGACGTAGACGATGGTGCTGCCCAGGCGCTGGTGCATGCGCTTGATTTCGGCGCGCATTTCGACGCGCAGCTTGGCGTCCAGGTTCGACAGCGGTTCGTCGAACAGGAACAGCGACGGATCGCGTGCGATCGCGCGGCCCATCGCTACACGCTGGCGCTGGCCACCGGACAACAGGGCAGGCTTGCGATCCAGCAGATGGGTGATCTGCAGGATGTTGGCGACGCGCTCGACGATTTCCTTTTGTTCGGCTTTGGGTATCTTGCGGATGCCGAGGCCGAAGGAAATGTTTTCGCGCACGGTCATGGTCGGGTACAGCGCGTACGACTGGAACACCATGGCGATGTCGCGCTCTTTCGGGGCGACGTTGTTGACGACGCGGTCGCCGATCATGATCTCGCCTTCGGACACGCTTTCCAGTCCGGCGATCATGTTGAGCAGCGTCGACTTGCCGCAGCCGGAGCCGCCGACCAGGATCAGGAACTGGCCGTCTTCGATTTCGAGGTCGATGCCCTTGAGGACTTCGTTACCGTTCGGGTAGACCTTGCGTACATTGCGAATTGATAAGCTTGCCATTCTCTACTTCTCCATGAATTCTTGTCTTGAACTGCTTAACCCTTGACGGCGCCTGCTGTCAGGCCGCGGACAAAGTATTTACCTGCGAGGATATACACCAGCAAGGTCGGTAATGCCGCGATGATCGCCGCGGCCATGTTGACGTTGTACTCGGTCACGCCGGTCGAGGTGTTGACCAGGTTGTTGAGCGCCACGGTCACCGGTTTTGCATCCGAGCCGCCGAACACCACGCCGAACAGGAAGTCGTTCCAGATCTGCGTGAACTGCCAGATGAAGCACACCATGAAAATCGGCAGCGACAGCGGGAAGATGATCTTGCGGTAGGTCAGGAAGAATCCTGCGCCGTCGATGCGCGCCGCCTTGACCAGTTCTTCCGGCACGGTGACGTAGTAATTGCGGAAGAACAGCGTGGTGAACGCGATGCCGTAGACGATGTGGACGAAGATCAGGCCCGGCGTCGTGTTGGCCAAGTCGAACATGCCCAGCAGACGCGCCATCGGCAGGATCACTACCTGGAACGGGATGAAGCAGCCGACCATCAGTCCGGCGAACAGCGCCTCCGATCCACGGAAGCGCCAGTGCGCCAGCACGTAGCCGTTGAGCGAGCCGATCAGGGTGGAGATCAGCACGGCCGGGATGGTCATCTTGATCGAGTTCCAGAAGAACGGCGCGAGGCCGCCGCAGTCGACGCCGGTGCAGGCGCTGTCCCAGGCTTTGCCCCAGGCGGCGGTGGTCGGCGCCATCGGCAGCGCCAGCAGATTGCTGGTGCGGATTTCGTCGAGCGACTTCAGCGAGGTGGTGATCATCACGTACAGCGGCGCGAGGTAGTACAACGCCACCAGCACCAGCAAGACATAGATCAGCACGCGGCCGATGGTCAGCGGCTGACGCTCCTGGTTGGGATTGCCCTTGGGAGCAAAAGTATCAACGGCCATTGCGGGTTCCTTTCGTTTCCAGATACATCAAAGGCACCAGCACGGCCAGCACGGTCGCCAACATCATCACGGCGGAAGCGGCGCCGAGGCCGAGCTGTCCGCGCGTGAAGGAGAACTGATACATGAAGATCGCCGGCAAGTCCGACGAGGTGCCGGGTCCGCCTGCGGTCAATGCCATCACCAGGTCGAAGCTCTTGATCGCGATGTGGCCGAGCACCAGCAGCACGCTGAAGAACACCGGGCGCAGCGCCGGGATGACGATGCGGCGATAGATGGTCGGCAAGCTGGCGCCGTCGACCATCGCCGCCTTGATGATGGCGTCGTCGATGCCGCGCAGGCCGGCCAGGAACAGCGCCATCACAAACCCCGACGACTGCCACACGCCGGCGATGACGACGGTGTAGATCGCCATGTCGGAGTTGACCAGCCAGTCGAAGCTGAAGTTGGCGAAGCCCCAGTCATGCATCATTTTTTCCAGGCCGAGGCCGGGATTGAGAATCCATTTCCAGGCGGCGCCGGTGACGATGAAGGACAGCGCCATCGGATACAGGTAGACGGCGCGCAGTGCGCCTTCGGCACGGATCTTCTGGTCCAGCAGGATCGCCATGAACAGGCCGATTCCCAGGCACAGCAGGATGAACAGGCCGCCGAAGATGCCCAGGTTGCTGGCGGCAGTCCACCAGCGGTCGAGCGCGAACAGTCGGGTGTATTGATCGAAGCCGGCGAAGGTGTAGTTGGGCATCAGGCGCGAATTGGTCAGCGACAGATAGCCGGTGAGCGCGATGAAGCCGTAGACAAAGACCAGCGAGAAAATGATGGTCGGTGATAAGACCAGGCGCGGCAGCCAGTTGTCGGCCAGCGCGGCGAATTTTCCACTGCGGCCATTTCTACGCGCGGGCTTGCCGGCAGCGCTCGAACTAGTCGACGACAGGGAAACTGTTGAGTTGGACATGCATGTCTCCTGAACCCGGGGAATATCGCGAAACCGGCCGGATAATCTTGCCGGCCTTTCACGACGATGGGCGCCCGACCGCTGCGCCCGCCCCGTAAATACCCTGTTCGCAAGCACGCCGGAGCGTGCTGCGGAACAGGCCTTATTACACTGCTTTTGATTTACGTCTTATTGCTTACTGAGTCTTGGCTGCTTTGGCCAGGGCTTGCACGGCGGCTTGCGAAGTCATGTTGGAGTTCATGAACTTGGCAATCACGTCGAACATCGCGCCTTGCGCTGCCGAGCTGACGGCCATGCCGTGGGCCATGCTTGGCTCCAGGGTGTTGGCTTTGCTTGATGTCGCGAAGTCGTCCATCGACTTGGTGGCGCAGCTGTCGAACTTGCCGCGTGGGATATCAGGACGGACCGGAATCGAACCCTTGTTCAGGTTGAAGACTTCCTGGAATTCCGGGCTCATGATGGCGGTTGCCAAGGTCAGTTGCGCCTTTTGCGAATCAGGATTCTTGACCTTGAACATGGCGATCGAGTCGATGTTGAAGGTGTAGGACTTGTCGGTGCCCGGTGCTGCCACGCACAGATAGTCCTTGCCTGGTTGCTTGCCGGCGGTGGTGAATTCGCCCTTGGCCCAGTCGCCCATGAATTGCATGCCGGCCTTGCCGTTGATGACCATGGCGGTCGCCAGGTTCCAGTCGCGGCCTGCGGAATCCTTGTCGATGTAGGTCTTGATCTTGCCCAGTGTGTCGAAGGTCTTGACCATGTTGGCGCTGGTCAGGGCTGTCTGGTCCAGTTTCACCAGCGCCTTCTGATAGAAGTCGGCGCCGCCGACGCCCAGGGCGACGGTTTCAAACACGGTGGCGTCCTGCCATGGCTGGCCGCCATGGGCAACGGCGACGAAGCCGGCCTTCTTGATCTTTTCTGCAGCGTCGAAGAATTCATCCCAGTTGGTCGGGGTCTTGGCGCCGGCTTTCTTCAGCACTTCAGGGTTGATCCACAGCCAGTTGACGCGGTGCACGTTGACCGGTGCGGCGACGTAGTGGCCTTGGTATTTCATCACGCTGGAGACCGACTTCGGCAGCAGGGAATCCCACTTGCCGGCGGTTGCGGCGGAATCGATATTGGCCAACACGCCTTCCTGGCCCCATTCCTGGATTGCAGGACCCTTGATCTGGGCGGCTGTCGGAGGGCTGCCGGCGATGACACGCGCCTTCAGGGCGGTGGTTGCGTTCTCGCCAGCGCCGCCGGCGACCGCGAAGTCTTTCCAGGTCACGCCCTTGGCTTCCATGATTTTTTTGAGTTCGGCAACCGATTTTGCTTCACCGCCGGAGGTCCAGTAATGCAGCACCTCCACTTCCGCGGCATACGCTACGGTGGAAGCTGCGATCAGGGTGGTGGCGATCAGACTTTTTTTAATGGCGTGCTTCAACATCATTTTTTATCTCCTGTGTTTTAAAAATTGCCGTCGGCTTGCACCGCGGCAAGGTCTGGGTTCCCCGGGGAAGAGAACTTGCTGTTGGTACGGCGGGTGCTTCAGAGCACTCTTTTCTACTTCATTTTAGTAAAACTACAAAAATTGCCTTAATAAATTTAATTATTAGGACGAACTCCCGTCGCTCGCTTGTAATTGTAGTAATGCTACAGTAACATTGCAATATAAGTTTTGTTTAATTACATAGAAATCTCATGCAAGTCATTCAAGAAGAAGCGTGCTTGTTCAATTTCGTCCTGTTTGGAGCGACAGG
The DNA here is from genome assembly GCF_026127345.1 of Herbaspirillum lusitanum. Classification (NCBI taxonomy): domain Bacteria; kingdom Pseudomonadati; phylum Pseudomonadota; class Betaproteobacteria; order Burkholderiales; family Oxalobacteraceae; genus Herbaspirillum; species Herbaspirillum lusitanum. The sequence continues at coordinate 505,724 of NZ_QXFG01000005.1, read as the reverse complement.
CGACCTGGCGATGCGGAAGATCCTTCCTGCATTGTTCTCCGCGCATCTTGACGGCAAATTGCATCAAGATGGGCGCATCATCTGCGTGGCCAAACAGGAGTTGAATCAGGAGTCGTATCTTGACTGGGTTCATACGCAATCCGGCCTGTACGTCAGTGAAGGCATTGCCAATCAGAACGCCGACAAATGGCAAAGTTTTCTGCGCCGCATTACCTATGTAGTGCTGGACGCGACCAGCGCCGCCGACTACGCGTTGCTTGGCGAGCAACTGAACAACCAGGCCGTCACGGTGTATTACCTGGCGACTTCGCCGAAGCTGTTTGAACCGATCTGCAATCACCTGGCCGCCAGCAGCATTGCGCTGGACAACGCCCGCGTGGTGCTGGAAAAGCCCCTCGGCCACGACCTGCAGTCCTCGCGCGCGATCAACGACGCCGTGGCGCGCGTGTTCGCCGAAGACCAGATCTATCGCATCGACCACTACCTGGGCAAGGAGTCGGTTCAGAACTTGCTGGCTTTACGCTTTGCCAACAGCCTGTTCGAACCGCTGTGGCGGCGCGAGTCGATCGAGCACGTGCAACTGACCATTGCCGAGCAGCTCGGCGTGGAAGGCCGCGGCGAGTTCTACGACGGCACCGGCGCCTTGCGCGACATGGTCCAGAACCATTTGCTGCAGCTGCTGTGCATGGTGGCGATGGAACCTCCGACTTCGCTTGATGCCAATGCTATACGGGACGAAAAAGTACGCGTGCTGCGCGCCCTGAAACCGTTCAGCCGCGACGACCTGGAATCCCGCGCCGTGCGCGGCCAGTACGCCGCCGGCGCGGTGCGCGGCCAGGCGGTCGGCGGTTATCACCAGGAAGCCGGCATTGCGCCGCAGTCGAAGACCGAGAGCTTCATCGCGCTGCACGCGGAGATCAATAACTGGCGCTGGGCCGGCGTGCCGTTTTTCCTGCGCACCGGCAAGCGTCTGGCGGAACGCACGGCGGAGATCGTGATCACCTTCAAACCGATCCCGCATGCAATCCTGCCGATGCCGCAAGGCGTGGAAAACAGCAACCGGCTGGTGATCCGCCTGCAGCCGGAGGAGTCGATACAGTTGCACTGTTTCGCCAAGCAACCCGGCGACAGCATGACGATCCAGCCGGTAGCGCTGGATCTGGCCTTCGACCAGGCCTTTAAACAAAAACGAGCAGATGCTTACGAGCGGCTGTTGCTGGATGTGATTCGCGGCAACCTCGCGCTGTTCGTACGGCGCGATGAGCAGGAAGCGGCATGGCGCTGGGTTGAACCGTTGTTGAACCATTGGCAGAGCACTGCTGCGTTGCCGAAATCTTATCTTGCCGGAAGTTGGGGACCCAGTGCATCGTCGGCGATGATGTCGCGCGCCGGCGCGCACTGGCCAGAAGACCGGTGACGGCCACGGATTTGCGCAAAGCGAGCTAATATACGCCCACCAAAAATAAAAGCATCGCAGAGTACGCCCGCGCACAGCCTCACCGATACGCATAACAGTTTTTTTTCGGAAAGTTTTACTACATGTCTTCAGCATCGCTTATACATGGCAGCTACAACGCGTCGAACACCTTCATGGATGGTCCGCGTTTGTTGGCAGACATCGGCGGCACCAATGCGCGCTTCGCGCTGGAACGTGCTCCCGGACAGATAGATACGATCCAGACCTTGCGTTGCGCCGACTATGCGGAGTTTTCGCAGGCGGCCAAGGCTTACCTGGAAACCAACGAACACCCCGCCATCCACCATGCCGCCATCGCGATCGCCAATCCGGTGCAGGGCGACCAGATCAAGATGACCAATCACCATTGGGCGTTTTCGATTGAAGAGACGCGCAAGCTGCTCGGTCTCGATACGCTGCTGGTGGTCAACGATTTCACCGCGCTGTCGATGGCGTTGCCGCATCTGGAGCAATCGCATTGCGTGCAGATCGGCGGCGGCCAGGGACTCGAAGGCGGCGTGATCGGCCTGGTCGGCGCCGGCACCGGTCTCGGCGTGGGCGGCCTGATCCCGAGCGAAGGCCGCTGGATCGCGCTGGGCAGCGAGGGCGGCCACGTGTCGTTCTCGCCGGCCGACGAAAAGGAAGCGGCAATCCTGCAATATTGCTGGCGCACCTACAAGCACGTCTCGGCCGAACGCCTGATCTCCGGCCCCGGTCTGGAAATGATTTACAACGCCTTGTGCGAGATCAACAAGATCAGGAACGCCGAAGAACTGACGGCGCCGCAAATCGTCGACCGCGCGCTGAATCAGAAAGATGCGCTGTGCCTGGAAGTGGTCGACGTCTTCTGCGGCATGCTCGGCACGCTGGCTTCCAATGTCGCGGTCACGCTCGGCACGCTGGGCGGCATCTACATCGGCGGCGGCGTGGTGCCGCATCTGGGCGACTACTTCGCACGTTCGGCCTTCCGCGCGCGCTTTGAAAGCAAGGGGCGTTTCGACGCCTACATGCAAAAGATCCCGACCTACGTCATCACCGCGCCCTACCCGGCTTTTGTCGGCGTCGCCGCGATCCTGGCCGAACGCCTGGGCGGCGGCAATGCCGTGCCTTTCCTGGAACGCATCCGCAAGGCGCGCTCGCAATTCTCGCCGGCCGAAGAACGCGTGGCCGGCTTGATCCTGGCGCATCCGCGTGCGGTCATGAGCGAGCCGATTTCGGAAATCGCCCGCCGCGCCAACGTCAGCCAGCCGACCGTGATCCGCTTCTGCCGCACCATGGGCTGCCAGGGCCTGGCCGATTTCAAACTGAAACTCGCCTCGGGCGTCACCGGCACCGTGCCGGTCGCGCACAGCCAGGTGCATATCGGCGACTCGGCGCTCGACGTCGGCGTGAAGGTGGTCGACAACACCATCGCCGCCATGATGGAAGTGCGCGACAGCCTCAACGCGGACACGCTGAGCAAGGTCATCGAAGTGCTGAGCCATGCCACGCGCGTGGAGTTCTACGGCTTCGGCAGCTGCGGCCTGGTGGCGGAAGACGCGCAACAGAAATTCTTCCGCCTCGGCATCCCGTCGACCGCCTACACCGATCCGCAATTGCAGGAAGTCTCGGCCTCGCTGCTGAAGAACACCGACGTCGCGGTCATCATCTCCAACTCGGGCCGCCTGCGCCATCTGGCCACCACGGTCGAAGTTGCAGTGAACTCCGGCGCCACCATCATCGCGCTGGCGCCGAGCAATTCGCAACTGGCCAAGCGCGCCGACTACACGCTGGCGGTCGAGCACGATGAAGGCAGCATGATGCACATCCCGATGGTGTCGCGCATCCTGCTGCTGTTGCTGGTGGACGTGCTGGCGGTAGGCGTGTCGCTGAACCGCTCGAGCCCGTTCGCGGAGCTGCAGCGCCAGGCCAAGCGCGGCATCCTGGCCCACATCGCGTCGACGCACGACGTCCTCGGCGACAAGGTCTCGGCAGCCGACGATCATCCGGTGGAAAAGCACGGCGACGAGGGCAACAAACCCAATCTGATCTCACATACCAAGTAAGCGGCGGAGACAGGAAGGCGGGCTGCCTGTGCGGCGCCGGCCCTCCACATAAAAATAAACCGGCAAGGCCTGCAAGGCTTGCCGGTTTTTCTTTGTCGCGTTCTTTGCTTCTTTCTTGCTCTTCTTGGCGCCGCCGGATGGATTCTGAAGCGCCATCCGCGCAGACAATAAAAAAGCCCGTTCAACATCGAACGGGCCAAGAGGGGGAGTTCCTCAGGATGTCACTACACCTACGATTACTCTGCGTTACGTGTGCCGCCCGACTAAAGTACAGCACGTTTGCTGCAGACCTGCGCGGGATGATTCCATCGCGACTATTAACGATGGAATCACGCCCGCGAGGACGGTGCCGGGATCACACGACCCCGGGCTTGTCTTGCATCAGAACGAGTGGCTGATACCGAAGTACAGCGCATTCATGTTCTGACCCACGGCGCCACCGTTGGTGCCGTACTCGACTGAGAAGTCCGAAGTCGAGCTGTTGCGGATTGTGCCGACGGTTGCGTACAACAGTGTGCGCTTGGACAGGCTGTAGTTGCCGCCGAGGACGAACAGGTTGGCGCTACCCACGCCGCCGTTGACGTTGACGTGGTAAGCCGCACCGATCAGCGTCAGAGCCGGTGTGATCTGGTAGTTTGCACCCAGCCAGTAATGGTTGGCGCGATCAGGCGAACCTGCTGCTGCCGAAGGCGCACGCAGGTTTTCGTAACCGGCAAACAGCTTCAGTTTGTCGATGGTCACGGTGCCGCCCAGTGTCAGCTCTTTGGAGGAGGCGAACAATGTCGAGAACTGGCCGTTGGTGTCGCGTTGCACGTCATAGATGGCGCGCAGTTCGTAGGTCGGTTGCACGTAAGCCAGCGAGATACCGTCACGGCTGCCGTTGTTGATATTGGTCGGACCGGTTGTCGGCGTCACACCCTTGGTGAACGAACCTGCAGCTTCGCCGAAGCCGTGCATCACGGTTGCCGTGAAGCCGCCGAAGCTTGGCGATTCATAGCTGACCATGTTGTTGGTTTGCGGCCAGTTGCGTTCCTTGACCAGCGTCGCTGTACTCAGCGCTTGTTGGCCGGTCGGGTCCAGCGCCCAGATCGGATCGCTTTGGATCGCCAGGTCTTTACCAACCTTCAGGGTACCGGCCGAACCACTCAGGCCGACGAAGGAACGACGTGTCCACAGACCCGAACCGCCGTTGACTTGACCATTGGAAGCGTCAAAACCGCTTTCCAGTGTGAAGATCGCCTTCAGACCGCCGCCCAGATCTTCATTACCCTTGAAGCCGAACATGCTGGTGCCCCATTCGTTACCGTCAACACCCCATTTGCCGCCGCGCGCAACGACTGCGCCGGTGGAATCGCGTTGAGTGAAGTTGCTTTGGTAATTGATGCCAGCGTCGATACGACCGTAGATGGTGACGTTAGTCTGAGCCTGAGCGCTTGCGCATGCGCCGGCCATGACGGCAGCAATAGCGAGCGGCTTCGCAATGAATGCGACCTTTGATGCTTTTTTCATTTCATCTCCTAAATATGCTTGTGGGGACTTCCACTATTTTTCGAGCATTGCACTCGAATTCTTTTTTATGGGCATTATTTCCACGCACCCATGTGACGGCTACGCTTCTTTTTGCCTCTCTACATTTCATGTAGTTTTACTAAAAATTTTATTTAATTCTACACATTAAAAAATTAATTTCCACGGTTTTTTACCGTAACTACATAGATTCAATAGATTTATTGCGAATTACAACACTCGATAGCCTCTGAAATGGAGAATATGTGTACTAATGTTACAAGTAGCTTTGCTACTTATAGTTAGTTTTAAAACTACATTTTTGAGTTTGAATATATTGCTGATGCGAACTTCATCTTTCCGGACCGAATGATTTTCGGGACAAAGAGGGAGTGGTGCCTGATGGCAATGAAAGACGCCATCCCGCGCTTCTCCGGACAGCGCAAAAAAGCCAAGGCCCGGCAAACTGCCAGGCCTTCTATATACAGAGAGCGGGAAAACAGAGTTGCGCTACGCCAGGCAATCAGTCCGCCACGCGCACTACCATCTTGCCGATTGCGCCCTTCCGGCAAACCAATGAACGCCGCCGGCGCATTTTCCATACCACCCACAACGCCTTCTCTCAGCTTGCCCCGCCCGGCTGACTGACACGCAACAACATGCTTAAACCGCGCAATACTGGCTCAGATGCTCTGCAAAATCGCCTCACGCTTAAGGAAGCAAGAGCCTGAAAAGATGCATTTCATTGCAATATAATTATTCTAATATTTGTTTTACATTACAATGCAATGGTCATGATTAAATACAAAAAATATCCATCTGAAGCGTCAATATATTCGTCAAAACGAGCAGACATTACGGCCAATAATTTCTTGCTAGGGAAATCCACGCGCTCGTTGCGGCTGTTGCCCAAGCGCGTCCGTTTTTATCTACAGGCGTTGCTCGAAGACGCAGATCCGCCTGTTTCGGAAGAATTTATACCGATGGTGGTCGATCGATTCGATGATCTGATGTCCACATCAGCAGATGGAAAGCCATTCATTTATTCCAACGGCCAATCGGCTTATTTGCATTTCAATATGCTATCGGTACATAGTGAAATGGATATGCAAGCGCCATTTCGCCTGGCACTCGGCTATACACAAACGATGATGGGATTTCTATTTTTCCATCAAGATCCCGTGTCAATTGCGATGATCGGGCTCGGTGGAGGTTCTTTACCAAAGTACTGTCATCAGCATCTTCCCAACTCGTTGATTACGGTGCTCGAAAATAATAGCGACGTAATCGCTTTGCGTGACCATTTTCTGATTCCGCAGGACGATGACCGCTTGTCCGTCCAATGCGTGGATGGCGCTGATTTCGTCAAAAGACATAAAGAAAAATACGACGTGTTGATCGTCGATGGTTTTGACCGTGTCGGCCAACCTGCTCAATTGTGCAGTCAGGACTTTTACGACAACGCATACCAGATGCTTGATGACGGGGGCATTATGGTCGTCAATCTGATCGATATTGGCTATGTCGGCCAGGTGTATGTGGATCGCATTCGGCGCAGTTTCGACAATGCCGTGATCGTCATTCCTGTTTTCGATTCCATGAACCAAGTTGTTTTCGCCTGCAAGGGAACCGCGCTTCAAACATCCAATAAGACGCTTATCAGACGCTTAAAAGAAATCGTTGGCGGGCATACGGTGGATCTATGCCAAGTGCTACAAAGCATCTTGCAGCAACGTCAGCTCGAGTCGGTGATGCACCAACGGCCTATGAGAAAAACGGCATGCTGATATTTTCAGCGGTCTGAATCAGTTTTCGTAATCGCCCCAAACACAGCGAAGTACTCATGACAACCAACATCCAAAAAATAAAATTCTTTCGCCGTCATATTCCCACTTTCGTTTGCAAACCTGGATGCGTTGATTGTTGCGGCCCCGTGACAACCTCGCCAGAAGAAATGTCACGGCTACCGGTTAAAACAACGAAGGAACACGCTACTGCATTGGAAAATCTGAGTTGCCCTCATCTGGGCAACGATGGCTGCCAGGTCTATGATGACCGCCCACTTATTTGCCGCCTGTTTGGCACGACACCATCGTTAGCGTGCCCCAATGGCTGCAAACCGGAAGTAATGATTGCACCTGGCATCGAAAAAAAGATCCACGAGTTTTTTTCCGCGACGCGCCAAGTGCTGGTCTGATTTTTATTGCATGTCCTTGTTTACCGTTGAAGTTGAAGAAAATGAAACATACATTACTCAAGAGTTTTCAGAAAAAAGCCAGTGCATTTGAGGAGGCTTATCTGGCCAGCAAAGGAAAACCATTTTTTTTTGACAGTGACGACATGCGTACACTGCATTTTGATGCCCGGTTCATTCAAAGCGCCATGCGGCTGAGTGATCCGGACGAACTTCTCCTCAGTTACACACGCGGCATGATGATTTTCTTGCTGTTCAATCCCCAGCCGAGGTCAATATTGATGATCGGTTTGGGAGGCGGGTCCTTGGCTAAATATTGCCATCGCATGTTTCCGGATACGAACATCACCGTATTGGAAATTGATGAAGATGTGATCGCATTGCGCGAGGACTTTGCAGTTCCCCCCGACAGTGAACGTTTCGTGGTGCTGCACACCGATGCGAAAGACTACATTGCAACAATGGAAGCGAAAGTGGACGTCATTTTGCACGATGGTTTCGACGCAAATGGTTTGGTGCCAGCATTAAACACCACTGCTTTTTACACCGCCTGCCGGGCAGCGCTGTCTGAAAATGGCATCCTCGTCTCCAATTTTTGGGGCGATGACGAAGATCTGGCCTCATCGATGGAACGACTCTGGTCGGCGTTTGACTCGCGACTCTGGTGGAGTACTGCAACTGCCAGCTTAAATCGCGTAGTGTGCGCATTACACGGCAACCAGGATGTGGCCCTCTCAGACCTGCAGAAACAGGCCGTGGTACTGGATCATCTCTACAAGTTGGGGTTCGAGGGGTTGGCCGAACGTTTCCAGACCGGGCAAGGCAAGACAAAGGCGGAATTCAATGCCATGTCAGGGATGATTCCTTTAAGCGCCCTCATGCTGGTCGAAAATGACAACACAAAAAAGTAGTGAAGCAGTGCGGGCATCCATTCGGTTGCGAAATGATGCGGCAAGTCACATCAGCGGCACGACTGATCAAATTTTTCAAAGATTTTTATTATAATTTGATTATAATTTTCATCATTCACATCAGGGACTATCATGGAAAATAAAACCGCTCGACTGACGGTACTCGTCGACCCGATCAAGAAAAAGGCATTTGAAGAGCTGTGCTTCAGCCAAGATTTGACCCCATCCCAAGTCATTCGACAATTGATGCGCGATTACATGGAACGTTTTGGCGTTGACTATAGTACCAAGAGCAATGTGGGCGGTAAAAGCGAAGTGCGTAACCCTGTATAAGATGCTCAGACTTGGTTTCAACCGGAGAAACAAAAACGCCACTCTTCAGAGTGGCGTTTTTCCTGATTACTCAGAGTTTTTTGGTGGCCCCCCCGTGAGTCGAACACGGCACCAACGGATTATGAGTCCGCTACCTCGAGCATTTATCGGGATTGATCCGGGCATACAAAAAACAATATTAACCTTATTTATCAATTACTTATTAAAATAATGACATGTATCAGCGTTGACGCAGATTGATCAAAAACGCCATAATCTGGTTACATAGCGCTTACATGGCGGTTACACGGATTCATATGTCGACGACATCCAAAATCAATTTCACGATTGCCCGAATTACTGCTCACACCTGTCCAGTCGGGAAAAGCCAATCATTCCTTTGGGATATCACCACTCCAGGGCTAGGCCTGCGCGCGACTTCGTCGGGCGCCAAATCATTCATTTTTCAGGGAAAGATCCACGGAAATTCAATTCGCCTCACGATTGGTTCCACTAGTGCATGGCCAATCGATAGGGCTAAAGAGGAAGCTCGGCGGCTCCAGCGTCTGTTAGACGAAGGAAAAGACCCTCGAGATGAAAAACTCGCCCAGCAAAAGGCATATGAGGTTCAAAAGGTTGAAAGCCGAAGAAAGAACATGACCTTTGGCGAAGCCTGGGACAGCTACGTTGAATTACGTCGTCCTCGATGGAGCGAGCGACATTATCAAGATCATATTGTCCTCGCTCAAATTGGCGGAGAGCCTAAATGGCGCGGGAAGGGCCTTACAAAACCAGGAATTCTCGCTGATCTCCGACCAGACAGATTAGACGAACTCACGAGTAGTCACATTTCCGACTGGCTATCTCGCCATACCGAAGAACGGCCAACAGTGGCGGCGCTTGCTTTTCGCTTACTCAGAGCATTTATCAGGTGGGCAGCGGATATGCCGGAATTTCAGGGCTTAGTCCCCGAAAAAACCTATCAAAGTCGAACCGTAAAAGATGCAGTACCACGCGTTAGTGCAAAACAAGGAGACGTCCTTCAACGGGAGCAACTAGCTACTTGGTTTGCAGCAGTAAGAAATCTCCCTAATCCCATCGTCAGCACCTATTTGCAGGGGCTACTTATTACAGGCGCACGTCGAGAAGAGCTTGCCTGCCTCAAATGGACTGACGTCGATTTTCGGTGGCGCAGTCTGACCATTTCCGACAAAGTAGAAAAAAATGGACGCACTATTCCTCTGACACCTTATCTTTGCCAACTGCTCGAACAATTGAAACAATTAAATGCAATACCTCCTAGCTCCCGTCAGATAAAACGCATGGCGGAACGTGGAGAAGTTTGGTCTGCATCGGAATGGGTATTCAGTAGCGATACATCTGCGGACGGAAAAATTGCGGATGCAACGTGGTCGCATAAGAAGGCCTTGCAGCAGGCAGCACTTCCCCATCTGACGTTGCACGGCCTAAGACGATCTTTTGGGACGCTGTGCGAATGGATTGAAATGCCCAGCGGTATTTCCGCACAACTGATGGGACATAAGCCTAGTGCCTTAGCCGAAAAACATTATCGACGTAGGCCTCTTGACCTATTACGCTCATGGCACGACAAAATTGAGAAATGGATCCTCAATGAAGGTGGAATTTCTCAACCCGAATTGGCTTCTGGAGTTCAAGGAGAGCAAACATGAAATTTCGAACTCAGCTACGCTGCCGTGATTTTAACGCTCAGTCGCTGTAAATAGCGGACCGCGAACGGCCAATTAGAGATGTCGGACAGGACTATTCCATCCATCGAAGAAAATGGCATGGATCTAATGAGAATTCGTCACTACACGAAAGCTTTGACTCTTCCTCTGATTTTAAAAATCGGACTTTACGATTTACTCGGGCAGATTGTCTTGATGATACGGCTGAAGTTCCGTTCAGGAATGCTCAATTAGATCCAGGTCTATTTTTTTTCAGCTCATGGACATTGCAAACAACTGAACAATCTGGACAGTGGCTCCGATATGGCGACGATAGTAAAGGAGTGAGGATTAGTTTCTCAGCCTCACCGTTTTTATGGTCGAAGTTGAATATAAACATTGAGCGCAGTATTACTAAGACTGATGGTTCGCAAGTAGCCGGAGCTGGATACCAAGTAATAGATGTCGACGCACCGTACGATCTATAACGGCTTTGGTCAATAAACAGCACGCATGGGTCCACATAAGTACTCCCTACTCTGCGCAAGTTTTGCCTTTTTTGTCATTCCCGATATTGAGGAGGATGTTACCCGTCGACAGTGGCAATTCCGCGCCACTGTCAACGTCCAGCACCTTCGCTAGAGTTTCTCGTCACGAAAGGTCGTGATTTCGTTCGCCCGGAGCGCAGCCGATCTGCAGTACGGCCATGGCCGCCGTCCCGACGAAGACCACAAACTGGATGTTGACGGACACTCTTTTTTCTAAGCTGCTGCCTTGCCGATAGACGCTCCACCATCCGCGAATAGAGTTTGACCAGTGACGAAGCCTGCATCCTCGGAAAGGAGAAAAGCAATCAAAGCCGCGATTTCGTCTGGCTTTCCGAGACGCTTCAACGGGATCATTGAGAGAAAGCGACTCTCCGCGTCGCTGCCGGCGGGGGTATTCTCGCGGAACATCTCCGTGTCAGTCGGACCTGGCGCGACCGCGTTGACGGTAATACCGTGTTGTGCAAGTTCAAGCGCCCACGTACGGGTGAAGCTTGAAAGGGCACTCTTGGAGCCTGCATATGACGTCCGATCGGCCACGCCGAGAATCGTCAGACTCGATATGTTGACCACACGCCCCCATTTCTTCTCCAGCATCGCAGGTAATACAGCCTGAACCGTCTGTACCGCCGGTGTCAGGTTGCGTCGAAATGATTCCTCGAGGTGATCGATATCAATTTCACCAATTCGGCCGAGGCGTATAAATCCGACGTTATTCACCACACCATCGAAAGAGAATTTCGTAGTGAGTTCTCGCAAAACCTTGTCCGTTGCTTCACGGTCTGCCAGATCCGCCGAAACGAGAGTCCCCCGGAAAGTGGCGTCATCGGCACGCCTAGCGATACCGACGACGTGATGCCCTGATGTTGCTAGCCTGTTGGAAAGTGCTCGACCAATGCCTTTACTGGCTCCCGTGATCAAAAATGTTCGCTTAGTCATACTGTTTTTACCTGTTTATTTGGGCCGGATTGTCGACCAGTTGTAGATCAAATGTTTCAGCTATAGCGCTATGAGCCATGGTGGCTCATGCTGGAATTAGGTGCTGGGTGACGTAGGCATCCCATCAATGAGCGTGAATTCGAGCGTTGCGCAGCCACTCCTGAGAGGAATGAGCGCCTGATAAGCTTCGGACCGATAGCACTTCTCCGCTGACTCGAAATCGGGGAACTCGGCGATGACCACATGAGGGCGGTCATCCGCTCCCTCGAATGAAATGCTCTTGCCGCCACGGGCAATGTGACGGCCGCCAAAGCGCGCCAGCACACCGGGTGACCGGCTGGCATACTCCTGAAAGGCAACACGATCGTGAATATTGCCTCGTACGATGAAATAGGCAGACATAGATTTACTCCTTAGGACAAAGTAGGAAGGTGGCCGTCAACGCGAGGGCACCTGGTTCGTGCGCTCAACTAGCGCCTTTGGTTTCTTTCGCAAATGCGATCAGTATTAGCGCAGACAGTAGTGAAGCTAGGATGGGATACCAGAGACCGGAATAAATATTGCCTGTCGCGGCCACGATGGCAAAGGAGGTTGCTGGCAGGAAGCCCCCAAATACCGCGGAGGACAGGTGGTAGGGAATGGAGATCGCTGTGTAGCGGATTCGAGTCGGGAACATCTCCACCAGCATCGCAATGCTCGCGGTGAACACCATGGCGCTAAAGGAAATTAAAGCCATTAAGATCAAAAGCACCATCGGTGTATTGATATCGTCCTTGCTGGCAATCCCGTTATTGTAGCCATGCTTGGCCGCGGCCGCCTGCAGTTGCGCATTGAACTGCTTGGCTTTGGTTGCAACATCGGGGTCCGAAGCGCGATAGCCTTCCACGATGTCGCTACCGATATGGACCTGCGCGACCTCTCCGCTCTCCAGCGGTAGGCTGCTGTAGTTCAAACCGGCCTTGGCAAGGCTGCTGGTGACGATGTCGCAGGAACTAGTGAATTTGGCAGTCCCTGTCGGATCGAACTGGAAGGCGCATTCATCCTGACGGGCCCTGACCACGATGGGCGCTTCGAGTTGTGCTTTCTCAAGGGCGGGATTGGCGTAGTGAGTCAGTCCTTTAAACAGGGGCATGGTGAACAGGGAGCCCAGCAGACAGCCCGCGACAAGAACCTTCTTACGCCCCACTACATCGGTCAGCTTTCCGAAGACGAGATAGAGCGGTGCCGTCAGCAACGTCGCACTAATGACGAGAATATTCGTCGTGGTGGGATCTACCTTCAGTAGTTTCGTAAGGAAGAACATCGTGTACAGTTGGCCGTTATAGAAGATGATGACCGTGCCCATCATCACGCCAAACACAGCGATCAGGATCAGTCTCAAGTTCTTCCATTCGCCAAGCGTCTCAGCGATGGGCGCCTTGGACATGCCGCCTTCGGCCTTCATACGCAGGAACTCGGGGGACTCGTCCAGCTTTAGCCGGATCCAAAGCGAAACCAGCAGGATCAGGATGGAAAACAAGAAAGGAAGGCGCCACCCCCAATCAAAAAACGTAGCGTCCCCCAAGAAATAGCGCAGTGGCAGAACAACCAGCAACGACAGCAGTAGCCCACCGGCCCCCGTCGACACAACCCAGGATATGCGAAACCCACGATCATGCTTCGATCCGTGCTCCGCAACATAGATAAAAGCCCCACCAAACTCGCCGCCGATGGCGAGCCCTTGCAACATCCGCATGAGCACGAACAATATTGGCGCCGTCAAGCCGATCGATGCGTACCCTGGCAGCAGCCCGATCACGAACGTGGCCACGCCCATGAGCAAGATCGTCGCCAGGAAGGTGCGCTTGCGGCCAAACATGTCGCCGAAGCGGCCGAACACCATGCCCCCGAATGGTCGCATGACGAACCCAGCAGCGAATCCGAGCAGCGACAGAATGAAGGCAGCGCTAGGATTGACCCCCGCGAAGAAATGCTTGGCAATCTCGGACGACAACGCGCCGACTAGGAAAAAATCGTACATCTCGAGAATGGTGCCCATCGATGAAGCTGCTATCACCCGCTTCTCGGCTGGCGTCATGGGACGCTTGGTCGCAAGAGAGTCCCTGCCGGCTGCGCTGTCTGTATTCGACAATACGACCTGATCGTTGCTCATTTTTGTCTCCTATCATTTATGTGTGTTTTTTTAATTTTTTAAAGTCCCGCGAGGCGCGCGGGAATCGCTGTCACTAGCGTTCCGCCACCACGGGTTGCCTTTGTTCGCCCAAGCCCTCAATCGACAGGGTCATAACGTCGCCGTCTTGGAGGTAGATCGGCGGCTTGTGGCCGTGACCCACGCCTTGCGGGGTGCCTGTACAGATGAGATCGCCAGGTTCGAGAGTCATGAAAAAGCTCAGATAGCTGATCGCATCAGCTACACTGAAAATCATGTCCGAGGTACTACTATCCTGAGCCACCCGGCCAGAGACTTCGCATCGCAAACGCAGTGCCTGCGGGTTAGCGATTTCGTCGGTTGTCACGAGATATGGGCCTACCGGGCAGAAGGTGTCGGCGCTTTTTCCCTTCGTCCACTGCCCTCCACGCTCTAGTTGGAATGCCCGTTCGCTCACGTCGTTAACCACGCAGTAGCCCAAAACATGGTCAAGCGCGGCATCTGGAGACACTCGCTTGGCCTTGCGGCCGATAATCACTCCCAACTCCACTTCCCAGTCGCATTTGCTGGAGTTCACGGGTAGGATCACGGGGTCATAGGGGCCCGACAGTGAGCTCGACGCCTTCAGGAAGACCACGGGCTCCAGCGGAATCGGCATCCCGGCTTCCACCGCATGCGCTCGGTAGTTCAGTCCGATGCAGACGATCTTGCCCGGCCTGGCGATGGGCGCGCCCACACGTGTACCCGGGGGACAAAGCGGCAGACTCTCGATAGATAAACCGGCCAGCTTGGCCTGCACCGACCCCAGAGTCGCCGGCCCCAGATCGTTGATCACTGAGGACAGGGATCTGATGTTTCCGGATCTATCCAGAACACCCGGCTGCTCAGAACCGACCTGTCCGTAACGTAACAATTTCATGTTTTCGCCTCTTAATATTCAAGAAAGTTCGGCGTCACGCTCGCTGGGAGACTTGACTTCACTTGCCCGCAACGCTTGCGCGACCGCAATCAAAACTCAGTTCGCGAGGGACTGAATGTCGAAGCGGATTTCTCCACGGCGCATAGGGACACAGTCGGGAGAGAACTCTTGAAGAAATTCATGCCCATTTTCTTTCGCCAGGGATATGAAACGATCCAATTGCAACATTGCGCGAACGTCGACGCCATCGGGATACCCGTAGATGTCATGTAAAACCATCGTCGTCCAAGGCTTGGTCGTCAATTCGGACAAAGCCCGGCCCACCCAAGCATCGGCATGCTCCCAATCCCGGGGAACGGAATTGAACAGCACGCACGTGATCTTGGCGGCCGACATTTTTTGAATGTCCTCTTTTTTGAACAGTTGGCGGTCGATCAAGCCCGCGTTACAAAAGGGGCGAAACAAGCGGTCCGGGTGTGCCAGGTCACCTAAGGCATCGAAGGTACGTGACACTTCATCGTCGAAGAAGCTTTCGGTAGGCGCATTACCCAACGAATCACGATGGTTGAAGGAGTGGTTCCCAATCCAGTGGCCTTCGCCACGGGCACGCGCCAAGACCTCTCGCGCTCCGGGGTGTGCCATTTTCTTTCCGATGACAAAGAAAGTCGTTTGTACGTCGTGCTTTTTCAGCACGTCCAAGACGTGTGACGTCATTTCCGGCTCGGGGCCGTTGTCAAAAGTAAGCGTTAGTCGTCCCATGTTTTTTCTCCATTTTGGTTAAATCGCCTAACATAGATAATATACGATGAATTTATTATATTCAATTGTTTATTGGCTATATACTTAACCTCCATCAAAGCGCCTCTGAATGACCTGCAAGCGACTGTTGATGACTAACTTGGCACACTGGATGCTCATGGAGATCTGAGCAGAACCACAAAAGCTTGGCCGACATTGAGCGCGGCCTCCCGCAGTGCTCAGAGATATTCCTGCTCTGCTCCTCCTTTGTGGCGCGCACCGTGGAGTGGGTATGTGATGGAAGCCGCCAACCACAACGCCCCCCATGAACAGATGGTGGAATTCCTACGTCACGTACAACGTCATTGGGTCGAGCCTATGCAATGATCGCCCCTCAGCGGCCAGGCCACCATGATTTTTCTTTATATTCATAGGGTTTTATCTATGCAATAATCTGTGCTGGCCATTTAGAAATGAAGCGAGCATGACTCTTACTCAACTGCGCTATGTACTGGCTGTCATCGACCATGGGGGCATCAGTCGCGCTGCCGAGCACTGCGAAGTGACTCAGCCGACGATGAGCGCGCAGATCAAGAAATTGGAGGACGAACTGGCGGTCCCGCTGTTTGAACGCATCGGTAGCGGCGTTCATGTAACACCGATTGGACTGCAGATCGCTCAATACGCCAGGGGCTTGCTTGAACTGGCACAGGCCATTAAGAGCGTTTCGCGTGATTCCGGTGGACTTCCCGGGGGAAGCCTTAGACTGGGAGTCGTCCCCAGCGCTGCTCCCGCACTTCTCAAGACAGCTATACGGGCCGTCCGAGAAAAATTCACTGAGATGAAGATCGACGTAAGGGAAGGTAGTGCGTCGGATCTCTTTGCGCAACTCAAGAACTGCGAAATCGACTTGATCATCGGCCCGGCGCCGGCCGAGGATCTTGGCCTTCGATGGCTACCGCTATTCTGGGAGCCTTACATTGTCTGCGGCCAGGTACCCAAGGGTGCAAAGGCCCCAGTCCGACACAACGTCTCCGAAGTGGATGTTCCCAGCTACATTCTTGATGAAGGTGGCGCCGTCGACACTTATGCATACGGAGGAACAACCAGTCTACGGGTCAGTCTGCAGGACCATATTGGCTGGAAATCCGATACCGTACCCTACGTTGCCAGCATTGCCACGCTCCATGCACTGCTGAGCAGCAGCAATTGCGTAGTTATCGCTCCTCTCACCGCCACTCCGATGATTGCAGGGACTGGCGGGTTTCAGGAGCGATTGGGTACGCCGAATGTCGGCAGAACGCTCGGTTTCGTCTGGCGGACTAGCTATCCATGGACGACTCGATGCTATGAAATCTACGATATGGTGTATGCCAATTTACCCGATGGCGTCGTCGCTCTTGAAAAATTTGATCGAGAGCAAATCACGCTCGGCATTCAAGTACACAACGCAGTCGAAGTACAACGCACGAAGCGCACCAAAAAATCTGAGCACCCTGCGTAGGGCGCCCCTAAAAAGACCTCAAGCCTTCTTTACCTGCGAAATGAATTGATCCGTCCGCTCATTTACCAACTACAAAAGAAAGCTATCTCGACTCGGCACAACTGCCATACCCGAGATATGAATCGGGCTCATCATCATCATCGGGGCGCGATAGTACTGGCACTTTATCGGGTTATTAGGCTTTCAACTGGTTTGGAAGAGATACTTCGGGTTGGCCAGAAAGATGATTTGAGACTGAATATCTGACGATGAATACCTTCTTAGGAGGCCTTCAGCGAAGCCAAGTCTATCCAGTGATCAATCTCTGGATACGGGAATGTTCTCGCCATAAAATCGACAAAATTTCTTACGGCAGTTGAAAGTAGTTTGCGATTTGGATAGGCCAGTATGAGTGGAATTTTCCTTGCGTGATACTTTGGTAGGACGCACACCAAGCTACCATTTCGCAGATCCTCTTCCAGTGAATAGGAAGGACTCAGAATAATACCCATACCTTTCCGAGCGTAATGGCGGAGCAATTCCAGATTGTTTAACACAAATTTGCTTTGTATCGGTACAAGATGCTCTTCTTGGTACCCGAGAACAGGCCATTTCTTGTCGAGATTTTCGAAAGAGAAGCAGAGGCAGTCATGGCGCCCCAGATCCGATGGCCGCTCTGGCATGCCGTGGGCCTCCAAATAGATCGGTGAGGCACAAAAAACAATTTCGGTTATTGCCAGCTGGCGACCAATCATGCTTCCATTGATCTTTTGTATGCCGCTATAGATGCCTACATCGTACCCCTCTTCAATTAAATTGATATTGCGATCGGACACAGTCACCTCCAAAGTAGTCTTTGGATGAAGATGCGCATAGCGGGATAAGATTTCAGGAAGACAGAATTGACCAAATCCCAGTTGGGAATAGAGGCGAAACTTCCCGCCAGGTTCTTTTGCAGATGAAGATGTGAGTGACTCAGCATCCTCTATGTCGGACAAGATACGTTGAACCCTGACGTAATAAATTTGACCTGCCTCGGTGAGGGAGAGCTTGCGTGTCGTGCGATTGAGTAAGCGCACACCAAGTTGATGTTCGAGATCTGCAATATGCCTGCTGATTACTGCTGTTGAATGATGCAGTAGAGTCGCTGCACGCTGGAAGCTTCCTTGCTCCACTATCTTCACGAAGATGCGCATTGCTTGTATTCTGTCCATGGATCCTCTTTTTCTATAAGGTTTCCGGTTTTAGCACAGACTCTTCCGAGCATCGCCCATCATCACACGTCACATTGAATGTAAATTTGACTGTGACAGATAAAACCTCAATTACAAATGAAAATGTTCCGGTGTCGCACGCGTGAATATCTTGAGTACAGATTGAGAATGCCCAACCCCGATCTCGACACTACCTTAAACAACTACGCCAGACATCTAAGATGCCTGGCAAACTTGCACTTCAGACGACGTCGATATTAAGAAAATCAATTGATACAGCCACGCGGTCCAGAAGTGGCTTGTTGTCTTGGCCGATTGCATACACTCGACGCTTGGTCGGGAAAATAATTCCGCCGAATTCCTTAGGTTCAGTAGCATAATTTGCGCTAGAGGTTCCACCCATAATGTCGACGCTGTAGTCATGTCGACGAAGAATACCTGTAGCGTCAAAATAGAACGTTTGCTCGGTTGAGTGGCTATGTACGTCCTGCGGGAAAATCACTTTCAGGCGACGCCAGGTATCTCCATCCTCGTTCCACGGCGCAATTTCTTCAGATTGAAATCCTGGAAACTGAAACAGAAATGGTGTCGTCAGGTAAGTCCACATTGCATACCCGCTGAAGTAATTCAGATGATGCATGTCCCAAGGTGTTGTTAATGTGTGCCCATTGAATGCCTCCCTAGGCGACGTGCGCTCTTCGACAGTCGCACCATTGACGTCAACAACTGCTACTCGTTCCGTCTCGAAAATACTACGCCTCCCAACTTCGGTGAAGGGAGAGTATTCGGCGTGCTGCCGATGTGGATCAATCGAAACGCTGGAGTCCGCAAGAACGCCTGGCCACCCTTTGAGATGCCACAATCCGCCGCCGATTGCCACCCGAGCAGTCAGTTTTTTCACCGCTTGCCACCGATCCCAGCCACCATGAGCCGTAATAGCCAGCTCCAATAAATTACTCATCTGCATTTCTCCATATCAAAGCCGAACGTTTCCGGCGAATGGTTTAATTTTAAAACCTTTCGACATAATAGGCGCAATGGTTTATCTTTGCAACCAATATCAATTAAGTCCGACGGAGAATGAAATGAAAGGCAAGAAAGCCGACATGAGCGAAACAGATTGTGGAATTGCTCGAACACTCCAAGTTGTAGGCGAATGGTGGACGCTTCTCATCATCCGCAATGCTTTCCGCGGACAGAGGCGTTTCGGAGAATTTCAGAAAAGTCTCGGTCTTGCTAAGAATATTCTGTCGGTCCGACTGAAGAAACTCGTTGACGAAGGGATACTTCGCATCGAACCAGATAGCGAGTCTGCATTAAGTCATCTTTACATATTGACGCCCAAGGGCGAGCAACTCGGGGTGGTTCTCGTCGCTCTCTGGCAATGGGGAGAAGAGAACTGTTTCGAACCAAGGGAAGTGGGATACGTCATGGTAGATACAGTCAATGAACAACCGCTCGCCAGACTGCGTCTGACCACTCAGAGCGGAAAAATCCTAGGACCGAGCGATTTCCGCCTGAAACAAAAGAAGACGTCGTGATTGGCGACTGTATTTAAGTGCGTTATGTCCTACGTATGGAGCCGGGTGTATCGACCATGTCACGAAGTGACTGCAGCGTCGATACAATCCCTCTCCAGCATAGCCGTTTTGCAAATGCGAATCAGAGCGTAACTGCTATCAATTCCCGCTCGATGAAAGATATATCTTCTTTTTCTTTCATCCCGCATTTCACCATTTCGGCGTAATCTCGGCGAGCTGCGGAATACCCTTGCCGAACGAAAAATTCTCATTCGGCACCGGCACCATCGCGATAAATACGTCGTCAGGAGAGATACCGACGGACTCCTCGAGAAGACGGGTAATTGCCGCCATCAGCGTACGCTTATCGCTCAAGGGGCGATGCATGCCGATAAGCACGTTGATGATCATTGCGTTCTCCGATCTCTCCATACCCATGAAAGTAGGATCGATAAACAACTCATCTTCGGCATGTTCACTAATGATGATGAAGCGATCACCTGGTGGGATACCCAACCCCTGGATTAGGGACTGATTAAGCGCATTACCGATGGCTTTCTTTTGCTCTTTTCCAAAGCGGCCTTTAGGGATGTGGGCGTGAAAAACTGGCATATAAAATCTCCTTTTATTTAACAACCGCCGGTTCAAATGGCGGGATGGGTCTGCGGCACGGACAAATGCAATCTGAACCAATCGATCGCCGCGGTGCTAGCAACGGAAAATGCGGCGTCATAAGGGGAAAAATGATTCCCAGCGATAGTGACCAGCCGTTTCGGCTCTAACGCCTCTTCGTAAGCGCGAAGCTCAAGATCTGTCATGGTGACTCGATCATCGGTCGCCACGATCATCAGCAGCGGACGGGGCGAAATTCTGCTGATCCAGGTGCCTGGCTCATACAATCGCGCGGCAAAGCTTGATCGCAACGTCACTGTGTTGGACCAATCGGCCGCGCCGATATCTCTTAAGTAAAATTCGCTGGCTTCTTTAGATCGATACGCTGCCGTGACCTGGGTGTCTTCACTGACGATCGCTTGCATAGTCAGCGGTTGTCCTTTATGACTACGACGCATGTCATCCATGAGATGGTCAAGATAGCCCGGCAAATTGTCAGGGGATATGCGGCGGCGGCCTTGCTCAAAACCGCTTATGGTTGGCACTTGTGAGACCACGCATTTCACCCTTGGATCTGTGGCAGCCAACACTAGTGAATGGCCACCGCTGTAGCTAGAACCCCAGATGCCAATCTGAGCGGCGTCAACCTCCGGCCTTGATTCGAGAAAGGTGATGGCGCGGCGCCAGTCGGCGATCTGCATCCACGGATCGATGTCGTGCCTGGGGGTTCCATCGCTGGCACCAAAATTCCGATGATCGTGTACCAGCACGACAAAACCTTCCTCAGCAAAAGATTGTGCAAATTTCTCGAGTGCATGCTCTTTCACTGCTGCATATCCATGACACATGGAGATCGCAGGGTGAGATCCAGTACCCTCCGGAATAAATAGCCAACCGCGCAAGAGGACGTCTTGCTCTCCAAGGAATTCAATATCGTGTCGAGTAACCATATCTTCTCTTCAGTAAATAATGTTGATATCAACGTATTTGTAACAACAAAAAAATATTCAACTCTTTTTTCTGGACATTACGCGCATATGCTCATATTATCCATACCAAGAGCAGTTAGCAAGCCAAAAAATAAAGGAGATCACATCATGTCGCGCGATAAAATTTCGAGTGTCACCGACCATCGCCTCGTGTTCATTCACGGCTTCCTTGATAACGCCTCACTCTGGAAACCCCTGATGAGCATACTCACTACAGCCGGATATAAATGTACTGCTCCAGACCTGCCAGGCGCCGGAGCAAGACGGTCTGATCTTGGACCATATACACTTGATCGAGCTACGAAAGACATCGTTGACCATGTTGGAGAAGACGGTACGCCAGTGATCCTCATTGGCCACAGCATGGGAGCGCAGATTGCAGAATTGGTGACCGCACGACTAAAAAACAAAGTGTCTGCATTGATATTGCTTACCCCCACCCCCCTAGAAGGTAACAATTTACCGGACGCTGTTCGGTCGATGTTGCGTGAGAGCGGTGGCGATGCGCCCGCACAAGAAGGAATACGTCAGGCGTTCTCAAAAAACCTCAGTGCAGATGATCTTCGAAATTCAACAACGACGAATGTACTGATGGGAAAAGAGGCTGCGCGCGGCTATTACGACGCCTTCACGGGTGGTGATTCAGCAGGTTTTTCGACAACGACGTGTGAGTCTCCCATCCTGATAATCGGCGCCGAAGAGGACCCCGTGATAGCTCCTGAGATGGTACGCAAGATTCATACGCAGCGTTTCCCATCAGCACAATTGCGTTTCATCCCGAACTCCGGCCATTGGCCGCACCTTGAGCAACCAAGGACGACGGCACGTTTGATTACGGTGTTTTTACAAACAGTGTCATAAAACGAACAGGGATTGGAAATTACGTGCATATCATCGTACACTAGGGAGATCTCAATCCTAAACAATAGATGGCATGACAATTTCGGTAAAAATTGAAAACATAGACGGTCGCTGTAATTGTCTTGCGCTACGACAGGCCTCGCGCTACTTAACCGCGCTATACGATCAGGCGCTGTCGGACGTCGGACTTCGGATTACACAGTTTTCCATTTTGTACCGGCTCGCTAAAGAAGGCACCATGTCAATCGGCGAACTGGCGACCGCAATGGCAATGGACCGCACCACAATCTCGGCCAATCTCAAGCCGATCGAGCGTGATGGATTGGTAAAAATCGTGCCGTCGTCAACTGACGGCCGTACGAAAGACGTGAAATTGACGCCGAAAGGCATGCTGGGTTACCAAGAAGCCTTTCCACTTTGGGAGGCAGTACAAGAGAAATTCGAGCGTGCATATGGTGCAAAGGAAGCAAAGACCTTGCGCACTGCAGCACGCTCGGTGTTAGATAGCGGCTTTGAACCTTGGGCTGACGAAGCGTAAGCACAGAACCGCTCATAGCAGTCACCACAAATCCAACAATTTGTGGATGGCTTTTTTGCAAATACGCGCATATAAGCGTAAATACTGAGGAGATTAAATCATGAGCAAAAGCATTTTTGGGGCAACCATTGTATTGGCAATGACATTTGCGGGCTATTCCCACCTATCCGTTGCTGCAGATAAGGACGCAATAAGCATGGTGCAGACAACCGTAACTACCACCGTGTCACCCGAGTTAATCGAAGCAGTCCGCAAAGGACTTACTGGTTTTGACAAGAACGACCGGGGGGACATGATCGCCGCGCTTGATGACAATGTGGTATTCGAGTTCTCCGACTCGCTTCCCTACGGCGGTACGTACTCCGGAAAGAAGGAGTTCCTCGCCTTTTGGAAACATGTCTACAAAGAGTATGAATACTTCAACTATGACGCTCGTGCAGTACTAGCTTCTGGAGACTACCTTCTGGTTCCAGTAGTTGCCCGTGCGAAGACCAAGACAGGCTATTCGATGGAGAACGAGCATCTCTTCCTGTTCCGAATCAAGAATGGAAAAATCATCTACGGCCGTATCTACGCTGATACTGCCCGCGGACGTGACGTCCTGGAAGGTCATCAACCACGAAAGTATCCAAAACTAATTCTGGAGTAAGAACTTTATCGATAGCGACAAAAATCCCTGCGTCTAGCTAATAGGCCAGGGATTTCTCTATTGTTTATTTCGTTGTGGCTTTTCTCTTGACGAAGTCTTGAAGAACTCAATAGAACCTGAAGTCCTGATTGAAGAGCATGCCTCAAGCAAACACAAATCTGATCTGCTTTACGACCTGAGAATCATATGAGTTATGACATCTGCTCTTGTTCGGAATTGCGCCGTCTCACGCGGAAGATAACGACGATCTACAACCATTACTTGCTTCCGAATAAACTGACCATTACGCAGTATTCGCTGATTAGTAGTATAGGGCGCTTGGGGCAGGTGACGAATCTTGAATTGGCGATCGATATAGGGATGAGTCGCAGTACACTCAGTCGTACCCTTAAACCCTTGATTGTCCGAGGGTGGGTGACGACCGTCGATCTACCGAAGAATAGATATGCCGAAAGACGTTCTCTTGCGTTGGTACTAACCGCATTGGGTCAGAGGAAGCTGGAAGAAGCTTGGCCGAATTGGCGATTGGCGCAAGATGAAGTTGATCGGCAACTTGGCACAGGTCTATCCACTGAGCTGGGTTCAATTGTCGACAGCGCCTACGCTAAGTTGCGAGAACCCAATAAAGACTTTTCCCCCTTCAACTAGTCAAAGGGAGAAAGATCTGTGCGTGTTGGAATTTTAAAGCTTGTATGATTCAGTTCGGTCTCGAACAAGCGGTGCTGTTACCCGGTTCAAAGGAGTGCTCGGAAGATTTTTTTCCGAGCCTTATTGATCATGCGACCAATTGGTTTAATGTAGAGGCGCCTACTCGGAAGCCCCTCTAATCAGGTCTCCGTTTAACCAACTTCGGTGCCAAGACGGACAATACCTGCCTTAGCAATCTGAGCATCTTGATCCGACTTAACGCCCGATACACCGACGGCACCGACAACCTGGTCACCCAGAACAATGGGCACACCACCTTCAAGTGTAGCGCTGAGGGGTGCGCTCAAAAAGGCATAACGCCCCTGATTGATCATATCCTCATACACCTTCGTTTCCTTACGGCCCAATGCTGCCGTACGCCCCTTCTCACTCGCCATGTAGGCAGTAAGTGCCGCGGCACCGTCGAGACGAGTAAGGCCAAGTAAATGACCGCCGTCGTCCACAACTGCGATGGATACGACCCATCCGTTTTCCTCCGCCTCACGCCGGGCGCCGGCGAGAATCAATTCGACGTCGTCGATCTCGAGTACCGGTTTGGTTTTCATGAATCTACCCTCTTACATAAAAGTTAAAATGTCTAAGGGGCTTAAACGACGCCCCTTTTTAAGAAACCTCACGTGGTCCCACCAAACGGAAACACCTCAATCTGGGAGTGAAAAACCACGTTACTGACGATGTTCTCACCCACCGCCCGCGTACGACCTGATTCTGACGAAGCTACGACACCTTCGCAGCGGGAATCTCGTAACCATCTAGCACCAGCTCCTGAATGAGCTTGTCCTCAAGTGCTTTGTCGAGTCGCAGCAATGGCACTCGCGTGCGACGCCAAGTTGACTCATTGTAGCGATGGGCCAATACCGCCTTGACAGCAGGAATTAACGGATAGGACTGTGCAATTTTCCGACGACGAGTAATAGCTTCTTGCAGTGCATCTGCCGATGCAGTGGTCCAGTTCGAATATACATTCTTGATTTCACGAACGTTGATATTCCCGGTCGCCGTGATGCAGCCGACGCCGCCGGCGCGCAGACCATCCAACAGGAAAGCCTCGGATCCTGGGAAAACACCCATAGAAGGAAACTCTTTGATGACAGCGAGCGTATTGTTGAAGTCTCCTGAACTATCCTTAAGACCTGCGATAACCGGGCCATACGTCTTTAACAAACGTGCAATTAAAGACAAGCTAAAGCCAATTTGAGCAATCGGTGGAATATGGTAAAGATATACCCGCAGATTTGCATTGCCCACACGCTCAATCAGTTCGCTGAAATATGCAAACAAGGCATCATCGCTGACAGGTTTGAAGTAGAACGGCGGCAGCACCAAGACACCTGCACAGCCAGCATCTACTGACGCCTTCGTCAGTTGAACGGCATCAGTAATCGCTGAAGAACCAGTGCCCGGCATCAGCTGGTCCGGACGAATACCGTTTGCGAGTAGCAGATTGAGCTGATCGAGGCGCTCCGAAACACTGAGTGAGTTAGCTTCACTCGTCGTTCCAAGAATAGCTAAGCCGTCAGCACCCTCATCAATCAGGTACTGACAATGCTTAAGAAACAGCGACTGGTCGACCTGACCATCAACCGCAAAAGGGGTTGCTGCGGGGACCCATACCCCTCCACACAATTTTGACATTTCTTGACTCCAATAAGTTGCTTGATAGAATTTCCGCTGCCCTTACTGTCGACAGCCAAAGCTTTAGCCGTCGACAATAGGTCAAAGAAAAGAGAAAAATGAAATGAGCCTTAAGAACATCAAGAACAGGGCCTCATGCTTCTGCGCCTGAATTGATGACAGCCTCAAAGAAATTCGTCAGATCCATCCATAGAGCTGAGCAGGATTGTCCGAAAAGAGGGCTCGCTGCGGACCTTCGCCGGGAATCCACTCAGCCACGGCATTGAGAAGGTCCGTGTCGTGAGGCATGTGGCCCTTCACCATGACATGGGGCCAGTCACTACCCCAGACCAACCGATCCATGCTGGTTTGTGCAAGCCAGTTCGCGATATGTCCAGCCGTGTCGTAAGGCGGCCCCTCCGTGCCAATACGATAAGGGCCTGTAATCTTGGCCCAAGCACGACCAGCCTGAAGAAGTGCCAACATCGCTTTCATGCCTGGATGATCGGGGCTCACGCCTCGCGACAGATATCCCATGTGACCAAACACAACCTGCACTTCGAGTGGATCAAGTGCCTCATCGAGATTCGGGTAGTTATCCACATGCACAAGCAGCTCTAAATGCCAGCCTAAGGAAGCAACACGATCTTGCATACGAAGCAATGACTCAATTGGCATATCTGCGCTTGGTGCCTTGACATCCACGAGATTAACTCGCACCCCTCTAACCCCAAGGGCATCCATATCGCGCAGCTCGCTCGCAGACTCCCGTCCGTTCAAAACGACGACACCACGGCCGGCACCATCAAGTGTCTTGAGGCCATCCAGTAGCGCAGTGTTGTCGGAGCCATAGACGCTCGGCTGAATTAGCACGCATCGTGTCAATCCCAGGCTCTTGTGAAGGGCCAAATAGTCCGTCAAGAGGCAGTCCGGTGGCGTATAGATTCGGCCGCGGCTATAGGGATAGCGCTTCTCAGGGCCGAAAATATGAAAGTGGCTATCGCACGCGTTAGGCGGCAAGATGACGCGAGGAGTGATCAGGCTGGATAAAGGAGCAGCACATAGCGGCGCACCGTTGACGATTGAATCTGCGTGATGCGATTCAGAGGAAGGCGGCATTAAGAATCTCCTGTGCGGGAAAGTGGCTTTCTGCCCACCTCCTTATATTTTCTGAAAAAGCGATGCCGCGTAAGATCCTCTCGCGTGACGAACTTGATATTCCTCACCAGATATCCAACTAACGGCATCAAAAACTAACAAGCACATTTCTGCTCCGTGGAATCACAATCTCAACCTTTGCGTCCCACTCAAAAAATGATATAACTTGCAACCAATAGCGAGAAGCAGCTATTACCTTTAACCTTATTGGCATTTCCGATGACACGTACACCCGCAGACTGGATGAATCGAATAGGCAGACGATTGAAGCTGCGCGATATATACATACTCTCTGCTGTCGTTCGTTGGGGAAGCATGGCAAAGACCGCATCTCACCTCGGCATGTCTCAGCCGGCCGTATCAGAGGCCATAGCAAGCCTGGAAGGAGCGTTGGGTGTGCGGCTCCTGGATCGTCATGCGCAAGGCGTTGAATCCACAATCTACGCAGATGCGCTTCTCAAACGAGGCCAGGTGATCTTTGATGAGTTGATGCAGGGCGTCAACGACATTGAATTTCTTGCCAATCCAGAAGTTGGCGAGATTCGTATCGCTTGCGCAGAATTTTTGTCGGCAAATTTCCTGCCAAACGCGATCGGTCAATTTTCCCAACAATATCCACACGTAGTTTTTAGCGTTGTCCAACAAGACACCACTACGTTAGAAAATCGCGAGTTGCAGGAACGTACTGTTGACCTTGTACTTGCCCGCACTCCAAGAAATTTTTCAGATGACGATCTCAATGTGGAGGTCTTGTTCGAAGATCCGCATTACATCGTTGCAGGGACAAGCAGTCCCTGGGCGCAGCGAACTAACATCGCCCTGAAGGATCTCGCCGATGAGCCGTGGATCATGCCGCCGTCTTCTATTATTGAAAAGTTTGTAAAAGCAGAATTCGAGAAAAGAGAGCTCAATTTAAATGTGAGCGTCAACGCGGCGTCTATCCTTCTCCGTAATCAACTCCTGTCTACAGGACGCTACATCTCCGTGATGCCTCTTTCCCTGTTGTCGGGCAATTCCACTCAATGGTCACTTAAAGCGCTAGATATGGAGGATGTTCACATGACGCCGCCCCCGATCTCCCTCATTACACTAAAGAGACGCATGCTAAGCCCCGTGGTAGAGCGCTTCGTCGAGCACCTTAGGACCCTGGCCAAAACAATGGGACCGGAAACAAATTCCGTTGACGGACGTGGACATTAAAGACTGGCAACCGAGGGCGACTTAAGCGCTGCAGGTTGTTTAACTAGTCACGAACCCACAATTGATCGAAGTGAGATTAGCCGACTCGTCCCCCGACTCGGCGAAAGCCCAAACAATTTACAACTTAAAAACGGCTACGGCTTGCACAAGCCCCTGGGCTTGTACTTTCAACTGCTCGGCAGCGGCTGCACTTTCTTCAACGAGCGCTGCATTTTGCTGAGTAACCTCATCCATTTGATTGACAGCCTTGCTAATCTGAGCAACGCCTAAACTCTGCTCCGCACCGGCAGCGCTGATTTCGTTCACGATGCTTGAAAGATCCGCAATGACATCGACAATCTCTTGCATTGCCGCCCCTGCATGTCCAACTAGCTCCATACCTTGGTCCACCCGTTGCACACTGTTGGAAATCAGCTCCTTGATTTCCTTTGCTGCTTGAGCACTGCGCTGGGCAAGATTGCGAACCTCACTCGCGACGACGGCAAAACCACGCCCCTGCTCTCCCGCCCGAGCAGCTTCCACTGCGGCATTCAATGCCAGAATATTGGTTTGAAATGCCAGACCATCAATAACTCCAATAATGTTAGCGATCTGCTTAGAACTATCATTGATCCCATTCATGGTCTGTACAACTTTCCCCACGACCTCGCCTCCCGCAGTGGCAACTTGCGATGCAGTTACAGCAAGCTCATTGGCATGGTGTGCGTTGTCGGAATTATTGTGAACAATCACCCCCAACTCTTCCATCGATGCAGACGTTTGCTCAAGCGCACTGGCTTGCTCCTCCGTTCGCTGGCTAAGGTCGAGATTTCCGAGGGCAATTTCCTCGCTGGCGGTGGCTACCGTTTCTGCTCCTTGTCGAACACCCTTCACGACACTAGCCAGGCTGTCTTGCATGCTTCTAAGCTGCGCCATCAGGCTAGTATTGTCATTCATCTTCAGTACGATCGGCACGCTTAGATCGCCGCTGGCCACCCGCCTCGCAAATTCGGCCGCTTCCGACGGCTCCGCTCCGAGTTGTCGACTAAGAGATTGCACAACCCAAGTTCCAAAAATGATGGCAAAGAATACGCCCCCGACGATGGCCGAGAGAAAATATTGCCGTAACCTGGCGTTCCGTTCTTGTGCCTCAATGAAAGTTTTTTGAGCTTCCTGAATATGATATTTTTGGAGCGCTTGATTACTCTGTCTCACTGGCAAAAACAATGGTCCTGCGGACTCGACAAGGAGACGCCTGGCATTCTCAGCGTTATTCTTCTGGATCTCTTCCAACGTCGCTCGCAAGCCGGCGCTGATGAATTTTTGTTTTGCGTCTGAAAAGGCTTTAATCAAACGTGCCTCCTCCATATCTCCCCTACGCTGCGTATAGGCTTTCCATGTCTTGTCGACATCTGCTAGATTCGCCTCGATGGAACTGATTTGCGCATTCTGTGTAGTCACTTCTCTTGTGTGCACCGCAATTGTCAGAGAGAGACGCGCACTCAGTAAGCGGTCGCCGATCCCGCCTAACACAAGCGCAGGTTGCATGTGATCGTCGTAGATTGACTTCATACCCCCTTCCGCTCTTTGCATTCCCCAAAGTCCGAAGGTTCCGATCCCAATGAGTAGCGTGCACAGAATTCCCGCAAGCACCGCAAGCCGCGTGACTACTTTCCAATTCTTCACGATCTTCTCGCTTTCATATTTATTACCTTTCGAATCTATACACCGCGTACTTATACTGCCGTCTCCTGGCAACAATGCGCTCTTAGTCCAGCCTGATCTCTTCACGCCGATTCTCTAAGTACTTCACTATGCGCATTGGAGATCGGCACGGTCCTACCCTTTGAGGCCTGCATTTCTTCATCCTTCAGTAGACGGTGTTCATACCCCCGAACTTCGTCGGTGATGAACAACCGTCTGGTGTCTAAACTTCCACCTCGTTAGAAGCTATGCCGAATGCCAATCATGGTGCCCACCTGGTTCGTCCCTTTGTCCGGCGTCGTTCCTCCGAGGCTGATTGAATAAGCGGCATTGGCACTGTTCTGCAGAAACGCTAAATTCGCATACAGGGCCGTACGCTTGGACAAAAAATAAGTAACGTTGACCATCTCCATGGTGGCCCGGGTATTTTGTTGAGAATTGATAATCCTCTGAACCAAGCCTTGAACTGAGAGTGCAGCAGTGAATTGATACAGCGCCTCCAACGTCATTTGATTGGAAGTAATTGAAGCCCCGGACAGCGTTTGGGGCGAGACGTATCGATGTTCCCAGAGCGCCGACATCTTGAGAGCGCCAGTTTTGTAGTAGAGGTTCGTCAACAGACGATTATCCCGATTTGAGTTTGATGTGAAAGTGAGCGGCGCCACGCCATTGAACATATTCACAGCAGATCCGGGGCCACCATATTGGCTGTCATAAGCAATGCCAACGCCCCACGGGTCTCCGGTGAAGCTCAGCATGGCCGACCACTCTCGGCAAGCAGAAGCGTTTCCTGGCAGTTCGCCGGCACAAGTACCTTCGCCGGGCGTATTGAAGCCTCCAGGTGGCGAATTGTCTCGCCCGAATGAATAACTCAAGCCGGTGTTCAAGGCACCAATGCTGTGCTTGTAGGCCACGGTGTTATCTGAACGTGAATTCGGAATCCACGGATCCAGAGATCCGAACCCATGGATATTGGATCCGACCCAGCTAAACTGACTGAACTCTTGCAGCAGCATTGAGTACTGCCGACCAAGGGTCACGGTTCCGTAAGGCCCTTCAATTCCAACAAATGCCTGGCGGCCAAATAATCTTCCCCCTTGTTTCATGATGCCTGTCCCGACATCCAATCCGCTCTCTAAAGTAAACAGCGCCTGCCACGAGTCACCCAACGGCTCTTTCCCCGTCAACCCCCATCTCGATGGCGCCGTCCCCGTATTGATGGGTATCCGCACGACAGAAGCCTTTTTGGCCGCCGCGTTGTTGATGTACTCGATCCCTGTATCCAAGACTCCATAGATCGTCACATTCTGTGCTTGAGCTTGCATGCAGAAAGCGCTTGTTATGAAAGCGCATCCGATCGCAGCCAATTTCATCTTTTTCATGGTCTCCTCCGTATATAGTTTTAT
The DNA here is from genome assembly GCF_026127345.1 of Herbaspirillum lusitanum. Classification (NCBI taxonomy): domain Bacteria; kingdom Pseudomonadati; phylum Pseudomonadota; class Betaproteobacteria; order Burkholderiales; family Oxalobacteraceae; genus Herbaspirillum; species Herbaspirillum lusitanum. Next base: position 474,687 of record NZ_QXFG01000005.1, on the reverse strand, counting down.
TTATCAAGCGGTAAAAACAGCTCGAGTTGAATCACCTCTTTTGGGGATTTCAACGTTTCGTACGGCCGAGCAAAACCAACACACTGGCTCTGAACCAGTGCGAGTGCGTCAGGTTTGCATTCGGGTTATTTCATTGAAACTGAGGCGACGAGCTCGCCGGGACTTACACTACCTGATACAACTCAAATCTAAATTTCATCAGCATGTTGTGCAGTACCTCCCTTCACGACTTTCTCTCACAAAAAAAATCTAGGGAAACGACAGCTTAAGTTGTATTTTTCCGTAAGACTTGTACAACTAGACACTGACGTCCTGCGATCGCTTATACGGATCCCAGCTTGCCATTTGTCACGTCCTGGCCTCGCGCCAGTAACGCTATTGTCGAGAAAAACATCGCGAGGACCCAGAACAACGGACCGAGAATTCCCGGCCAAACGGGCATGTAGCCCGGGACGAGAACGAAGAGGATGAAGCCAACATCAGCCACTCCAACAACGGCGAAGTTGATCCAGTATCCCCACACATTGTTTTTCCAATTCAATGTGATAGCGATGGCGATCCCGGTGATCGAAAAGAACAGAAGATTCCAGGCAGACTGGAAAATTCGCCCTTGCAGCATAGACGGCTCCAAGGATCGCCCCATCATGTAGACCGAATTTGCCGCCATGACATGCAAGAGCGCCCAGATGATATAGAGGACCGCGCCGATCTTCGCGTTGGTGTTTGACTTGTTCATAAAATCCCTAAAAAAGAAATCATTGTTAGCTTGACTCGACTCACTAGGAAGAGAGCCGAGCCACATCTGTTAGGACGGTCAAATTCTGACCATTGACGCATCCGAAAAATGCTTCTTGTATCGCTCCAGTGCGATGTCCGAATCAAACTCTCCCGCCGCCTTACTCACGACCACTGTCGCTACTATGTTGCCGATCGCAGTAAGGGTTGCTCGACCAATGGACATGAATGGCTCGATGCCGAGAAGTAGCGCCACACCTTCAATTGGTACGACGTGTGTCGAGGCCACAGTCGATGCAAGTACGACAAAGGCACTACCTGTGACACCAGCGGATCCTTTGGATGTGAGCATCAAAACTAATAGGATCCCGATTTGCTCTGCCATTCCAAGTTCGATGCCATAGACCTGCGCGATAAAGAGAACGCTCATCGAAAGATAGATTGCGGCGCCATCCTGGTTGAATGAATAGCCGGTCGGCATGACGAGCCTCACAGAGCGCTTGGAGCATCCCAGCGCTTCAAGCTTCGCCATCAGCGTAGGCAGTACGCTTTCGCTTGGTACGGTTCCGAGAACGAGGAAGATTTCGTCTTTGCAATACTTCAACAGACGCCACAAACTCAACCCGTTGAAGCGTGCAATCAAACCCAATACCACGAAGACAAAGAAGGCCATTGTCAGGTACACGTAGATGACCAGTTGGCCAAGCACGATCAACGAGCTGGCACCATATTTTCCTACGGCGAACGAGATCGCACCAAAAGCCGCAATGGGAGCATATTTCATCACGATCTTGATCACGCCGAACAACACCTCGCAGATCTTCTCGAAGAATTCTTCGACAGGTTTTCCACGCGGCCCTAGCAACGACAGCGCGCAGCCAAAGAAGATTGAGAACACAATGATCTGAACAAGGTCCCCATTCGCAAATGCCTTAATTGCATTGTCTGGGAAAATTGCCAGTACTGTCTCGACCCATGGCTTCGGAGCCACCTTTGCAGCGGCAGGAAGTGCCGCATTTGCTATGTCTCCGATGGCGACGCCAACACCAGGTTTTGCAAAGTTAGCGACCACCATACCCAGCGCGAGGGCCACTGTAGTGACAATCTCGAAATAAATCAGCGCAAGAAAGCCCAACCGGCCCGTTTGACGTAGATCGCCCGCGCTTGAAATTCCTGTGACAATCATGATAAAGACGATGGGCCCAATGACCATCTTGATCAGACGCACGAAAACATCTGCCAGGGGCTTCAGATCTTTTCCAATGTCCGGAAAGTAATGACCAACGATAAGACCTAAGAGCACCGCAACGAAAACTTGAAACGTACGCCCGCGATACCAGCGGGACGGTCTTTTTGCTACAGGTTCTGACATGTGTATCTCCATCCTTTTTTAATATTTCTCTGCCCCGAAGTGATCTGTAGAAATTTTTATACGCTCACTTCGGGGCTTCGCCAGTGACTGGCGTGAGTTGCTAGAATTTAGTGCGCATTCCTATCGTAGTGTAAAGTTGGCTACGATCAGCTGACCCCGAGAGGCCACCGGCATTGTAAATAGCAGCTTGTGTGGCATCGCCAAGCGCTTTTTGCCAGACAGTAATTCCGTACAAACTAGTACGGTTTGACAAGGTGTATTCAACTCCGAGGTTGATCTGCTCCCATTTTGGCCGATTACCGACCGCGAACTTCCCTAGGCTGTTGCCTCCCTCACCTTGTCCGTCTGTATAAATGAATGCGACGCTCGCCTGCCATTGAGGGGCAAATTTGTAGCGACCATTAAGCTCATAGTTCATCAGCCTCAGAGCTGTGCGGTCGCCGTAGTTAAGTCTCACCCAGCTGGAGATGAACCCTGTCGTGAAAGCCCCCTGCGTATAGTTTGCGCCTGCTGTAGCGACCTGTTGCTTGGCCACGGGGCCATAAAAGATATTCCGGAGATTCACATAGTCGCCGGACACGGCACCAGTCGGGTTGCTGCCCCCAGTGTTCCCCGCTGCCGGCTGATCCACTTGGAGGTAAGCCGCCGCCGCAATCCAAGGGCCGTTTTGATAGCGAGCACCAAACGTATAGGCACGGTCATTGGTGAAGCCTGTACCGGTGCCACCTGATGCTTGTTCGCTGAAGGCGTAGCCCCCACCGAGTATTAATCCAGCGATGTCCGGTGTCGAGTACTTAACAGTGTTGTTCAGTCGAAACGAGTTATAGAGGTTATCCGAGTCACCTACGTGCGAGCCGACGCCCCCTGCCCATTGCTTGGAAGACGCCAGCGCCCCGACATACTCGGCGCCGAAGTCGTAGTCACGACCCAGTACCAGCTTACCGAAGCGAGGATTTTGAAGACCTAGAATAGATTGCCGGCCAAATAGTCGACCACCTTGGCTTAGTCCGCCGTTATTGATGTTGAAGCCGGATTCGAGCTGCAAGAGCGCCTGCGTGCCGCCGCCAAGGTCTTCCCGACCGTTTAAGCCCCATCGCGACTCGCTTGAGCTTGCAACCCGATAGATTTTTTGGCCCACCACAGTCCCCGTGGGGGCCGAGTGATTAACATAGGCAAGGCCGTCGTCAAGAAAACCCCAGAGTGTCACGCTGCTTTGCGCGAGCGCGGCCTGGGAAACGAGCAAGCTACATGCAATACAAGTCTGTCGAAGCATTTGTGTGGTCTCCACGTTTTGATATTTTTTTCACAGATGTCTGCCTCTATTGTTTTAACTTAGGCAGTACTCTGGTTGATTGCAAAGCCGCCCCTGTCGCGAGCCCACCTAAGGCGAACTATAGAGGGTAGGCAAAGGGATGGCGAAAATACAGCCTGGAGTTCTGAAAACTTAGAACCGATCCCTCTTTAACGGCTTTTTGATGAAAAAATGATATGCGTAACCGAAATTGACAGGAAGCTGGAATTTCGACCAGCCCTATCTGTTTTCCCTATAGCTCCTACTGCAAGCATTCGGCTTCAACAGGCAGATTTCCTTGCTGCCTTTCCCTGAAATGCTGATTCATTGCCACACATAACTAGTTCTGCTGACGAGCTCGCCGACGAGCCATCCAGAATTGATGAATCCAGGGCAAGACTAAAATGACGACGCCGACGGCACCCAAATATCCCACGAGAATTCGCCGCGTCAGCAGATCCCAAGAGCTTTGACTCCAACGCTCAAACGCAACGTTGGCAAAGGCTCCCGCGACGCAAGTAAGAAAGCAATTCAGCAATCCAGGAAGAATCACGCCGACCCCACGCAAATATCGCATCTTTAGCGCCTTAGTAATGCGGCTCAGGCTCATGTTGTGTCGCACGGAAACTTTTCTCTGATACGGTAAAGGATTCACGAAGCCTCCCCACCCAAAATGGTGCCGTACCATGCAGTCGCATGAACAGCAACCTATCGGGAGGTACGATTGGTGCCAAGCTTATTAGGATGAACAAGGGAAGAGAAGGTGCCGGCTCGGTTGACTCTCAGATCTTCTGAGCTATGTGGATCAATCACTCTCCGCATGGAATAGTTTCGATGGTAGCGGGACAAGCTTCAACTAAAGAAGCTGGAAATTCAGTTACCCCTATAGGAAGGCGCGATAACTCCCATCCGTTCAAGTAACTGGCAGGTAGGGCGTGCAAAAACTCACTGCCGCCATACTCACAAAAAAGTCCGCATCGGACGGCGCGCTCCCCCAGCGCGAACCCCACTGGCAACACCTGAGCTCGCAAGCTGTACACCCCGACCTCAAGGTCGACCAACAAGGACGTGTACTGTTTTGTTCATGCAGTAACCCTGCGAGGATGCGTCCGCCGCGCGCTAGGAGAACTTTGCCAAGCACCGCTGCACGATCTCGACTACGAGTGTCATTCCCGCACCTTTAGGCTTCGGCCGAACGCATTTTTGAATTATCCACTCGCAATTCGCAATATCTCGCCTACCCGGCTACAGCCCTCCCGCCACCAAAGAAGCCCATCGGCCTTTCCGATAGGGGTAAATGAATATGCAGCTTCCGCCCTCCGGTGTCGCTCAGTACGATTCTTCTGCACATTGGATATTCAGGAGACACTCCGCGGCTTAATGGATAGCCGGTCCAATTTTGCATAGAACTCAAAGCAATCACAAACATGACTGAAAGCAATCAAAAATATGACTGAATCGAAAGTAATCGTGATCGGCGCTGGTCCGGTGGGTCTTACGCTGGCAATGGATCTGGCATCGCGGGGCATCGAAGTGGTAGTGGTCGAGACGCGCGCCCCCGGAGAAGCTCCTGCGGTCAAGTGCAACTCTATTTCGTCGCGCTCTATGGAAGTGTACAGACGGCTTGGTATCGCCAAGAAGATTCGCGAAGTAGGCCTTCCTTCGGACCACAGCACCGATGTGCTCTCGACGACAAGCGTCACGGGCATCCCGCTGTCTCGCTTGGTCCTGCCGTCTCGTAACGGCAGAAAGGAAGGTGTCCCGTCCCCTGATAGCTGGTGGCCCACTCCCGAACCTTCGCATCGTGCGAACCAGATATTTTTCGAGCCTGTCATCTTCGAACACGCATCGAAACAATCACGTATTACGATCCTGAACCGGCACGAGTTCACTGAATACGTTCAGGAAAAGCATCGCGTGGTCGCCCGGGTTCGCGACCTGGACTCCGGCGAGATCAAGGAAATTTCCGGCGCATACCTCGTGGGCTGCGACGGTGGCCGCTCTATCATCCGCACGATGATTGGCGCCACGTTCATTGGTACCCCGCAAATTCAGAAAGTGCAGTCGAGTTTCATTCGCGCGCCAAAACTGCTGGAGTTGATCGGATCGAATCCAGCGTGGATGTACTACGCCCTTAATCCGCGCCGCTGTGGCACCATCATTGCAATCGATGGCAAGGAACGCTGGAACGTTCACAACTTCCTCTACAACAACGAGGATTACGACGACATTGATCGTGACTGGGCGATCCGCCAGCTCCTCGGCGTGGGTCCCGACTTCGAGTATGAAATCATCTCGCAGGAAAACTGGGTGGGACGGCGCATGGTGGCCGATAAGATGCGCGATGGCCGAGTCTTCATCGCTGGCGACGCCTGTCACCTTTGGATCCCTGCCGCCGGCTATGGCATGAATGCGGGTATCGCGGACGCAGCCGATCTGGCGTGGATGTTGGCAGCATCGCTGCAAGGCTGGGCTGATGCCGGCATCCTGGACGCCTATGAAGCCGAGCGCAAGCCGATCACCGAGCAGATCTCCAACATCATCACCGAAATGGCTGTCGCAGTCATGCACCAGCGCCGTAACGTGCCTGAAGATATCGAAGAGGATAGCCCTGCCGGCGAGGCATCTCGCAAACGTGTCGGCGAGCAGTCACATGAACTTGAACTTCAACAGCAGTGCTCAGCTGGCCTCAACTACGGCTACTTCTACTCTGGCTCTCCAATCATTGCATATGACGGCGCGGACCATCCGGCATATTCGATGCACGAATACCAACCATCGACTGTCCCTGGTTGCCGGGCCCCCCATGTGTGGTTAGAAGGCCGACGTTCGCTCTATGACGAACTGGGTCCCTACTACACCCTCGTTCGGATCGATCCGACGATCAGCATCGGCCCGCTGGTTCAGGCAGCACACAAGCGCAACGTCCCGATCAAAGTTCTTGATCTGAAGCCTTCGGAGGCAGATGGTCAGTATGAGACGGGCCTAACACTGGTGCGCCCGGATCAATATGTCGCCTGGCGTGGCAATTCGGTGCCGGACGACGCTGAGCAACTGGTGGAGCTCATCCGTGGTGTAGCACGTGTGCGTAAGGCTGCGGAGGTTTGAGCACTATGACGAAAGCGGACTCCGCGAAAAACATTTCGCTTGTCTCATACAGTGACCAAGGTGGACGACCTGATGGTGTGCAAGTCATCGTGCATAAAGGTTACGCCTACGTTGGTCACATGTTCAGTGACGGCTTCAGCGTGCTGGACGTCAGAGACCCACGAAAACCGGAAGCAGTGGCATTCGTGCCAATGCCGAAGAATACGCGCTCACATCACTTGCAAGTCGCTGATAACCTGCTTCTCGCAATCAACGGTCCAAGTATCTGGACTCTGGCTCAGTTTCAGGACCAGAGTAAGTATTTCGCCAGTACGCTAACGACCTCGTTTAAAGACAGCGAACTTGCCTTCGCTGCCGGCGTCCGAATCTACGACATCAGCGTACCATCGGCGCCTCGAGAAATTGCGTTCCTTGACATTCCAGGTCTTGGCGTGAACCGCATCTGGTGGACCGGTGGTCGATACGCGTATGTAGCAGTTCACGAGCAGGGCTACACCGATCACGTCATGGCAGTGATCGATCTTTCGGTCCCTGAGCGGCCGGAGATTGTGAGTAGATGGTGGCTGCCTGGTCAGTGGAGTGCGGGTGGCGAGCAGTCTGACTTGCCAAAGGGACGTCGCTACGCCGCTCACCATGCAATCGTTGCCGGCGACATTGCCTACGGCGCATGGCGTGACGGCGGCATTACCATCCACGACATCAGTGATCTGAGCAAGCCGTCTATGGTCAGTCATCTGAATTTATCCCCGCCGTTCACCGGCGGAACCCATACCGTACTTCCCCTTCCTGATCGAAATCTGCTGGTAGTCGCGGATGAGGCAACGACGGTGAATTGCGCCAATGGGATTCCTCGGATTTGGGTAATGGATATCCGACGACCTGAGACGCCGGTGCCGATTGCGACGCTGCCGGTCCCTCGAGAGGTTGACTATTGTGCCAAGGGCGGGAAATTCGGTCCGCACAACTTACACGAGAATCGACCTGGATCGTTTCAAAGTTCCGAGATCATCTTCGCGTCCTACCTCAATGCGGGAGTACGAGTATACGATCTTGGCGATCCATTCCAGCCAACAGAAGTGGCGCACTACGTACCGCCACCACCTGCACGCATGATTGACTCTCGGCCGAACGCGCCCGCAGTGGTGCAATCGGGTGACCTTTTTGTGGACAACGAAGGATTGATTTACCTGACGGACCCGAATGCCGGCCTGCACATTTTGCAATATGAAGGCTAGCAAGCTAGCTCTCCAGCGAGTGGCGTGCGTCGCTTATCAATTGAAATTTTCTACTAAACCAATATGAACATCAAACTTTCACCGACAAAAATTGTACTGGGAACGGCGACGCCAGGTGGAGGCTTCCCTCTGTACGGAGACTCAGCGGCAGCCGCCATCAACGAAACCGATTCATCGCTACTCGTACAAACACGAAATACTGCGGGAAGCGCAGAAAATATTCGCCTACTGGAAGCGGACGAGCTCGACATGGCACTCGTCGCAGGTGAGCCCGCCTATGAGGCCTTTGTTGGCATCGGCCGACCAGCATCGAAACTGAAGATCATTGCTGCAATCTACTCCAGCCCAGGGATGTTCGCCGTCAGGTCTGACAGTCCAGCGAAATCCGTACGGGACCTGGTCGGTAAGCCGATCTCATGGGGAACCCGTGCCTCCGGCATTACCCTGCTCGGCAAGTATGTAATGGATGGCCTTGGCCTGGACCGCGAAACAGATTTTCAGCCCGTCTATCTCGACAAAGCTGGAGACGGCCCGGTCAAGGTCGCTGAAGGCAGCGTGGCTGCACAATGGGGTGCGGGAATTGGCTGGCCTGGCTTCACCGCAATTACCACGGCCGGCGGCCGATTGATCGGTCTCACAGCTGACGAAATCAAGCAAATTCGCACGAAGCACAGCTTCTTGACACCCATTACCGTCCCCGCCAATTCCTATCCCGGTCAATCTGAACCGATTCTGGCGGTAGGATCGTGGAGCTACATTCTTAGTAGGACAAGTCTGGATGACGAAGTCGCTTATCGCTTTGCGAAGGCGCTCGACCGCGGTCACGCCAAGCTAACGCAACTCGTGGAACAGGGGGCAGAGACACGACCACAAAATACCCTGATTGCAGCCCCCAGCTTCGACCATATTCACCCTGGCGTCCAACTCTTTCTGAAGGATATCGGCCTCATCAAAATCGCTTAAACGATTTTTCTTCAATTGACCGGCTACATCCCCTTCCAAGGATGCAGCCGGTATTCGCACGTCCAAATTTAATAACAGATACGTAGTGTTTGCACACGGAGAGTTCTTCTTGACGGAATAAAGATCCAACTATGCACAAATAAGCTCCATTTTTTCTCATCGCCAATGCGAGGACGCTATACGAAAAAATGCGTCAACGGGGCTTGTCGTGCAGGTACTCCACCATCGGAACTTCGGTTCCGGCGATGGCGCCGCTCCTAAACACAGAGTCCATCCGAGCATGCAAACCAATGACCAGCACCGTGCCATTAAAACGTCACAAATGGTTGCAGAATTAAACTCTAATATCTACAATACACGAAGGTTTCGAAATTAAACCGTTCTACTGAAGACTCGGTGCTTCGATATCAAGAAAAATGCAGAGCTAGGGTTTGTCAATGTGTCACGTCACGACCGGAAACTATGATTGAAAAACTGATCGACTCCCTAGTCGAAGAATAATGGCCACTGCGACAGAATCGTTAGTAGATCAAGCAATTGCGCTTATCGAAACAGACGGTTCAATCAAGAGATATGAATCTATCCCAGGTCTCAATACACGACATAAAGGTACCCGTATATAAGGAATGAGTTGTGACGGCTTTTCTAGATCACTATTTTGGATTGATCGTCGTACTTATTTGGTTCAGCACAGGCGTTGTGTTTTTCTTCGCCTTTAAAGACATCTTTAAAAAGAGAAGAAACGAATTTGAACATCAGAATAATGAGCTTCCTCAGCACATATATTCCGAAAAAGTCAGGCGCGTGGAGATGATCTCACTTCATGAAGAGATCGCCCGCAGAAACAAGTTCGACGAAGCATTTTTAAGAAAAAAAGCAGTGCGTACACATCCGAAAGAAATTACGGTTGATATTGGCATGGGCCATCAACCCATAACACCAGTATCGCGAGACCGCCGCACGGGATATCAGTAGTTTTTTCACGAGGTACGGCAATTTCGATGAATGCGGCCCCTTAGGCACTTGCAGTCCTAAATCCACTGCGACTTGGCGAACATTACGGAGTTCTTTTGAGGAAGAGAAGTTGATTGGAGATCATTTGCGTATACGTTATGAGCAACTTCTTCGCTCTCCTGGAACAGCGGACTTTTGAACAGACGGCGATGTAGATGTATCAAAAAAATGCAGTCGATGAAACTTTTCAGAGTTATATGAGGATGTAAAAAAATGAGTGCTACAGAAATTGTAATTTGCAATCCCGTTCGGACCGCTATCGGAACGTATAACGGTTCGCTCAAGGCTATTCCTGCAACAGAACTGGGCGGCGTCGTTATTGCCGAAACATTGTGGCGCTCTGGACTACCGGGAGACAAGGTCGATACCGTCATCATGGGCAACGTCATCCAAGCGGGCGGGCGCATGAATCCAGCGCGACAAGCTGCCATTGGCGGCAATCTTCCCGTGTCGGTGCCGGCCCTGACGGTGAACCGCGTCTGCGGTTCAGGGGCTCAGGCTATCGCGAGCGCGGCCCAGGAGGTTCTTCTGGGATTTGCCGACGTGGCGATCGCAGGTGGCATGGAAAACATGGACCAAGCCCCCTATCTTGTTCCTAACGGTCGCTGGGGAAACCGCATGGGCGACTCCATCATGTACGACAGCATGCTACGCGATGGCCTCAACGATGCATTCTCGGGGCAGCACTCTGGTTGGCATACGGAGGACTTGGTCACAAATGTTGGCCTCTCAAGATTGGATCAGGACGAGTGGGCGGCACGCTCACAGCAACGTTTTTCTCAAGCACAGGCGGCTGGACGTTTCAGCTCTCAGATCGTCGGCGTCAATGTCAAAGTTGGTCGCGAGACAAAGGTGTTCGACAAGGATGAGTCCAATCGTCCCGAGACGACTGTTGAGACCCTAGGAAAGCTCAAAGCTGCCTTTCGGTCTGATGGCACGATCACGGCCGGGAACGCTCCCGGATTGAACTCTGGCGCTGCAGCCATGATCGTGGCTAACCGCGCAAAAGCTGAACATTTAGGTCTTGAACCGGTCGCGCGACTAATCTCCTTCGGTGTTGGCGCTGTGGAACCAGGCCTATTTGGACTGGGGCCAGTTCCGGCCATCCAGCAAGCGCTCGCACGTGCAGGTTGGTCTATTGGCGATGTAGACCGATTTGAAATTAACGAGGCATTTGCGGCGGTGCCGTTGGCGTTGATTCGCAAACTAGGAATCAACCCAGAACTGGTAAATGTGGATGGCGGCGCAATTGCGCATGGCCATCCGATCGGAGCGTCAGGGGCAATCTTGACTGTACGGCTTGTTCATTCCCTTCTGGCAGATGGTCTGCGGCGAGGGATTGTCACACTGTGCATTGGTGGCGGACAAGGAATTGCGCTGGCATTGGAAGTATTGTGAGTTGCCTTAGCTTGCCGGCAGATAGGTCATCCGGAAAATAGCTCCGTCATCAACATAGAGAAAATCAGTGTCAGCGCTTTTACAGGAGTAAACGATGGGCAAACCTAGCGTCAGAGAAAAAGTCATATCAGCCGGTCTTGAAATCTTCCATATTTATGGTTTCAATGCCAGCGCTGTCCAAGACATCACAACTGCGGCGGGGATACCCAAGGGCTCATTCTTCAATCATTTTAAGAGCAAGGAACTGATGGCGCTGGCAGCGCTTTCACGTTATCAGGAGCAAACCCATACAGAAATGTTGTTGGACAAAAAGCAAGCACCTCTGCAGCGGCTACGTTGTCACTTCGAATTTCTAGCAGGCCGGCATGATCAATGGGAGTATGAGCGTAGCTGCATGATCGCTGATTTTGGAACAGAGCTGTCCAGATCTCATCCAAGGATACGTGCGGCGGTTCGGGATGGCTATATCATCTGGAGTGGTCTCATTGCACAGGTTTTGCGTGAAGCCCAAGCCACGAGAGAAATAAATTCAAAACTAGATGTGGATCAAATCGCCCGCTTTCTACTCAATTCCTGGCAAGGTTCTCTGATTCGAATGAAGGCAGAAAAAAGCCGGACCCCATTAAATGATTTCTTTACCCTCGCCTTTGAATTTATATTGAATTAGCGCAGGGGGCAGATCGCCTACATACTCAACATGCGGTGAGCTCGCTCGCCAAACTTTAAGGGTATTGACGCATGCAATCCTTCGACGTCAGTCGTGCTGATTTACAGCGTTTCCGCGAAATGTAGAATTCTAGTCACTCAAATTCAACAACTATAAAAAGCCAAATTCAGGCATAAAACTAGCAAAAAATCTATGGCGCTGAGATTGCGAAGAGATGAAAAAACGAAATCGCGCGACCAAGGCACCATCAAGTATTGCACGAAAATCTTCACGATTCGGCAGTTCGGACGCACGTAGTACGATCACTCTTGACCATCCTAGGACTAGGCAGCAATACGTTTCTATAATCTGAGATAAACTTACCCTCAGACCGACGAATTCAGATTCTTCCTCTCCACAATTAGCCAATAACGAGAAAATCCCATGAAGGATGACATTGCCCTTGCTTGCCCCCAATGCCAGATGCCGGTCATCCGAATCGCCAGCAGTTCGCGTCCTATCCAAGAACAAAAACTCACGTGTCGCGTTTGTGGAAAAATCTCAAAAATTGCAGCTTTAACGACAGAAAATGGCGAGGCGTTTCAGCGCTATCTTCGCAAGATAGACCCTCGCGCGAACATCGAAATTTACAGCTATAAGCGATAACTTTCACTGTCTGCAAAACTAAAAGTTGTTTAGTGGTTATTACAAAAAATACTTCAATCAATAACTAGGAATTATCGTGAGATTTTTTGACAAAGAAGGCCGAATCTTAAATGTCTGGCTGCCAGTCATCGGGGGGCCGATCGTAGCCATTGTTACGTTTGTAGTCAGCTATTGGATTGACCCTCTCGGACTTAAGGAAACGAAGGCCATCGCGGCCTTCTTTTTCTCTATGGTGACACTTATGATAGGGCAATGGCTGGTTACTGTAACGGAGGTCCAAAAGTCGGCTCAATATTCGGACAGACTTTATGACGCGATCAAAAATTATCTTCACGTTACGAAGATCGGTTCGCCAGAGGCGGCATTTCGCTATATTCATAGCCGCTTGCCCATTCTTAGCGAGGTACAAAACACTCGACTCAACACGTCGGATGAAATCGAGCGTGCCACCGAAAAACTTTACGAAAGCAATATTTTTAATCGGCTCAACCGAGACATCCCCTCCTACTGTCGGGATGAACTGATATGGAAAGATTTGGGCGATCTGGGTGCGACTGCTGGCCTTCGTGATATTCATCAGCGAACCATGAGTATCAATTCAGGTAAGGCGGGCCGCTATAAATTCAAAATACTTACCCATGCAGAGCCACAGATAAATTTCATTCTGTTGGAGTACAAAAGCGGCGAAAAGGAAGTGCTCTTCAATTGGGATTTCAGAAGCACCGGGCAGGATCCGATTGTTTTAGTGTCTCGAGATACTCACATTGTCGAGATGTTTTCGGTCCAGTTTCATATGCTGTGGCGCTCAGCGGCGAACGATCATGATAGCCAAGCTATTAAATCCACCTCAACGAAATAAGATGGACTACCTTGGGATGCACCATCAGTTTTGTTTTCCATCCACGATATTAGTCTCTCTGCTGCGTCTTCGCTGACATAACGAGATGTCCAGTTCATCGTGTTCAGGAAATAATCTTTGAATTCCTCCGGATAGGGTGATACTCGCCGGAAAGTCTCAAAGTCTATGTTTTGACATTCAAAAAATTCAGCTTTACGTAAGGTTTCGAAAACTCGGTCCAAATCATAGTGTTTGAATTGTTCGCTTCCTGCGAGGGCCGCCATCAAGCTTGTATCAATAATTTGGCGGTCCTTGTTATCCATTGGGCCCACTCGTAGTAAGGCGCCATCGTACTGCCTGACGACTAAGCTTCCGCCAGGAAGAATTTTTCTTCGAAGAGCGCGAAGAAGCGCCGGCAAATCGGATATGTAAGGAAATATGTTGAAAGCCAAATAGATATCGGCATCGGGGAGAGCCGCCGCATTGTTCTCGATATCCACGGTCAGGAACTGTTTAGGATTGGAGTACCGCTGAAGCCTCTTCTTTGCCTTTTGTAAGCACTCTGGGTCTAAATCAATCCCGATGAGCTCACATTCAGCATCTACTGCTTCTGCACATAGTTCTAACCAGAGGCCTGTACCGCAACCTAAATCCACTATGCGCCGGGGAGAGTGAGCCGCAATCTGCTGCGCAAATGCTGTACGTTCGGGAAGTTTGGCGTAGTGATGAGCCTCAAGCCAGTCATCAGATGCTAATGGTTTTCCCGAATTGTTATGCCAATTTCTCATCGATAATTCCTAGTTATCGATTGATTTCTAGGCGCTTTCGGACGTTGACCCGAGAAATCCGTTCTCGCAACGCATGGTCTGCCACATGCGTATAGATTTCTGTCGTGGTAATGCTGGCATGTCCCAATAATTTCTGGACAAAGCGAATATCAACTCCTGCCTCCAAAAGCTGCGTCGCAGCCGTGTGCCTCAGCATATGGGGCGTTACTCTCTTAATAAGCTCCACATTCTCGGCAAATGTTCGAATTATTCTTCTAATGTACTGATCAGTCGCCGGCCTTCCCAGGCCATTTAAAAAAAGAGCGTCGGTAACGTCATTCCCAAATCGCTGTCGCACGCTTTGCCGATATGCACGGATTCTTGTCGACGTCACTCGGTCAGGAAAAACGACCCGGCGCTCTCGATTACCTTTGCCGAGAATATAAATCTGTCTGGCGGTATGATCTATATCCTGGATCTTGATACTCACCAGCTCCCCTACTCTCACGCCGGTCAGAGTGAGAATTTCAATAGCTAGCCGGGCCGTTAGGCGGTCCCATTGGCGCCTATCCCATAAAGTCTTCCCGTTGACGAGTACCCGCTCTGCAAGCATCTCAGGATCAACGGCAACGAGTTTCCTCATCTCTAACGTCTGGACATTACGTGGAAGACGCTTAGGAATTTTAATTTTTAGCCGTAGTCGCTCTGTGATGTTCGATGCTATTAGCTCTTCTTGAAATAGCCAGCGCACAAACACTTTGATAGTAGCAAGCCGTCTTTTTATCGTAGATGCTTTCAGGTCTGGATCCGAGCGCCAGACATGGATCGCAGAATTAATCCATATTTCTGTAAATCTATCGAGTGACTTAGGAAAATCAACCTGCTTCTCAAATTGCTGTAAATCTCCCCGATAGGCATTGATTGTGTGAGGGCTTAATTTTTTTTCTACTTCGCAATACTTCAGGAATAGTTTACTCGCTTCAGATAAATCCATACGACCTCCGTAATTGGGAAGGCAATAGTATTCTGAAGTACTAGGACATCCACTCTTACGGGTTTCTCTGACTAAGGTTAAGGACGGACACGGGAAAACAGGAAGAATTGTTGCTGCAACAGCTTTTAAAGACATCTCATGGTCGAGGCCGCCCTATCGACAGACACTGATTTCCCCAAGCTATACAGACCAGCGCATGTTTTTCGCAATCGCGAATTCGGATTGCTCGCCGATATGCTCAATCAGATCCACGGCCAATGCTTTAGCTACAGGACGCAATTCAAGTGGAAGCGCCAATTCCAACGCCAAGAGAACACGTACCTTGGGTGGTCGCAATGGGTGGTCAATCCGCGCTTGGGCTTCCAACACCGCTTTGTATTTCACGACTTGGTAGAGACCGCGCTCGTAATCGCGGAGATTGCCATCTGAGGTAGACGCCTTAACTTCCACTCCGATCCATTCGGTAGCGGATTTAAAAAGCACGTCAATGGCATCGCCAGAACGAAGCCCATATTCGCAATGCGACTGGATATCTGGTTGTGCTCCCACCAGAGCCGGCTGCGCGGCGATAAATTCCTTGAGCGCGCGGTGCTGTGGAGACTCGCCGCCTGCGCGGCCGTCTCTACGGTTTCCGTCAGCCGCGTTCGAATCAGGTGCATCACCGGGAAGTTGAAGGACCGACAACACGTTTCGCCAGTGGCTTCCAAATCGCAGGATCCGCAAATATTCCAGTTCAACCTGATCGGCCTTCTCTTCGCGAGACAAAGTCGGATAGTTCGGCCAACGCCCCCCTAGACCGATGCCGGGCAGGCCGCGATCAGGACCGGACTTGTCAACCACGACGGTAGTTAGGTACGGAACCTCCTCCCGCATAAGCTTGGCGGCTTGATCAATATGTAGCATTGCTCTGCCGAGCACATCCCCCATCCCTAGCGCCATCGGATCGCCATGCATGTCACGGCGATCGAGTCGTTCGGCCAGATCCTCATAGGTTATCGTGGTCATGACCTCGTCGCGTTGCGCCAACACGTGCGTGATCAGCACAGGAATGCAGGCCAAAGCCAATTCTTCATTGCTGCGGTTGCCAATAGCAGTGACAGCTGTTTCGACGAGTGAAATAGCTGCGCCTTCGGGTAGTTGCCAACGCGCACGAAAGTCGAAGCGCTGTCGCTCGGACTTGAATTCCTGCAGGAATTTCAACGCTTCATCAAGCGTGGCAAAGCCAATACGAAACCAGCTGACGGCCTCACTGCGCTGGTGGACATTGACGTCCCGCTCGCCGTAGTGCTGCCGCTGATACTGTAACCAGCGCAACATGGCTAGGACTTCCGATTGAGTATCTACCAATCGGTCATGGTTCAACGCGAATTCAACCGCATTTCCCTGCGCGTTATCTGAGACATAGCCAGACGCAATCTGGCAGTCAGAACGACGGACACGCCACCCATGTGCGAGCTCACTGAAGGATCTTCGATTTCCGGGCAATGCGTCGAGCATGGCTTCTGCGACACGGGTATCACTCAACGCAGGTAATGTTTTTAACATGGGATCGGCTGTGAATATAACGCCTAATTATTGCCGATAGCCAGGCAGTTGTGTCACGTATCGATGGCCCGTGATTTCAAGCGTAAGCTTCGTTCTCTTTCGTGTGCTTGCCCTGAATTCCCCATGTGCGGAACTACCTCGTCAGCTGATTTAGTTGCCTTTCTCTACCACGCTTTACCCACGCAAAGACGGCATCCAAAAACGACACCATGACCATGCAAAATCGATATTTTTAAAATTTAATCTATTTCAACATATTGTACAATTTGAGATTTCTACACATGCGCTCATCCATCCGTGTTTTATCTATTTCAGCCGTTAAATCATTTAACAAATATAAAAAATTGGGCGAAAAAACATGGCGTCCATCTTCATATATCTCCGGACACCTTCGCGCTAACCATCACTAGATCTGGACGCATTGTTCGTCTTCAGCCTCGCTTTGTGACTAAAGAATCTGGGAAAATCGGCTACAAGCGTGAATATGAAAATATCGGTGCGTTCGTCGGGTGGGTACTTCCGAATACGCCGACATGGCCTGCTGCATCGGATAAAATCTTCTTCAAACAACAAGCGAATGCGTTGAAGTTGCGTATTCCTGCCGCATGGAACAACGGAGAATTTCTTTCTGAAGACTATTTAATTAAAATCAGAAACGGATCATTTGGGCGCGATATTCAAGGGCCTTTTAAGGCATCTAGACTCCACAAGCCTTTGAGTTCAACAAGTGAATACTACGAACAATTTATTCCCGGACGCAGCGTTGCCCGGTGATACCTGCAGAACGTCCTTACCATCAGGAACGCCAGGAATAGTTTGATGCGAATCGCTAGGCTGTGGAGATGATTGGTCATCTGCTGGAGTTTGCTCCCCGGGACTAGGGGGCGAAGGTGCATTGCACGCGGCATAATTCGCCGCAAGAGCACTCAATACACGTTGTGCTCCAACTAAGGGTTCGACAAGCGGCCCAAGGGACTCTTGTATCGTCGTCGCAATAACAGCACCAGGTGAAAGCGTTGAGGTATCAGCATTTCCACCGTGTTGCAGATTCCACATCCCTCCCAGGATGTCCAAATCCTTCTCGCCAAAATTCAGATTGAGCACACCGTCATTACCCAATGCTGTTACACCCAACGCCTTATTGAGAGCTTGGTAGGCGTACCCAGTATCCATACACTGCGTCACATCCGAATATGTTCCGTTCGGACCGTAGACTCGCCAAGTCTGATCACTTCCAAGCATGCCAAACAATACGACCCCTGACCAAGCGGGGTTTTTTTCCGAATTCGGAATATCGGGAAACAAAACACGACCTACTGCGGTGGCATCCTTATCTGCAATGTTTGTAATGCTCAAAAGGGCACCACCATTGTCTGGATCAAGTATGTCTGTTAATGCTGCCAAGCCAACTGCATTTGACGCCGTTTGCATCTGTGCATCGGTGAAGCGCCCCATTCCACGCAGCTCGCCCTGAGCCTGGGTATACTCCCGGATCAAAACGGAAAATGGCCCCTCTCCAGCATTGGCACGAGCGGCTCCTGCAAACCATAACTGCACTTGCTGTACGTCCGCCCCTAACGTAGCTGGTGCCGCAGAACCAGCTACTTGATCTACCTTCCCGACTAGAACATCCGCGATATATTGATACACCTCGGCATAAGCGCCTTTCGTACTATTGTCGTTTTTATACGCAGTTGCAGCAGCATCCGAAAGTACCTTGATTTTATCCAGTTGTTGCGTACTAAAGGTATACGGCATGTTCATTGCTCCCAAGATTTAACGAGAGCTAAAACGCTACGATGAATCTCTTTCCAATAAGGGAACATCGCTGACTGAAACATATATTCGACATAAACCTTATCATCTCGAATCGCAAAACCTCCGACAGCACGCTCCTCTGCAGGAGTGTCGGTCACTCCATTTCTTTGACTGTATGGATAAGTGACGATGTACGTAACGGGAATGCCGGGGTAATACTCATATTTCGGATCGTCGGAAACATAACAGGTGTCCATACTAAAATCCTTCGAGCGATTTCTATATGCGGTCATATCAAAGTACATCTTTGTAGGAAGTTTCTCGCCAGGAATTCCCCCCCCCATGCAAGTGTTATATTTGCTGGGATGCTTAACCGGATAGCGGTTACTCTGGATCGAAATTCGCACTCCAAACGGCCAAATTAATCCGTACTTCATGCTTTCACGTGCAAACAACGTTCCTGCAACCTCACTACCATCCACTTTATGAGCCAAAGGTATCCAGTAAGCGATGAGTTGATTGTTTTGACCAGTTGGATCAAGACTCTGAAAAAAATCCGCGGGAATCTGATAGTTAAATCCGCCAATAACGCGTTTAGCGGGTGGGTTATTTTTAAATTTCGGATACGCACCAACCAATTCTCCGCATCGGTTATAAGGCCCAGTTGGGCATTTACGTTTCGCTTCTAGTTGGGCAGGTGTTAAGACTTTATCTGCAGCGTCAGCCACACTAAAAAAAAGAAGCGCTACGACTCCCAGGAGACATGACATCAAAGAAATTGGATTCATTTTTTTCTGTTATCTATCGACTTTTGTTACGTTAGTTTTCAAGCCAACCGCTCGCGTTAACTAACTCAAACCAGATTCAACGGACACCCATTTCATAGGCCGCGCTGCTATCAAACAACGGCACCATATGCATGAACACGTTTCGAATTTACTCAGGCGAGACATCATGCGCCTATCGCTCTTTCGGGCATGGAAATAAAAATCAACTTACCGCCCTGCGACAGACATAGAGAGTGCGTGCGAACAAATTCGCATCAACTGGATGACATTGCCCCTAACGCTACCCCTATTGTTTTTTGGACGCCGTTTTAACTTCCTGCGGCAAAACACACTGAAATTCCCATATAACGAGAAAAATCATTGCTATGCGGACAGATTCTATCTTTTAATCTTTGCGGATGTAACGAGTTGTTACGCTTTTTTTAATAGAAACTAAACATACTGAGGATCTTCGAAAAGCCTTATAAATAGGCGTGTGTATGCGACCAATAACATCAGAGTTTTTATGTAAACAGGTCTGAAATTTTTGCCAAATTACTTATTGCCGTTCGCCATAAAGCCTGCGAAGTATGTTGAAAATGAAGGCGCCTGAACAATTCAATTTACGTTACACGCATTCGGGTGATTTGGACGAACAATTGACTCCCATTTTTCTTTTTAGGCACGTCTAACACTTTGCATTTGAGCGATCCAAAAAAATCTCAAACATATATTCCTTCAGTGAGATTAGGTAATGAAGCCTGTCTCGTTACGTTGTCCATCACTCAAGGAGCCTTTATATGCAAAAGTTCGCCACGACGATTCTCATCAGTCTCATCTCCAGCGTCTCGACGACAGCCATCTGCCACATCGGCCAACGCCTGATCACCAAGAGAACAATCGTCCCACCCAAAACTGCGTTCTACGTTGTGCGGGCACCACGTACCGTACCCGCAACACATTCCGATCACCACGCCTGAGGTTGCTATGAGTTTGACCTGCCCACAATGCCAGTCCGAGCGCGTTCACGTTCGAAATTATGGCAAACGCGCCGGAGGTGTCGTCGGAACGATCGCTGGTTGCGCAGCTGGCATCAGCGGTGTGACGACCGGCGCCGAAGCGGGCGCAGTCGTCGGTGCCGTCGCCGGTCCCGCTGGAAGTCTGGCGGGTGCCATCATTGGTGCCATCGTCGGCGGCACGACAGGTTGCGTCGCCGGCATCGCCCTCGGAGAAATGATTGACGAGAACGTTCTCGACAATTATCAGTGCCGTGATTGCCAATACGTCTTCCGGTTGCCACAGCGCTAATCCCCCTCTTCTTTTCTCATGACTATTTAGCCGTCCATGTCGCGCTTGCTGCGGCGTGGAGGGCTTTATGCTTTTAGGAGCCTTATGGCACATCTCATCGAAACCATGGCCTATGCCAATGCCACGCCTTGGCACGGCTTGGGCAATCGTCTTTCCCCTAACCAGCCCATTGAAGTCTGGGCGCAACAAGCCGGTATGGACTGGAACATCAGACAGTCCCCGGTCTATTTCCATAGTCGGGAAAAGACTAGCGTGCTCTATCCGGACCACAAGGTGCTCTTTCGCTCGGATACGGAGCAGCCGCTGTCCGTAGTCTCGAGTCGTTATCAGGTGGTGCAACCCCGCGAGATTCTGGAGTTCTACCGGGATATCACCGAGGCTGGCGGCTTTACGCTGGAAACGGCTGGCGTGCTCAAAGGTGGACGCAAAGTCTGGGCGCTGGCCAAGACCAATCAATCGGCGACCTTGAAAAGAAAGGACGTCGTCAACGGCTACCTGTTGCTGGCAACCGCCTGCGATGGCACGTTGGCGACCACCGCACAGTTCACCAGTGTACGTGTGGTCTGCAATAACACCCTCGCTGTGGCACTCGCCAATGGCGCCGGCGCTGTCAAGGTCCCCCACTCCACCAGCTTCAACCCGCAGGCTGTCAAGAAACAGTTGGACATCTCGGTATCTGGCTGGGACAGCTTTATCTACCGCATGAAGACTCTATCGGAGCGCAAAGTCACTCATCAGGAGGCCCAGCACTATGTACAGGACCTGTTTGCGGAGATGACCAGCTCCGCAGCACTACCCAACGACCGTGCCATGAAAAAGATCCTAGATCTGTTTCAAGGCAATGGGCGTGGCGCGGAGTTGGCCTCGGCCAAAGGCACTGCCTATGGGCTCCTGAACGCGGTGACAGAGTTTGTGGATCACGAACGGCGTACGCGAAGTACGGACCACAGGCTAGATTCTGCATGGTTCGGCGCTGGCGCCACCCTGAAACAAAAGTCCCTGGATCAGGCGCTATTGCTGGTGCGCTAGTGGATTTTTTCCCTGTTAAGCCCGGTTGAGTTCGCTCACCGGGCTTTTTTATTGAAAGGACACGCGATGCATCATCAGAAACAACTCAAGAACAGCCGCCCTGCGCTACGCTTGGTCAATACCTCCACGCTGACCAGGGATGAATGGCTGACGGTCCGTAAGAACGGTATTGGCAGCTCAGACGCCGCAGCGGCCGTTGGCCTTAACCCCTACCAGTCTCCCTTGGAACTGTGGATGATCAAGTCGGGACGTGATCATCTGCTGCCCAAGGTAGATCCCAATGATGAATCCACACCGCTTTACTGGGGAAGCTTATTGGAACCCATCGTGGCGGCGCATTACACACGTCGCACCGGCAACAGAGTACGCAAGATCAATGCCGTCTTACAGCATCCTGATCCGGACAAGGCCTGGATGCTGGCCAACATTGACCGGGAAATACTGGGAACACCGAGCGTTCAGATCTTGGAATGCAAGACTGCGGGGGAGTTTGGTACCCGCTTATGGCGGGATGGCGTGCCGGACTATGTGCTTTGCCAGGTCCAGCATCAATTGGCAGTTACCGGAAAGGCAGCAGCTGATGTGTGTGTATTGATTTGCGGCCAAGAAATCCAGGTGTTTCGTGTTGATCGCGATGAGTCCTTGATCGCAAACCTCATCATGCTGGAACGCGCTTTCTGGCATTACGTGGAGACGGACACGCCACCGCCTGCAGACGGCTCTGAGTCTGCAGGAAAGGCTCTGCAATGCCTGTACCCACACAACATCGACCCGGTTGTGGACTTTACCCAGGATACGCGTATGTCGACGGCGTTTTCGGATTTGATTTCGTTGCAGTCTGAAATCGCCTTACTGGAACAGCATGCATCTCAACTGAAGCAAACCATCCAGCAACGGATGAACGGCGCCACCAGAGCTCAATTTGATGTCGGCACTGTCTCCTGGAAACGGGCAAAAGATAGTGTCGGGCTGGATGTGGAGCACCTTCTTCTCGACCACCCTGAGCTGGCCAAGCAATATCCTCTGATCAAACCTGGCAGCCGTCGTTTCCTAGTTTCTACCTGAGTTCATCCGCCCTTCTTTGTCACCAACACCCCCTGGCCCGTTTCGCATCGGGCTGTACCAGCATGCCCGCCCTTTGCGAAGATTGGAGCGGGCGTATTTCATGGAGCTCACCATCATGATCAAAGGTTTGTGTATTACCCCACCTCTTCTTGGCCGAATTTCCATTGGCCGCTTGGTGGAGAAGAACGGCCGTCGCCTTCCTGAGAAGGACGATCAATTCACCATCACCAGCCAAGTGCAACATCACGAAGGCTGGGTTCCGCATCCGCTCGATGGCATTTTTAGAGAAACCTCGGGGGGTGGAAAACTGCGCGCCATCCCTGTCACGGTCATGTTCAGTGAGCCGGAGCTGAATCTGCGAGCGGCCTATTCTTTGTTTGATCGTCAGACCGGGAGGCCACTGTGCATGGGAAACGGAGAAACCTGCAAGCGCTTTACCGCCTCCGGGATAGCTGAGCTTCCTTGCCCAGCGCCGGAAGGTTGCGAGTTTGGACAAGGCGGCTGCAAACCCTATGGCCGGCTCAATGTCCAGATCGATGCTGCGGATGAATTAGGCAGCTTCATCTTCCGAACTACCGGCTACAACAGCATTCGTACACTTAGTGCGCGGCTGCACTACTACCAGGCAGTCTCCGGCAACCTGCTGGCCTGCCTACCACTGGAGCTACGTCTACGTGGGAAGAGTACGGTGCAATCGCATCGCACACCCATCTACTACGTCGACCTGACGGTACGAGAAGGGATGACCTTGGAGCAGGCAATTAGGGAAGCGCGAGAAACACAGGACCGGCGGTGGGAGATTGGTTACGACCAGGATGCCTTGGATGCTGCCGGCAGGGAAGGATTTGCTAAGGGGAGTTTTGAGGAATCGGAAGAGGAAATGCCGGAAGTGTTGGAGGAGTTCTTTCCATCACTAAACAATGAACTAAAAACCATCGAAACTCCAAATGGCTCCTCTGGCAATGCAACTAAACCGACACTTACCGAAAAACTAAAACTACAAGCATCCCGGAAGACGCTTTCCAATTGAGATTTAAATTTGATCTTTTAATTGGCTAACCAATTCTTCAAGCAAATACCGTCTATGTGGGGGTAACGCTTGAATTTTCTCCGCCAATTTAATAGCGTCCGGAGAGGGCAAAGCATCGCCAGCCTTACCGGTTCTTTTCTTTGACGCCTCATCGGCTTTCACCGGCGGCGATCCGTAGTGCAACCAATGTTCTTCCACGTTTAACCATTTGGCGAGCGTTACAAGTTTTTCATTGGTTGGAATCGCCCGACCGCTTAGCCACTTATGGGCGGTTTGCGTGGAGACAGCAGCACCTGAATGCCGAAGACTGAACTGCAATGCAAGTTCTGTCGCACCTTCGACTGCGTCGGGGCTGCGTCTAAGCGCTAATTCCAATCTTTTGGAAAAAGCGACTTTTTCATCATTTGTAGGCATGTGCCTATTTTGCTGCACATGGCGCTATCACATTACAACCAATTGAGATAATTATATCTTAATTGGTTTAAAATACATCTCGTTTTAAATATCTGACTAACCACGTGTAAGCCATAAATCCCTCTTTCAATATGGAGCATTGAATTGACTACAGTATTCTGCCGCGGATGCGGCAAAGAGATCCACTCCGAGGCTCCGCATTGCCCGCAATGCGGAGCCCCTCAAGCAAATAGCTCGACATCGCGCCCCCACTGGATGTCAATTACTGCAGTCATCGTCGGCGGCCTCGCTTTTCTGGCCAGTTTTGACTTCAATCACCGCGATAAAGACCAGATCGTGGGGATCGTTTTACTCGGTGTCGTCAGCATCGTCCTTGGCAGTATTTCTCTCTATCAGAAAAAACCTGGCCAAACCTTGTCTGTCATTGCCCTGGTGCTTGCTGGCCTAGGTTTGCTGATCTGTTTTGGCAATCTTCCTTAACTTCTCTTTGGAGACCTCGTACGTGACTTCTCTTATCTCTTGCCCTCATTGTTCTCACCAACTCCATGAAAGCGCGCCTAGCTGCCCGCAGTGCGGCGCCCCAAGAACCGACAATGGAGCAACAATACCTACTACCTATGCACAGGTTTCCTGGTATCGAAAACGTTGGTTCGCGATTGCCAGTGTCCTCTTGTTTATGCCGCTCTTCTTGGTCATTGCCTTCACCGGGGACATCTATTTTGTGAAGAGCGGTGAATTGAAGACGATTCCCAAACGCACCAAATTTGTCATCCTGGCCATGTTCATTGTTTTGGTACTAATCCGCATAAGGGGCTAGCCATGAACGCGTATTGCAATGGTTTCTTTGCTCGGAACAAAACATGAAAACGTCACGCGTCTTCATAATTTCCCGGGATGCATGCGCGGAGATGAAGGGAATTTTCAGTCCCATAAGCCAGAAGAATCCGGGCGGCTACGGTACTTGCGAGCTGCTCATTGAAGATAGTTCTATCCCGCAAAAGACCGCAGCTCCAGTCTTGGATTCAAGCCTTCTGCCGCCCCTCCCACCTACGTAGCCCCTCCCTTTTTTCAACTGTTCTCTCCTGCCGGGCTTGCCCGGCTTTATTCGTTTGTGGACCTCGTCCATTTTTTACTTGAAAGGCACTGCATGAAAAATCTCATCAGCACCCTCTGTCTCTCCTTCGTCGCCATTACCTCAGTCCATGCTGCCGGTCTGGCTGGGCAATGCGTATTTCCAGAAACAAGCACGGCAAAGAACGGCAACTTGCAATTCAAGAAACCCGTGTATATCTATGCCACGCCGACAGAAACGAGCGACAAGGTTTTACTCGCGTCGCTCAATGGCTATACCGTCGTTAAGGAGTCCAATGGTTTTATTCAGTTGAAGGAAACCGCAGGCTTTAACGATGCCAACCCAAATGCAGGAAGAATCCTGGGCTGGGCAAAGCGTTCTGGCTTTCGAATTCAGGAACTGCGTAACTGCAGTTAGTTTCCTAATCTGACACACTATCCCATTCCTCCTCGTCAAAACAGCGGCGAGAAGGAGTGGGGTTTAAGGAATGGATTTTTTTCTTGAAAAACACACAGATCTGAATTCCTGCCGCGCACGCGCCCCTCTCCGATCGAACAGAATGGCCAACACAGCGCAGAACTGAGGAAACCGTCTACAGGCTGCACGTTGTTTCCGGCCCGCTGTGCTTCGCCGTCGGCGCCGGTCGACATAGTGTCAGATGTGACTCGCCGCCCGTCCAATCAGGTACGCATCACCACAATGAACAGTCTGGGGGGATGGCAGCAAGACGTTGCCGCCTTCATGGGCTGGGTATGCGTCAAATACCCCCCATGCAGAGATACTTCGTGACGTGATAGTCGTCCAGTCCATACTTCGAACCTTCGCGCCCGATACCTGACTGCTTTACGCCTCCGAACGGTGCCATCTCATTGGAAATCAAGCCGGTGTTGATGCCAACCATGCCATATTCCAAACCTTCAGCAACGCGCCAGACACGGCCGATATCACGTGTATAGAAATAGCTGGCCAGACCAAACTCGGTGTCATTGGCGAGGCCGATGACTTCCTCGTCTGACTTGAAACGGAACAATGGCGCCAACGGGCCGAAGGTTTCTTCCTTTGCTACCAGCATTTTCGAATTCGCGTCGCGCACAACTGTCGGTTCAAAGAACGTCTGCCCAAGCGCATGACGCTTGCCGCCGGCGATGACTTTGCCGCCCTTGCTCAGCGCGTCGGCGATGTGTTCTTCTATTTTGGCAACCGCGTTTTCATCGATCAATGGCCCTTGGCTGACGTCAGCCGTCAAACCATTTCCCACCTTCATTTTATTGACCGCGGCAACCAGCTTTTCCGCGAAAGCATCGTAGACCCCGTCCTGGACGTACAACCGGTTTGCGCAGACGCAAGTCTGTCCGGTATTGCGGAATTTGCTTGCCAGCGCGCCCTCTACGGCGGCATCCAGATCCGCATCGTCAAAGACGATGAACGGCGCATTACCGCCCAATTCCAACGACACTTTTTTAATCGTTCCGGCGCTTTGCGCCATCAGGATGCGGCCTACCTCGGTCGATCCGGTAAAGCTGAGCTTGCGCACAATCGGGTTGCTGGTCATTTCAGCGCCGATCGCCGCAGCCGATCCGGTAATCACTGAGAAGACACCCGGCGGCACACCCGCTTCTTCCGCCAATACCGCCAACGCCAATGCCGAGTAAGGCGTCTGGGTAGCAGGCTTGACCACCATCGGGCAGCCCGCTGCCAACGCGGCCCCCACCTTACGGGTGATCATCGATGACGGAAAATTCCAGGGCGTAATCGCCGCGCATACCCCGATCGGCTCTTTGACCACCACGATACGGCGGTCGGACGACGGGCCCGGGATGGTGTCGCCATAGGCGCGCTTGCCTTCTTCGCCGAACCACTCCAGATAAGACGCCGCGTAAGCGATCTCGCCCTTGGACTCCGCCAGCGGTTTTCCCTGCTCCACGGTCATGATTTTTGCGAGGTCATCCGAATTGGCGATCATCAGATCGAACCAGCGCCGCAGAATCGTTGCGCGCTCTTTGGCGGACTTGTTGCGCCAGCCGCGCCAGCTGGCGTTGGCAGCATCAATCGCACGATGCGTTTCGCTCCCGCCCATTTTGGGAATCGTCCCGATGACTTCGCCCGTGGCCGGGTTATTGACAGAGATAACGCCTCCGTCATTGGCGTCCACCCATTGACCATCGATGTAGCATTGCTGACGGAATAATTCAGGTCTGTTCAGTGTAAGCATGTGAATCTCTTTCAAAAGAAAAATGCTGGTCGTCAGATATGCAAGGCACGGTCATACGCCGCCAGGACGGCTTCGTGCATGCTTTCTGAGACTGTCGGATGCGGGAAAACCGTCTCCATCAACTCGGCCTCAGTGCTTTCGAGTTCGCGGGCGATCGTATAGCCCTGAATCATTTCGGTTACCTCTTCACCGACCATGTGCGCACCCAGCAGCTCCCCGCTGGCGTCATCGAAAACCACCTTCGCAAAACCGCCTGTTGCGCCCAGCGCGATGGCCTTGCCGTTGACCGCCAGAGGAAATTTCCCGACACGCACCTTGCGCCCGCCGGCCTTGGCTTGCGCCTCGGTCAGTCCGACGCTGGCCACTTGTGGATGACTGTATGTGCATGCAGGAATCTTGGTGACATCCAGGGTGTGTGGATTCAGACCGGCGATCTTTTCTACGCAGATTACTGCCTCATGGCTGGCCTTGTGGGCCAGCCATGGCGCCCCGGCGACGTCGCCAATGGCGTAGACGCCAGGCTCGCCTGTCGCACCATAGGCATCGGTAACGATATGACTGCGATCAATCTTGACGGCGGTCGCTTCCAGGCCGAGTTCTTCGACATTGCCGATAATGCCCGCAGCCGTCAGCACCACGTCTGCCGTCAGGCTTTCCTTATGCTGGCCATCCAATTGGAGGGTCCATTCAGCGCCGCTGCCGCCGCCGCTGCTTCGCTTGCTGCTGCTCGTCAGGCGTGAACCCAGGTAGAGTTGCATGCCCTGCTTGCGCAAGGCATCGCCTACATGTCTGGAAATGTCCTCGTCTTCCACCGGCAGGACACGCTCAGCCATTTCAACCACACTCACCTTCGCGCCCAATGCGTGATAAAAGCTGGCGAATTCAATGCCGATTGCGCCGGCGCCAATGACAACCAGATGTTTGGGCACACGTTTCGGCATGAGCGCCTCACGGTATGACCAGACGCTCTCGCCATCCGGCGTCAGGCCGGGCAATGGCCGTGCGCGTGCGCCGGTAGCGAGAATGATGTGCTTTGCGGAAAGTGCCGAGACACCATCGGCCGTAGTGACGTTCAGCTTGCCGCCGCCGGCCAGCCGGGCGTGTCCGGCAATCACCGTAACCTTGTTTTTTTTCATCAGGTACGTCACGCCGCTTTGCAACTGCCCGGCAACCTCGCGTGAACGCTTGACCATCGTGGCAAGATCGATCTGCGGTGCCGCTACCTGGACGCCAAAACGTCCCGCGTCCTTGACCAGACGCAGGATATCTGCCGAGCGCAGCAACGCCTTGGTCGGAATACAACCCCAGTTCAGACAAACACCACCCAATTGGGCTTTTTCCACGAGCGCCGTTTTCAAACCCAGTTGTGCGGCGCGGATGGCCGCCACATACCCTCCGGGGCCGCCGCCGACGACCACAAGATCATAATTTGCTAATGTCATGGTCGCCTCAGATCAGGGTGCTCAGGGGATGCTCGATATAACGCTGGAACAACGCCAGCCATTGCGCAGCTACTGCGCCGTCAATGGCGCGATGATCGACCGACAGGGTCACATTCATCACGGACGCGACGGCAATCGCGCCGTCCACGACAACTGCTTGCTGCGATGTAGCGCCCACCGCCAGGATTGCCGCCTGTGGAGGATTAATGATCGCCGAGAACTCCTGCACACCGAACATGCCCAGATTGCTGATGGTGAAGCTGCCGCCCTGATATTCCTGCGGCGTCAGCTGGCCGCTGCGCGCACGTGCGGCCAGATCGGCGACTTCGCCGCTGATGGCGGAGAGCGATTTGCTATCCGCTGCACGCACCACCGGCGTAATCAGGCCACCGTCGGTCGACACCGCGACCGAAATATCGGCCTGCGCATATTGGCGTAGCGCGCTATCGGTCCAGCTCACATTCATCTGCGGCGAGACCTTCAATGCCGCGGCAACCGCCTTGACGATAAAATCGTTGATTGAAATCTTGCGGGCGCTGCTGGCATTGATTTCTGCGCGCAAAGCCATCAGCTTGTCCATCTTGCAGGCAGCGCTCAGATAGAAATGCGGAATGGTCGATTTGCTTTCGCTCAGACGGCGGGCAATCGTACGGCGCATACCTGAATGTGCAACTTCCACGTAGGCGGCATCGCTCAGGTCAGCCGCGGGCGACGCTGCCGGTTTGGATGCCGCGCCAGCATTGGCATTGGCATTCTTGCCCGCAGTCGAAGCCGCCAGTGCATCGACATCGCGCCTGACGATGCGGCCATGTGGGCCACTGCCCTTGACACCTTGCAGATCGATACCATGATCCTTGGCAAGACGGCGCGCTAGCGGACTGACGAAGAGTCGTCCTTCTGCAGGAGCCGTCGGTACTGCGGCGGGAACCGTGGGCGCCGCAGGCGCAGCAGCGGCTGTGGCCGGTGTGCCTGACGCTGTTTCAACGCCGGCAGCCGCCAGCACAGCCGCGATATCGACATTGGTTTCGCCTTCTGCAAACAGCACCGCAATAGGCGCTCCGACTTCGATATCCTTGCCGGTGAGCGCCAGGATCTTGCCCAGAACGCCGGCCTGATCTGCGTCGAATTCAATCAGGGCCTTGTCGGTTTCAATCTCGGCGAGGGTTTCGCCGACACGGATGCTGTCACCCTCTTTCTTGGACCATTCCTTGATCACCGCCGATGTCGCGTTGGCGGCAATCTCGGGCATACGAATCAATGTAGCCATCTCAGTTGCTTCCTTTTTTCAGGTCCGTCAGATCGGGGCGATAAGCCTCAATATCGGTATATTCGACCAGCTCCAGTAGGTTGCCTTCCGGGTCTTCGCAGAACGCCAGATAGACGCCCGGACGCGCCTCGACGCGCTCCGCGCCCGTCAGGAACCGGCTGCCGGCTTTCAGCAACGTCGCAATGGCAGCATCGATATCGTCGACGATGAATGTCAGATAACTGGCGTTGGGTTTATCCAAGATGTATTCGGCCGGCGTTGCTGTTGCCTGCGCCGGCGGCGTATTCGGGGCCAGCAACTTGACGCGCTCGCCATAAGGCGTTTGCAGCCGCACCACGGTATAACCGTCGGCAGACAATGCGGAGGGCGCAGCCTTTGCCGCTGGCACCACAATCTCACTGACAAACTGAAATCCCATCACGTCCTGATAAAAGGCGCGCAGCTTGGGCAAGTCACGGCAGGCAATGCCCACCTCGAGTGGAACGATCATGTTGATAGTCATGTCGGGTCTCCTTAAACTGCGCCTTTGTCGCGCATGACTTGCTGCAAGCCCGCCACGACTTCCTCGGTGCGTGCGGCTGCGGCACGCTCCAGGACCTTCGAAATACTTGGTGACGCCTCGCTACCGGAAACACGCTGCACGGGCTGATCCAGCCAGTCGAAATAACGGCGCTGGATTTCATCGGCCAGCCAAGCGCCGTAAGACGTCCCGACCGCACCCTGTTCGACGATCAGTACATTGTTGGTCTTGCGAATACTGGCTTCGATGGTTTCCCAATCAATGCTGGCGCGATCCAGCCAGCGCAAATCCACCACTTCGGCGTCAATACCGGTCAGCTCAACCGCTTCCAGGCTATGCGCCACCATCGACAGATAGGTCAGCACCGTCACTTCGCTACCGGCGCGGCGCACGGCCGCTTTGCCAAATGGAGTCTGGTAGTCAAAATCGTCTACAGGAGCGATACCCGACGAGTTGTACAGATCAACGTGTTCAATGACCAGCACAGGATCTTTCAAGGCCAGCGCCGCATTCATCAATCCGACGTAGTCAAATGGTGTCGACGGCGCCACGATGCGCCAGCCCGGGCTGGTTGCAAAAATACCCGCCGGGTCCATCGAATGCTGCGATCCGTAACCGGTGCCCATGGCGACCTTGGTACGCAAGACGAACGGCACTTCGATGTCGCCGCCGAACATGTGGCGCGCCTTGCCGATCTGGTTGAATACCTGATCTGCTGCGACCCACATGAAATCGGGATACATGAATTCCACCACCGGCTTGAAACGGCCGTCCATGGCCAGGCCGCCGCCAAGGCCGCAAAACGCGTTTTCACTGATTGGCGTGCCCAGCGTACGGTCCGGGAATTTGTCCTTGAGGCCGCGTGTCGCACCATTGGTGCCGCCCTTCAGGCGGTGCACGTCTTCGCCCATTACCACGACGCTGTCATCGGTGCTCATGCGACGATCCATCACATCAGCGACCACGTCAATGAACTTGCGTGTATCCAGCTTGCCGCTGAAGCTTTCTTGCTCTTCAGTGCGTGCGCCTTTCAGCTCAGACAAATCTCCGCGCACACCGACGTTGCGGAAATCCGGGCTCGGCCACAGTTCTGGGCGAATGCGTTTCTTGCCGGCCTTGCCGTTAGGATCGGCTTCCGTCAGCTCCGCCACGGCCTTGGCCATGGATGCCTTGATACGGCTGCGCAAGGCCAGAATGCCGGCTTCGTCGATCAAGCCACGCGCCTGCATCTTGCTGCCCAGCAGATCCAGCGGATCGCGTTGACGCCACGACTGTTCTTCTTCCCTTGTGCGATAGCCAAAAGCACTACCCGGGAAACCGCCGTTCTGATGGAAGAAGCGATAGACATCGGCCTCAATAATGGTCGGTCCTTTGCCGGCGCGCATATGTGCCAGTGCTTCATTCATGGCCAGATACACTGCCAGCGGATCCATGCCGTTGACTTTCCAGCTCGGGATATTGAACGCCAGGCCCCGCGCCGACAGACGCGGCTCTGCCGTCGCCTCGTCAACCGTAGTGGAGACGGCGTAACCGTTGTTCTCTATGAAGAAGCACAGCGGCAGTTTCCACGCTGCGGCAATGTTCATGGTTTCCAGCACCGAGCCGATGTTGACGGCGCCGTCGCCAAAGTAAGTCACCGCGACATTTTCAGTGCCGGCATGACGATGCGCCCATGCGGCGCCTGCCGCCAGCGGCACGCCGCCGCCCACGATCGCATTGGTGCCCAGCACGCCGGCCTCTTGCCAGCGCAAGTGCATGGAGCCACCGCGGCCGCTGCAAAAGCCTTGCGCCAATCCGAGGATCTCTGCCAGCGTGCGCTGCAGCAAGGTATCGATTTCCGGCGTCAGCGCGGATTTCGGATCGATGCCGTTCGGTGTCAGATAGGCCAAGGCCTTGGACAAAAATTGGTGATGGCCGCGGTGCGAGCCATTGACCTGGTCAGCGGCCAATAACGGCACGATGGAGCCAGCGGCGCCGCCTTCCTGCCCGATACTGGAGTGCGCCGGACCGTGTACCAGGCCGTCCATCGCCAGTTCCAGAACGGTTTCTTCAAAGGCGCGAATCATGTGCGAATGGGTCAGCAAAGTGCCCAGCACTGCCGGATCAGCGGCAGCCCAGTCGGCATCGGTAGTGCGCAGTTCGACCCAGTTCGATGCCGGGGCGAGTGCAATATGGTCTGACATGGTGTCAATCTCCAGAAAGAGGTAGAAGTGAGTTCGGTATTAGATATAGCTGTAGGAAGACCAGCCGCCGTCGGCGACGATGGCCTGTCCGTTGATATAAGAAGCGCTGTCGGACGCCAGGAACAGCGCCAGCGTTGCGATCTCATGGGGCTGTCCCAGACGCCGTGCCGGGGTGCGCTTGACCAGCGCATCCAGATCCATGCGGCCGGTTCGCACCAGCTCATCAACCAACGCCGTTTGCACGTAGCCCGGTGCCAGCGCGTTGACGCGCAAGCCTGAAGGTGCCCATTCGACCGCCATGACTTTGGTGAGCATCACCACGGCAGCCTTGCTGGCGCAGTACGCTGCGCGCTCGGGAGCGGCAACGGTGCCATACATCGAGGCGGTATTGAGGATCACGCCACTGCCCTGCCTGACCATGTGACGGGCTACTGACTGGCCACAATAAAACACGCCGTTGAGATTGATATCGATCGCACGACGCCAGTCGGCAGGCGCCAGCTCCAGAGTCGGACGGTTGGCGGAAATACCGGCGTTGTTGAGCAACACGTCAATGCGCCCGAAGCGGGCCTGCGCAGCGTTGACCGCCTGCTCGACAGCGACGTCATCGGTGATCGACACCAGGTAGGTCTCGACTTCAATTTGCGGAAATACGGTATACAGCTCGGCGCGCGCCTGCGCCAGCAATTCTTCATTGATATCCAGTAGTGCCAGATGCGCACCGTTGACCGCAAAGGCGTCGGCCATCGCACGGCCGATCCCGCTGCCTGCGCCGGTGATGAAAATCACCTTGCCGGCAAGATCGGAAAAATTCTTGTACTGCGCGACGGCATGCAAGGCATGCGCGTCCAGGTCCTGCTGTTCTGCGTTCACGGTATTTACTGCGTTCGTCATACTGCCAGCCAATCTTTCAAAAGTTGGGGGTTGCCTGTCAATTCGTCCGGCGTGCCGCGAAACACGATGTGCCCGTGGCCCAGCAAACAAACAGCGGTTGAAATCTTCAATGCGATGGTGAGTTTTTGTTCAACCAGCACGACGGAAACACCGCGTCGATGGATTTCCTGGATGGCTTCGCCGACCACGGTGACGATCTTCGGCGCCAGACCTTCGGTCGGTTCGTCGATCAGAATGACCCTGGGATTGCCCAGCAGCGACCGGCATATCGTCAACATCTGTTGCTCGCCGCCCGACAGATTACCGGCGCGTGTATTGCGACGCTCCTTGAGACGTGGGAAGAAATCGAACATGTGTTCAACCGTCCACTGCGGCGCCTCTTTGTGGCCTGGCTGCATGCCCATCTGCAGGTTTTCGTCGACGCTCAGATTGCCGAACACCTCGCGCTCTTCAGGCACGAAGGCGATCCCCGCCCGGCAAACGGCATAGGGACGCGAACCGGCCAGGTCTTTTCCGTCAAGCAGCACTTGTCCGCCGGTCGGCGGCACCAGCCCCATGATGGCGCGCGCCGTTGTGGAGCGGCCCGAACCATTGCGTCCCAGGAGGCTGACCACTTCGCCGTGTCCGACATCGAAACTGACGCCCTGGAGGATGTGGCTTTTGCCATAGTGCGCATGCAGATCGCGCACTTGCAGCAGCGGCGCACCCTGCGCATGCCGGGAAGTTGATGGAATGGATTGACTGTTCATCATGCGCTTACCTCGGTACCCAGATAGGCTTCTTGTACTTGCGCATTGCTGCGCACTTCTTCCGGTGTGCCGGTGGCGACCACCTGGCCGTATACCAGCACGCTGATACGGTCGCACAGTGAAAACACCACATCCATGTCGTGCTCGACGATCATCAGCGTGCGTCCGGCCGACAACTCGCGCAGCAAGTCGACGGTGTAGTCGGTCTCTTCGCGCGACATCCCGGCCATCGGCTCGTCCAGCAGCAATACCTTGGGGTCCGATGCGAGCGTCATGCCGATTTCCAGAGAACGCTGCTCAGAATAGGAAAGTTCTCCTCCCAGGGTGTCGCGGTGCGGTGTCAAACGAACCTGCTCCAGCAGTTGCTCCGTCAATTCACGCACTTTGGCGTAACCGGAGACCGGGCGCCACAAGGTGTATTGCAGACCGAAGCGCTGCATCACACCCAGTCGCAGATTTTCGTAGACGGACAATTTCGGAAAGATATTGGTGATCTGGAACGAGCGCGCCAGACCCAGCCGATTGATGCGTTCCGGAGTGAGTCCGCCGATCTGCTGCTGCCCCAGCAGGATCTCTCCAGAGCTAGGTTTGAACTGTCCCGAGATCAAATGGAACAAGGTTGATTTCCCTGCACCGTTCGGGCCGATGAAGGCATGGCGCTCACCCTCGAAAAGCTCAAGGTTCACGCCACGAATGATGTGCGCCTCGCCGAACGATTTGTGGACATCGCGCAGGCTCAGGGCGCTGGTATTGGCTACTGCGTTCATGCTGCCTCCTGCTCGTTAAGCACTGCCCACGCGTGACTTGTTCTGCGTAGCGCCCATCCTCCCGCAACGACCAGGGCCACAGGCAAGATCCAGGTCAGCAAGGCGCCAGGCAACCATGGCCGGCCGAACAGATCGATGGCAGGCCAGGCCTGTCCTGCTGCCAGCAGAGACTGATAGTCGGCGCCCAGCGCACGCTGAAGCAACTCGACTGTAAATACTGTCGCCGCAGCACACAGCAAGGTCCCAATACTCCAGCCCGATACATAGCGCAACAACACGGCGCTGCCATGCTTGCTGTTCTTCCACCAGGCAAAAATCCCGGACAGCCCGGATGGCATGAACATCATGACCGCTACAAAAATGATGCCTTGATAGAGGAGCCAGGAGCGCGTCAGGTCGGATACGGCGTAACCGAAGAAAGTCATGACGGCAGCGCCCAGGGCTGGACCAAAAAACACGCCGACGCCGCCGATATAGGCGTTCAACACCACCTCGGAAGACAGGCGTACGTCGAACAGCACATAGTTCGCCGCTTCGTTGTTCATGGCCAGCAAGCCGCCTGCGGTGCCGGCAAACATGGCAGAGATCATGAACACCAATACCCGCAGCACATGGACGTTGTAGCCGAGGAATTTCAGACGATGCGCGTTCTCGCGCAGCCCCAGCGTCAACCGGCCCAGCGGGGTACGGCTGAAGAAATACAGCAGCGCCAGCGACGCGACTACCCAGGCCAACGTCAGGTAATACACTTCGGAAGGATTGCCGAACGAGATGCCCCATGCCGGCATGCGCATGGACGACACCCCGCCTTCGCCGCCGAAGGTGCTTTTCAGATGCGGCGCCAGCGCATGCAGCAGCTCGGCCAGCGCCAGGGTAATCATGGAAAAATAAACACCGCTGCGCTGTGTCGAAAACCAGCCGGCGACCAGCCCCAGTGCGGCACCGCCCAGCGCGCCGAACACCGGCATCAGCGGCGTCGGCAGCAAGCCTTCCCCGGAGAGCGCGTTCATCGCATGCAGCGTGGCAAAAGCGCCGATGCCAAAATACGCTGCGTGCCCGAACGACAGCATGCCGCCCTGTCCGGCCAGCACGTTGAAGGCGCTGGCAAACAACGCGCCGATCAGCATCTGAATGGCGGCGTTCACCAGCGCCTGCGACAACAAGCCGGGCAAGGCCACCAGCAACAGCAGGACGGCCACCAGCAAGAGGCGCAGATACAGCCGCTCGCCGCCGGCGCGGCCTTGTCCGACAGGCTCGGCCGCAGACAAAGATGCCTGCAGAGAATGATTTATTGGTTTGTTCATTTGTTTATTCCTTCTCGCCCATCAGGCCCGACGGACGCACCAGCAGCACGACCAGCATCAGGGCAAACGGAATGGTTGCCGCCAGCGACGAGACTTTCAGTGTCAACAGGCCGCCGACTTGCTGCGCCCAGTCACCGGCGCCGACGTACCCCAGCAGATCCGCTGCGCTCAGATCGATCCCCACCGCAAAGGAAGAAATCAGGCCAATCAGAATCGACGACAACATGGCGCCCTCCAACGAGCCCAGGCCACCGATGACCACCACCACGAACACCAGCACGCCCAGCTCCAGCGCCATGTTGGGATTGGTCGTATAAAAGGCGCCGGCAATTGCTCCCGCCAGGCCCGCCAGTGCAGCGCCGACGCCGAACACGCCCATGAACACCAGCGGAACGTTGTGACCGAGCGTCTCGGCCATGGCCGGACGATAGATGGCCGACCGCACCACGATGCCGATACGGGTGCGCGACAGCAGCAGATAGATCGCGCCGAACATCAGCAATGAGATCAACCCCATCATCAGTCGATAAAACGGATAGTCCGTGCCGAAGAGACGAAACGCAGAGAAACTCAGCGCAGCGGGAACTTGATAGTTGACCGGGTAATTACCGAAGAAGAGCTTGATCACTTCGGCGATGATGAAAGACAAACCGAAGGTCAGAAGAAGTTCGTGAGCATGTCCGTGCTTGTGCACACGACGCAGGAAGTAGCGCTCAACAATCACGCCGAGAAATCCGACGATGATGGGAGCAACAATGATCGCCGGCCAGAAACCGATGACCTTCTGCAGGCTGTACGCCAGATAGGCGCCGACCATGTAAAACGAAGTGTGCGCGAAATTGAGCACACCCATCATGCCGAAGATGAGTGTCAGACCAGCGGACACCATGAACAGCAGGAGGCCGTAGATCGTGCCGTTAATGAGCGAGACAGTGAAAAATTCCATAGGTACTTTCCAGAGTGAGCAGGTAAAGCGGGCCCACGCTGCGCAGAAATCTGAGCAGCCTGAAGTTACCGGTCACAGCCATTTCACCTCAGCGAAGACGACTGTGACCGCAATGACAATGAAGGGTTAGGCCGGGCGCTGCATCTTGCAGGAGCTCTGCACAGGATTGGCAGCTTCTTCCGCGCTGAACTTCTTGATCAGCTTGAAGCCCATGTCGGTGTCGTCAACCTTGTACTTGACGTTCTTTTCGACACGCGACACCACCACCGGCAACAGCACCTGATGGTCAGCCGCGCGGATCGAGGTTTCGCCCATGGGTGTTTCGATCCTGACCTTTTCCAGCGCCTTGGCCAGTTCGGTCACGCTGACTTTATCGCCACTAGCCTTGGTCTGCTTCAGCGCTTCACCCAGCATCTGCATGCCGAATACAGTTTGGGGCTCAATGAACGTCGGATAGTGTCCGGTCTTGGTCTTGTAGTCGTTGCCGAATTGCTCGGTTTGCTTGTTGGTTTCGATGTTGAACGCGTGGGAAATGTAATGACCCAGCGCGGTATCTCCAGCGTTGCCGATGTTGCCCGGCTGATCCAGGAACACAGTACCAAAGCGGATCTTCAGACCGGCGGCGCGCGTTGCTTTCATTAGCAACAGCAAGTCGTTGGACCAGTTACCAGTCAGAACTGTCTCGGCGCCGCTGGCCTTGATTTTGGCGACATAGGGCGAGAAATCCTGGATCTTGTTGACGTCATGCAGCGTGCTTTCCACGACGGTATAGCCACCGGTCGGAGCGAATTCCTTGATGGCCTTGTCCATGTCGGCACCCCAGGAATAGTTCTGATTCATGGCATAGATCTTGGTGCCCAGCTCTTTGGTTTCCTTCATTGCCGGCACCAGCGTTTTGACACGCATCACGGCATTGGTGGTGAAACGGAAGTGATAAAAGTGGCACTTGTCGCCCGTCAGCTCCAACGCCTCGCCGCCCATGTTAAGGAACAGCACTTCCTTGCCGGCGTTGCGCAGGTTGTACTTGCGCACGTCTTCCGTGATCTGGCCCGACACCGCGGAGGACGAACCCTGGATGATCACTTGTGCGCCACCGGCGATTGCCGCTTTCACTTTATCGGACGCACCGGCAGGACCACCTTGGTTGTCGTATTCCGTCATCTGAATAGGCGCGCCGTTCCAGCCGCCCGCAGCGTTCAGACGATCAAGCTCATATTTGACCGCGGCACGATACAGCAAGCCTGTAGAGGCTTGCGGTCCCGACAGCGTCTCCACCAACGCGATCTTCAGAGGCGCGCCTGCCTGAGCTGCTCCCGCTGCGATCAAAGCGCAGAACGATAGACTGATTTGTTTCTTGTTCATTGATACATCTCCATTATGATTTTGAAATGACATCCGGCACTGCAAAAAGACAACTGCAAAATTTATAAAGATCAGATGAGGCCCAGGAACTGCCCCATACGCTCAATCTGTACTTCCATCATGTGGCGCCCAAGATGCACGGCGAAGCCGCACGCTCCGGCTTTCGCCAGCAAGGGGGTGATATCCGTCTTCATGACGACTTCGGCGACGACAGCGCCAGGCGGCAAGCCATCCGTTGCAAACGGCAACGGGTCGGATGCTTGCAATCCGAGCGAAGTGGAATTGATCGCGAGGGTGTAGTCCTGCGGCGTTGCATCGGCCAGATGCGTATCCAGCTCCGGATAACACTGGCGCAGCTCGCGAACCAGTTGCTCTGCACGAGCTGCGCTGCGGTTGTAAATGCCAATCGCTGCGACGCCCTCTCCTGCCAGCGCGTGCACGATCGCCTTGGCGGCGCCGCCGGCGCCCGCGAGATACACGCGACGCCCCTTGAGAACATGGCCTTGCGCCAGCAAACCGCCGACGAAACCGATGCCGTCAAAGTTGCTGCCCAACAGGCTGCGACCGCCCTCTGGCCGATCCTCAAAGCGCACGATATTGACGGCGCCCATGCGCTGTGCCGGCTCGGTCAGCGCCGTGCAGTGTTCGAGAATGATTTCTTTATAGGGAATCGTGACGACCAGCCCTACCAGGCTTTGAATCAGGGGGGCTGCCGCGATGAATTGCGGAAAATTGTCGGGGCGCACGTTGAACGGCACCATCACCGCATCGACATCGCGTTGCGCCATCAGTGCATTGAATGCGGGCGGCGTGCGAACGTGACCGATAGGGTCAGCAATGATCGCCACCACCTTGGTGTTGCCGGTAATCTGCCTGCCTGTATTGCTCAGCATGTTGCCTCCTCACTAGCGCCGGCCATCGTACGTGGCCAGTCTTTTTATCGTTCGTTTACCATCGCAGTTTTGTGTCGACGGAATAGGATTTTGCAAAGATGTCTGATAAGATATTGAACATGTCAGACAAGTTGACAGGCGATTCTACCGAGCAGTTTGGGTAGTGTCAACAGATCGCCGCCGACATGCTCTGCAAATAAAAATACACAGGAAATCGACTCGCATATGGAGCGATGCCTGCCCACCTATTCAAGGAGACGATGTGATTTCGTTCAGCGACAAGACTTTTTTGATTACCGGCGCCGCCGGTGGAATTGCCCGCGCGACCGCCCTTTTGGTAGTCAAGCATGGTGCCAACGTTGCATTGAGCGATGTCAATCCATCTGCCTTAGAAACCTTGCAAAATGAATTGCGAGCACAGGCACCTTCGGCTCAGGTCAGCACCCACGTCACCGACGTCTCCGATGCGCAGGCTTGCCGCGACGTTGCGCAACAGGTCGCTACGCGCTTTGGCGGGATTGACCATCTGGTGCACTCTGCAGGTATTTACCCTGAAAAGCTGGTGGCTGACATGAGTGACGAGGAATGGCACAAACTCATGCAGATCAATCTGGACGGCACGTTCTACATTTGCCGCGCAGTCATCCCCTTCCTGACCGAGGGCAGCTCCATCGTGACGCTTTCGTCTGTCGCAGCACAACGCGGCAGCTATGCCCATGCGCACTATTCAGCCGCTAAAGGGGCCGTAATCAGTTTTTCTCGTAGCCTGGCTCTTGAACTGGCGCCAAAAACACGAGTCAATGCCCTATCTCCGGGTATCATTGCCACGCCGATGACCAAGGGCTTGCTGGCAAAGAACGAGCAAACGTTATTACAAAATACGCCACTTAAGCGCCTCGGCACGGCCGAAGAAGTTGCCGGCAGCATCGCCTTTCTGTGCTCACCTTTGGCGGGTTTCATCACTGCAGAAACTTTGCAGGTCAATGGTGGTTTGTATATCAATTAATCAGAAGTCATGAGAAACGACACAGCGTCAGTACCCAACCAATCGCTTACCGAAGACATCGTCGAATGGCTCAATGACGAAATTCGCTCACAGCGCTTAAAGCCCGGCGACAAGCTGCCAAGCGAAAAACAGCTTGGGGAGCAGTTCTGCGTGAGTCGTTCCGTCGTACGGGAAGCCCTGTCACAGCTTAAATCAGAAGGGATTGTGAATTCTCAGCAAGGACGCGGCGTGTTCGTGAACGAGCGCGGCTCACGGCAAGCGTTTCGTCTCGATGCTATGGCCCTGAACGATGCCGAAGGATTGGAACATGTCATTGAGCTACTGGTGACGCTCGAAGCCGCTGCAGCCCGCTATGCAGCAGTACGCCATACGCCTGACGATCTTAAGCGGATCAAACAGGCTTTGGTAGGCATGGAATACGCGATCATCAACGACCGCCTAGGAGACGAGGAAGACTATGCCTTTCATCAGGCAATCGTCGACTCGACGAAGAATCCTCACTTCTGCATGCTCAACGAATATCTGGAACGCCATGTCCGACGCCTGATTCGTCAGGCACGGACGAATACAGCTGCCAACTATCAAAATCTGATAGAAGCCGTACAAGATGAGCACAAGGCAATCGTTAAAGCAATTGAGAACAGGGACCCGGCCGCAGCCGCGCTTGCCGCTGAGACGCATCTACGTAATGCAGCCAAACGGCTGAACAAATATTTACCAGACTAGCAAGTAAGTTCTATTCACCAAGATGTCGCTCAATAGCGCACACGGTAGTAGGTACGCCAAGGTGTTACTCACGCCACTCCCCTCGTTAACGAGTCCAATGGTTTTGCTGCACACCTTCGCGAGACCAATTCAAATGCCGGAAGAACCCTAGGTTGGGTAAAGCGATCTGGCGTCGTATCCAGAAGTTGCTGAATTGCAGTAATTCCATGAATTGACTCACTCTCTCATTCCTTCTTGCCGCAGCTTTGGCAAGAAGAAATGGGAATTTCAGCGGGGCTTTCTTTCTTGGGCCAATACCAAAACTTGGACACCTTCCCGCCAAGATATTCGCAACGGAGGAGTGATTACGATCAAACAGTCCCGCAATTTTCCGAAGAGCGCTCCCGTCTTGCAGTGATCCCACATCAGTCATTGCCTTCTGACTATCTGCGTAAATGGCCCTTGTTCGGCCTCCCATTGCAACACTCCTGCTGTTCGCACAACCTTAGTTAGAATGGAGCACTTACCGATTGAGCTCGCCACCCAAAGCGGACATCCAGAAATTTGACCGAATTAAGATTAACCCAGGTTAATCTTTCCAACGCCGGAATAACACACTTGCATTAACGCCACCAAAACCGAAACCGTTCGACATCGCATGTTCGATCTGAAGATTGCGAGCGGCGCCAGTAACGATGTCGATACCGTCAGCATCAACATCTTTTGTTTTAAGGTTCAACGTTGCAGGTGCGACTTGATCACGAAGTGCCAGAATAGTAAAAATGGCTTCGATACCTCCAGCAGAACCGAGTAAATGGCCTGTACCGGCGGCACAGTCTGCAGTTCAAGATTCAGATCTGCAGTGACGTTCGCAGCGGGAAGCTTGGACGTCGAGAGGCGCTCAAGACGCACAACTTATCAGCCAATCTCATGCAGATGTGGCTGGGGCAGTTTGATCGTGGTGAGCTGGATCG
Organism: Herbaspirillum lusitanum; assembly: GCF_026127345.1. Classification (NCBI taxonomy): domain Bacteria; kingdom Pseudomonadati; phylum Pseudomonadota; class Betaproteobacteria; order Burkholderiales; family Oxalobacteraceae; genus Herbaspirillum; species Herbaspirillum lusitanum. The sequence continues at coordinate 432,448 of NZ_QXFG01000005.1, read as the reverse complement.
GGAAGATGCGGCGGCATCAACGGTCGCAGAGTATGAAGCGCACATTGCCGCTTTGGAGCGGAAGGTCGGCCAGCTCACGATGGAGCTCGATCTCCTTAAAAAAACACCGCGACTGCAACTCGTCAGCAACAACGAGAGCTCATCGATCATCAGCGGCCCCCGGCCTGTTCCATCCGAGGGGGATGCCAAATGATCGACCTGCCGCGTAGCACCTACTATTACCAGCCTAAACCGGCCATGGCGGCACTTAACGATCATGATCTGACTCAACTAATAGGAGACATCCATGATGTCTTTCCTGGATATGGTTATCGTCGAATCACTTTGGAGTTGAAGGCGCGCGGACACATCGTGAATCACAAGCGCGTGTCCAGGATCATGCGCGAGCACAAGGTGTATGGCCACCATCGGCGCAGGTTCAAGCCGGTGGCCGGTTCTGAGGCTGATGTCGCAGTCTTTCCCAATCGCTATCGCAACGTCATTCCAGCGGAGCCAGATCATGTTTGGGTAGTCGATATCACCTATATCCGAATTGCTTCCGGCTTTATCTACCTGGCCGTTGTCCTGGATGCTTGCAGTCGTAAGGTGATTGGCTACGCCTTATCCAAGCGTATCGACACGCCCTTGGCCCTGGCCGCGCTGACGGCGGCTTATAGAAGTCGCAAGCCGGCGCCCAACACATGCATTCACCACACCGACCGCGGGTGCCAATATGGAAGTGCTTTGTACCGAGAGGCGCTGGAAGAATTCGGCCTGATTGGTTCGATGAGCGCACCAGCCAACCCATATCACAACGCGCAGGCGGAGAGCTTCATGAAGACGCTCAAGGTGGAAGAGGTCTATCTGGCTGGTTATGAGAAATTCGACGATGTGGCCGGCAGGCTGCCATACTTCATCGAAGAGATTTACAACGAACGGCGTATGCACTCAGCGCTGGGCTATCAATCACCCAACCATTTCGAAGCACAACTCGCTCGGCAAGCGGCTTAGTTTCTCCATCAACCTTGGTCCAGCCCGAGGGGTTCACTCCAAAAGTGGGTCAGTTTTCGGTGCAAATCTACACAGATGCACGCGGACTTGTGTTTGTTGGGATTTGAAGGCTCTTATGATCGCGTTGCTGCGTTCGCCCGGCAATGGAAAGTGGATCAGTTAGATAGGGTCAATGCTGCGAGCAAAGGAACAGCGCTAGATATACAAAAGCCCGCAGATGCGGGCTTTTTTCTAGTGTATGCCGTGTTCTGAAATTCGAGACTCGAAAGAATCAAGTAATTGATCCGCTTGAGATTCTAAGTAAAACTCACTTTCGATAGGCATCTTTTTCAAGATATCTTGCGCGTTTTCGAAAGCATCTCGTAACTCGAGTTTAGAAGGTTGGGACAACACTAAGTAAATTTTAAATTTTTCGGAGGAGCTTTGGATACTCGTTATTTGCCCCAAAATTCGATGTGCCTTTTTCTTAATTGTCTCAGAAGACTTTAGATCAAATGAAATGGGCTCAACACAATGCCATATGCCATTCTTCCAAGCAGATTTGAACTTGACTGAATCGTCTTCCACTCCAATAGTCTTCTCGACAAAGTATTGATCGATTCTTCGCTGCTCTAGCCCTTTGTGGAAGTTTCTCCATACGTCCGCATCGCTCTTTTGCAAAGATGAATTATCAACGTCGTACTTAGTCACATATCGAGCAAATAGCTCAGAAAATTTTGCCTCAGGGTCTATCGCCCTCCCTGGTTGCGAGGGTGTCCATACGAGTGCACTGTCGTCGGGTGGATTAATCGACCTAAGCATGTCGTCTAAACTCATTAATTGAGTCACCTCTGAAAGCTCTAGATGCGATTTCCCACAAATATCGCTTAGATCCCTAAATCGATCTGCGACATTTCTAAGCATTGACTTAAACGCTTCAGTATCTAAATCCGGAAAAGTTTCGGAGACACGTCGAGCAGTTCGCCTGCAAGCCACTTTGAGAAACTTATCTTCAGGACAGTGCAGAGCGAAGCCTACGTTAATAAATTCTCCTGTCGCGACATCGTGGACATACCGAAGCACTGAAAAAAAGTACGTTTTCCTATTTTTCATCTCAACACCTTTAAGGCATTCTCCGTGATTGTACGAATGTTACGTTTAACATCTTTAAGGTAGGACAAGGTTTCTTGAAGCTGGCTCTGATCTGGAACCCATTCGTCCGGAATTGCAGTACCGTATTCGTCAATCCGTTGCTCAGTAATGGCATCCCATGCATCCACAAAGCGATCAAAGTCCATGGGTGGGCTTGAGAAGTAAGGCCCCGCAAATATATGCTTCTCGGCATCCCTCAGCTGGTCTACCCCATTGGCACTCCACGGCTCAGTCCAGAATAAGTATTTCGTAAAAGTAAGCTCATGATCGAACAAGACCAACTGCTCTCCCAACACTTGGCAGTTGGGATTTACGGGACGTCGGTCGCTGTTGATGATGATGTGGTCGAAGACCGCTACTTCGGCCGCAGATTGAGTAAGCCCTTCGGGAATAATTTGTCCGTTTTGCCAAGCAGCGTGACCAGTAACTAATCGCGATCCAAACGCATACTTACAGCTACTCTTGATGATTGTCTTCACCTCGTTGTCGCCAATTAAATCTGCAAACTCAGATTCAAATTCCACGATAAACGGTTCTGGTACGGGCAAACCCAGGTCAGCCGCTAACATTGCGGCTATCGCTTCATATGCAAGCCCCTTGGGGCCCTCGAAGAGCTTTGCTGAGCACTTGACCACCAGTTCGACAGAAGTGCCATCCTCGAGTTCGCAATCAAATAAGCTGGGAATATTTCGACCGCTCCCCATTCGACGGACGAAACGCGTGGCTAAGACGGAATTAAGCATAATATTTTTGTACTTTTATCTCGCGCGAATTATAGCACCTCCGCCCAGCCTGGATGCCAAGCCCTGCGCGGGTTGTATCGAAATTGCACCTACACACCGACATCGCCCGGCATAGAGAGAAAAACGTATGGACTGAGTTTTAAATACAGAAAATACGTCTGTACGTAGACAAATACGCCCCCAATGTTGCCAGAATGAAAACAATCCACATAAAAACCCCCTTTAAAAGCTTAAGCACAGTTGGGGTCATTGATGAGCAGTTCACGGGCTCTATATTGCGATAAAACGCCTGTCGTCGGTAATGGAGGAGCGCATGTAACTAACAAGAACGCCCCATTTTGATGCATGATCGAAGCTATCTGTAAGTGGACGCAGAACGACGTACAAAAGCCTTTGCAAAGCCCTGTCTACGTAAAAAGTCTTGAATCTGGTCGACAGGAGTAATGTGTTTCGGTCCCAAAATGACCTCAGCTATGGCATCTTCCTTGGGCTCCACGAGCTTGTATGTTTTAAACGGTATGACACGATCCACGACAGTGCGATATTCGCAGGGATCGTCACCACCTAGGACTAAATGATGCAGCAATCGCCATTCCTTTTCTTCTGCAAACGCCATTGACTTGTGTCGATAAAGAATCGGAAACAATTCCCATAATCGAACATGTGCTGCCTGCGTCTCTTTTTCATAACGCTTCTTTTCTTCGTCAGGCATCCACTCGCCAATAAGGACAGTGAGAGGTCTCTAAACGCGCCGTCATGGATATGTTCTGAAATTTTCTCAACAATTTCGCGAAGACTCTCTTCTTGTGTAGCCGAATCATAGATCACGGGTTCGAGTAAAAAGCCACCATGCGGCCCCTTATTGTGTTGCCGCCCCATAGACCGTAAATACTCGCCTGAAAAACCAATAGCGACGCCGGCCCCATCTTGAGCGTATCCACGCCACTGGCTTAAGAGATCCCCTTCTGCAGATAGGCAAAATCCCAGCCCATCACTAATCTTCGCAAAAATGGAAAGAGAATTTTTGAGCGCTGTCATCACTTCAGAAGAGAAATTTTCTCGCTGCGCCATATTCAGAAAAGTTTCAATTACATGCTTTCCTTCATCGAATCATTTGACAATGATAATGAAGAGAGTCGGACAGACGAACTACTGGTAATTGATACGAATGTTTGAGATGTGCAGTAGTGATAAAGAATGGATTCCATAAATATATGGGATGAAAATCACTGATTAATGTCGATAAAACTGGGTAAGCCAAAACTGCATATCAAGAGCTTCGAGGTTTTGATGGAAGTAGAGCAATTCATTTAAATAGATCTGTATGCCGGCGAGAGACTCCCTCTTTTGTTGATCACTTAGTTCTGGCGTACCCGATATTTGGGTGCGAATATGTTGCTCCAATTTGTCCGGGGTAACAGTCCATAACGTGTCTCTAAATAAATCGTTATATCTGGTGAGATTTCCCGAACGACGGACTTTCTCTTGATAGCTCTCCACCAATTCCGGCGGGATATTTGCGCCCATAGTGTTAAATTCAAAGGTCAATTCCATTGCCGTGTCACGTACAAGCGAGTCATATTTTTTGAGCCCGACAAGTATTAGTTTTATTGAACTTCGCTGTATCCAGGGACGTAAAATTGCGGATATCTCAAGTAACGAATACTTGCTGGACAATAAATTACGCTTGACGCCTTGCATCGTCTCGTATTCTTCCTCAAACGTTGGCGGCCCACCCGTGCGGCCTATCCGGCTGTAGAGCGTTACTAGAGCGACAGAGGTCACCTTCGTCAGGTCCTTCAATTGGGCGAGAGCGACTTCCGCTTTATCGATCGTATCGTCCAACTTCTTCATCTTCGCTTCTATCCCAAAACCCTTCAGCAATTCGAAACGATGCAGCGTCGCTGCAAACAGCAGGATAAGACCTGCCGCCATGCAAGTAGCTGCTAGCGCCGCATTGTCGCGGTAAATTGACCATAGGCCGCCCGCAACAGAGAGGATACCCGCCACGGTAAGTGCCCCGTCGACGACAAAGAGTTGAAATTCTCGTATGCCACTGGTTTTAACGTTGGCATTTTCCATGCCGGCTCCTCTTTCATTTATTAGAAAGGATATGCCACCAGGAGTTGCTACGCCCTGGGCACATCCAAAGGGCGCCACTGCGGGATCCGATTTTGAAAAAATAACCGTGTCAGCGTGGCGAAATATCTATCTGTTGCTCGCGACATCTCGTAGATGCTTACTTTGAGATTTTCCCTGACATAAAATCATCGTAAAGGTCCAACTCTGTCTTTGATGGGGCTGGCAATGTCAGGTCGAGGTATCGCAGTCCATTCGCAACATCGCGACGGTTCACATATCCCATCCCATATTTTTCGTTCTCCAGCTCAAAGTCGAGCGAGCCGCACCACTGATTTATACGCCCATATCCGGGCATGCGTGCCGGAGTATTTGGACTTCCACTGACTTCATGCTTTGCCAAGGCAACCCTAAGCCACTCCAGTCGCTTAAATTGGATATGAAGATGCCGACGATGTGCATCAACTTCGCTGATTGGGATTTCTCCGCTGAGAATTTTTTCAATCTGTTTGATACGTATAGTTACGCCATATCGATCATCCTCCGCGAATTTCTCCTTTAGAAACTTCAGCTTTACTTCGAGTCCTGAATTCGCGTGCCATTTAATCAGTTCTCTTATTCGCTGGTCCCACGTTCGTACCAATTCATAAGCAGCGAAGATCCACATTTGAGATTGTGCGAGAAGAAAATAGGTCTCCCCAGGCGTTCGCTCCTCTAGCAAATATACTCGTAGGTTTTGATACTCAATCTCCGTCAGAAATTGATCTACAAGTGCTAAATTAATCGCTTGGGAGCGTAAAAACATGTCGTCCCAAAAGAAATGAAGCTTACCCAAGGATCTTGGAAGCGCCATAAAATCTATTTCTTCGGGACCCTCATACCTCGGAGGATCTCGTCCTTCGTTATCCTCATCTTCAAAATCGTCTTCAGTTTCCATACTTCCATCGCGACAGTTAGCGGAAGAAATCCGCTCTTGGCCCCGGCCCGATAGCTTCCATTTGACCGGCCAAGTCTTCTCCTGAAATGCGCCGTACAGCAGACGCTGCCACAAACTGAGCATCTAGAGCCAATGCGATAATTTCCAGACGGCTTAATTTTGTTTCTCGGTAGCGCTCGTCAACATAATCTGGAAACTTCTTGAGAGCGGCAAGCAGTAAATGATCGTCTCTATGCCCTCTTTCTAGAGTCATTTTCTGCCCAAGTTTAGTCAAATCATGCCCAAACAATTTACGATCTTTCAAATCTCTTTCTGAGACACCAAGATTCAGCAGGGTCCCCTTGAGCGCCAATTCTGCCGTTAAGCATATGGGCTGCAATATGGCACTGTTTGCGGATCCAGACTGGGAGAGACTTTCTGCAACCAGCTTCAACTGCTCTGCGGCGAGCCCCCAGAATACGGATGCGTTGTGTGATCGCGTTCCACGCTCGATGCCATAGACTAGGTCATGCATATCTGCAAAAGCAAACGCCGATTTTTCAGCGATCATACGATCGTTACGACACCATTCAGCCCACTCACGATGATTCGAAAAGCCTAGTCCTTGATCCACGGCGATAGTGACGACGCCGAAGACGACACCGATAGTCACTTTTCTAACGCGATCAATCGACGCCGCCAAGCCCGTCCCCATACCCGGCCATGTATATTCGACTTCAGGGATCAATCGAGCATACGCAAGTTCTAGTTCGGCTATTTGCGGATTACTGTTGAACCCCATTGAAAACTGCACGCCAAGAATGTCCATAGCAGCATGTGCCGGGCGAGCATGGAATGGTATGCCTTCAATGGCATACCGTTCATCAAGTTTAAGTAAGTCACTATCTGTGAATGTGATCATTTTATTTTTATCGTAGTGATGTAAGCGTCTTCTCTAGATACTCAGAATTGTCTGCAGTAGATAAATAACCTTTGCTCGTGTACCACGCCAATATCCACTCATTGGATATATTCAAATCAAGGCTATAAGGTTTCAATTGAATTCTTTTGCATCCCAGATCAATTGCACGCGCTTCCGCAAACGAAAGCAATTTTGATCCGGCTCCCTTGGATCTGAACTCTGGTAGTACATTAATTTCATATACAAAACCGATTCCCTTTTCAGACCAATCTTCATAAGAGAGAAAGGCAATCTCCACATCATCTTTCCATGCCAGATAATTAGTTACTCTTGCGTTGGTGCCTTTAACTGCCCTCTCACGGAGGAATGGATTTTGGATATCAGTCAGATGTTCAACGATGGCAATGTGCAAAAATATTCCCCAAAAAATAAAAACTTCCTAATTGAAATCCTGCCTCGCCAGTATTTGTCGGCGCTGGCGAGTTGTCATTTCGAGGTATACCAACCTTCAACGTAGACACCTTCCGACCCAGTCTCCTTGACTTCACATGCAAAGGTTTCGCCATTTGTCAGAGAACCTGTGACGATCGTAGGCTTATCTCGGATAATTTCCAATTTTTGCTTCGTTGATTTCTGAATGCTGGCCAGACACGTTTTTATGGTTCTGAACTTAGCCGAATAGATTTCACTGGCGCCACTTGTTGCTGCAATTGCCGCAAGACCGATGACAAGGCTCAGCTTGGCAATATTCTTGTTAACGTCCATTTCCCCAAACCCCTCAAGTTAATTAATGATGACCGCGGATTCATTCTCGATAGTTGCCAATGACTGACGAAGATTGAGACCAAAGGTTGTTTGGTGTCGACTCTGCGCTACAGTTTGCATCTCCATCTGGGTAAGTTCGATACCACAACCTCAAAGAATATCGTTTCTCAAATGTTTGAGAAGCCGCATAGTTGCTGGAGATTGCGGTAGTTGGTCGTTCCAGAGAATTTTGAATTTTCGCCAGCACCACTTGTCGGTGAGCCTGACTACGTTGTAGCGCGTGGCATCGACCCCTTTGAGCGCAAGCTCTGGAATAATCGCAATCCCCATTCCTTCTGACACCATGTTTCGAACGGCATCAAAGCTGGTAACGAGCACAGATAGGGGAATTTTTCGCTTCAGCGCCCTGGCTGCCATCTGCGACATCGTGTGAATGGAAGCGCCGCTCTGCATCATGATGTGCTTTTCATCGAGCGTGTCCTCAAAGCGGATGCGTTTACGCGATGCGAACTTGTGATCGCGGGGCACGATCAGCACCAGCGGATCGGTGACGTAAATTGCTTCGGACACGCCTGCCACGCTATCGGTCGGCGCGCATATCCCAAGGTCCGCCTCCCCTGCTTTTACGGCATGAGGAATGGCGTCACTCAGTTTCTCAACCAGCTCGATGCTCACGTCCGGGTATTCGGCCATGAAGGTATGAAGCTGGGCCGGAAGGTAATAGCACAGTGCGGTCATGTTGACCCATATGCGGACATTGCCTTTGATCCCGGAGCGATGCTCGCTGATGTCGCAGTCTATCTGGCGCAGTTGACCGAGTATGCTTTTGGCGTGCTGGTAAATGGAGAGGCCGGCTGCGGTCGGCTCCACACCCCTGCTGCGGCGGCGCAGAAGCGGTACGCCGGCCTCCTCCTCCAGATCGGAGAGCCGGCGACTGATGGCGGAAGTGACGATGTTGCCCGGTTCGGAGGCAGCGGAAATGCTGCCGTGCTCCACCACCAGCACAAACAACTTCAATGTATCCAGATCGAAACGCATAAGGGCCTGACTGATTTTCCGGTTTGCGATAGCTCCCCTAGCAAATGATCACGGCTGGATCATACCCGTCCTGTTAGCCTGCACGGTCAAAACAGGAGACTGCAGGCATGCCGGACAGCAAAACACTTTTCGAGAAGCTTTGGGAGCGCCACGTCGTCGCAGACTACAAGTCGTCTGTGCTGCTCTATATCGACAAACATCTGGTCAATGAAGTCACCAGTCCGCAGGCATTCGACGGCATTCGTGCTGCCGGCAGGAAACTATGGCGGGCGAGCTCCGTCGTCGCGACGGCCGATCATAACATTCCCACCCTGAACCGACAGCAGGGCATGCATAACCGTGCGGCGCAGGAACAGTTGCAAGCCCTGGAAGAAAACTGCACCCAGTTCGACCTGACCTATTTCTCGCTCAACGATCCCCGCCAGGGAATTCTGCACGTGGTCGCGCCCGAACTGGGCGATACGCTACCCGGCACCACGATTGCATGCGGAGACTCTCATACCACCACGCACGGGGCCTTTGCCGCGCTTGCATTTGGCGTCGGCACCTCGGATATCGAGCAGGTCCTGGCAACCCAGACACTCACCGTGCCCAAGCTGAAATCCTTGCGCGTTGAGATCGACGGAACGCTTCCGCCCGGGGTCTACGCCAAAGACGTCGCGCTTGGATTCATCCGCGAATTCGGCACGGACTGCGCCGTGGGCCACGTGCTGGAATTTGCCGGAAATGTGGTTTCCGGCCTGAGTATGGAAGCGCGGATGACACTCTGCAACATGGCAACAGAAGCCGGCGCCAGAGCCGGACTGATCGCGGTGGACGACATTACGATCAATTATCTTGAAGGACGTCCGTTGGCGCCGACCGGCGAACAATGGGCCGCCGCCGTCGCATACTGGAAGACCCTGCAGTCCGACCCCGGCGCACGCTACGACAAAGTGCTCCGCTTCAATATCGATGCCTTGACTCCGCAAATCACCTGGGGCACCACTCCGGCCATGTCCGTCGGCATCAATGAATCGATTCCATCGCTCGCAAGCTTCTCCGATCCGGCTGCGCGCAAGGCTGCCGAAAACGCGTTGAAGTACATGGGGCTTACCGACGGTACGCCGATCCGATCCCTGCTGCTGGACAAGATCTTCATCGGCTCCTGCACCAATTCGCGCATCGAGGATTTGCGCGTCGCCGCCGGGATCGTGGAAGGAAAAAAAGTGGCTGCCAACATCCGTCAGGCCCTGGTCGTTCCCGGCTCCGGTCTGGTGAAAAAACAGGCTGAAAGCGAAGGCCTGGACAAGATTTTCATGGATGCCGGATTTGAGTGGCGGGATGCCGGCTGCTCTATGTGCCTGGGAATGAACAACGACCGTCTTTCCGATGGTGAGCGTTGCGCCTCGACCTCCAACCGCAACTTCGAAGGACGGCAAGGCCATGGCGGCCGCAGCCATCTGGTGAGTCCGGCGCTTGCCGCCGCGAGCGCCATCGCAGGACATTTCTGCTTGCCGGGAGAATACTGATGACGCCCTTTGTCCAACTCACTTCCCATCTGGTGCCGATTGAGCGCGAGAATGTCGACACCGATGCGATCCTGCCGAAACAGTACATGGCGATGATCACGCGCCAGGGCTACGGCGCCTACCTGTTCGACAGTTGGCGCTACCGGGAAGCCGGCGCTCCCGGCCAGGATAATTCCCATCGCACGCCCTATCCCGACTTCCCTTTGAACATGCCGGTATACGAAGGTGCACAGATCTTACTGGGAGGAAGAAATTTCGGATGCGGATCCAGCCGCGAGCACGCGGTCTGGGCGATTCAGCAACATGGCATTCGCGCTCTGATCGCCAGCAGCTTTGCCGACATCTTTTATGGAAATTGCATTCGCAACGGCGTGCTTCCAATCTCGCTTCCCGCAGAGACCGTGGCGGCGCTGTTCGATCTGGTCAGGCAGCATGGCCGGGTGGAAACGACCATAGACCTGAAAGCCCAGCAGGTACGCGTCGCCAATCAGCACGCTGAAATCGCCTGTTCTTTCGAGATCGAGGCGCGGCACAAATCTTCGCTCTTGCTAGGGCTGGATGAAATCGGACGGATTCTGGCGGAAAACCGGACAGCACTTGAGAAACTGGAGGCGCGACGGTTCGTTGAAGAGAGTTGGCTAAAGTAAAAATATTCGTTCAATAAGATGAGGAGCAGACAATGCTAGAAGCGACAAACGCCGTATCACCCGCGTCCAGAAAATGGAACGCACGATTGACCCCGAAACACTGGAAGACATTGAAAGGAGCATTTCTCGGCTGGATCTTCGACGGCTATGAAGCGCTGGCCCTGATTGTCGTCCTGTCACCGTTGCTCAATTCCCTGCTGACGACAAGCCAGGCTGCGTCCAAGCCATTCTATGCCGGCCTGGTGATCGGAATCACGCTACTCGGATGGGGGATTGGCGGCTTGGTGGGCGGCGTGCTGGCTGACTACATCGGCCGCAAGACCGTCATGATGTGGTCCGTCTTCCTGTATGCACTCTTTACCGGACTGACCGCGTTTTCCGACACCATCGTAACGCTGTGCGTCCTGCGCTTCATCACAGGCCTGGCCATGGGAAGCGAATGGAGCACCGGCATTGCGCTGGTAGCCGAAACGTGGCCGCCAGAAGCCAAGGCAAAAGGCGCCGGCTTCCTGCAATCCGGCTTTGGCTGGGGCACACTCGCCGCCGCCTTCATCTGGTACGTCCTGCAATTGATCGGCCCCATCGGCGTCGACAGCTGGCGTGTGATGTTCGTGGTCGGCGCGCTGCCGGCGTTCTTCGTCCTCTATATCCGCAAGGATGTCGACGAATCGGAAGAATGGATTACCGCGCTCAAGAGCCAGGAATGGGGCGCCACCGAACAATCCACCGAAAAGGGCGGCAAGCGTCCGTTCACCCTGAAGCAGGTTTTCACCGAACGCGAAGCAGTCCGCCGCATTCTGCTGACGTCCTTGTTGTCGGTGGTGAGCATTGCCGGCTGGTGGGCGGTGTCGAGCTGGCTGACTGAGTACACGCGCATTCTCAGTGCGGCGCAAGGAGGCCAGTTCCATTGGGATTCTTATGTCTCGCTGCTCTACACCGCCGGCGCAATCGTGGCCTACATGGCGTCGGGTTTCATCGCTGACAGCATTGGCCGGCGCTGGTTTCTCTTCCTCACCTTTGCGGGATCGCTGGCAACCACGTTTCTAATTTACAGCTATGCCTCGACACCGATGGAAATCCTGATCTTTTCGCCGATCAACGGTTTCTTCACGCTGGGTTGTGCATTTGCGTGGCTGGCGATTTATCCCTCCGAGTTGTTCAACACCTCGGTGAGATCGACCGCGGTGAGCTTTGTCTTCAACTCGGCGCGATTACTAGCGTGCCTCTTTCCCATCGCCGCCGGCGCAATGATCAAAGCCTTTGGCGGCATCGCTCCTACGGCCCTGGCATTCGGATCGATCTACGTGATCGGCCTGATCGTCCCCTGGTTCTTGCCTGAGACGGTCGAACGCAGCAACTAAAGGAGAATTTTCTCCATCTCATCCCGCGAATTGGAATTGATTCCTTCGCGGGATTTTTTTTGGATGGCCGCCCCAACGTCCGGCTTGCTTAGCGCGACAAGCTCTGATCCTTTATCCACGCAATGACAGCGTCGGCAATATCCAGATTATTGCGATCCTGCATCAGCATATGTGAATTGCCGTGCATGCCCAGCGCTGTCGTTTCCATGATTGACACATGACCGCCGGCCGCATTGACCGTTGCGGCGAAAGCCTTGCACGCCTGGAAGCGTGCCGACCATCCGGGAGAATCCGCGATGAAGTCTCCGTAAAGCAAAAGAACAGGCACTTTCCGATAAGGGTCCGGGTCCGCGCTGGCGGCCGGACATGCCGTGGGCTCCACCGCAACGACGGCCTCAACGCCGGTGCCGCCCTGCGCCAGTACCTGGAACGGATAGATGCCGGACTGGGAATGGCTGACCAGGATGGTTTTGGCCAATTGGGCAGAAAGAAGCGAGAGCGAAGAGACCGTCGGATTAGGCGTCCCCATCGAATACGCCCAGTCCGGGACCATTTGTTTCCAGAACTGGCCTTGCGCCTCCAGCGGGAATTGCATGCCCGGATACGACTCCGGATAGCGCGGCCCGAACCGGAACAACAACCAGGCGAACTCCCTGCCGACCTGGAACCCGCCAGGAAGCTTATCCGGAGGTAACTTCCCCGTCTTGACGGCCCCAATTGCGCTCGCATTGCTCGCGGATCTGCCCCGAGCGGCTTGATCAACTACATAAGAAGGAAAGCCCTTTCTGACGAAGTATTCCGCCCAGCCAATGCGTCCGTCCGGCGTGGTTTCCCATTCGGCTCCGGTCAAGCAGCATCCATGCACAAAGACAACCGCATCCTTTGCTGCTGCGACCGGCACCTGATACTGCACGTACATCTGCTCGATGCTGACCGTACCTTTGGCGTCTGCCTGAGGCAAAGTGGACAAGGTATCCGAGGCGACATCCCGCCCCCCGACAAAAAAACTTCCTTGCTTCTGAAGCACCAAGGGTGTCTGAATATTGATGTTCTGCGCCACGGATACGGCTGTTGCGAGAACCAAGATCGATAAAACTACTGCTCGTTTTCCAAGCGTCGTACACAACATGAAGATCTCCTCGTTTTATCATTTTCAATCATGCAGATTTCTGACAAGAGAAATCCAAACGCTTTGCCGGAATTGCCATCGCATGGCGCCGCTATCCTCTGGCCGGCCCACCCTTTTTGCGCATGAAGTAAGCAATACAAAAGGCACCCAAGGCCAATACCGCACTAGCCAAATACAACCCCGCAGTGACCTTGTGAGTACGCGTTGTCAGCCAACCGATGGCGATAGGGGCGGTTAGGCTGCCAATTTGGCCGACACTGCTGATGAATGCAATTGCTCCGGCCGATGCAGTACCGGCAAGAAACGTTGCCGGGATCGTCCAGAAAATAGCGGTGCAGGACAGGTAGCCAATCGCCACCATGACTAAACAGATCATCGCCGGGAAAAAATCCAGGTGGAAAAATCCAAGCCCCAGGGCACCTGCCGACGAGACCAAAGCCAGAAAACTGAAATGCAGCACACGTTCGTTTTTCGCATCAGAATGTCGGCTGGCACAGATCATCACGGTGGCCCCAAGCAGGTAAGGCACAGCAGAGACCAACCCTATATGCCAGGCGCTTTGCACTCCGGCCTGACGAATGATTCCCGGCGCCCAAAAGTTGATGACGCTACCGGCCCAGGTGATGGTGAAATAGCCGAATGCGCAGAGGTATAGCTTGGGATTGCGAAGAGCAGAGCCAAAATGGCTGGTTACCGACTTCCCCGCAGATGTCATCTTCTGGCCTGAATTGGCCTCGAGCAAAGCCCGTTCTTCGGCAGTAAGCCATTTGGCGTCGGAAGGAGAGTCAGGTAAAAAATGCCAAGCGACTATCCCCATTGCCACAGGCGGCAATCCTTCAAGAAGAAACAGCCATTGCCATCCATGCAGCGAATACCAACCATCCGCAAAAGTAAGGATCCAGCCGGAGATAGGTCCTCCGGTAATTCCTGCAACAGCAATACCCAATACGAATGCCGACATCACCCGTGCACGCAGGCGGTCAGGAAACCACGAGGTGAGGTAGTACACGATGCCTGGGAAAAATCCAGCTTCCGCAATCCCCAATGCCACCCGAGCCAGATAAAAATGCGTCGGCGTTTTAACAAACATCATGCACAGCGAAGTCACTCCCCACAACACCATAATGCGAGCGATCGTCTTTCGTGCGCCGATCTTCCTCAGCAACAGATTACTAGGCACCTCAAAAAGGATGTAACCAACATAGAAAATTCCGACGCCGAATCCGTATGCAGCGTCACTCATCCCTAGATCGTCTTTAAACTGAAGATGCGCAAAGCTGATGTTTACGCGATCGATGTAATTTAATACGTAGCAAAAAAACAGGAATGGGATAAGACGAAAGGCGACTTTTTTGAATAATTTGTCCATCTCCTCAATCTGCACTTCTCCGTGCGCTGCGATCCCTTCTTTTGCCGTTTTTCGATCCGGATCGCTTGAGCCGGTAGCGATGTCTAGAGCCATGATTTACCTTTAAGGTGATATTTCAAAACGAGATATTTGCTCTGCATACTTCAACGCTGCCGCGACATCTTCCGTTTCGTGAAGAGGCGGCTATTTTCATTGGGTAACCTTGAGCGCAACAAACAGAGCGTGTTTTTTGAAACTATTGGGAATAGCTCGGTCGTACTGTCGACATCAGAATTGACGCAAAATACAGTGACCATTTCGGGCGAAATTCCAGGATTGGTTCATGTGACACCTTTCCAATAATTTCATGCGACCGATCAGGCTCGCGAACATTCTGTTTTGTGCCGAGGTGCCGTGATGGCGATCCTTGAGTGACGCTTGCTTCGTTGACCAGGTAGCGACCGATGCAAAGCGAGTGAGATGGATTCGTCGGTGCCCAGGCACGGCCTGGGCCAACGTCAATTTCGTGGATAGTGAGACTCATCTTCCTCCTCCAGCCGCGGATTTGTTCGGGGCTTTGGTTATTGTCATTGCCAATCTTAGCGTTGGCTTGAATGTTACGTTCCGATAGCATGTCGTTTCAGGCTGTGCTGATATGAGAGAACGCTATCTGATTTCTTCTTTTTCTTTTACTTGCGCTCGAATAGGACCAAGAATCTGATCGTTATGCTCTCCTAGCGTAGGTGGGGCCACGACATCGAGACTTCGCTCATCGTCAAAGGTAACCGGAGAGCGCACGGTTCTGAATGTCCCCATGGTCTTGTGTTCGGTACTGACAAGCAGTTCCAGATGGCGGGCTTGCGGATCCTCCAATGCCTCGCTTGCGTCATACATCGGTGCATGCGGAACATCATTTTTTTCTAAGCGAAGACACCATTCCATTCTCGTTCTGGTCGCGAATATCTCCGATAGAACAAGAATCAATTCCCCTTGATTTTCAATGCGTTTTTCGCGGCTCGAGAAGCGCAGGTCTTGAAACAGATCTAGCCGCTCAATGGCGTCGGCCAAGCCTTGCCAAAACTTCTCCGGAGAAGACATATGCAGTGCGAGCCATTTACCATCAGCACATTGCATCACGTAGGATTGCGAGACACTTGGACGCGAATACGGCCCCATCACTTCGCCGGCAGAATAATAGTGAGTAAAAGCATCCAGATTGAAGTGGCTCATTGCCTCGAGCATAGAGACTTCAACTTTACGGCCCACGCCCGTTGTATTCCTCTCGTGCAATGCTCCTAGAATTCCATAGGCTGCGTAGAACCCAGTGAGCGAATCAGCGATCGCCGGGCCTACTACGCGAGGATTTTCCGGATTGATTAAGAGTCCGAGAAAGCCACTTGCCGCCTGCGCCACCGAGTCATAGGCTGGACGGCCTGCCGCAGGCCCTGTCTGTCCAAAACCACTGATTGAACAATAAATCAAGCGTGGATTAATCTTTCTCAGCCGCTCCTCGCCCGCATTGAGCCTTTCCGCAGCACCAGGACGGAAATTCTGAATATAGACATCAGCCCCCTTGATCAGCTCGTCAAACGCAGCCAAATCCTCAGCATTCTTCGTGTTGAGCGTAATGCTGCGCTTGTTTCGGTTGTACGTTTGATAGTGCGGACTATATAGGCCGCCTTTGAAGGCTCTGAATGGATCCCCCGTCTCCGGCTGTTCGATCTTGATCACATCTGCCCCCAGATCACCCAGCAACATACCTGCCGCAGGACCGGTAATGAATGTTCCCTGCTCAAGAACACGAACTCCGCTTAACACTTTTGCCATATGCTTCTCCAGCCATTCCCACGAGACCGTGAGATGACCTGAATAAAATAACTACATCCCTGAATTTTCTGCGTTCTCCGCAGAGCACTTCGTGGGAAGAAATAGACTACGAGCCCTTCGCACAATGGCCGATCCGTTGAATCGAAGGACCTGATATCAATGCGAGGGGATGAAATCCTCCGGAGTACTGCCTGCATATTGGACTTCACGAGTCGCCTGATAGGACAGCGCAAAACCGATAGGTTGCTCAAGCTCTTCCGCAAGATGCGCAATCAGACCCGCAGTCCGGGCAAGAATGGGAACGCCTTTCAAGGCGCGCAGGGGGAAGCCGATGCCTAGTAAAACAGCTGGAATTGCTGCGGACACATTGAGTAACAATTTCTTTCCTGTGACTTCCGGCAGAACGTTCTCAAGCGCCTGTGCAATGTGCACGAACGACAAATCAATTCCTTCAACAACAGCAACGTCAAACAACGCCTTGACTCGGGCATCGCCCTCCTTGTGAAGTGGATGCCCATAGCCGGGAATGGGTATACGTGCATTCCTGTATTCCGTCGCCACTTCTCTGGCCGCCTCATGGTAATTTTTGGCCGCCCCTGCCCGCTCACGTATTTCCCAAAAAAGCCGGCCGGCAGTTTCAGAAGCGCCCAAGATGACGGAGCCGCAACCAAGAATCCCTGCCGCCACCGCACCTTGGAATACTTCGGGCGCAGCCGCAAGCGTCATGCGGCTGGCTTGAACACTCGGGACCAAACCATGTTCGGCAATAGCCACAAGTGTCGCATTGAGAATGGCGCTTGCTGCTGGTGTAGGTGCGTTACCTGTCACCAGGAGGTGAAAATAATCTACAAACGAAGTTTTTCCAATAAGTTCTGTCGATAAGTTTTTACCGCGAACAATAATCGTGTCTGCGTTGGATGTCGAAATAGAGGTTTTCGGAATCGTTTCTTTACCGATTTTCATTTGGTAGGTGGTTTCTCTAGTTAATTGTTAGCTGCCAGATTGAATCTCATCTGTAATTGGGAAAGGAGTTTACGTTCGTTGATACATGAATGAAAATGAAGTTTTCATGCAATATTCCATCGATGGTATCGATAGATTAAATAGAGAGAAGAATGAATTATGGAACTACGCCATCTCCGATACTTTGTCGCCGTGGCAGAGGAACTGAGTTTCACCAACGCAGCGGAAAAGGTCCACGTTACTCAATCAACTTTATCCCACCAGATCAAGCAGTTGGAAGACGAAGTTGGATGCCAGCTCTTTCATCGAATTGGAAGACGTATCCAAATTACGGAAACCGGAGAGGCTTTTCTCGAACATGTGCAAAACGCCCTGCGCGAAGTCGACGAGGGTATGGGTATTGTCCGTACGGCATTTGATGCGCTCAGCGGCGAGATCCGTATCGGCGCGACGCAAACTTTCAATATGCGTCTGATTCCACACTGTATGGCGCTTTTTTTTGAGAAGCATACCTCGGTGAAAGTGCAAGTATTGGAGCTTCCCGGCGACGAAATTGCCAGCCGGCTTCTTACCGGGGAATTGGACATCGGCGTTGCGTATCGCCCCGCAAGTTTGCGTTCATTGAGATTCGAACCTCTTTACAACGAAGAAATGACACTGCTAGTCGGAGAGCGGCATCCATTTTTCAGGAGAAGGTTTGTAAGAATGGCTGAACTGCATCGGCAGAAGCTGGTGCTTCTTCCACACACATTTGTCACGCGTGCGATCCTGGAAGAATGCTTTCGCACAGCCAATGCCGAACCAATAGTCATTGCAGAAATGAATGCGATCGCACCGATGATCGAACTTGTCAGTGCAACAGAGATTGCAGCAATCGTATCGGAACATGCCGTAACCAGAAACGATTTGAGGATAGTCCCACTGGAAAGTCCAACTCCCGTCAGAACCCCTGGATTGCTCTGGAAAAGAGAAGGATCGAGAAATGTGGCTGCACGCTATTTCGCATCATTGATAAGGTCGGTCGCGGAAAATGAAAACTCCAGAAGACAACCAATTCGACGCAGAAAAAATAGGAAGATCGAAAAGTAATCGATGAGGCCCCTCTACTTCGATCTACTTTCTTCATCCGCGATTGGATGTTGAGTGGGTCAATTTTCGATGCAAAACAACAGCCGCACTGATGACCGTCATGAATAGAAGCTTCGTTATTTTTTTGAACAAACGACCGCCATAATTTCCCCTTCCTTAGTTATTCAAGTTGTTTGTCAAAAGCATACTTTAATTGTTACGGCTAGCAATCAAGTTTCAAAACATCCTACTAAAGATACTTTTTTTGGATCGGCGGAACTTGAATATAATTAAGTTTCCACAAGGAATTTATTAAAATAAAAATGAGAAAATTTATATTCTTTACGAGCGCGACTCTCCTAGCTCTGACGACCATCTCTGGCTGTGCCGTAAAAAATCCATACATATCACCAATCTCTGGGGATACCGCAAAAATTCGGGTGGTGAACCACAGTGCGGGGACAGCGCTCCTTTATGCGAGCACGGCCTGTCAGGTCGACTCTGCCAAAGTGCTAGCGGGATTCAGCTCATTTCTCAAGTCGGATATCAGTAGAGCAGATATGTATGGCTCACAGCCGAATGACGGAAACAAGAACGTCGTGGAGCGAGTAATTGAAGCCGGCAAAGAAATGCAAATCTTTACCGCGTATCAAGGAGCCGGAGTTCAATGTTACGTCGAGGTTGCATTCAATCCCAAAAAGGATGAGCAATACGAAATGACCTACATCGCGAATAGTCAAATGTGCCGCATTTCTATCGACAGATTAACGGAGACTGACGGAAAGATAGTGCACGCGAAGGTTGAAGATGTCCGCCTTTTGAAAAAGGGCGAGTGTAGATAAGTACCGACCATCGGTAGTGCGCCGAAACAAAGCCCTGAGTGAACAGAATACAAAAGGGGGCGAGTCAGCCGCAACCTCTAGTTAGCTAGTCTTTCGACCGGTTCTGAACACCAGCGAGTTCACCACGGTCCCATTCCACAAAAAAGCCCCGGGATGCGCTCGGGGCACAACCTCTGCGGGCAGCAAAGGAAATGAGACTGTCAGGACTTATGCCCAGGGTGCGGGTTGCGGTACCGTACACGGCCCCTCTACTCCGACACTGGTGAAATCGGCCGGGCCGACCACCTCCAGATATTCCATGTCGGGCGAGTAGTCGAACAAAAAGTGCCGAATGCCAGGCGCCTGGTGCACACAGTCGCCGGCGCTGACGAGCGTCTTTTGGTCCTCGTACATGAATTTGGCCCAACCCTTCAGCATGTAGACGATGTGGAATTCAGCCTCGTGCACGTGCCATCCGGTGCCGGCCTCAGGCGCCGCGTTCGCACGCACCAACTGAGCGATGACTTTTCCGTGGGTGGCCTCGGCAATGCCCAGGTCCCGATAAACGAAAAAATCGCGCAGGCCACCCTCAACGTACTGGGTGTCACCGGGCTTCACGTGCATGAATTTCGTCTGCAAAATTGTATTCATCATTTCTATTGCCTTCGTTAGTTCAGAAATCTGCTGACGCGATAACGGGTCATGGCTAGTTATCCGCTCGAAAAAGGACCGTCCAAGTTGAAGCAGACCGTTACGGGGTTTCAGGGAAAGGCAGCTCGACCTGCCCATCCGCCCTAACGTCGAATACGTTCAAGCTCATCGCCACCAGAGTGTAGTATCCCAGCAGTCCCACCAGATTCACGACCGTCTTGACGCCGAAGCCGGCGGCTGCCTCGTGGTAGATCTCGTCGGAGACCCGCTTCTTCTCGTACAGGTCGTCAACGAACCGCCAAATTAGTGATTCGTCGCTGTTCTCGAATTTGGGCACCTTGTCTTGTCGGATGCCTTCGAGCACTTCGGGATTGAGACCGGCTTCGACGCCTATCGGATAGTGGATGTACCACTCGGCTTGCGACTTCCACTTGGCGGCAGTGCACAGGATGGCAAGCTCGGATAGCCGCAAGGACAGTCCCGTTCCATAGCGGCAGAAGGCACCCAGCTCCTGTGCGCGGCTAGCCAGCTCAGGGCTATGAATCCATGACAGGAATGGACCATTCAAGTTGCCGCGCGGGCCGGAGAGAATCGTCTGCAACACGTCCTTCTGCTCTGGAGATGCATTTTCGACGGAGAATTCGGGCAGTCTGGTGCTCAAGTTACACTTCCTTAAAGTGGATGCTTTTTTCCTACGGGCTCATGCTTCGGTATTGAAGATAAAGTTCTCCGGCACGCTTGGCCCCCAAAGGTACAAGGAGTCCTCAGGCGGGAAGTCGCCGGCCAGCCACGGCTTGTCTGCCGATACATAGTCGATGTCGGCCGAATACTCGCAGAAAGAGCCCCACGGGTCTTCCACGTAGTGGAAGTAGTTGGAGCCAAGGACATGGCGCCCGGTGCCCCAGCCCTTCGTATATCCTGCCGCAGCCATCTGGGCAGCGCCGGCACCCACTGCATTAACGTCGGGAACATCCCAGGAAGAGTGATGCCAGCCGCGGGCGCTGCTCTTGGCAAATGCCACCAGATGGTGGTCACAACCATGGGGAGCGTGCATGAAGGCTATGATGTCGCGTGACTTGTCCGAAAGGCGTAGCCCTAGAGCACGCTCATAGAACGCTACCGATGCGAGTACATCGGGTGTAAACAGCAGCACGTGCGAAAGCCTAGAGGGGTGCACAGTCACCGCCTGCGAGCGGGTGCATGCCCCACGCTTGTCCGCTGGCGTGCTCTCGCTCATCCTGGTCGGCTTTTCATCTAATGTGGTCTTGGGCCCCGCTCGTACCTGAATGCGGTTACCGTCCGGGTCGCGGAACCAGAAAGAGGCCTCGTCACCTTGCGAAACGGCCGACACATTGGTCGCGCCCGCCTCAATCACCTGGCTGTGCATCCGGAAGATGTCCCCCTGATAAGCATTGAAGCTCAAGTAGTCCAGATGCTTCCGTTCACCCTCCACGACGCGCGCCCAACGGTGGCCGTCGGCTGCGAGGACATTCAGGCCGCCTTCGGCGGCCGTATTCTCTTGAATTTCTAGTCCGAATGTAGAAAAGAACGTCCTTGCCAAGTTCAAATCAGGTACAGCCAGCGCGAAATGGTCAATCGAATGAATTGCTGCCACGACGATATCTCCTAAACAACGAGCCTCACGAAGCGTTACCGGAGGCCCGTTTAACTCCACGACTGCTTTAACGTGCTTCGTCTTCGATGACGTTGCGCAGCGTGCCAATACCCTCGACGCGAACCTCGCACACATCGCCGGCCTTCATCAGTAGCTTCGGCGAACGCGCCCAGCCGATGCCCGAGGGGGTGCCGGTGACAATCACGTCGCCCGGTTCCAGGGTGATGGCCTGGCTGACGATGCTGATGACGGTCGCGACATCGAAGACCATCTCGTCCGTGCTGGCCGATTGAACCACTTGACCGTTCAGGATGGTTTCCAAGCGCAGGCCCTTGGCACCAGCTGGCAGCTCATCGGCCGTGACGAGGTCGGGGCCGAAGGCACCAGTAGCGTCGAAGTTCTTACCTACCGTCCACTGCGGGGTCTTGAACTGGTATTCGCGTACGGAGCCATCGTTGAAGAGACTGTAGCCGGCGACGTGCGACAACGCGTCAGCAGGAGCAATGTGACGGCCGCCCTTTCCAATTACCGCAGCAATCTCACCTTCAAAGTCCAGGCCTTCGCTGTCCTTGACTGCGGGACGAATCATCGGCTCAGCATGCGCCACCAAGCTTGTGTTCACACGGAAGAACAGTGTCGGATAGTCCGGCTGTGCGAAGTTGCTTTCCTTGGTGTGGTCAGCATAGTTCAGGCCCACACAGATAATTTTTGGCGGACGGGAAAGTGGCGGCAGGTAAGTGACGTCCTTTTCCGTGACGACCACGCCATCCTTGAAGGTGTCGCCATAGTTATCGAGACCGACGCCGCGCGCCAGCAGCTCTTCCAGGGATTCTTCCCCGATGATGCGGATGCCCTTGCTTTCGCGAACACCGAGGGCCTTTTTGCCTTGATACAAAACCGATACGTAACGCATTACAAAACTCCTAAGAAAAAATCAGCTGAAATTAGCGGCGCTGCATCCCGCGTCCTCGCTGGAATGGGCCTCAATCCAGCGAGAGAAAGCCTGGCAAATCTCGTCATTGGCGAGGCATGCCCCGGCCGACGCTTCAAACATCCCGAAGAAGAGGTGGAACATGCTGTCGAAGTTGAGCACCTTCACAGGAACACCGTTCTGCGACAGTTTTTCCGCATAGGCCAATCCTTCTTGCCTCAGCGGGTCGTGGCCTGCCACTGCGACGAGCGCTGGCGGGGCTCCATCGAGGGAAAATGCACGAAGCGGTGAGGGAGGAAAACCTTTCGCTCGAGATGCTTGGTCCCCCATGTACAGCCTCGATATGTCGCGCAAATCGCTGGGCTTGAGCATGGGATAGTCGATTCCACGGTCCTCAATCTCGGATACGTCGCGAGCCATATCGACACCGGGCACAACCAGTAACTGGGCAACCAGGCTCTTGGGACGCTCTCGTGACAACAGAATTGCTGCGGTCGTAGCCAAGTTGGCGCCGGCACTCTCTCCAGCTACTGCCACCCGAGTTGCGTCACCACCGAGCAACTCCACGTTATCCACCACCCAATTGGTTGCAGCCAGGGCGTCATCGTGGGCGGCGGGGAAGGGATTTTCTGGTGCCAGCCGATAATCGACAGAGACGACAACTGCTCCGGTATCACGGCACATCTTGCGAGCAACGTCATCCATGAGCTCAATGCTGCCCAGGACAAAGCCCCCGCCGTGGAAGAACACGATGGTCGGCACCTTCCCCTGGCTAGCCTTTGGTCGATAAACGCGAACTGGCACCTCGACAAGCTGGCCATTGACCAAGCCGGAAACCAGAACATCCTGCGTCGAGAGCACTTGCGGGAGGGTTTTCCCCGCCCTGCCTCGCTCGATTGCCTGGCGCATGCGGCCCCGGGCTTGCTCCGGCGTTCCAGAAAACGGTGGGGGTGCGCCGGCTTCCGTCACTTTGCGGACAATTTCCGCCAGCTGCGGGTCCAGCGCCGGCATGGACTGAGTCGACATCACGGCAGCCCCAGGACGAACTGCTGCGAGCTCAAGGCCCGGGCGCGCACCTGGCTAACATCCACGGACAGCAACTTGCCCGCCTTCTTAACCGCGCGTCCCGCAACGTACACCGAGTCCACGTTGCCGGAATGGGCTGCCAGGACAATTGCGCCGACTGCATCCGAGACCGGCGCCAGGTTGATGTCATCAGCACGAATCATGACGATGTCCGCCTGCTTGCCGGGTGTCAGGGAGCCGATTTTGCTGTCCAGGCCTGTCGCCTTCGCACCAGCCAAAGTCGCAAATTCAAGCACGTCCCTCATCGTCATCGTTTCCGGAGCTCCCTTGGCCTTGGAATGCCCACCACCCATCCACGAGCGGTAGTAGGCGAACGCGTGCCGCATCTGAGTGAACATGTCGCCGGCGCATTTCGTTTCCGTGTCGCCGCTCAGGCTGGGACGGATGCCGGCCGCCAGCAGACGGTCAAAGGGAATGTCTCCGATACCCTGCGCATTCAGCTCACAGTGCACCCCGAGGGAGGCCGTGACACCGGCGTCGGCCATCATCGAAATCTCGTCGTCGTGGGAGCAGCAGCAGTGGACGAACGTCAAATCCTCGCCCAAGACGCCAGCTTCATGCATCTGCGCGATTGCGCGTACCTTGGCGTTTCGCGCATAGGCGCCCATGTGAATGCTGGAGCGAATGCCCAGCTCGCGAGCAAGACGCAGGTCGCCCAACCAGACGTCCCGGGTGGCCATTTCAGGGCCGCGGCCCGCCATCGCCAGAGTGACCAGCCGGTCATCGGACGAGAAGAACTGTTGGCGCAGGCGGCGGATGTCTTCCAGGTGGCCGCGCTGGCTGTTGAACATCCATGACGCGCCATCGACTAGCGGCCAGCCGTGGGCGAAGATGGCGCGCATGCCGGAGTCTTGCAGGGCGATAACCGCAGCGTCCGTGTGCTCGGCGCTGTTCTGGATGTGCGACCAGTCCAGCATCGTGGTGATGCCGGAGTCGAGAGCGGAGACCGCACCCAACAATGTGCCGATATACACGTCTTCCGGACGATAGGCGGCGCCCTTCGCCCCCAACATCTCGGCGAAGTAGATTTGCGGGTCTATGTCGGCATAGCGATGGCGGACGCAAGTCTGCCAGGTGTGCCGATGGGTATCCACAAAGCCCGGGATGACAAGCATCCCGGTAGCATCAATCTGCTCGGCATCTGCCACGTCCAGATTGGGAGCGACATCCATGATTTTCTCGCCCTCGACCAAGATATCGGCCGAACGGTGGTTACCTACCTTCGGGTCCATACTGATGACCCAGCCGCCCTTCAAAAGCTTCCGCTGCGTTTGCATCAGAGCCCCCCTTTAAACCATTTCGAAAGCCGGCCTTCGACTTCGTCCGCCAGACCGGTTTTGCTGCCGGCCCATGCGACATAGCCGTCAGGCCTGACCAGCAGGGCTTTCACGTCGCCGAGCACATCAGGAATCTTCGCCAGGCGCGCCTGAACTACGTCGACGGGGTACTTCGAGACATCGAGGTCCGCGAACTGGCTGCTGAAGCCCTCCAAGTCCAGCAGCAGAAACTTGCGCGAGCGCAGCAGCGACAGCATGCTGGACGTGGAGCCATCCAGCAACGTCAGCAGGATGTCGGGGCAACGCAACCCTTCCGCCGGGTGTGCGCTTTCGGCTCGGGGATACGGAGACTCCAGGCCGCATAGCTCCAGCACCAGCTTCTTCTGGACATCCGGCAGCGGGATGATGTGTTCCTGCATGCGGCGCTTCAGGACGACGGCGTCCTCGGAAAAGTTGAACTGCAGCGCACATTGCGCCTTCACACTCTCCAGAAGCCGCTGCATGACCGGCAGACGCTCGGATTCATAGGTATCCAAGGTTTCATGGCTGGCGTGGCCCTTCACCACGTTCGCCAGCTTCCATCCCAAGTTGAAGGCGTCCTGCAGGCAGAAGTTCATGCCCACGCCGCTGGCCGGGTAGTGGATGCGTGCCGACTCGCCGACCAGGAACACACGGCCTTGACGGAGTTTCTTCACGCTGCGCATCTGGTCATCGAAGCGCGAAGCCCAGTGATAGGAGGTAATCCCATAGTCGGTGCCGTGCACATCTTGCAGGCACTGGAGCACCTCCGGCAGCTCGACCGGCTCCTCTTTGGGGGCATGGCGCCTGTCGCGGTGGACGATATTGAAGCGGGTAATGCCTTCACCGAACGTGTAGCCACGAATCCAACCCATCTCGTTATCGACGTTGATACGGCCGCCCGGCCACGGCGCTTCCAGATGTGCGTCCACCACTATGCCGCGGAAGGTGCCTGAATGGCCCTCGAAGTCGAGGCCCAGCTTTGTTCTGACGGCACTGCGGCCGCCGTCGGCGCCCACGACATAGCGCGCGCGGATTTCCTTCTCTTCGCCGGCGGACGAGCGCACCAGAATCGTTACCCCCTCGGCATCTTGGCGAAGGTCGATGAGTTCACTGTCCGAGACGACTTCGGCACCGCACTCCTTCGCCCATTCCCAGAGGATTTCCTCGGTGTGATTCTGCGGAAGGCCCAGCGTGAAGCCAAATCGCGAATCCAGATACTTCCAGTCAATGGGATGGAATCCAGACCAGATGTGCGACGGCCGGAAGGGATACGGAGCGATTTGCTTCGTCTTGTTGATGAAACGGTCAGCAATACCGCGGGCGTCGAACAACTCAAGCACACGAGGAAGAATAGTTCCTGCGCGCGACTGGACGCCTGCGGTGCGCCTCTCAACTACCAGGGTTTTCACGCCGGCGCCTGCGAGCTCACCCGCCATTGTTAAACCCGAGGGCCCTGCCCCGACTACGACCACATCCCACTGCATTTTCACTCTCCGTATGAATGAGTTGAACGAACAAAAACTATTTAACTTGGGTCAGAACACATGCGTGATGCCGACCTCAAACACGACCTGCCTGTTCGTAGAAGCGATAGGCTGGAGCCGCATGGCGGCGACTTGTCCCTGGCCAGCTGCCTGGAAGACGCTCAACGCATAGAGGCTGGTACGCTTCGACAGGGCATAATCTGCGTGGGCATGGACCATGTTCCACTTGTAGTTCTCAAGCTTGGTGTAACCGTAGCCACCGCCCAATCGCAGGGCCGTGGTGACATATTTGTAAGCGCCCAGGTCGATGCTCTGGGCCTTTGCCGAGACACCCAGTGCGGACAGCTTGGTGTAGCTGTAGTTGCTCATCAGACGCCAACCGGCGTCGGAATACACCACGCCGGCGCTGGCCGTGTTCTGGTTCTGCGCTACCTTGGTGGCAGGGTTCTTCACCAGGTCTATTCCATACAGCGTAGGCACACCCAAAGAGCTACGCGGCGAGTAAGGCACGTCGTGGACCGTTTCCCACACGGCCAAGAACTGCCACGGGTTGGCTGAATAGCTGGCGCTGAAACCCATCGTATTGCCATTATTGGTAGTCGATGTCGGTGTGCCATAGCCATATTGGGCGCCAAACTGGAAGCCATTGAGCTCCGGCGACTTGTACTTGACCAGGCTGTTCAGCGGATTGCCGACCGTGCGGTCCAGGTTGCCCGGATGCGTCGCAAGGTTCGAGGTGAAGCGCTCAGATGTGTAGGGGACCAAATCGGCCAACAAGTCGTATTGATTGCCTAGCGTCACGGTGCCCCAATCCCTCGAATTCAATCCCACGAAGGTCTCGAAGGGGCTGAAGCCACCGGTATCGAGTTGCACGTAATTGGCCCACTTGAAGATGGCGGACGCGCCTCCGCCAAGGTCTTCACGGCCAGTAAATGCGATGAACGGAACGGCATGGGTATTGCCTTGCTGCATGCGGCCACCGCCATTGGGGTAGCTTGCGTTGTTCGTGTAGGACACTCCTGCACCCAACACACCCGAAATCGTCACGTTCTGCGTCTGGCCATGTGCCGACGCGGCGACGAGCGTCACTGCTCCTGCAAATAAAGTCTTCTTCAACATGTCATGTCTCCCTGTTTTTTATTTAGTCAGGCGGCCGAATTCTGAGGTTCGGCTGTGATTCCGCCTGTAAATCTGCGTTGCACTACAAAAACCAATCTCAGCGCCGCCAAGCAGGCGATGCATCCAGCCGCAACGAACACCGTTGCCATCGCATAGGGCAGCGCATGCTCGCCACCGCCGTAGACATAGCGACCGACCAGTGCAATCAACGTCGGCGAGAAACCTTGGCCGACCAGGCCGTTGAGGAAGAGCACAATCGCCATTACCAGGCCAACAGATGCAGCCGGCACGGTGCGTGCGATGACCACAGAGGTGACAGACATGAAGGTCCAGGAGCTCAAGACGACGAAGCAGTTGATGGTCCAGAACCACTGCAAGCTCGTAGACAAGACCAGCGCGGTTGGCATAACGGCCATCGCCAGGCTCGACACCAGGCCGACGGACATGATGCGACCGAGCGGGTTATTGGCATTCTTCTTCTGCATCGCGATACCGGCTAGCCAGAGGCCCAGTGGGCCGGCGGTCAGCATGATGATGCCTTGCGAAAGACCAAACGTACGCATCTCGAGCATGAACTTGCGACCCGCCATTGCCGGCAACCACGCCGCCATACCGAAGGTGATAATCGCGTTGGCGACGACAAACAGCAGAATGGGAATGAAGAAAGTGCGGTTCATCCACAGATAGTTGGGTAACGACGATGCGCGTGCATTCGAGGCGGCCAGCTCAGCCGGCGCGGCAGCCGACCGCCCTGGGTCACGATTCAGGAACACAGTCAGTGCCAACGGCAGGCCCACTGCGCCAATCAGGAACAGTGTGAATTGCCACGAGGTGACGTGGCCCAGCACCGGGATGTACGTCCATCCTGCGTTGTGAACTGCAGCAAGCAACGGGCCACCCAAGACCAGCGACAGGCCGGTGCCCAGCATCAGGGCCATCGTGTAGATGGAGAGAGCACGCGCTCGGCGGTCTTCATCAACACCGTCACGGATAAGCGAATATGACGAGGGTGGGATGAGCGCTTCAGCACCGCCGACAATCACACGAGCGACCACGAGGCCCAAGAAGGTTGCTGCCACCGCATTCGCCGACAATGCCAAGGACCAAATAACGACACCGGCAGCGATGACTACACGGCGATTCCACTTATCTGCCATCCAGCCTGCTGGGATGCCAACAGCGATGTTAGCAATTGCGAATGCTGCACCAATCAGGAAACTTATTTCGACGTCACTGACACCGTAGGTCTTTTGAATCGGCGCGACCATCAGCACAAGGATGTTTTTATCGAGCTGCGCCAGCATGCTCAGTATCGTCAGGGTGACGACAAGCCCCCACTGTCCGAATTTCGAACGTGGACTTCCATTTTGAACAATCACCGTCTCTCTCCTGTTGTAGTTGAATGCTGACGGTTGTTCTTCACCGCTTGAGTGGATTATAGGTTTGGCATTACATTTGTATAATTGATTGTTTAAATCCCATACATTTACGGTGTAAATACATTGCCATGAGATTCAATAAGCTCGATTTGAACCAGTTGGTTGTCCTCGATGCGCTGCTCTCGACCCTTAGCGTAAGCAAGTCGGCGGAGCGCCTATTCCTCAGCCAACCGGCCACCAGCTGCGCTCTTGCGAGACTTCGCGAGTATTTCGAAGACGACTTACTCGTATCTGTTGGGAAAACAAATGCGCTGACGCCGCTGGGCTCAAGCCTCATCAAGCCGGTGCGAGACGTGCTTTTGCAGGTGCAGACAATCACCCGCGCACGCCCGTCATTCGACCCGTCGACGTCGACTCGTAAATTCACTATCGAGTCGTCCGACTACGTCATAAATATCTTCTTGTCAGAGGTCATCAGGCGCGCCTCGGTCTTGGCGCCGATGATGGAATTCGACCTGCGGTCAATCAGCCCCCAGACGCCGAACAACTTGGAGAATGGCGATGCAGAGATTCTTATCATTCCGCACTATGCAACTGTCCAGGGTCATCCGAAAGAAGAGCTATTCGAAGACAAATTTTCTTGTTTGGTTTGTGCGAACGGAGTGTTCAAAGACAAGGAAGAACTGACCACTGATGAATATTTCGATGCGAATCACATCAGTGTGGAATGGGGTGGAGGCCGCAGAATAACCTTCGACACCCGCGTAATCTCTGCCAGCAACAAGCATCGGAAGCAGACTATTGTGGCGCCAAGCTTCTCCCTTGTTCCCGAGTTGCTCGTCGGAACCAACATGATTGCAACTCTTCCGCACAGACTCGCAACGAAGATTGCAAAGCAGTTCCCACTGAAGCTCTTACCCTGTCCTGCAGATATTCCCCACTTTACGGAGAATGTTCAGTGGCACAAATTCCGCGACAACGACCCTTCGGTTTTATGGTTACGCCAGCTTTTCCAAGAGACGGCCGCGACCATCATAGGAGGCGATATAAAGCCTGAGAAAATCCCGGCTAAGCGTCACGCAAATACAAAACGCACACAAGCAGTTATTGCTAAAAAAGCGAAATAGGAATCTAGCCGCACAGGTGGGGCGGCCACGTCTCGTCCCAAAAGTTTACTAAGCAGTTTGAGCATTGATAGTCAGGTGAGAGTTGTGCGAGGCGTAATGCATGATGTCTGTTCTTGCCGGAAGCCGACAATGAAAAATTAGAACGATTGAAGGAAAACATAGAATATCTGGCGCTGATAACGGCGGCTTGCCGCCTGCATCAGTGAACACCAAAAAAAAGTCGCCACTAAGCGACTTTTTTGCATCCAAGGCAAAGCACGTTCTGCCCCACGGGAAACTGAGAACACCGTGGCAAGAAGGATTTTTACAGCGACTACGGACGCTTGGACGCTGGGCACCTGGACTCCGACAGCGGCGCAAAAGCATCATTGCCTGGAGTAGTGGAGACGAGCTTCAAATAATCCCATTGCCCTTTGGATTCGCTTGGTTTCTTGACTTCGTACAGATAGAAATCGTGCACCATCTGGCCGTCAGGGCGGATTTCACCTTTCGCGTACATATCGTTCACACCTACGGAACGCATGTGCTTGAGAACCTTGGCAGGGTCATCGCTGCCGACAGCCTTCACTGCCGCCAGATAGTTGGCAGTTGCAGAGTAGCTAGCTGCCTGCAGGCTATTGGGCATGCGCTTGGTCTTCGCAAAGTACCGCTTCGCAAAAGCACGTGATGCGTCGCTTTGATCCCAGTACCAAGGTTCCGAGAGCAAGAGCCCCTGGGCGTTCTTCAAGCCAATGCTGTCGATATTGTTCATGAACAGCAGCAGTCCGGCGATCCTCATGGTTTTCGTCAATCCAAACTCACGTGCACCCTTGATCGCATTCAAGGTGTCGCTGCCGGATGATGCCAGCGCCAGTACATCAGCCTTGGATCCTTGGGCCTGGAGCAAGAAGGACGAGAAGTCTTCAGAATTAAGGGGATGCCGAACCCGGCCAAGGACTTTTCCGCCTTGTTCATTGACGATCTTGGTCGCCTCAGCTTCCAGGGAGTGGCCAAACGTATAGTCACTCGTCAGGAAATACCACGACTTGCCCCCTTGCTTCATTGCGGCAGTGGTCAGTGCCCTGGAAACTGCCGTGGTGTTGTAGGCGTATTGCACGGTATAGGGTGTGCATTCTTCGTTGGTGAACTGAGTGGCGCCGGCGGACACGACCAGGAAGGCAAACTTTTTGCTCTCCACCAGTCGGTTCACCGCCAGCATGGCAGCAGAATTGGCGCCGCCAATGACCATGTCGACATGCTGCACGTCAGCCCACTCCCGTACCTTCGCCGAGGCGTTGTCAGCCTTATTCTGGTGATCGCCCCACAGAATTTCGACGGGCCTTCCGTTGATATTTCCACCGAAGTCAGCGACTGCCATGCGGATGGCTTCCAGGCTGCCTGGCCCGTCGTTGTCGGCAAGCGGCCCCGATATGTCGGTCACGAATCCGATCTTGATCTTGTCATCTGAAATCTGGGCCTGCGCAGCAGTAGCCCCGATCACGAACAAAGACGCCGCGAGCGTCGCTTGGTTTATGGCGCAGCGTATTGCCGCAGCATGCGCGGAAGGGCCAGGGCGCCGGGTAACGGAATGGTTCATCATGTCTCCTTTGATTTTTATGGATAAATCAGCTGACTACTAAAAAGTGACCTTGTCTGCTCCCTTCAGGCCCAAAATTTCTCGTGCTTCGTCCGGGGTTGCGATTTCGTGGCCGAGGTCCTCCAGGATCCTTCTGATCTTGGTGACTTGTTCCGCATTTGACGTCGCCAGCTTGCCGCGAGAAATGAAAAGAGAGTCTTCCAAGCCCACGCGAACATGGCCTCCCATCGTTGCAGCCGTTGTGGCGAAGTTGATCTGGGCGGCGCCGGCCCCTAGTACAGACCATTGATACTGGTCGCCAAAGAGGCGATCAGCGGTACGCTTCATGAAGACAAGGTTCTCGATATCGGCGCCAATGCCGCCCAGGATGCCGAAGATGAATTGAATGAAGACCGGGGCCTTGAACATGCCGACGTCCATGCAGAACTTCAGGTTGTACAGGTGGCCGACGTCGTAGCACTCGTGCTCGAACTTGATGTGATGTTTCTCTCCCAACTCCTTGGCGCTGAAGGCGATATCCCGGAAGGTGTTGCGGAAGATATAGGAATCGGAATTGCGCAGATACGCTTCTTCCCAGTCGAATTTCCAGTCCTTGTAGCGATCCGCCAGGGGATGCATCGAGAAGTTCATGCTGCCCATGTTGAGTGAGGTCATCTCTGGCGATACGCGTTGGGCGGGCGCGATGCGCTCTTCCATCGTGTTGGTCAGGCTGCCGCCCGTGGACAGGTTGACGACCGCATTGGTCGCTGCCTTGATTTGCGGCAGGAACTGCATGAAATGGTCGGGATTGATTGATACAGACCCGTTTTCCGGATGACGTGCATGAAGATGAAGCACCGCAGCTCCGGCCTCTGCGGCATCGATCGCTTGCCTGGCAATGTCCTCCGGCTTGTAGGGAAGCGCGTCGGACATAGTAGGTGTGTGAATCGCGCCAGTGATGGCACAGGTAATAATGATTTTCTTGTTTTTACGAGACATGAAACAGCTCCAATCGCAATGGCGGTAATGAATGGACGAATAACAAGCGGGAGGGTTTAAGCTACCCAGGCTGCAGCGCTTGGGAGCGCGGCAGCGTGCCGCTCCAGCAGGCCATTGAATTGCTGGAGATTGCCGAATGAGGTCAGGGTTTTCTGACGTTGGGCAGAGGAAACGATCTCTACAACTTTGTCATTGAACGGGGTTGCAACGCCGTGCTCCCGGCCCTGGCGGCAGACGACGCCGTTGATATAGTCAATCTCCGTGGCGCGCCCCTTTTCCAGGTCCTGCAGCATGCTGGCCTTGAGGGCGACATGTTGAGACCAGATCTTTTGATAGAGAGGTATCTTGATCGGGATGTCGAGAGCGCTGCTCAGCTCGAAGTGCTCAAAATCCTCTCCTTGCATCGGAACCAACCGGATGGCCTGGGCATGGGCGACCTTGATGCACTCATCGGCGATGAACGCCAGGCACGTCATGGCTTGCGGATGTTGGAGTACTTCACCGAAGGTACAACCCAAGGCGGCCGACATACCGCTGAACGTTGCATTCATCAGCAGCTTGGAATACCGGATACCCATCAGATTGGTCAGGATCTTGGTGCTTCCTACGCATTCCAGATACTCCTTGATGAGGGCGAGCCTGGGCCGTTCGACGCCGTCAATCTCCCCGATCTCAAACGCTGATTTTTCCAACGCTTCCGTGCTGGATGTCAAGGACGACACACCCGGTCGCAGCCACGTCGCGCCAAAGCCCACGGCGCCACCCACTGTGCGAGACTTTCCCACCATCTTCTCGACCAGCAGTTCGGGTATGCCGTTTTGCAACGTGCAAACCGTGCTTTCCGAATGCAGATGCTTCTGCAAACGGGATAGCGTTTCCTGCGTGTGAGTTTGCTTTGTCAGCAGAAAGATCAGGTCATACATGCCGGAAACCGAATCGGGCGTGAAAGCCGTGACAGGGGCATTGAAGCTAATCGATCCAGTCACCGTGGCGCCATGCTCGTTGAGTGCATCAACGTGATCTCTGTTGCTGTCGATCAGATGGACGTCACGTCCGGCCTTGCTGATGAACGCTCCAATGATGGTGCCGAGCGATCCGGCGCCAACGATAGCTGTACGCATTTCTGCTGCTCCTGGATTCTCCAGGTCCGAATGGACAAGGAAAAAAAGAAAAAATGAGACCCCCTGGCTGCTGCGCAGGCAGCAACCCGTTCAAAGAATTCCGGCTATGGATGAGCGATGGATAACGCCACTACTTTCCGGACATCGACGGCGACGAGCTAATCTAGGAGGTAGGCGGAATAGAGGGCATGATTGTCTCCGATATTTTGTTTTGAATGGCCAGGACGTAGAACCGTCAAGCCTTGTATCCAGAATAGTAATGAGATACGCTGAAACCAGAAAGGTCATTTTCGGCCATCATGCAGGTCATCAAGGGACAACGTGAAGAGGCGCTAATGTCGGGAATTCTGCCGAAGGCAACTGAGCGCATTTATGCGCCGTACAAGATCAATGCGGTCGTGGAGGTATTGGCAGAGCAGGGCATTCCTGCTCAATCGGTGCTTGCAGGGACAAGTCTGTCGCCTGGGCAGTTGCACAATCCCAATGCGCTTACTTCGATCAAACAGTTTCTAACCGTTTGTGAGAACGCGATCGCTTTGAGCGAAGATCCGGCCACGCCGTTCGAGGTTGGTAGCCGCTTGCACTTGTCAGCCTATGGGATGTACGGCTATGCGCTGATGTCGTGCCTCTCGCTTCGCGAATATTTTCGTCTCGCGGTGAAATACCGCCGACTGGCAACACCACCATTCCCGGCCATTTGGGAAGAGGGAGATCAGGTCGTGACATGGCGCTTTCCAGGTAATTTTGTTTCTCCACCATCCGCTGAGCTGAGGCGGTTCTTGTTCGAGCTACAGCTCGCCATTACCGTGACGCATGTGCAGGAGGTTGCCGGTTTCGACTGCCCGCCCATGGGAGCAAAAATTCCATACGATCGGCCCAAACATGCGGCGCTCTACAAGAAATACCTTGGCTGCGTATGCGAATTCGGGAAAGTAGAGACGCAATTATTTTATGACAGTGCCATTTTGGACAGAAAGCCCAAGATGGCACATCAGCTGACCGCGTCCTTGGTCCAGGAGACATGTGATCGCTTGTTAGGCCAGGCTAAGATATCGGAAGGCGCAACAGGAGAGGTGTATCGCGTCTTGATGGCGGTTCCCGGCAATTTCCCATCGATGGAAGAAGTGGCGGAGCGCATGAATACGACGCCTCGGACACTGCGTCGAAAGTTGGCGCTTGAAGACACTTCGTTCCAACAAATTCTGGACGATGTGCGGCGTACGTTAGCGCTCGAGTATTTGCAAAGCTCAAGGATGAGTACTGATGATATCGGAATGCTACTGGGATTTTCCGATACGGCGAACTTCCGCAGAGCGTTAAGGCGCTGGACTGGAAAAGGGCTGGAGGACCTTCGTCTTTCTACTGCCCGCGAGTGATACGCATCAATGGGCAGCCCGCAGGTCGGTGCCTAGGCATGGTCACAAGGTGAAAGTTCCAAAGGATGAGCACAGTTCGACGAGCATCAATGTGATCATAGTCCAACAACTCCCAATTTCTCCGTTGCGCATCCACAATGCTGACAGTAGATTCCGTGGCAATATCCAATTAAATCTGACGCACTTCATTTTCTTGACTTGTCCGCTTCTGGCCGATTTCCGA
Source organism: Herbaspirillum lusitanum (assembly GCF_026127345.1). Taxonomy (NCBI): domain Bacteria; kingdom Pseudomonadati; phylum Pseudomonadota; class Betaproteobacteria; order Burkholderiales; family Oxalobacteraceae; genus Herbaspirillum; species Herbaspirillum lusitanum. The sequence continues at coordinate 397,225 of NZ_QXFG01000005.1, read as the reverse complement.
CATCGAAGACTTTATAGAGAACAAGCTTGACAGCATCTGTCTGAGAGCTATGGTCTTCGAGTAAGGGTCACGTTGAGCCCAAATAATAAATTTGGTTGTCCTCACCTAAGTAGCTTTCTATTTTTCCGCACTCACTCAGCAGAGACAGCGCTGTGATAACTCGGTCAGCGGTTAATCCCGGCGACCAACATTGGCTCTCTGCCTCTAACAGAGAACTGATCCCTGCATCATCAATGCTTAGCCGCATACGGCTGCTATCTAATGATGACCGCGACGCAGCGACGCCAAGATGCTGTGAAATAAGCCATGTCTCGATAAGTTGTTCAAGGAATACCTGCAATGATTCCCCGGATCGGCTACGAACCATTATTGCCCACGCATCTAATGGTAAGCGCGTTGTCGACCGATTGATCACATACTTTTTAAGGTCGTGATCGCTAAGAAAGTGTTCAGTAAATACGCTCACGAGAATTAATAGATCAAGTGCTTGGGCAATGACATCATCCTTCAGCGAGAGATTTTTCATCTCTTGAGCCAGGTCCGCCGACAAGCTGACGATATCGCATTCTGAATTCGTCCAGCCAGACTCGAATAAAGCATGTGCTGAGGCGGCCATTCCTGAGAATTGAGCAAGACGATCCGCAAGCACGCTATTAACATCCCAAGTGGGACGAGAGCTGCTTACAGCTTCAGTCATACGTGCCGCGTATTGCAAAGTGCTATGCATGTCCTCTTGCCAGATGCAGCGTTCTATATACCCGAACAACGATTCCAAGGCGAGTCTCTGTGCCTGTCGCAGCTGCAAGGCACGCCAACGCCACTGCGCTCGCACCACATCGTCGGGAAGATCCAAAGAATTACTCATGGTCATCGTGCGACGAATATCACCAACGGTTTGATATTCCGAGTTCGAATTTACCACTGCCAGAATCAAATCAAGAGTAGCGCTGCGTTCTTGCTCTTGAGGTACAGAAGAATTGGTTGGGTAAAAACGAGAGAAGAATTGAATTTTTTCCTGTTTCGACGGTTTTTCGATATTCCAGGCGGTCGCAAAAGCTTCGACGTTCTCCGTAGAGATCTCAAAGTCATCGAGTGCACGTAAGAATGCGTAATTCGTATCAGACAATTTCTTGCGAAGCCGCTCGTCCAATGCCAGTGCGAGACGCGCTCCTGCTTTGGTTACAAGAAAAGCTTGAGGAATTTCTGGATGGGAATAGGCGAATTGATAGCCACTATTACCTTTTAAACCGGGACCATAATTGACAGCGTTGATCAATGAATTCGCATGTTGCCGCCCCATACTGGGAAACTTCAACGTCGTTAATTTACGTTGATCAATACGTTGCTGGGCCCCAGCGGTGCCCGTCAACGAGATGCCAGCGAGTTGATGACTCATAATGAAAAGGGCTTCGATTTTCTCTCGAAATAAAGCGTACTCCTTGGCCGCCATTAGAGTGCCATGCTCTCGATGAGAGTCCTCATAGGCCCAGATAGTCCAGGCGAGTAACGAGAATGGCCGAATGCGATTCGCTACGTTGTTTAACCCAGGGAGCAGTTCGTCCATCATCTCCAAGTTGATGGCACGTAGTCCTAAATAATCGACTCCACCTGGTTCGCCTTTATGAGGCGGGAGAAAGAAGGGGGCGTGAGCAATAGCATTCATGAGTCACTCTGATACGGCAATATGGTTGATTAAAGGCGCCTGACATCTTGGGCATGCCGCTACACAGAAGAGCTTTAGCTGCGCCAGTAACGTAGGGTCTGGTCGCTTTACATCTTGTCCAGAGCTTGTCGTTCGTAAGTCTTGGTAGCAGACAGGACAGCCGAGAATGGTGCGCACATCAACCGCACCAAATGATTTTCTCCCTATTTTTGGTTGAGCCGCCCTACGCAAGAGATCTAGCATCGTAGGATTAAGCGGATACCACTCCTTGACGTCAGAAACTATAGGTCGGTCTTTGAAGTAACGAGCCACCTGTGATCTAGGTGTGGGCTGAGCTAAAGAACGCGCGAGCGCCGTAAGCGCTTGCTCGACCTCTCCACGTACAAGGGCGTGCCCGACTTGTGAATTAAGCCAGTCAACAGCTAAATCCAGGATGCGTTCGATATCGGGAGATCCTCCGAAGGCTGCTTCAAGATATTGCACCGCTCGAACAGATTTCGGAACAGGTGTTGTCGATGACTGGAGTTGCGCCAGTGCTTCCGTCAACGCATCAGGGCGGGCAGCATTTTGATAGGCCAAAATAGAAGAGCAACCGGCATACTCGAATAACATCAACTCCTGCGATGGGCCGGTGAACGCGATATCTACCGCGCTATGAAGCCACTCCCCAATCTTTTGGAATGCGACTGGCGCATCATCAATTGGCCCGACATACGCACGTAAGGTCAGATGAAGCCAAGTACGCTCCAAGTTTGCCAAATTCAAGAGAATCTGACTACGTTCTTCGGCAGTGATTTCACTCCGACTCAACTGTCTTTTTAACTCTTCACGGCAATTTTCGATGAGAAGGTCAAAATGGCTCAGCATTTCTACTAACGCATTTTTTTCTTCATCGTATGCTGTCGGATCTATGTCGTCATCAAGTGGCGGATGAACAATAGGATCGCGTGGAGGGCGTGAGGAACGCTTTTTGTTACCGGACTTCTCTGGGGGCGTATCAACTTGCGTGTCAATGGGGAGACCTAAAAAGACGTGCGCCATTTTTCCCCAGACTGCCCAACCACTTTGGCCGTTAGCTAACGCCTCCAAGAGACGATCTCGTGAGGAGCCGCTCCCAAAGGATGGCCTATCGACAATCTCTGCACGTGGGGCTCCGGTTGAGCTGGCATCGTTATTGGACGGATTTTCCGCTGATGGTTTCTTTGGTTGGCTGCTTGTCGTGTTAAGAACGGGCGGAGGTACCGAAGTAAAGCTCCGGATTTCGTCCATCACGATTGCTAACAATTCTGCAAAACCAGCCGTACTTTCGGAGCCACGGTCTATGGGGCCTAGAGACGATAGTAGGGAACGGCGCTGGGCACCAATGTGCAATAGCTGAGGCAGGCTTACCCAACCTCGCGCACGGAAGACCCCGGACTCCATCAAGATTTGAACTGCATTCTCTTGATCTACATCGATCCTTTTTTCAAGAGAGCTCTTAAAGCTACCGTCTTCCGCTATCGTGATCTCTTGTTCCGACGTCGCGGGCAGGCCAGTGATTTGTAGTTTAAATGTCCAGTCACGTGGAATCTGGCGAATCTTGCCTAGGAACTTGCCCGACAAAGATATCCCGGACAAGGATGCCGTCACTATCGCACCGCCGGCTTGGTTTGTACGTGGGAAAGGCTGTTTCCTAAACGGCGGTGACTCAGTATCAATCCAGTTTTCTGATGGCGATGCATCGCGTCGAAGAACGCCACATTCAATATTGTTGGTGGTGGTCAATGACTCCATCGTGGCATTGAAGCTCCCCGTAAACAGAGTTGCCTTACCTTGGCTACGCCATTCATACCATTTCGCATGGACAGAGCGCTTTATCGAGGGTTCCGCCACAACTGCACGCACTGGCAAGCCCCATTCCTCGCTGATCTCAAATGGAAAAGCGGAGGTTTTTTCGCTAGCATCAACGGCGATGGCCAGTGCTTTAGGTCTAAACGCTTGGACCAAGGACCGAATTGGTTCCCCTTCAGGATGGTGATACGGAGAAAGGACTAGCAGTTCGTCGATCTTCTTGTTCGGTACTTCCCGCACGAGCTGCTGCAGTCCTGACTCCCTTAGACAATGAATAAATTGGACGTCTTCTACGTTAGCGTATTTTCCAGAAAGACTGGACATGCGGCGCTGCAGACCCTCAAGCGGCTCAGTAGTTTCACCAATATCGACGCGGTCCTTGCCTATATTAAGTAAATCTCCGAAGAAGGCTGCTGCTTGGGCGTAAGCCAAACTATGTAGCTGCGGTCGTAAAACTTCGAACACCTCGAGGCTTCCTCCGTGCCCAGCATAGGTGAGATTGCCACTACCAACCATAAACACATCGTCCTCACCATCTTCAGGCCAAAGATAGATCAGCTTGGGGTGAAAAATTCCCGGGCTAACGTCTACTGGGTGGACGGTGTAATCCCGACCTGCATATCTACTGCGCTGTTCTACTAAAGAATCTCGGTAGCCTAAGGAATCAACATAGATGTCGATTGCGCTGCAACCTTGAGCACGTAGCCTGGGAAGGATATAGCACTCAAAGTAGGTAAGTGACAGGGTGAAGCTTGTAAACAGAGCTCGTCGCCAGCGACCGCTCTCAATGATCTTAATAATAGAAGGAGGAGTTTCAGACATATTTTTATTTTTTAAAAAGAGGAAGTAACTTAGTACTTAGGACTAAGAAAGCTGGATGAGCAATTCAATATCATCAGAGAAGCGCAATTCACTCGTCCTTGGCAAGCTCATCCATCAGGTTTCCTTTAGCCATCATTCGTCGGAAAGAAAGGCTGCGATTTCCTGAGAGGTCAATACTTCAGAGTAGCTTTGTCGGGCAAAGCCGAGCAAAACGTTAAATCTGTTGATTTTGACGCGGGGCAGAATTTTTACAAGTACGCTCTGAGCTAGCGTCCGAAATCTTCTCTGTTCAATTCTTTGTTGAATTTTCCAAAGCTGGATACGACGATCAGCAGGAAAATCCCGCCCCAACCGATAGTCGATAAGTAGATTCAGTTCTCGTTGACGTAATTCTGCGTCGTGTGGCGTTCCAAGGGTGTGCCCTTGGCGCTCATAAAGCTCAACAACGGCCCGATCAAACTGCTGTCGGGTTAATTTCGGGCCGTGGTTGAGATCTGAGGGCATTCTGAGATTATTTACGGAGAAATCGTATTTTTTGGTGAATCGCCATAAACTTGCTCACTTGTTCCTGGGCCAAACGCGTCGTTCAGTGCTTGGGGATCCGCGAGAATAATTCTTTTGTCGACATCGTTGCCAAACGCAGTCTCATATTGTTTTGAGGTAAGCACGTTAGCTGAGTCATCCTGGAATACCTCTGTCATCTTATTGAATTCCTTCACGAATTCCACCGCTCCAATTTGTTCTGTTTTTAATTCTTTCTCCAAAATGAACAATCTCGTTTCTGCATCGAACTTCGCTTGCATTAGACCCTCTTGGCGTTTGAGCGAAAGCTTATCTGCAAACAAAATCTGAATAAGAGCATGATAGCTCTTCAAATTTTGTGAGCGATGAAATTGCTGGGCACGGCCAAAACGGCGTAAGCCAGTCATATTGAAGCGTCTTGCACTTTCAATTAATTTAATATCAATTGCTCGCTTAATTTGCTGGTGTTCCGATAAATTATTGGGTTGGGCGCAAGCTACCAAATCTCCGGACACATGAGGATGAAAATCAAAAGTCGAACGACCATAAATCCCGAATAGTTGAAGCGACAGCCCATAGCCTCTGGCGCCAGCGACCTGAATTCCCGAAGGAAACAGTATTCTGTTTGCTGCTTGATGACAAACTCCGTCGATAAGATACGTCGTTATCCCGGCCCGCTCATTCGGTTTGGCAATCGCATTCGCGCGCTTCGTGCTTCCAATACCTTGATTGAATGCAGTGCCTCCACTCTTCCCTCCCCAGCAAGACCAAGCCTTCGCCCCAGTTCCACATTCGACATAAGTATGGTCGGCAAAATTCAGGAACATTTGGGTTTTATATTTTTTTGCAACTAAGATTCCCATGACACCCTCTTTTTTTATATGAAGTGATTGAGAGGTTGGCTATCAAACTGCAGATGGCTCACCCTTGTTGCGGCGGCTTCCACTCACTGAGCAAGATCAGCTGCCTGCATTAATTTAGCAGAAAACGACTGTCCAGGCCGCCACATACCTTGCTCGAGAACTACGTCGTCCTGGACTTGGACTTCGAACCGACTGATCGAAAAACGTTGTTGTTCACTGAATAAACTACAAAATTTCGCCTTCTCCCATTGAGGCCAATAGCTTTTCGGCGTGATCAAGGAATGTAGCCAGCCCTCCCTCTTCTCCCACATGCGCCGAGCGCCATTCATCGATTGGCTTGACCATTGCGAGCTCGTGAACGTCAAACGCGAAAGCATCCAATTCAGGAAATGATCTTCCGCTCCCACGTAGGTAATATTGGCTCCATCGAGCAAAGGCAAGAAGCCACATTGAGACTGTCAACGCCCTGTCCCATAATGACCAATCAGAAGTGCTGGCAAGAGGCTGTTGAATAATCTTTCTTTGTTTTTTAAGAATTTCTCGCAGTAATTCCAGACTAACCAATTGACGGGCGGAGCTACTTCGGGCGAAAAGAAACGCTGCTATGTTGGTCGTCTCACCCTCACGTTCCAGTTCAAATAGTAGAGATTGAGTCTTCACTTCCGGCTCGAGAAAGATAGCTAATTCCTGAATCCAGATCTCACTGGCGTCGTCAGTTTTTACGCGTTCATTTTGCAGTAAAGGAGAAATTACATCCTGGAACATCCAAGGCTCAGCCCAACTCAACCGGGTCATATGGCCGCGCATGGAGTCGACCAAATTCTTCAGACCTTGCGCGGGAATGACTTTCGGCAACGCATCTTGCAGCGCCTCGACAAGCGCTTTATAGATCTCAACGTTCCCTTGATCTTTTGCCGCACGGTTAATCATCCAACCCAAGGCTTTTACCTGCTCATCATCGGAAAAAGCCGCGACTATTCGACGTACTTCTTCCAATCCTCCAGGCATTGCCAACCGCATCTCTACTGCAATGAGTCCCATCCACGTCAGCAAGCCGCTACTACTACGAAGAAGCCGATCTCGTTGATAATCGGTGACGCCAAACTGCACCGTCCGCGCAATCTGGCTGACTATCTGACTCAGCATTAACAACCGCACTGCATCCGATCCTTGGGGCTCCATTGGCACATCAATGATTTTGGCTTCGACAATCTCCACCAGAATATTCGGCGAAAACAACCACAGGAGCTTGACCGCATAGTATTCCGACCAACTCAATCCTGCGTATTTAGTCGTATGGGATATGTGATGAGGATGATACGAACTATGTAGCAAACGCTCAATCGGCATTCGGAAAAATTCGGCCCCTGTTACAAAAATATCTCCCCCCAATGTGTCATGCAGCCGGCCAAACGATGCTTCAAGAAACTGAGCCAAGAATTCTAAAAAAATGCCCTCTGATTCGATTCTGGAAAGGCCGCTATCACCGTCACGCGAATGTGCAAGTACCTCTCCGAGTATTTCCCACGTTGCAGAAAAATCGGAGAAATCCCCCGATTGGCGATGGATACAGTTGAACAATCCCGCCGCCTCTGGCAACGTGATTGAGTTTTCCTCGATCATTCCGAGTGCTGCCAGCTGCTCCTTCAGTAGATTCCCACTCAAACCTTGGAGCGACAACTCTCCAGTCCACATGCTGAGCACGTTCCCCGCGTGAGCTTCTTCGAGAAAACGTAGTGGTTCAAAGCGCCTAGGTGTTACTGACAGCTTCGTAGAATCAAAGAGAAGCTTCATCGCAGCATTCTCGGCCTGACCTTGGGACTGCTTTGACTCAGCCTCCTCTATCAATCCTGACTGATATTGTTCGACTTTTAGTAAGACATCCGCAGGAATCGGAGTTACAAGCAGGGGGTGATTTTCAGCAACAGTCTGGAATGAATTGGATAGATTAAAACCCGCGACTGGTAAAGCATCTTCCCCGACGATCAATATATAGCGATCATGCAGTCTGCCTTCCCTCAAGCCAAAAATACGTAGTTTTCCCCGTCTCAGTAGATGCCCATTGCGTTCACATCCTGCCACCAAGTTATTAATCCGCTCAGGCGTAGGCTTGTCAGACGTTTCCTGCGAAACACTCTCTTCTTTAGACAGTTTAGGTAAGGATGTAAATACGACATAGTCCGCGTCGGACTGCGCATAGAGGAATAGCAGGCCAAGCCCTGCGGTATCAAAGTAGGGATCGAAAATAACTATCTGCTGCTGCGGATATTTTGCCAACAGAGCCCTGAACCACTCCACAAACTGCAGCCGCCCTTCTCCGTCTCCTTGACTCCGGCGCAGGAAAAATTGCCCTTCTGATTTCGGAGGATGAAATCTAGAAAAGAGAGAGAGGAGATCCCGATTGACGGGCACCCAAGAATCCACCCCACGTCCTCCGACACGACTTGCGAATCCGTGGTTGTCCCGCTTGATCGTTAAAGCTGTCTTTAATCGGGTTGACGCGGAGGACCGAGCGCCTTTCTCCAACCAGTCGAATTTTACTGGGCTGGCCCCTTGGCCCACTGCGTACCCTTGAAAATGGATCTCCCGAACATAGTTGATCCGCCATCGGCAACATAGTGTTCCACCACGAGAATTTCCGTTCTGCAATCCGAAAATTTCCAACTCAGTGGTATCGGTTCTGGCATGCAGTTGGTCGCTCAACTCGAACCGACATTCGAATACGCCCTCCGCGTCACGTTCTGCAATAGAGAACGCAGAATAGACAACTTGTCCATCGTTCTCAATGCACAAGCGAAACTGGAATGCGCCGAAGTGCGGCACTTGTAGGGGATTAAATCGGGCTACCAAGGCATGCGGAAGAGTGAGCCAGTTTACCTCCAACAAGCGCCGTTCTCGGTCATCAAGCGCAGGAAATACCAGCAGTTCGAGATCTCCGAAACGTGTAGTATCGGCACCGTTGAATTCTAGGCCAGTGTCCGCATTCAACCGCTTGACGATCGCCTTTGCCAAGGCAATGTCATGGCCCTGCTCCAAATCAAACAACGTCCTTTTGTTGGTCTGCGTAATCGAGGCACTGAACGCCCCGGCTCCACCATGAGGGCTCGAGGGTGAGTTCAGGTGATACGCATCACCGTTGATCAGATAGGCAACTGGGCGATAGATGAGATCGTTGGAGGGGAGCACAGTGCTACCGAATCGAGTAACCAAATCGTTCGATAGCTCAAGCTTCATTTCCTTACTGACTTCCGAAATGCTTCTTCCCGCGGTGAGTTTTCGTAAGAGATCCGCACAGTGAGCACTTTTGACGTAAAGATTGAGCCGAGCGACTTCCGCCTTGATCGCCCCAAAACGAAGAAATTTATTGTCGTCGCTAGAGAACCAACGGTCGCTGGAATGACTGTATGGAAGCAAGCGACCATAGATCACTCGATTTTCAAGAGACTGCCCGGAGTCAATCCGCAAAATCCATAACTGCAGTGCGCAGTGACGGGGTGCCGCTGAGAACAGCCGTGCTAGCCGTTCATCATTGAGTAGATCCTCCAATATTGGCGCCACTGCTGTTTTATAAGTATCGTTCCACATGATCTCAATAAGTCTTGCTACGTAATTCAGACTACTTCTCTTGTAATCAAACACTTCAAAGCCAGAATAGCGTTAGCCACTCTGACCTCTGTCTAACAAGCTAGATCGAGAAGCGACTTGAGGGACTAGACGAGTTAGAGCGCCGGCACACGTGTATTTTCTGGCGTATGTGCCGGCATCTTAAATCAGATAGCTTCTGATTCAGCTCCAGCTATTTTCCGAGAGCAGTCACGGCGGCATCTGCTGCTGCCTTCTGCTTTTGAGCTTCAGTCAACTCAATAGATCGTGTAGCGGCTGTTATTTCCGCGGTTAACTTAGGACTTTGGCTAGGCCTGGCTTCTGCATTGTTTGTGATGGTGGGAGGCTGCCCTGGCGCCACAGAAGACGATGTTGGTTGTGCATTTTTTATCGCCAAATTAACTTCAGCCTCGATATTGGCTGGCATACAAAGCACCGCATACGCCTGAAGCACCCCGAATACCGCTGGTCTGTTTCGGAAGGAAGTATTTTGAACGAGATCCTTTCGGAAACGAGTTTGCATGGATTTCACCATGGTTCGAACAGAGGAGGGATCCAAGTCATATAAAACGTTATTACTCATCGTATCGATGCTGCTACTTGCCAGGCCAAATGCAATGGCAGTCACCGCGATTTCTCTTGCGGCAGAATGTAATGCGGCCATGATACCTGCCGTAGCTCCGCCCAGTAGGCCTAGCTCAGCGGTTGACGTGCGTCGATTTCGATTCAAGCGAAACAAGGCGTGCAGGTATTTCTCGCACTGGCTATCGCTATAAGTCATTCCTGCGGATAGAACTTTATCCCATGTGGCTGCGCTGTCTCCCGGTTCAGTGCTCAAATTGGCCAATCCCAGGAGAGTTTTTAGTGTTTCTGCTTGCGCCTTTTGATATGCCGCAATATCTTCCGCATTGACATTAATTCCAGGCCCATTATTGATGAGATCTACACGCTCCTGGTAGGTACGAACAGTCGAGCAGCCCGACAGTAGTGCAATAACAAGTCCAATGAAAAGCAATTTTAAGTTCTTTTTATATGTCATTTCACCCGCCCCTTTTTAGAACATTATTTTTCGATTTTTATGCTCATGCTACCTTTTTAGTATCGTCTAGTCCCTCTGCATTTCCCTCATCTGAATGAATGAGATGGAGCATAAAATCTTCGAGCAATCTCGGAGTTTGAAGATACTAAGAATTAGGTTTTTATGTTTTTTTTCAACGGCGCTTCAATGGCACAGGCTCCAGCCGATTGCATTTGATGTTGTCAAAGAAAACAGACAAGCCTGTACGTCTTTCTTTACCACCTCCCATACCATCGCGAATAAAAAATAGGAGACTCATCGTTAGATGAATGCCTCCTATAATTTTTCCCGGTGTTTCCGTTGACTGCCCCGCGTTAACTGACCCTTCGCATTTCTCCATTGCGCAGATGGCCTTCGTCGCAATCAGCCTGGATCGCTGCCAAAAAGCGAGACGCTCCCTGACCTGCTCGAGGACTATATGTGATAGTCAGAGTATCGCGAGCTCTGGTCATCGCCACATAGAGGCGCGCGGCTTCCCGGGGTAATCCGTCGGGTGCGATGCCTGCAAATGGCAACACACCCTCCACCAATCCCATGATAAATACCGCACTAAATTCATGACCTTTTGCAGATTCAATAGTACTGATCTTCACACGGTCACTCTCATAGTCCACGTCCTGCCGCAACTCAATAGAGGGAACTCCCATTGCATCAAGCATTTTCTTGATTTCGTCGCGACTTCTCACATTAGGCCCAATCACACAGATTTGGCCTGGCGTCTGTCCCATGACTAACAAGGAATGAATCGATCGTGCAACAGCAGACGCTTCTTCTTGCAGTGTCGCACAGCGAAGCAACAGCGGTCTCGCACCGTGACGCTTTGCGAAGTCCGGTGTAGAGGGACGGCTAATATTCTCTTCGTCTACGTCAGCAAACTCATATTCAGACACCAGTCCAAAAGCAGCCTTCAGAATCTCATGTGTATTGCGATAATTCTTCTTGAGACTAAAGCTTCGGCCAAGAATATCAATACCCACACGCCTTAATGCAAAACCTCTCTTGTAAATACTCTGCGTACCATCGCCAGCAAGGAACAATCCATTTTCAATACTGGATATCGGTTCACCAGTTGACGTAACGAGTTTTCCAATGAACGTGACATCAAGCTCTGATAAATCCTGAACCTCGTCGCACAAAACGCAGCGATAGTGATGCTTAGTAACTGCGGCTTCATTTAGCCTCGTCACAGCCAATGACACAAAACCTTCATGGTCTTGCAAGTTTCCAGCCTTTAACCTATCCAGATAGCTGCCAATCGCCCCTAAGACAATACGCCGTTCAGGTTGGCTCAGTGGAATGCCCCTTCCCGTTCGCTGAAATCTTTGTGCGTCGAGATACTGCTCGAGGTCTGCCTCTTTCAATCTGCCGCGCACGTAGGAGATCTCATCGTTCAAGAAACCTACCAAATCAGACATAGATGCCAGCGAGGTTCCATCAAGCGTCCCTGACTCACGCAATGTCGAAGCTATCGAGTGAACAAATTCATCGTGCCTGTCAGCCGGAATCTGCTGAGGAAAGGCCGCTCGCCCGCCGATATCATTCAGCGTATCCTTAACCAACATGCTCATGGTCTTAGTCTCGATCAATGACCGCTCCACACCGCATAGGTCATCGGCGAGACGATCAAGTAGACGACGCATGCTCTCGGTCAACGTTACCAGTACCACCGGCGCTTGATATTTCTTTGCCAGGTTGCGTGCACGATGTACCAAGATACAGGTCTTCCCACTTCCAGATACCCCTCTGAGTCGTGCGGCACCGCGGAGATCTCTTTCGACAATCCGCTTTTGCTCCGGATGCAAAAAGAGCATCCAGTCGGCAAGCGTGTTCTTTTTCATGAACTCGCTCAACAAGTCTTTATCGTCGAAGGTAAAGAATGATTCGCTATTGTCAGCTGAGGACATAGCCAAGGCCGCAACCTCTGGTGGAACCACAGCCGACTTCCCGTTCTCAAGCTCCAGCCGGCGAGTCAACTCAGTCCATTCTCTAGCATGAGCATGCCACATCAGATCGTAGATGAGGCTCGCCTTTTCGTAGCCGACATCTCGATCTAATGCCTCAATCATGCTTTCAGCATCCTGCTCGAATTTCTCCCCCGTAATCGAATCAACAAAGCTGCGCGTCTTAGCGTCGATGCTGACGATCTTCCAGTCTCCGTCAGAAAGAGTCCGAAGCACAGGCAATGCAAGCAACTCCTCAGGCGACTCCAGATCCATACGATCAGCTGGCACATGTCGCTGGGGCGCCTCTGTCGTCACCAGGACAAAGTTGAGAGTGCCGTCTGAATCACTTTTAGTCCAACGATAGTTGCGATGTGTGTCCAGCCAATGTTCAGCATCGTCATGATTTCCAACAAACAAGAAAGCACGTGACTTCTCAACACCGTCGACCAGTTGCACTACAAGTCGGTATGCCTCTGGAAGATCATACTTTTCAACGTTAGGGATACGGGACTCGCCGTGTTTAGTACGAGGTAACGATACGATCTCTCCGCTAAGCCCGGCCTCCGTCATTGATGCCCGAACTGCCTGGACAATCTTCTTATGTCCTTGATTCTGTATTTTTCGCAAGTCCCCATTGAACGACTTGGTCATGATTACTTTGTATGTCATAGCCTCGTATTTTTATGATTGTCGAGGAAACAGAGTACTACATAGAAAACAAGATACCACTCCGTACGTAACTTCTGATTAAGAAAAATACTGGAAGATTCTCTCTTTTCAGCGGCGTAGCAAATGCAGTAGGGAATATTTAAAGCATATACAGACGGAGAGTCACCCAGAACGATCCTAGGGAGAGATCTACATCCGATGAACCACTGTCTCCAGCGAACAGGATAAGTCATCTCTAGTAATTATTTACTGAGCTCTGTATTTGTATGGAGTGAAGCATCGTTATCAGAGAGAACAGCTAGCAGAATAGTCAATAGACATAGTAGTGAGGGGAATTGAGTGTGCGCAATTACCCTTTCTCAAAAAACTCGTCGAAATGACCCCTTCTTCACTCCCGGTATCAATCAGAACCGCATTCTGACTATGCACCTCCAGGGAGAGATCAATGGCAATTTTCCACATGAAACTGAAGAGTCACAAGAAAGGACAAGCAGCAGATCGATCGAGGTATATCGCGCGAGAAGGCAAGTACGCCAACTATGCAGATGATGTGGTGACAGAGGGTCACGGAAATCTTCCTGCTGTTGCAAATGGCGATCCATTAGCAGTGTGGAAGAGCGCTGACAAGAACGAACGTGCAAACGGATGCGCGTCACGTGAACAGGAAATCGCCCTACCGAATGAACTTGATACTCAAGATCATGTGGCCATCGTGATGGAATATATTGAGCGGAGCAACAGTGGAAAGCCCTACCAGTTTGCCATCCATCGATCAATCGGAAAACTGAGCCAGCAGCCTAACACCCACGTACACCTGCTCGAGTCGGATCGAATTCAAGATCAGATCGACCGCCCCTTAGATCAGATATTTCGTCGCTTCAACCCAGACCATCCCGAACGAGGGGGCTGCCGAAAAGAGTCAGGTGGCCGCAACCCCGCCACACTTCGTCAAGAGGTTCAAGCCAAGCGCGAGTTAATGGCGGGCATCATCAACGCGAAGCTGGAAGCAAGAGGACATAGCGCAAGAGTGGATCACCGCAGCCTCAAGGAACAAGGCATTGAACGCGAGCCAGAACGTCACCTCGGCCCAGGAAAAGTCCGAAACATGTTAGCGGAAGAGAAGCTTGCGTTTGTGAAGAAGCGAGAACAGGCGAAATAGTTGATGGTAACCCCGTATAGGTATATTTCCTCCTTAAATCGTCAGAGCCCCTAAAAATCGTCACACGGGAAAAATATCTAGACATTGAGCAGATTTTTTATCTCGGCTGCCGGCACTCAAGAATCCGTGCTGTTCTTGCTGTTCGCAGCAAAAACAGCAGACCCTAAAAGCCTCTCAGATCTATTTTTGTTAGCCCAACCAGTTATTGGATATAAAAATGCGCCTCAATGAAAAATTAACATAAAAAATGGCAGGTAAGAGTTTCCTCTCACCTGCCAAATACAACTTTCGAAATTAACAGCCCGCGTAAAGTTCCATTAGTACATCAAACGATACGGAAATGAATTGGGCACCAAATTTACGATAGTGGTACGGCTGTTGTCCTTAGTAAGCCATACCAAATTGCGTTGCGTCAGTATTGCCAATGCATCGTTAAGACGAACCTTCGAACGCGCCGGCCCATAATTACGCAGGTCATTTTTCTTGATCCAGTTTGCGCCGCTGTTCCAGACGTCCCGCACCAAGAAATCTGTTATTGCCTCCGCATCTTGCTCGGCTTCAGACAGTTCAGGTGCGGAGGAAAACAGACGTTTGAATTCGCCTGCGTGCCAATCGTAAATCTGCACTGCGCTATCGAGCGACGCCAACGAGATCGCGCCCTCGTTATCCGAAAAAATATGAAGCAATGCCGCGATGCGCCCTATCACTTCAACCGCTTTAGAGGCGGCATCTTTGATATCGAAGAAATATCCCCAAGGACTAATCAATTTTTCAGTTTGATTAACCAACTCAAGGCAACGATATTTTGCGTCATTTGAAAATTGCAACACTTTACGCTTGTTGTTACCCGCCTTCTTTTTCTCTGCATATTCGTCCAAGATCGACTTCATCTTGGCGTGAAAAATAGGCAGATCAACCCAGTCATGATTCAACTTGTTGGTGAAGCGACGACCCTGAGTCGATTCCGGAAAGCCCACCAGGTATCGAGCCCAGTGACCGGAACCACGCAATTGTTCACCGCGGCCTTCAATAAGTTCCTTGAAGACTGAGTGCTGCACCAAGATCGACACTGCCACGCGCGGATTTCTCGCCACGATGCTGATGCCATCGCTGCGATCCATTGTGAGCATGGACGCACCATCCCACCCTTTGTTCATCAGCCCCATAAATCGGAAAATACCGCCTTTGATCAAGATCTCACCTTCGTCTGACATGCAGGTGATGGCTTCACCATCGCCTGCAATCGATTCTATGAAGGCGCGCTCCGTCAGGTTTTGCCGGATGAACCGGCGCAACTGCGGCTTGATCGGCTTGTCGTTCCCATGCGCCACGATTGCCAGCTCCAACTCCTCAGTTGGCTTTTGGTTTTCGACCAATTTGCGCAACTGACGATGGAGGCCAGTATTCCTGGTCGTCCAGATATGCTGCTGCGTATCGAATTCTGCGAGTTCTTTCTTGTACTGCACCATCCTTGCCTCGTCAAAGGCGTAGATAGGCTTAGCCACGAGATTGTGCACAGATGTTTTGCGCTCCCCGGAATCTGCGATCACCAAAGTGTTCAAAGAAACGGGGCGCACTGAGCCGGTTGCCGATTCGTAGTCATACAGCCCTTGAGCTACGGCCGACATTGCCGACAAAACCTCCATGCCAATCATTGCTTCGGGAGCCAAAGTGTTGCGCTGCAACTCTTGAATGGTCGAGCGAAGCATCGAAGAAAACACGTGCGTCGGATACGAGGGTACGGGGATATAGCAGGGATTTAACATTTTCTGTCCTTTACGGTCAGATCCCGATCTCCTGTTCTACTTCAAATTGTTTGTCCTTCATTTCAGTCGAACCGGACAAGCGCGACTTGCATCTCGCTGATCTAGATCTGACTTGGGTTGGTATAAATTAGTTGTTTAGTGAAGATGAATTTGAGCTGGATTAGCATGCACCTGATCTCAGTCGCCACTTCAAATGACTAAATCTAGTGCATGCAATCCCTGCACAACAACTCAGATCGCTCAGCTTGCCGGCAAAGTACCAGGATTCTGCATGCGCTGAGACTCCGCCTCAAACATGGCGCGGAAAGTATTCGGAGACAGTTTCAGTCCTTGGCTCGCCAAATAGTCAATGACCGCGCGCTGAGGGACGTTATCGTCCAAAACCTCTTTAATCACAGGGAACAGCACACGGAATTTCTCGACCTTCACCTGACGCGAATTCGGCTGCAACAACTTGAGGCCGGCAATGATGTCGTTGATCTCCGAATTCTTTTCGGGCAAGCAGATTTTCGATGTCAGCGGGAGTGCTGTTTGATCCGAAACGTCGTTCAATTGATCGAAAATGCGTTGCTCCGGATCGGTGTCCGAACCTTGCTCGGTGTTTTCGAGATCCGCATTTTGCACTTGTGGCAGCTTGCTGGTGTCGATCGCGCCCTTGCCTTGATGTGCCTCGTCGCTCGCCTTGGCATGCTGAGTTTCTGGCGCCATATTTGCCTTGGCGCCGACGGCGCGCTCGATAGGTTTATTAGGGTTAGGATAGGTCATACGCTTGCCGTTTTCGCCTTCATAAATGACAGCCATGCTTCTCCCCCCTTAAGCGACGCAGTTGATGTTGAACAACATGTCGATGGCATTCGCAGGCCAGCGGAGTTTACCGTTGGGCAATTTCAGTGGGCGAATGCTGAAATAAGAGCCTGTTTGAGACCAGCGCTTACGAATCGATTGCGGCTCCATCGCCAACTTAAAAGCCAGTTCGTTGGTCGTCAGCATACGGGTATGTGCTCGCGACTCATTGTCAGTGAGATTATTCACAGCAAAATTCTCCTTCAGTAGTCGTGACCGACGTCGGCACCTCGGAGTGGTGCTGCTCAACCTCGATCAACGATGCGTAAGGTAATCTCGCTGAAACTGGAATTTTCCTTCGCGCTACTTACCGCGCCTTTCGCGCGATACTATTTGCTTCGCGCGACTAAAAGTTCCAATCGGCAACAAAAGAGAGCGCCAGGCGCTCTCTTTTCGATACATGTTTACGTCAACAACCATTGTTCTCGTACCTTTTTTCGTAAACGATAAAGTCGATCCTTCAGATGCGTCCTTGTCAGCGTTTCCACGGACTCTCCTTCTCGAGGAACATACTGAATGCCGTTAGATACAACGCCTTTGAGGACGCTATAATCTTTGTCATTTGCGCGGGCCTTGAGCCAAGCCCAAATTTTTCCTGGAAAATTAGATTTCCTGGCCTCCATCGCTAATGCGATATATTCGACCAAATCGTCCATCTGCCGCCCTTCGCGCGCAGCAATAATCATCTCTTCATATGTTGGCTCGCGCTGCCCGGAGGCCAATTCCTCTGGGCTGCTGGTGTCGTTGTTACGCTCGACGTCGCCCTCTACCTGTTCATCACCGGAAAGCTCACCGACTTGAGACTCTGCGCGCTCAAGCATGCCACCGACCTCCGCGTTCACCGTATTATCAGACGCGGAAATCGTAATAATTTTTCGGATGTCCTCTTCGCTAGAGAACTTCTTTTCCAGTACATGTAGAAGATTCAGCTGAGATAAGTAGTCAAGCGCTTCCTGTTGAGAAATATAAACACCTCTAGTGAAATGCTTTCTTGGCTGATGGTCCTCGGAAACCGCCGCCAGACGACCGGCTTGAATCGCCTCCTCTAGCCGATTAGCATGATCACGACGTGTTTCTCTCTGTTTGTCTAAATCATTCTTTCTAGCTTTTTCATTAATAATATATGGCTCCCAAGCTGGCCGATCCGGCAAGTCTCGGTATTTACTTAGAAAACTTTGAATTTCGCCCTCACTCATTTTCCCGTGAAGCTCTGGCAACCGTGGCAGAAGCTTAGTCAGAATCATTTTGTCTTCAAGCGAGACTAGGGTCGGCATCCACCATTCGTCTAGCAAGACGTCTTTTTTTGACAAGATACACCCCATTCCAACGCGTGGTCGATCCTTGATTTCAGCACCCACCCTAGGAGACCATTTAGGCTCATCCTTGCAAAGTTTGAACCACTTCTCAGAAAACTCTACCCAATCTTCCTCGGTCATATAACCGTGAAGAGGAGGGAGCTCTGGCAATAGCTGCTCAATCCTTTTCGAATCTTCCGAACTGAGCATATGTGAGACCCAAGTGGGTGCGTGGTAATGCATTGCATTAAGTACACAATCAATGCCTGTCCGCTCTTCGAGGGGCTTGATCGCACCCATACAAATTAGCTGCAGGAAATGGGTAACGTCAATGAATGGGGACTTTAACGCCTCGATGCTGCCGGTATACATAGGTAGATCTGAATAATGTTGAATGGGCTAAATCCGCAGCTAGATTGCGGTTTGGCAATTATGCATTAATTGTCTTTTTCCAGCTTTGGCGCATCGAATTACTACATCAATCGTGGCCGTTAGTCGGGCAGCGCCGACAGAAGCATGGCTTCACGTTGACTTCGTTTGGTTACATAGCGGTTACATGGAGAAAAAATGAAAAAAGGGTTACAAACCAATCGGCTTGTAACCCTTATCAATACTGGTGGCCCCCCCGTGAGTCGAACACGGCACCAACGGATTATGAGTCCGCTGCTCTAACCAAGCATGAGCTAGGGGGCCTGAGTCTGGCCGGGACCGAAGTCCCGGTCTGACTTAGTTACCTTCCAGGAAGCTCTTCAGCTTGTCGGAGCGCGACGGATGGCGCAGCTTGCGCAGCGCTTTTGCCTCTATTTGACGAATGCGCTCGCGCGTGACGTCGAATTGCTTGCCGACTTCTTCCAGCGTGTGGTCGGTCGACATTTCGATGCCGAAACGCATGCGCAGCACCTTGGCTTCGCGTGGCGTCAGGGAATCGAGGATGTCCTTGACCACGCCGCGCATCGAAGCGTGCAACGCCGCATCGGCCGGGGCCAATGTGTTGTTGTCTTCGATGAAGTCGCCCAGGTGCGAATCGTCGTCGTCGCCGATCGGCGTTTCCATGGAGATCGGTTCTTTCGCGATCTTCATGATCTTGCGGATCTTGTCTTCCGGCATTTCCATCTTGATGGCCAGCGTCGCCGGGTCAGGTTCTGCACCAGTTTCCTGCAGGATCTGACGCGAGATGCGGTTCATCTTGTTGATGGTTTCGATCATGTGCACCGGGATACGGATGGTGCGTGCCTGGTCGGCGATCGAACGTGTAATTGCCTGGCGAATCCACCATGTCGCATAGGTCGAGAACTTGTAGCCGCGACGGTATTCGAACTTGTCCACGGCCTTC
The DNA here is from genome assembly GCF_026127345.1 of Herbaspirillum lusitanum. Taxonomy (NCBI): domain Bacteria; kingdom Pseudomonadati; phylum Pseudomonadota; class Betaproteobacteria; order Burkholderiales; family Oxalobacteraceae; genus Herbaspirillum; species Herbaspirillum lusitanum. Next base: position 377,836 of record NZ_QXFG01000005.1, on the reverse strand, counting down.
ATCAGGCCGATGTTGCCTTCCTGGATCAGATCAAGGAATTGCAGGCCGCGGTTGGTGTACTTCTTGGCGATCGAGATCACGAGACGCAGGTTGGCCTCGGTCATTTCACGCTTGGCCATGCGCGCCTTCTTCTCGCCGGCGCCCATCTTCTTGTTGATGCCGCGCAGGTCAGGCAATGGCAGCACGACACGCGCTTGCAGGTCGATCAGCTTCTGTTGCAGTTCCTTGATGGCCGGTACGTTACGCGCCAGCACGACGCTGTAGGCGTGGTTGCCGTTGACTTCACCGTCAACCCAGTCCAGGTTGCTTTCGTTGCCCGGGAAAACCTTGATGAAATGCGCGCGCGGCATGTTGCACTTGTTGACGGCGACGTCGAGGATCTGACGCTCGATCTGGCGCACTTCGTCGACTTGCGCACGCAGCGTGTCGCACAGTTTTTCAACGACCTTGGCGGTGAAGCGGATGCCGAGCAACTCGTTGGAAATGATTTCCTGCGCCTTGACGTACGGCTTGGAGTTGTAGCCTTCTTTTTCGAAGGCCTTGCGCATGTTGTCGAACTGGGTCGAGATGGTGGCGAACTTGCCCAGCGCATCGCGCTTGAGCTGTTCCAGCTGCTCGGCGGAGAAACCTGCGGCGCCGCCGGTGTTGCTGCTTTCGCCTTCTTCTTCCTCTTCCTCGCCGTCTTCTTCGTCGTCCTCGTCGTCTTCTTCATCCGAAGCGGCGGCGACAACGACTTCGCCTTCGCTCATGTCCACCAGGCCATCGACGATTTCGTCGACCTTGATTTCGTCTTTCGAGATCTTGTCGGCGGCGACCAGGATTTCAGCGATCGTGGTCGGGCAAGCGGAGATCGCCTGGATCATGTCCTTCAGGCCGTCTTCGATGCGCTTGGCGATTTCGATTTCGCCTTCGCGGGTCAGCAGTTCGACCGAGCCCATTTCGCGCATGTACATGCGGACCGGGTCGGTGGTGCGGCCGAAATCGGAGTCGACGGTCGACAGCGCAGCTTCAGCCGCAGCTTCGGCGTCGTCGTCGCTGGCGACGTTGGCGACGTTGTCGGAGAGCAGCAAGGTTTCAGCATCAGGCGCGTGTTCGTACACGGAGATGCCCATGTCATTGAACGTGCCGATGATGCCTTCGATGGCTTCCGGATCGACGATGTTTTCCGGCAGGTGATCGTTGATTTCGGAGAAGGTGAGGTAGCCGCGCTCCTTACCCTGCTTGATCAGGGTCTTGAGCTTTTGGCGGCGACGCTCGAGTTCTTCTTCGGTGGCTTCGGTGTCGGACGAAAAGGCGTCTTTCAGCAGCGCCTTTTCCTTGGCTTTGCGATCCTTGGCCTTGGCTTTGTCGACGGCCTTGAGTTCGGCGCGCTCAACCGCATTCAGTGCGGCGATTTCGTCGTTCTCCGGCTGGAATTCCTTCGGCTTGCGGCCACGGCGGCCCGGCACCTTGACGGACGGCAAAATGTAGCCGGACGTGTCGATGGCGGCCAGTGCGGCGGCGTCGGTCGTCTGGCTTACGCCAGGCGCGATCATGACGCTGACGTCTTTGACTTCGCTCTTGACTGCTGCTTTGGCTGCAGGCTTGGCGGTTTTCGGTTCAGGTTTCTTGGTTGTCACAGAAGCTTTCGATTGCACAGAAGCCGGCTTGATGCTGGCTTGAGATAAGTTCTTCTTTGTTGGCGTTGCAGCCGCTTTGGTCGTCGCTTTGGCGACTACCGGCACTGCAGCGCGAACCGCCGTAGAAGCAGGTTTGGCACTGGATTTTTTCGCCGAGGCTGTCGATGCAGCTTTCGCTGGCGAGCTTGTTGCCCTTACTGCCGTCGCCGTTGCTTTGCCGGTAGGCTTTGCAGCAGCTGTTTTCTTCGGGACCGATCGTGATACAGGGGTCGACTTGCTTGCCGGCTTGACGGCCGGCTTGGTGTTTTTAGCGGAAGGTGTCGGAGTTTTTGCGGTTTTCTTCATTGCATCTGCCATAGAATCAAAGCCAAGTGAGTCAAACTCATTGCGCCATTCAAACCATGCTTTTCCTGCATCTCATATCACTTGGATACGATTTGCCCGCGCAACGTTCCTAAATCTTTCGTCCCCTGCATTTCTTGTCCAATGCGATGGCTTATTTGCCTTCATTCGCTCTATGGACCGATGGTTCAATGAATCTTTGCCGCATCACGAGTTATGTTTCGCCGCGGAATTAAAGCCTTGGATTATAACATATATAGGGTGTTTTTCCCGGAGATCAAGGCAATCCTGCGTAACATCCAGCCCCGATCGTCCCTCAACACCTCTCAAAATCATCCGAAATCGGCTCCCGTGAGACGTTTCAGATGTTCCTTCCTCTGCATCAATTCCCGGTAGCGGCTTTGGGCGATTTCATCCCTCAGGCCGGCAATCGACAACTGCTTCATTTCATCCTCGACCTGGCGCATTTTCATCTGGCGCACCGCACCGGCCATCTCTTGCCGGACGACATCGAATTCGGATTCGGCCTCGGTCTCGGCCGCGATTTCGGCGATCAGGCTTTCAAAATCCGCCCCGCCGTCGCGCAGCAGTTCGACCAGCGTCGCGAAATTGGCCTGCTCGCCCATGCTGCGGCAGGCTTCAACCAGTTGCGTCACCATCTGCGCATGATCGGGCGCATGGTGACCGACCACCATCAGGGTGTCGTTGTCCAAGTCGCTCGCCAAGGCCGGATGCGCCACCAGCAGCCGCACGATCTGACGTTCCAGCCCGACCGGCGCCATGCGCTTGCTGCGCGGCGGCGGCCGGCGCGTACTTGCCTGCACCACCGGCCTGGACAATTCGAACAACGCCTCGATTTCAGCCGGCGTGGTCTGCGTGACCTGCGCCAGACTGCGCACGATCTGCAGACGCAAGGACGACGGCGGCAATGCCTGCAACATCGGCTTGGCGTCGAACTGCGCGCGGGCGCGGCCTTCCGGCGTGGTCATATCGTTGTCGCCGACCACTTCCTTGATCAGGAACTGCGACAGCGGCATCGCTTCTTTAATCTGCTGCTCGAATGCTTCGGCGCCTTTTTCGCGCACGTAGCTGTCCGGGTCGTGCTCCTTCGGCAGGAACAGGAACTTGATGATCTTGTTGTCCGAGGCATGGATCAGGCACGCGTCCAGCGCGCGCCGTGCGGCGCGTCGTCCGGCCGAGTCGCCGTCGAAGCTGAACACCACTTCGTCGGTCTGACGCAATAATTTCTGCACGTGGATCGGCGTGCATGCCGTACCCAGCGTCGCCACCGCCTGCGGGAAACCCAGCTGCGCCAGCGCCACTACATCCATGTAGCCTTCGGTCACCAGCACATAGCCCGCTTCGCGGATCGCCTGGCGCGCCTCGAACAAACCGTACAGCTCGCTACCCTTTTGAAATAGCGGCGTTTCCGGGGAGTTCAAGTACTTCGGTTCGCCGCCGTCCATGACGCGGCCGCCGAAGCCGATGACCTGGCCCTTGGTATTGCGGATCGGAAACATGACGCGATGACGGAAGCGGTCGTAACGCTTGCGCCCCATGCGCTGGCCGCCGTCCTCGTCGCTCTTGTCGATCACCAGGCCGGCTTCGACCAGCGCCGGCACTTCATAATCCGGGAACACCTTGCGCAGGCTGTCCCATTCATCAGGCGAGTAGCCGAGACCGAACTTTGCGGCGATTTCGCCGGTCAGGCCGCGGCCCTTCAAATACTCGACGGCATTCGGCGCCGCCCGCAGCTGCTGGCGATAAAAATCGCAAGCCGCCGACATCGCATCCGACAAGGCCATGCTCTTGGCCTGCTGCTCGGCGCGTTGCGCTGGCGGGATGCGGTCGTCGTTGTCCGGCACCGTCATGCCGACGCCCTGGGCCAGGTCCTTGACCGCCTCGACAAAACCCAGGCCGGAATATTCGATCAGGAAACTGATGGCCGTTCCATGCGCGCCGCAGCCGAAGCAGTGATAGAACTGCTTGGTCGGACTGACCGTGAAGCTTGGCGATTTTTCGTTATGGAACGGGCACAGGCCCATGAAGTTGGCGCCGCCCTTTTTGAGCTGCACGTACTTGCCAACCACATCGACTATATCGACGCGGTTGAGCAAATCCTGAATGAACGACTGTGGAATCACAAGGAGTCAGCGTCCCGACAAGATTCAGGCAGCGGCCAAGGCAGCCTTGACCAAAGCGGACACGGCGGTCATGTCGGCGCGACCGGCCAGCTTCGGCTTCAGCACGCCCATGACCTTGCCCATGTCCTGCGGACCGGCGGCGCCGGTGGCGGCCACGGCGGCTTGCACTTCAGCCTTGATCTCGTCATCGGACAGGCCGGCAGGCATGTACGCGGTCAGAATGGCCAGTTCGGCCTTCTCGATGTCGGCCAGATCCTGGCGACCGCCGGCTTCGAACTGGCTGATGGAATCCTTGCGCTGCTTGACCATCTTGTCGATGATCGCCAGCACCATCGCATCGTCGAGCTCAACGCGCTCGTCGACTTCCTTTTGCTTCATCGCCGCGGTGATCAGGCGAATCGTACCCAGCCTGGTCGCCTCTTTGGCGCGCATCGCCGCCTTCATGTCTTCGGTGATTTGCTCTTTCAGACCCATTGCATTCTCCAGAGATAAGCGATTGATTCAATCTAGCACAAGCCTCAAATCCCGGTCGCTGAAGTGCGTCGCAAAGGACTTATATGAGACCACGTAGGCCGTCGATAAGCGTAGCGAACAGGACCGACATGTGGATCGAGGAGCGGAATCGTACGAATGTACGATGAGCACCGCAGACCGCATGCCGGTTCGCGCAGTAGCTTAGCGACGGCCTACGAATGCGAAAACCCGCTGTGGCGTGTACCAGAGCGGGTTTAACGTGGTCGCGCGCACCTCGCAACGAGGCGGCGCGACGGGAATTTCTTAGTACAGCTTCTTAGGCAGTTGCTGGCTGCGGATGCGCTTGTAGTGACGCTTCACTGCAGCTGCCAGCTTGCGCTTGCGTTCTGCTGTCGGCTTTTCGTAAAACTCGCGCGCGCGCAACTCGGTCAACAGACCGGTTTTTTCAATAGTGCGCTTGAAGCGGCGCATGGCGACTTCGAACGGCTCGTTTTCTTTAAGACGAATAGTGGTCATGTAGATTCAAACCAAAGAGGTTAGGTTGGATACGGAAAGAACGCGATTTTAGCAGACCGAAGCGGCAAATGGAAGCTTTACCGTGGCTTTTTTCCAACCGAGCGGCAAAAAATCCAAATAAATCAACGATTTGGGATGCGTGCCGGAAACATACACTCCCTCTATTCAATAGCCTGCCCCGCCGCCACGCCCGACGCCCAGGCCCACTGGAAGTTGTAGCCGCCCAGCCAGCCGGTCACGTCGACCGCCTCGCCGATGAAATGCAGGCCCGGCACCTTGTTCACCATCATGCTCTGCTGCGACAGTTCGCGCGTATCGATACCGCCCATGGTGACTTCTGCCTTGCGGTAGCCCTCCGAACCGTTCGGCTTGATGGTCCAGCGATTGAGCGCTTCGCCCACCTGGCGCAATTGCTTGTCCGGCATGTCGGCGATGCGCGCCGTGCCGTCGAATCCGTTGGCTTTGAGCAGGCCGTCGGCCAGCCGCGCCGGCAGCCATTGCCCCAGCAGGTTGCCGAGATTCTTCTTGAGCGTGGTCTTGCCTTCGATGAGAGTGTCGGCGACGTCGATCTGCGGCAGCAGGTTCAGCGTCAGCGAGGCGCCCTGCTGCCAGAAGCTGGAAATCTGCAGGATTGCCGGGCCGGACAGGCCGCGATGGGTAAACAACAGGTCTTCGAGGAAATAGCCGCGCTCTTTCTTGACGCCGGTCTCGACCTCGACTTCCAGCGCGATGCCGGCCAGATCGACGAAAGGCTGCCAGCCGGCGCCGTCGAAAGTCAGCGGCACCAGGCCCGGACGCGTCTCGACCAGCTTGACCTCGAACTGCTTGGCGATGCGATAGGCAAAGTCGGTGGCGCCGATCTTGGGAATCGACAGGCCGCCCGTGGCGATCACCACGTGGCGCGCCAGGATTTCGCCGGAATCGGTCTCCAGCCGGAACAACTCGCCGTCCTTGCCCACCGAGGCCACGCCGCACGGCATGCGCCACTCGACGTGGCCGGAATCGCACTCCGCCTTGAGCATGGCGATGATTTCTTCGGACGAGTCGCTGCAGAACAACTGACCCTTGTGCTTCTCATGGAAGCTGATCTGGTAGCGTTTGACCAGCGCGAGGAAGTCCTGCGGCGTGTAGCGCGACAAGGCGCTTTTGCAGAAATGGGGATTTTGCGAGAGGAAGTTCTGCGGCGTCGCGCCGATGTTGGTGAAGTTGCAACGGCCGCCGCCGGAGATGCGGATCTTCTCGGCCAGCTTGGACGCGTGGTCGATCAGCACCACCGACTTGCCGCGCTGGCCGGCCACGGCCGCGCACATCATGCCGGCGGCGCCGGCGCCGATTACTGCTACATCGAATGGTGTTGTCATGTTTGCTTTCGCCAGCCTCTTTCACTGGCGAAAGCAGGCGGCATCATTGGAAATAAGAAGGCGGCGACCGGTCCATCCACAGTTCGGACGACAGACGCATCATATCGTTGAGCGAGCCGCGCTGGGCAAATGCCTGGCGCAGCCAGCCGGCGTCGCTGAGCCGGTTGTGCGCCATGTGGCGCAGGCGTTTCAGGGTCAGTTCCTCGACCTCGTTTTGCACATACGGTTGCAGCAACTGCAATTGCAACAGCAAATGCTCGAAGATCGGCAGTTTACTCGAAGTCGCCGGCGTCTCGCCATGCAAGGCCAGCATGCCGTTCAATCCGAAGCGGCTGGCCTCGAAACGGTTGTACTGGTACAGCAGGTAAAAATCGTCGCGCATCACGAACGGCCGCTCGGTCAGTATCCAGCGCGCCAGCAGCTGCGCGTAAGCGCCCAGGTGCGCGGCGTGCTCGATGGTCAGCGGGGTGTCGCAGACGCGGATTTCGACGGTGCCGTATTCCGGCTTGGGGCGGATGTCCCAATAGAAATCCTTCATGCTGGCGACGATGCCCATCTGCAGCAGCTCGTCGTAATAGGTCTCGAACTCGGCCCATCGGGTCTGCACCGGCGCCGTGCCCGACAGCGGGAACGCGCGCACCACGTTGCTGCGCGACGAGTCGAATTTGGTATCGGCGCCCTGGTAGAACGGCGACGCCGCCGACAGCGCGATGAAGTGCGGCACGAAACGCGAGAACGCATGCGTCAGATACAGCGCATCGTCGCCGTTGGCCACGCCGATGTGGATGTGCTGGCCGAACACGGTGAAGGTCTTGGCGAGATAGCCGTACTTCTCGTGCAGGTGATAGAAGCGTTCGCTCGGCGTGATGCGCTGCTCGTTCCAGTGCTGGAACGGATGCGCGCCGCCGCCGGAGACGTCGATGTTGAGATACTGCGCGCCGTTGTTCAGGGCGCCGCGCAAGTCCTTCAGCTCTTCGATCAGCTCATCGACGCGGGTGTGGATGCCCGAGTTGAGCTCGATCATGCCTTGCGTCATTTCCAGCTTGATCTGCTTTTGCAGCTCGCGCGGCTCGATCCAGGTCAGCAGGTCGACGGCGTCGCTGGCGAGGTTGTAGTTGCGGCGATTGACCAGCTGGAGTTCCAGCTCGATGCCCATCGTGAATGGCGTGGACGACGTGAACGGCAGGATGCCTGCGCTGGACGTCGGATAATGCGTCAGTCCTTGTTCTTCGTGGAGAGTGGTATTAGTCATTCGCGTCCGCTTTCACCAGATTTGATCAGGGCGAATTGGGTGGCGACAGGGCCAAACAATTCCAGCACGATCAGACATCCCGCCAGCAAGGGCACGACATCGGACGTGGTATGCGGGTACAGGTTGGAAATCGTCTGCATCAACCCGAGTCCCGCCTCGGTCATCGGCAAGGTGCCCAACGTGAGCAAGCCGGCCTGCTTCCAGTTCATGCGCGCAAAGCGGGCGAACAGGAACACGCCGCAGCCCATCGCCACGAACCGCGCGGCGATCAGGATCAGCACCGACAGGCCGACCATGCTCAGGTCCGACAGGCGCATCGAGGCGCCCACCGTGACGAACAGCATCACCACGAACAATTCGTTGGCGACGCCGAATTCCAGTTCCATCAGGTCGTACTGGCGATCCAGGTTCTTCGACATGATGGCGAAGATCAGCATCGTCAGCATCACCGGCAAATGCAGTGCGTGCGCCACGCCGATGGCCAGCGCGATGACCGAAATCACCAGCACGAACTGGCGGCTGCCCTGGCGACCGAGCAGGCGCGCCAGCGGCATCATCAGCCAGTAAGTCAGGTAGGCCAGCACCAGCGAGCCGATCAATGAATACGCGGTGTGTTCGACCAGCGTCAGCACCGGCGTACCGGATTCATGCGCGATCACCGGCAGCAAGGCATAGGCGGCCAGGATGGCGACGAAATTGTTGAGCGCGGTCATGGTCGCCAGGCGACGCGTGACCTGGCCTTCAGCCTTGAGGTCGCGCAGCACCACCAGCACCACGGCCGGCGCCGTGGCGATGGCCCACACGCCGCCCAGCAAGGCCAGCACGTTGGAGGTGCCAAACCACAGCAAGGCCAGGCTGACGAAGGTGAAGCACAGCACGGCCGAGGTGACGACGGTAGCCAGCAGCCACTTCTCGCGGCGCAGCCAGCCGATGTCGACGTAGCGGCCCAGTTGATACACCACCAGCGCGACAGCGATGTCGGCAAAGATATTGGTCACGCTCAGCACGTCGCCTGACAGCCAGTTCAGGCCGCCGCCGCCGAGGATGAAACCGACGATCAGATAACCCGTGATGCGCGGCACCCATGGCGACTTCGACACGATATGACCGGCTATCAGCCCGAACAGCAACAAGCTGCCGAACAGCAGCAACGCGTTCCATTGGACCGGTTGTGCAAGGGCGAAAGACGGAAGAGTCCACTGCATAGCTCCTCCTGACATATTTATTTTGACGGTGCGCGCGCTTCGCCTGTTCCTGGCGACGCTGTTGGACACGCACTGATGATTGAGTTGAAGCGATGCTTTTTGAACGCTTCCTGAACATTAACCGCGGTAGGGAACCCGAGGTTAAACCATTTTTATATTAAACGAAATTTTTTCCTGTGATCTGATCGTCGTTTTGTTTGCGGTTGAGTGGCGAATGCCGTACCATTATTCCCAAAGGCGACCATCGGCAGTAATCAGCGCAGACCTTATTTGCTTGTCAGAAAACACCGACAACAATGCCGTGCGATATCGTGCAAGTTGCGCCTGGTAAGCCACGCGCTCGCTGTCGAGCAGATTGCGCTTGTAGTCGAGCACCCACACCTCGTCATCGAACACCACCACGCGGTCGCAGCGTAATACGCCGTCGGCTGTGACAATCTCCATTTCATCGCGGGCGTGGCGATGCAGGGCGGGATTGAAGAAACGCTCCAGCGCCGGTTGCGCCAGCATGTTGACGGCCTGGGCGCGGATCACCGCCGCCAGCGGACGCGGGCATGGCAACCAGCGGGCGATAGCCGCCTCGTCGGGCAATGCGACCGGCCAGGTGCGCGCGTGCAGCGAACGCTCGAGCAGCGCATGCAAGGCCACGCCTTCGTCGATGGCGTCGTTGCTGTAACTCTCCGGCACATCGACCGCCGGCGCCGGCAGCGGTGTCGGAATGAACAGGCGCAGCGTGAAACGTTCTTCGCGCTGTTGCGCAGCGTCGTTGGCCTGCACCGCCGGCACGATCTGTTCCACGCCCTGCTCTTCGCCGGCGCGGTCGAACAGCCGGCTGTACCAGCTGCCTTCCTGGATGCCGCCTTCGAGTGCTCCCTTGGCGCCGGCCACGCCGCTGACGATCAGCAATTGCTTGGCGCGTGTCAGCGCGACGTAGAGCAAATTCCAGTCTTCCTGCATCTTGAAATGTTCTTCGGCGTCGAACCAGCGGTCGCGGGCCGTGCCGCGCTCGCTCTTGCGGCCGAAGGCGGAGAAATGCGTCGGTGCGTCTTCATCCTGCGGCCAATCGCACAGGATGCCGATGTTGTCGTTGGCGGGGTCGCTGTGGTTGGTGTCCATCACCACCACCACAGGCGCTTCCAGGCCCTTGGCGCTATGCACGGTGAGGATACGCACGGCGTCGGCGGCGGCATCGATGCTGGCCTCGTCGGGCGCGTCGCTTTCGGCATGGCGCTGCAATACGCGCAGCGCATCGATGAATTTCGGCAGGCTGGGATAACGGCCGGCGTCGAGGTTGAGCGCCAGTTCGACGAAGGCCTCGATGTTACCGAGCGCCTGGTTGCGCATGGACGGCGCGACGGCCTGGGCATAGCGCGCCGCCAACTGGCCTTCGTGCAGGATGCGGTCGAGCAGATCGTGCACCGGATAATGCGGCGCGGCGTCCAGCCATTGCGCCAGCAAGTGCGCGGCGCGCGCGATGGCGGCCGACGCCGATCCGGATTGCTGCGCAGCGAGCACACGTTTCCACCAGTCGGATTCACTACGTTGCGCCAGCGCGATGAGGTCCTCGTCGGCCGCCCCGATGATCGGACTCTTCAGCACATGGGCCAAAGCCCGCGTGTCATTGGGCGTGATCAGGAAAGTCAGCAGCGCAATCAGATCGGCGATCTCGAGCGAATCAAGCAGGCCGCCGCGCTTGTCGGAGACAAAAGGAATACCGGCCTCGCGCAATGCGCTTTCATAGGCGATCAGGTGGCGGCGCTTCTTCACCAGCAGCATGACGTCGCCCCACTTGAGCGCCCGCCCGCCGACCTGAATGCGTTGGCGGGCGAGCAGGATCGCCTGCGCCACCTGGCGGCCTTCGTCGCGCCGGCGCGCATCGTCTTCTTCCTCGCGCGGCGTGATCAGCGGATTGCGCAGCGCCGATGGCGCGCCGTCGGGAGCGTCTTCTTCCACCGCCTCGGGCGCCTGCACCAACGGCAAGCGCCATACCGCTCCGCCGTCCATGCCCAGCGTGGTCTGCGCTGCGAACAAATCATTGCGGCCGCTGAAACTGGCGTTGAGCACATCGACGATGACGCTGGCATTGCGGCGCGTCTGGTTGGCGCGCAAGACCGTCGCGCCCTGCTCTTCCAGCAAGGCGCGCGCGGCGGCGAACACGCGCGGCTCGGCGCGGCGGAAACGGTAAATCGATTGCTTGGGATCACCCACCACGAACACGCTCGGCTGCGCCGCATCGCCGCCATAGGCCCGCAACCAGGCGCGCACGATGCTCCACTGCAGCGGGTTTGTGTCCTGGAATTCGTCCAGCAGGATGTGCTTGTAGCGCGCGTCGAGGCGGCTTTGCAGATAGGCCGCGCTTTCCTCGTTGGTGAGCAGGCGGTAGGCGTGCCATTCCAGATCGGCGAAATCGAACACGCGCTGCTCGGCCTTCACTTCCTGGTAGGCGTCGAGATAGGCGCGTCCGGCCGTGAACAGGGCGCGATTGAGCTTGAGAACAATGCCTTCCGCGCTGCGTCGCTGCAACTGCCGCAGTTCATTGCCGGTCAGTTCGAACACTTCATCGAACAGCGACACGGCGACGTCTTCGTCGACGCCGTAATGCTTGCTCAATGCCGCCTTCAAATCCTTGGTCTTGGTGTTGCCGCGCGGTTTGCCGTTGTCGTCATAGAACTGCGTCGCCAATGCGACGAACTGTTCCGCCGACGCTTCACCGCTCACCAGGGTTTCGATAGCGACCGCACGTTTCTGGTTGGTTGCCGTTCCTTTGCCGAGCAAGGAGGAAATCTCATACAGCCGCGCCTTCAAGCCTTCGTCGCTCCAGACGGTCAGTCGCGCATCGCGCGCGGCGTCGGGCCCGCATAGCTCCTCCAGCCATTGCAGCGGCGCCTCCTCCGACGACAGCGGCGGCATGGTGGCGGCCCACCATTCGGCGCGCTTGTCGAGGAAGGAATCCAGCAGATTGCGCGCGCCGCTGTCGCCGGCCAGGTCGTACAACTCAAGCAGAGCCAGCTTGATCGCTTGCTGCGCCGGTTTTTGCACCGCCTGCATGAAGCGGCGGTACGCCTCGTTCATGATCTCACCGTTTTTCTCGGTCAGCGCATAGCCGTGCGGCACGCCCGACGCCAGCGGCGCGATCTGCAGCAACCGCGCAAACCAGCTGTGGAAAGTATCGATCGACAAACCCTGCTGCCCGGCCAGGATCTGTTCGTACAGCGAGCGCGCCAGCGGCATCAGGCGCGGCAGATCGTCGGCATCGACGCCGCGTTCCAGTAGCAACTGGCGCGCCTGGTCGGCCGGCGCCAGCGTCAGTTCGCGCAGCAGTTCCATCAGGCGCTCGCGCATTTCCTGCGCGGCCTTGCGCGTGAAGGTGATCGCCAGCAGTTCGGCCGGCTGCGCGCCCGCCAGCAGCAATCGCAACATGCGCGCCACCAGCAGCCAGGTCTTGCCGCTGCCGGCACAGGCTTCCACCACGACCGACTGGCGCGGGTCGCAGGCGGCCGCGGTGAACGCCGCCGCTTCCGCGGGACGGCCGTTGATTTCGTAAGCGGCGATCGGACCGTTGCTGCCCGTGTTATTCAAGGCGCTCATTGCCAGACTCCCTTGCGGCACAGTCCGCGCACATCGCAATACTGGCAAACCGATTCGATGCCGTTGGCCGGCAGTGGTGCGTCGTTGCCTATGGCCTGCACGACGGTGATGATCTGCTGCTGCAAGGCCTGCTGCCGGGCTTCGAAATCAGGTGCGGCGACATCGCCGGTCTTGTCCCTGGACGGCTCCAGCGCGACGTAATGCGCGGCCGCCATGGTCCGGCCCGACAACAAACCGTAGAACGGCAACTGGAGATCTTCGGCATTCTTCAACTTGGCGACCAGCGAGGGCAGCGAGCTGGTCTTGTAGTCGAGCACCGCGCGTTCGCCTTCCGCATTTTCATCGACACGGTCGAGACGGCCGTACAGCTCGATGCCGCCGTCCGGCCACGCCAACGCATGCTGCAAGGGCAATTCGCCGAGCACGAAATGCCAGCCCTGCGCTTCACGCTCGTTGGCCCAGACCAGATACGCCGGCATCACCTTGCGCCAGCGCGCTTCGTAACCGAGCGCGGCGGGATGTTCGCGGATCGCCTTGCCGAAGACGTCATCCGAGATGGTCGCCAGCAAGGCGGCACGCTGCCCGACAGGCGTCTTCGCATCGCGCAGCGCTTCATGGTATTTCATCAGGATTTCATGCAGCCAGCCGCCGTAATCGCGCTTCTCTGGCATGTCGGAAAGCTCGTCCATGACGTTCACGCGCAGCATGTGCTGGGCGAAGAATTGATACGGACACGCCACCAGCCGGTTGTAAGCGCTGGCCGACAGCCGCGCCGGCGTCAATTCCGCGGCGGACGGCGCCGGCATGATGGATGGCGCGGCAAGCAGCTCGTGCAGCGGCAAATCGTGACGCAGTTCGCGCAGCGGTTCCATGCCGGCCTTGGCGAGGCACAGTTCGAGACGCTCCAGCCACGGACTCTTGGGATTCGGTTCGCCGTCCTTGTGGGTCTGCCAGCACAGCACCACTTCGCGATTGGCGCACAGCAGTTCGGTCAGGTCGCGCAATTGCTGGTGCTGGCGCGACAGTCGCGTGGGCAATCCGAGTTCATGGCGCACGGCGTTCGAGAAGAACAGCGTTTCCTGCGGTTGCGACGGCAGATGCTCGGCGTCGGCGCCGATCACCAGCACCGCATCGAAGTTGCGCAGGCGCGCGCCGTTGAGCGGCAGCATGACGATGCGGCGATCGGCGATCGGCGGCATGAAGGTAACGGCGTCGAGCTGCAGGTTCAGCAGCGCGCGCCATTCCGAGAAGGAAAACAGTTCACCGCCATCGGCATCCGTCTGGCGGGCGCCGAGGTCGTCCAGCAATTGCAGCACCTGCTGGCCGGCGATGTCCTGCGCGAACGCGCCGCGCATGTCGAGCGCATCCAGCAATTGTTGTGCGCATGCGCTCCAGTCGATCAGGCTCTTGCGGCCGTCGAACAGTGCGGCCTGCGCAGCCACTGCCTGCAAAACCTCCGCGGCAAGCGAACCGTCCTTGAATACCGCCTGCACGCTGCGCCATTCACCGGAAACATTCTCGCGCCGCAATTGCCATTCGATCTGCATCACCGCCGCGCTCTTGTCCGCCATGCCGGCGAAGATGAACGGCGACTTCAGCAGGTCGAGCAGTGCGGTGGTTTCGCCGCGCGAAGTGACGACGTCGCACCACGCAGCCATTGCTGCTGCGGCGCGGGTGGTCGACAGCTTCCAGCCGGTTTCGTCGGCTACCGAGACTTGCGCACGCTCCAGCAAGGCGCGCAGGCGGCGCGCGCTGACGCGGTCCTGGGCGACGATGGCGATGTCGTCCTTGCCTTGCCGCAGCCAGTCGAGCACGATCTGCGCACTCTGCAGCGACGCGTCTTCGAGGCTGGCGGCCGGACACAGCGCCAGCGTCGGCGCGTCCATCTGCGGCGCAAACAGATCGTCAGGCGCCGGCGCCAACGGCGCATCGCACAATTCCGGCCACGCAGTCTGATACAGCAACGGGATATCCGGGCCGCGCCAGTCGATCTGCACCGGCTGCACTTCGGCGTGTTCGCCGTAGGCCTCGAGGAAAGCCAGTTCCATCGGCTCGGGCGCGACCGGGCTGATCCACATCAGCGGCGCCAATGGCGCGTGCGCGCCCGGCCTGGCCAGCTCCAGCATGCGCTTGTAGCGCTGCACGGTCTTGTCGTTGCCGTCGAGCTGGCTCTGCCAGATCGACCACACCAGTTGCGCCTCATCCGAGAGCATGCTGCGCGCCGACGGCGGCAACTGCGCCAGCGCGGCTTGCCAGCGCTCGTCCGCGTCTCCCGGCGCGCGTTCCATGGCGGGCAGCAATGCCTGGGTCAATTCATCCGACAGCGACAGCAGCGTCTGCGCCAGCGGCAGCAGGTCGGTGTTGCGGCGCGCCGTAAACATCTTCTTGAGCCAGCCGTGCTGACGCAATTGCGCATACAACTGCATCAGGCGTTCGCTGTCGTCCTGCTGCGGCTGGGGCGCCTGCATGGCCAGCCAGCCCGCCATGGTGTTGATACGCGGCGGGATGAAGCCGGCCTGCTGCGGCGACCGGCGCTGTATCGCCCGGGCCAGCGCCGCACGCCAGTGCACCGCGTGCGAAAACGCCGGCACCACCACCTGATAGCCGGAAAAATCGCGCGACCCCGCACCCACGGCTGCTCCCAGCATGTGATCCACCTCGAGCAAGGCGACTGCGGTCTGCGGCCAGAAATCGACGGAAGGGCTGATCAGCAGGGGCGAATGCAACATGAAAAGGGGCCGGGGAGAAAAATATATTTATCGAAATGATTGCCGGAATCTATCGATCCGGCACGTCTTTGCGGCATTGTATGCGACCGGCCGGGTCAATTGCCAACCTTGGCAACCGCCCTGCAACAGGCTTTGCCGGATGGCGGCCTATCGGCGGCGGCGGGGCACACTTTTCCCGAAAATGGGTTATGATTGCCTCCGTACCCCGCCGAATACCCGTTGCCGCGCTTCAAAATAACTTGAATCAGGGCACAACGACTCCATCTGCTTTAAGCAAAGTTACGCAATGAAGCAACTCCGGAAGCGTTGATGGCATACGCCAAGCAAATGGTATGTTCCCCCGGCGCTATTTGACCACTTACTTATATATTCCCTCAGATCGAGGATCTACCATGAGCGAAAACATCAAACACATCTCCGACGCCTCTTTTGAAGCAGACGTCCTGAAATCCGACAAGCCCGTCCTGGTGGACTTCTGGGCTGAATGGTGCGGTCCTTGCAAAGCGATCGCCCCGATTCTGGAAGAAGTCGCCAAGGAATATGACGGCAAGCTGCAGATCGCCAAGCTGGACGTCGATGCAAACCAGGCCATCCCTGCCAAGTTCGGCATCCGCGGCATTCCGACGCTGATCCTGTTCAAGAACGGCGCAGCAGCAGCGCAAAAAGTCGGCGCTCTGGCAAAAGGCCAGCTGACCTCGTTCATCGACAGCAACATCTAAGATTCACGGCGGCGCTGCGCTCGCAGCGCCGCCTGTGCCTGCGGTTGAATCGACTTGCAGGCTCGTTCTTTTTTGGTTTCGCAAGTTTCCAGTTTCTCTTTAACACGCCACGCAATTCCCTCCCCCACCTTTTACTATTCCCATCCCGGGACACTCTTATGCACTTATCAGAATTAAAGGCGTTACACGTCTCCGCATTGCTTGAAATGGCAATTGGCCTGGACATCGATAACGCCGCGCGCCTGCGCAAACAAGAACTGATGTTCGCGATCCTCAAAAAACGCGCGAAATCGGGAGAACAAATTTTCGGCGACGGCGCCCTTGAAGTGTTGCCTGACGGCTTCGGCTTCCTGCGCTCGCCTGACGCCAGCTACATGGCGTCCACCGACGACATTTACATTTCGCCCTCGCAAATCCGCCGCTTCAACCTGCACACCGGCGACTCGATTGAAGGCGAAGTACGCACCCCAAAAGACGGCGAGCGCTACTTTGCGCTGGTCAAGGTCGACAAGGTCAACGGCGAAGCGCCGGAAGCCTCCAAGCACCGCATCCTGTTTGAAAACCTCACGCCGCTGCATCCGAACAAGATCATGCAGCTGGAGCGCGAAATGCGCGGCGAGGAAAACATCACCGGCCGCATCATCGACCTGATCGCGCCGATCGGCCGCGGCCAGCGCGGCCTGCTGGTGGCGTCGCCGAAGTCCGGTAAATCGGTCATGCTGCAACACATCGCCCACGCCATTACGACCAACCATCCCGACACCGTGATGATCGTCCTGCTGATCGACGAACGTCCGGAAGAAGTGACCGAAATGCAGCGCTCGGTGCGCGGCGAAGTCGTTGCATCGACCTTCGACGAACCGGCCACGCGTCACGTCCAGGTCGCCGAAATGGTGCTGGAAAAAGCCAAGCGCCTGGTTGAAATGAAGAAGGACGTGGTCATCCTGCTGGACTCGATCACCCGTCTGGCACGCGCCTACAACACCGTGATCCCGGCCTCCGGCAAGGTCCTGACCGGCGGTGTCGACGCCAACGCGCTGCAACGTCCGAAGCGCTTCTTCGGCGCCGCGCGCAACATCGAAGAAGGCGGTTCGCTGACCATCATCGCGACGGCCCTGATCGAAACCGGCAGCCGCATGGATGACGTGATCTACGAAGAATTCAAGGGTACCGGCAACATGGAAGTCCACCTGGAGCGCCGCCTCGCCGAGAAGCGCGTCTACCCGGCCATCAACCTCAGCAAGTCCGGCACCCGCCGCGAAGAACTGCTGATCAAGCCGGACCAGCTGCAAAAGATCTGGGTCCTGCGCAAGCTGATGTACGACATGGATGAAATCGAAGCGATGGAGTTCATCCTCGACAAGATGAAGTCGACCAAGAACAATGCCGAGTTCTTCGACATGATGCGTCGCGGCAGCGAACGCTGACCAACACAACGCCGCTGGCTGCGTTGCAACTCCTTGCCAGCGACGCCGTGTTAGCCACCGTTTAGGGCTAACAATCAGAAAAATCCGCCCGGGCGACCTGGCGGATTTTTTTATGCCCGCACGGCCTTATTCGCATTTTTCGCCGGTTTGGAAATACCGCTTGACCGCAATTTTCTTCCTACACTACTATTTCAGCCACGCCGCGCTCTGCGCAAAGACGGATCCGGCAATAAAAATTAAACCAAGAGACAGCATCGGACCGACAAGACCAGATCGTTCCAACCGTTCCAGACATTTTCCCGGCATCGTTCCTGCTGCCGGGCATTCATCGCAAGCGCAGCACCGTTGTACGTTGTAGAGCACCGCAGTACTGCCGGTCATGGATCCATGCCGGGGTTTCACATCACCGTCCACCAGACGGCATAAAAACAGCAACGCAGACACAACCAATCAGGAGGAGCAAAAGATGAAGGTCAAGATGACAGCCATCGCGGCGACCGTGGTCGCCGCATGTGCAGCAGGATTTGCCGGACCGGCGGCAGCGCAGATTTCGGGGGATGTGGTCAAGATCGGCCTGATTACCGACTTGTCGGGCGTCTACATCGACATTGACGGCCAGGGCGGCGTCGAAGCGATCAAGATGGCGATTGCCGACTTCGGCGGCAGCGTCAACGGCAAGAAGATCGAACTGATCACCGCCGACCATCAAAACAAGGCCGACATTGCCGCCTCCAAGGCGCGTGAATGGTTCGACCAGCAAGGCGTGGACATGCTGATCGGCGGCACCAATTCCGGCACCAGCCTGGCCATGGCCAAGGTTGCCGGCGAAAAGAAGAAAACCTTCATCGCCGTCGGCGGCGCCACCGCGCGCCTGACCAATGAAGAATGCACGCCCTACACCATCCACTATGCCTACGATACGGTCGCGCTGGCCAAGGGCACCGGTTCGGCCATCGTCAAGAACGGCGGCAAGAGCTGGTACTTCCTGACCGCCGATTATGCCTTCGGCGCCTCGCTGGAAAAGGATACCTCCGACATCGTCAAGGCCAATGGCGGCACGGTGACGGGTGCGGTCAAGCACCCGCTGGGTGCGTCCGACTTCTCGTCCTTCATGTTGCAGGCGCAGGCTTCGAAGGCGCAGATCCTGGGCCTGGCCAATGCGGGCGGCGACACCATCAACTCGATCAAGGCGGCCAACGAGTTCGGCATCAACAAGACGATGAAGCTGGCCGGCCTGCTGATGTTCATCAACGACGTGCATGCGCTGACGCTGCAGGTCACGCAGGGCATGTACCTGACCGACGGCTGGTACTGGGACATGAACCAGGAAACCCGCGACTGGTCCAAGCGCTACTTCGCCAAGATGAAACGCATGCCGTCGATGCTGCAGGCGGCGGACTATTCGGCAACGACCCAGTACCTGAACGCGGTGAAAGCCAGCGGCACCGACGATCCGGACAAGGTCATCGCGCAGATGCACAAGACCAAGATCAACGACTTCTTCGCCAAGAACGGCTATATCCGTCCCGACGGCCGCATGGTGCACGACATGTACCTGATGGAAGTGAAGAAACCGTCCGAATCGAAGTATCCGTGGGACTACTACAAGGTGGTGCAGACCATTCCTGCCGAACAGGCATGGACCACCAAGGCGGAATCCAAGTGTTCCCTGTGGAAATAAGCGTGCGCTGACAAACCTGCCGGCGCGGGGCTTCTCCCCCGCCGGCAGCGTCTCACCGGCCCGGAAAACGGCCTCGGATTGGCAAAAAACAACATCCCGGCCCCGCCCTCGGCCATTTAGATTTGGTGCAAATCCATGATTTCATTGTATAATTTCGGACTTTTCACCGGCAAGTGATCGACAATCGGGTCAAGAAGCAAGGCGACCGACGAAGTGACGATTGGCTACCACTACTTTTCAAGGCAAAAAAATGAAACCAGGCATTCACCCGGATTACCGCGAAGTTCTGTTCCACGACGTTTCGAACGACTTCAAGTTCATCACCCGTTCGACTATCGGCACACGCGAAAAGGCCGAATTCGAAGGCAAGGAATACCCACTCGTGAAGATTGAAGTTTCTTCCGAATCGCACCCGTTCTACACCGGCAAGCACAAGATCGTCGACACCGCAGGTCGCGTCGAGAAGTTCCGCCAGAAGTTCGGCACAGTCGGTTCCAAGACTGCAATCGCAGCAGAATAATTTCTGCACGATGTCAAAAAAGGCAGCTGAGGCTGCCTTTTTTGTTTTTTGCGGAACGGGCGCAGCTTTACCGCTGCACGGTTGCCCGCCGTTACCATCCAATACATCCTTTAACGGAATTTTGCTGCACAATATCGGCTACCCGATAATTGCACTCGCAGTGCAGCAACACGTACAAGAGCAATAACACCTTGATGAAGCCAGTCCGCCTCCCTGCCGCCGCGACCAACGCTCTGCCTCGCTGGGGCCTGCTCGCGCTCGGCTTGCTGTATATCCTGCCCGGCCTCATCGGCCGCGATCCTTGGAAGAACGACGACGCCGCCAGTTTCGGCATCATGTGGACCATGGCGCACGGCAACCTGATGGACTGGCTGGCGCCCAACATCGCCGGCATGGCGATGCCCGCCGAGAGTCCGCTGGCCTACTGGTTCGGCGCCATCTGCATCAAGCTGTTCGGCTGGCTGCTGGGCGATCCGCTGGCGGCGCGCATTTCGACCGTGGGTTGCTTCCTGATCGGCTCGCTGTCAATCTGGTACGCCACCTATCTGCTCGGCCGTCGCAGCGAAGCGCAGCCGCTCAAACTGGCCTTCGGCGGCCAGCCGGAACCGCGCGATTTTGGCCGTACCCTGGCCGACGGCGCTTTCCTGATTTACCTCGGCTTCCTGGGTCTGCTGCTGCACAGCCACGAGACCAGCGCCAAAACCCTGCAAATCGCATTGGTGGCTTATGCCATGTACAGCGCCGCGCGCGTGTTCGATACCAACAAGCCACATCAGGCGCTGTCTCTGGGCGCGGTGCTGGGCCTGCTGGTGCTGACGCACGGCTGGCTGCTGCCGGCCGGCGTGCTGCTGGGATTGCTGGTGTTGTCGGGCCTGCACTATCGTCCGGTGTTCAAGTCGCTGATCGGCCTGTCGCTGCCGACGGCGCTGGCGATCTGCCTGATCTGGGTCTTTTCGATCCGCGCCCTGCTGCCCGAGGCCAGCGCGCAATTTTCGACCTGGCTCAGCTGGAACATCTATCAAATCAACTGGCCGACCATGGCCTCGCTGAAGTTCTTCGGCAAGTACGGCGTCTGGTTCGCCTGGCCGGCATGGCCGTTCGCCGGCTGGGCCGTGTACGCCTGGCGCCGTCAGTTGCAGTCGCTGCACATTTCGCTGCCGCTCGCCTTCTTCATCCCGCTGACGCTGCTGGTGCTGCTCAACGTGCACAGCGAAGAAGGCATCCTGCTGCCGCTGCTGCCGGCATTGGCGATACTGGCTGCCTTCGGCCTGCCGACCATGAAGCGCGGCGCCATCAATGCGGTGGACTGGTTCTCGGTGATGACGCTGACCACCTGCGCGGCCTTCATCTGGATCGGCTGGATCGCCAAGGAAACCGGCTGGCCGGCACAGATCGCCAAGAACGCCTTCAAGCTCGCTCCCGGCTACAAACCCGGCTTCAATGCGATCGCGCTGGCGATTGCCGTGCTGACCACGATTTTCTGGATCCTGCTGGTGCACTGGCGCATTTCGCGCCGGCCTTCGGTGCTGTGGCGCGCGGTGGTGCTGTCGTCTGGCGGCGTAGTGCTGTGCTGGGTGCTGCTGATGACCTTGTGGCTGCCATGGGTCAACTACGGCAAGAGCTACGCCGGCGTGGCGCAACAGATCGAAGAACGCATGTCGGCAGTCAAGCAATGCGTGGAATCCAACGTCGGCCCGGCGCAGCGCGCGTCGTTCGCCTACTTCGGCCACGTCCATTTCGAAGACCGCCCGGATATGCGCTGCGACTTCCTGCTGCTGCAGGACAGTATCGACAACCAGAACGCCGAGCAGATGCTGCGCCAGTATGAAGGCCGCTGGCAACTGCTGTGGGAAGGCCGGCGCCCCTCCGACCGCGACGAGCGCTTCCGCCTGTATCGCCGCATCGGCAATTGAAGCGATAGACGAAGCGACAAACGAAGCAACAAACGAAGCGATGCCGGCGGCCTGACCCAGGCCAGGCCGGCGTCGACTTTTGAACAGCATGACATCACGCATCCATACATTCCGCATTGCTTCGCTGGCCTGGCCGATCCTGATCGGCCAACTGGCGCTGATCGCCAACGGCGTGATCGACACGGCGATGGTGTCGCGCTTCTCGGCGATGGATCTGGCGGCGCTGTCGCTCGGGGTGTCGATTTACGTGAGCGTATTCGTCGGCTTGTCGGGCGTGCTGCAGGCATTGTTGCCGACCATCGGCCAGTTGTACGGCGCGCGCCGCTTCGGCGACATCGGCCGCGAAGTGAAGCAGGGATTGTGGCTGGCCTTTTTCCTCAGTTGCATAGGCTGCCTGGCGCTGCTGTTTTCGCCGGTGTTCCTGTCGTTCGCGCAAGCCTCGCCGGAGCTGGCTGAAAAAGCCACCCTCTACCTGCGCATCGAAGCGCTGGCGCTGCCGGCAACGCTGGGTTTCCGCGTGTATGCCGCGCTCAACAACGCGATCTCGCGTCCCAAGATGGTGATGGCGATCCAGATCGGCGCCTTGCTGCTGAAGATTCCGCTCAACGCCTGGTTCATCTTCGGCGGCCTCGGCTTGCCGGCCTTCGGCGGGCCGGGTTGCGCCATCGCCACCAGCCTGATTGCATGGCTGATGCTGCTGACCGGCTGGATGCTGGTGCGCGGCGCGCCGATCTACCGCGAACTGCGCGTGTTCGGCAGCGGTTTCGTCGCACCGCAATGGAAAGCCCAACGCAGCCTGCTGAAACTCGGCATTCCGATGGGCCTGAGCTATTTCATCGAAGTCACGGCGTTCACGCTGATGGCGATCTTCATTGCGCGTCTCGGCGCGGTTGCGGTCGCCGGTCACCAGATCACCGCCAACGTCGGCACCGTGCTGTACATGCTGCCGCTGTCGCTGGCGAACGCCACCGGCACGCTGGTGGCGCAGGCCATCGGCGCGCGCGACTGGCAGACGGCAAAGAAGATTTCCCGCGCCGGCATCCGCCTGTCGGCGATCCTGTCGGTGCTGATCGGCGTGGCGGTATGGTTCGCGCGCGAGCAGATCATCCGCGCCTATACGCCCGACGAAGTCATCATCGCGTCGGCCTTGCCGCTGTTCCTGTTCATCGCGTTCTACCAGTTGTTCGACTCGCTGCAGGTGACCACGGCGTTCGTGCTGCGCGCCTACAAGGTGGCGGTGATCCCGACGGTGATTTATGCGGTGGCGCTGTGGGGTATCGGACTCGGCGGCGGCTACATCCTCGGCCTCGATCCGTTCGGCATATCGCCGGCATGGCTGCACGGCGCCGCCGGCTTCTGGCTCGGCAACAGCGCCAGCCTGGGACTGGTGGCGTTCTTCCTGATCTGGTATTTGCGCGTCATCCAGCGGAGCGTGGCGTAGAGCAGCCGAGGGCCGCCAAACGCTTCAGGACATCAGGCGAACGCCCTGCCCTGACCCAAAAAATGCTGCACGTCTCCCGCTGCGCCCGGACGCGCCAGCAGGAATCCCTGCACCTGGTCGCAGTTGAGTTTTTGCAGCGCGGCGAGCTGAGCTTCCGTCTCCACCCCTTCGGCCACCACTTCCATGTTCAGCGCATGCGCCAACGCGATGATGGCCGATACGATGGCCGGCCCGGAGTCGCCGCCCTGATCCAGGCGCGACGTAAAGAACTTGTCGATCTTGAGCTGGCGGCAATGGAACTGCTGCAGATACGCCAGACTGGAATAACCGGCGCCGAAATCGTCGATGGCGATGTCGTAGCCGAGCTGCTGCAAATCGGTGATGATGCGCGCGCTCTTTTCGACGTTCTTCATCGCCGCGGTTTCAGTGATTTCAAACATCAGGCGCTGCGGCGCAATGCCGGCCTGACTGACGATGGCGGTAACGCTGTCGACCAGATCGGGACGCATTTGCAGCGGCGACAGATTGAGCGCCACCTTGACCGGCGGCATGCCGGCCGCATCCCAGCGCACGATCTGCGCGCACACTTCGCGCAACACCCAGTCGCCGATCGGAATGATCTGGCCCGAGCGCTCGGCGATCGGGATGAACTCGGTCGGACTCATGCTGCCCAGCTCCGGATGATCCCAGCGCAGCAAGGCCTCGACGCCGGTCAGGGTACGCTGGCGGCCTTCGAATTTGGGCTGGAAATGCAGCGACAACTGGTTGTGCTCCACCGCCAGTTGCAGCGCATGGCGCACCGTCAGATGCCGCATCGCGCTGGCGTGCATGGCCGGCTCGAAGAAACGATAGGTATTGCGGCCGTTCTGCTTGGCCTCGTACATCGCCGCGTCGGCGTTCTTCATCAGCGCCTCGACGGTGTCGCCGCTGTTGGGATACACCGCGATGCCGATGCTCGACGTCACGCGCAGCGTCGCCTCGTCGACGCGAAAATCCTGGCGCAGCACGCTCAGGATATTTTCCGCCAGGTTTTCCACCACTTCGGGCGAAGCCAGGTTGCCCATCACCGCCACGAACTCGTCGCCGCCGATGCGCGACACCATGTCTTCACTGCGGATGCAGGCGCGGATGCGCTGCCCGACGGCGATCAGCAAACCGTCGCCGACCGAGTGGCCGAGCGAATCGTTGATGGCCTTGAAGCCATCCAGGTCCATGAACAGCACCGCAAACGACAGGCCGCTGCGTTTGGAAACGTGGATCGCATGCTGGATGCGCTCGGCCAACAAGGCCCGATTGGGCAGGCCGGTGAGTACGTCGTGCGTGGCGAAGTGCAGCAGCTTGTCGTTGGTGCGGCCGACGATTTTCCTGAGCAGCTTGGTCTTTTGCGCGCCGCTGAAAATCAGCGCAGCGATCAGCACGAACAAGGTGCCGAGCACCACCGCGCTCATCAGGTTGTCGCTGTCGATGCTGGCGTAAGTGCTGCTGATGCTGTCGGGCGAAAAATTGGCCGCCGCCATGTTCAGGCAGTGCATGAAGAAGATGCCCAGGCCGAGCATGCCGGCAAAAATCACGCGGCGCCAGAAATGATCGCTCTTGCGCGCGTTGAGCGTATAGATGATCCAGATGTTGAGCACCGCGACGGCCATCGTCGCCAGCACCGACAGGATTTCCAGCCACGGCGTGTAACGCACCGCCGGCATGATCTGCATCGAGTGCAGGCCGATCCAGTGCACCACCGCCATGCCGCCGCCCAGGGCGACGCCGTCGCCCAGCATGCGCGGCCAGCGCAAGCGGCGTTGGGTGGAGCGGTGCAGCAGATAGAACGACAGGCCGATGCACAGCAGCAACGAGATCCCGGTGAAGAAGGCGTTGTAGCCGATGTTGATCGGCAACTGGAACGCCAGCATGCCGGTGAAATGCGTGGACCAGATGCCGACGCCGAACACCAGCGCGCCGCCAGCCAGCCACATGCGGCGGTAGCGCGCGGTTTCCTGCGATGAGATGCGTTCAGCGATTTCCAATACCGTGTACGAAGCAAGCGTCGCAACAAATAGGGAAAAGCAAATCAGCAAAAGGTTATAGGAGCCGGCCATGATCTGAGAAATCCGTCTGCATCTTCCGTTCGAACTGCGTGTTACGAAAATGAATCCCGTGAAACCACGACGACAAACAAAGCTTCATCGATGCGCGATAACGCATCGATTTTCACAAACAAAATCAGGAGAAAAAAGCGTCGCAAACGCTCGTGTTTTTGCATGCGCTGCCGTTTGTCGTTTGCTCTTTATTCATTCGCGACAATCGGCGCAATCCGGCGCAATCCCTTTATCCGCGCCTATTCTAGCTGGTTTGAACCAAAAAATCCCGGCTTCTTCCCCGCTGTTTTCACGAGGTGAAAAGAACTGGATTTTCTGACAATACGACAGCTCCCGCGCGGCGCTTTGCAAATCTGGTCGCAAAAGCGCTTTTTGCCTTCTCGAAATGCTTCGAGCAAGGTTCGCGCAAACACCGAGAATAGCCTGAAAGGCTTGCTGGGCGTCATGTTGGGAGATTCAGACACATTACAATTGTTATCTATCAGTCAAGTTAAAAATAAGACAAGATAGCTACAACTTGGTGACGTTAAGCGGCGTTGATTATAAGTCACATCCTCCGCGTAATTATTCCAAAAAGTAAAAGTACCCAATCCTCACCCACTAGGCAGTAAGTTCCAGTCATGGAAAACGCGAACGAGAAATTTGCAAAACGACTGCGCGCCTCGATGGAAAAAGCGGGTTATGAACCAAAACCCGCTGTTCTGGAACGCGAGTTCAATTTGCGCTATTGGGGAAAACCGATGACCTTGCATGGCGTGCGACGCTGGCTTCTCGGTGAGTCCATGCCGAACCAGGACAAGCTCGAGACGCTCGCCGAATGGCTCATTGTCACGCCGCAACATTTGCGCTTCGGCGAAGAAATCGGCAAGCGCATCGACAAGCGCCGTGCCCGCTGGGAAGAAGCCATCGGCTACCGCGAGCGCGAGGCCTTCGAAGCCTTCATCAACCTGCCCGCGCCGCAACGCAAGATCGTCAAGGAAGTCATTTTCGCCTTCGCGCAAGTCACTGCAGCGCTACCCGTAAAGGTTGTCAAACCCAAAGCCTGAAGAGACGCCTCGCGATGCCGCTCAAGTGACAATGAGCGAGCTCAGGGCGTGCGCGCCTTGACCGCTTTGGACACAGTCATGCAATGCTCGACCTGTTCGGCGATCGCAATCGGCACGGTTTTCTCGCCGCGCAATACCGCCTCGATCCAGCGCGCCGTCACGGCCGCATCCCTGCCCTCCGGCAAGTCCGGAATCTCTTCCGCCACTTTTTGCTTCTCCACCAGCACCGTGCGCTCACCGCCATGGAACCAGTCGATCTGCTGCGCGCGCCGCGCGTTGGCGACGGTTTCGCCTTCGGTGCCGCGCATCAGGAAAGCGTCCCCGCGCTGAGGCGGCGCAGCGTCGACAAAATATTTGCCGAGCATTTCCAGATATTCGGGATGCGTGTACGAGGTCAGACGTAAAGCGGGCGCCGCAAACGGCTGCATGATCTTGACCAGCGTATGCGTTGAATTGCGCACACCGAGGACGCGCCGCATCGCCAGCAGGCGCGCCATTTGCGGCGCCAGCACCTGGATCGGGATGAATGCCGGCTGCCGGTTGGCCAACGCGGCCTCGGCTTCGTGCGGACCGATCGCGTGATGAATGCCGAGCGCTTCGAAAATCTCTGCGCTGGTGACGCGTTGCGGATCCTGGGTTACGCCATGCATCAGCACCGGCACGCCTTCACGCGCCAGCAGCAAGGCCGGCAACGGCGTCAGGTTGGCCATGTGGCGCGAGCCGTTGTAGCTCGGAATCACCACCGGCGCGTAGTCGCCCAGCGGCGCCTGCAGCGGCGTAAAAGAGGCTTCGGCGGCATCCAGGAAGCCGGCGATTTCTTCCACCGATTCGCCCTTGACGCGCATGGCCAGCAGGATCGCCCCGAGTTCGAGGTCGCTCACTCGGCCCTCCAGCATGGCGCCGTAAAGCAGTTGCGCATCCTCGCGCGACAAGCTGCGCGCACCATCCTTGCCGCGTCCGATTTCCTTGATGAAGCGGGCCGCAGCCAGCATTTCCTTGCCTGATTCCGTCATGATCGCGCTCTCGTATTACTGCCGTTATTGCTGCCGTTATTGCTGCCGTTTTTGATGTGCGCAAGAGTACCATGCGACGCGTCTTGCGCGCCGCCGCGGCGGCGCACGCCTTTCCTTTACAATAGCGCCTTCGGACGCCTGCGCGTTCCCACTGTTTTCCCTTCTGCAACACATGATAGTTCTCGGCGTCGAATCCTCCTGCGATGAAACCGGCCTGGCGTTATACGACACGCAAAAAGGCCTGCTCGCCCATGCCCTGCATTCGCAAATCGCGATGCATCAGGAATACGGCGGCGTCGTCCCCGAACTGGCCTCGCGCGACCATGTACGGCGTGCGATTCCCCTGCTCCGGCAAGTCTTCGAACGCAGCGGCATCGCCCACAACGACATCGACGCCATCGCCTACACCCAAGGCCCCGGACTGGCCGGCGCGCTGCTGGTGGGCGCCTCGGTAGCCTGCGGCCTCGGTCTCTCTCTCGACAAGCCGGTGCTCGGGGTGCATCACCTCGAAGGCCACCTGCTGTCGCCGCTGCTGTCGGCCAACCCGCCGCAGTTCCCCTTCGTGGCGCTGCTGGTGTCGGGCGGCCATACGCAATTGATGCGCGTGGACGGCGTCGGTCAGTACGAACTGCTCGGCGAAACCCTGGACGATGCCGCCGGCGAAGCCTTCGACAAGTCGGCCAAGCTGCTCGGCCTCAGCTATCCGGGCGGCCCGGCGATTTCGCGGCTGGCCGAATTCGGCGATCCGGGTGTGTATCAGCTGCCGCGCCCGATGCTGCATTCCAAGAATTTCGACTTCAGCTTCTCCGGCCTGAAGACGGCCGTGCTGACCGTGGTCAAGAACCAGACCACCAACATCTGCGAACAGGACAAGGCCAACATCGCGCGCGCTTTCGTCGACGCCATCGTCGACGTGCTGGTGGCCAAATGCATGAACGCGCTCAAGCACACCGGCATGAAGCGCCTGGTCATCGCCGGCGGCGTCGGCGCCAACAAGCAGCTGCGCGAAGGTCTCAACGCCGCTGCCGCCAAACGGCGCTATCAGGTGTTTTATCCGGAACTGGAATTCTGCACCGACAACGGCGCCATGATCGCCTTCGCCGGCGCCATGCGCCTGCAGCAGCACCCCGAAGCGGCAAAGCGCGACTATGCGTTCAGCGTGCGGCCGCGCTGGCCGCTGGATGAATTGCGCACGGCAGTGTAAGCCATGAAAAAGCCCGGTACAAACCGGGCTTTTTACTTTCGCGAATGGCTGCTTGCTTCTTCCATTTTTCTATTTTTTTCTATTTTTTCTTAGCGCCGATCTTGCTTTCCTTGCCGGCCAACAGATTGGCGATGTTCTTGCGGTGGCGGAAGATCAGCAGCACGCTCATCGCCAGCACCGCCAGCAGGATGCCGTCGGCGCTGCCGAACAGGAGGCCGTAGTAGAACGGCGCGAACACGCTGGCGATCAGCGCCGCCAGCGAGGAGTAACGGAATGCATAGGCGATCGCCAGCCAGGTGACCAGCGTCGCCACGCCGAGCCAGACGTTCAGCGCCAGCAGGATGCCGAGTGCGGTCGCCACGCCCTTGCCGCCGACGAAGCGGAAGAACACCGGCCACAGATGACCGAGGAAGACGGCGATGGTCGCCAACGCGACGCCGGTGTCGCCAACGCCGAATTGCGGCCCCAGTTTAATTGTCAGCCATACCGCCAGCCAGCCTTTGAAACCATCGCCCAGCAAGGTCAGCGCCGCGGCCTTCTTGTTGCCGCTGCGCAGCACGTTGGTGGCGCCGGGATTTTTCGAGCCGTAGGTGCGCGGATCGGACAGGCCGAAGGCCTTGCTCACCACCACGGCGAATGAAATGGAGCCGATCAGGTAGGCGGCGATTGCAAACAGTACTGTATTCATTGAATTCTCTTTCTTGACGCTTGTTTATTCTTCCAGCGCGCAGTGTACAGGCTTGCCGGGCAGGACTTTGACGATGACGTCCGGCGCAATCCCGATCAGGAAACCGCGTCGGCCGCCATTGATGTAAATCTTCGGAATCGCCAGGATGCTTTCTTCGACGTAGACCGGCATTGCCTTGCGCGTGCCGAACGGCGAGGTGCCGCCGATCAGGAAGCCGGAATGGCGATTGGCCACTTCCGGCTTGCACGGCTCCACCGACTTGCAGCCGATTTGCCGCGCCAGGTTCTTGGTCGAGACCTTGCGGTCGCCGTGCATCAGCACCAGCATCGGCTTGGCCGCTTCATCCTGCATCACCAGCGTCTTGACGACGTGATGCTCGTCCACGCCGAGTTCGCGCGCCGACACGCTGGTGCCGCCGTGCTCTTCGTAGGGATAGGGATGTTCGGTAAAGGAAATGCCGTGCTTGCGCAGGAATTGCGTCGCCTGGGTTTCGGAAATATGGTCTTTTTTGGAGCTCATTTGGCGCACATTATGCCGCAACTTGAAACGGCTGAAATGGGTTATCCACGCGGATGATGTTCCGCATGCAATTTCTTCAGGCGCTCGCGCGCCACATGGGTGTAGATCTGGGTGGTCGAAATATCGGCGTGGCCGAGCAGCAGCTGCACCACGCGCAGGTCGGCGCCATGGTTGAGCAAATGCGTGGCGAAGGCGTGGCGCAAGGTGTGCGGCGACAGCGGCGCACGGATGTCGCCTTGCAGCGCGTATTTCTTGATCAGCGTCCAGAACATCTGGCGCGTCATGGCGCCGCCGCGGGCGGTGACGAACAGGGCGTCGTCGACCTGGCCCTCCAGGATCAGCAGGCGGGCTTCGCGCAGGTAGCGCTCGATCCAGCTGCGCGCCTCTTCCCCGAACGGCACCAGGCGCGTCTTGTTGCCCTTGCCGGTGATGCGCAGCACGCCTTCGTTCATGCCGACTTCCACCGACTTCAGCAACACCAGTTCGGATACGCGCAGGCCGCTGGCGTACATCAGTTCGAGCATGGTGCGGTCGCGCAGGCCCAGCGGGGTCGTAACGTCAGGCGCGGCCAGCAAGGCTTCGACCTGGCCTTCCGACAACACCTTGGGAAAGCGCGGCGGCTGCTTGGCCGAGCGCAGCCGCAGGCAGGGATCTTCGCTGATGCGGTTCTGCCGCAGCGCCAGCAGGAAGAAGCGCTTGAGCACCGCCAGCCGGCGATTGGAGGAACTGGCCTTGGTGTCGGCGTGGCGTGCGGCGAAATAAGCGTTCAGGTCTTCTGCCTGTGTAGCCAGCAAATCCTTGCGGCGCTCCGTCTGCAGCCAGTGTGCAAACAGCGTCATGTCGCGCCGGTAGGCTTCCAGCGAATTCTTGGCGAGACCGTCTTCCAGCCACAGCGTATCGCAGAATTCATCGATGGCTGCCAGGCTGGCGCCGGTGGCTTGGACCTTGGGCGCCCGCCCGGCGACGCTTTTTCTGGCGGGCTTGGCTGCGCCAGCAGATGCGTCAGTAGCCATCGACGCCTTCATGCGCCAACAGCCAGCGCTTGACGCTGAGCGGGAAGCCATCCTCGTCGTCGCGATGCGAATAGCCGCCCAGTCCGCCCGCCGCCGTCACGCGATGGCAGGGTATGACCAGCGAAAACCAGTTGGCGCCGCAAGCCTGCCCCACCGCACGCGGCGCTGAGCGGATGAATTTGGCGATCTGGCCGTAGGTGCGCACTTCACCGCGCGGAATCGAGGCGATCGCATCCCAGACGCGGCGCTGGAAATCCGAACCGACCTCGGCCAGCGGCAACTTGAAGCGGTAGTCCGGTTTGTCGATATAACGCAGGATCTGTTTGACGGCCTTGTCGGCCACGGCATCGGTGGCATCCTTTTCGCCGAAGTGCCTGGGCAGCGTAACCATCTCCACAATCACGCCGGCGGAGGTGCGAATGCCGATGCCGCCGAACGGTACGTGTACGATGGCGGAGAAAATATCGCCCGCTTGTGTATTCTTCATGACTCGGAAACATTGAGGGAATACGCTATTTAAGCACATCGCCGCAGTCGGCTGCCAACCCGCCGCCACTCCACTTCCACCTTCACCCTGCTGCAATCGAGGAACCAGATACATGACAACACCTACCAGCCACGCCGATCACCTCGTCGTCACCGCCCCCTCGCTGGCCGAAGGCATTGCCTACATCGAGCAGACCCTCGGCGTGTCGCCGCAAGCCGGCGGGGAGCACGTGCGCCTCGGCACCCACAACGCCCTGCTCAAGCTGGGTCGCGGCTTTTATCTGGAAGTCATCGCGGTCAATCCGGCAGCTCCTGTCCCACAACGTGCGCGCTGGTTCGGGCTGGACTACGTGGCCGCCGGCAGCAAGCCGCGCCTGGCGACCTGGGTGGTGCGCACCGACGACATCGAGACGGCGACGGCGGCGTCCGCCATCTCGCCCGGCATCGTCGAAGAAATGAGCCGCGGCGCGCTGCAATGGCGCATCACCATTCCCTCCGACGGCAAGCTGATCCTGGACGGCGTGATGCCCAGCCTGATCCAGTGGAACAGCTCCAGCCACCCGACCGACAACATGGCCGATCTCGGTTGCAGCCTGGTCAAACTGGAGGGATGCCATCCGCAAGCCGCGGCAATCGCCGCCAGCCTGGCGCAAATCGGCCTGCAAAGCCACGTCGACATGCACCAGCCGGCGCCGGGACAGAAACCGCACATGCTGGCGCTGATCCAGACGCCGACCGGCCTGCATCCGCTGGGGATGGCGGAATAGCCGACACGAGCAAGCAAATACGCGCAGAAAATAAAAAAGGCGCATCTTGCGATGCGCCTTGAAATTACCCTTGTGCGTCCCGGCCGTTTAAACAGCTTCTTGAACTCACGTCTCCTCAGTATCCTCGGTATCAATACCGTTTGTTATGTGCATCATCACCCACTTTAAATCTTGTTTTTAAAGCCATGAACCACCGACAATACTGCGACTGAAATTCTGTTGTCCTTGCAGACGAGGTCGCACTTTAACAGTACTTGCCCGGCATTAAAAGTACTTTTTGCGCAAATTTAAAACATGTTTTCCAGCAACATTTCAACCTGACAATATTGCCGTCGCCGCCGCTTCCAGCCTGCGGCGGCGGCTGCCTGCTTCCGTCCTGGATCAGTCAAAAACCAGGTTAGGCAACCACAGCGAAATCTGCGGCACGTACGTTATCAGGGCAAGGAACACCAGCATCGTCAGCAACCACGGCATCACCGCAATCGTCAGCTCGGTAATCCCCATCTTGGTAATGCCCGAGGCCACGTACAGGTTCAGGCCGACCGGCGGATGGCACATGCCGACTTCCATGTTGACCACGATCAGGATGCCGAAGTGGACCGGATCGATGCCCAGCTTCATCGCCACCGGGAACAGGATCGGCGCCATGATCAGCACGATCGACGACGGCTCCATCACGTTGCCCGCCAACAGCAGCAGGACGTTCACCACCAGCAGGAAGGTGATCGGGCCGAGGCCGCTGTCGGTGATCATCGCCGCCATCGCCTGCGGGATGTTTTCGCTGGTCACCAGGAAGGAGAACAGCACCGCATTGGTGATGATGTACAACAGCATGGCCGACATCGATGCGGAGTCCAGCAAGACCTTGGGCACTTGCTTCAGGCCCATGTCCTTGTAGACGAACACCGCGATGATGAAGGCGTACACCGCCGCCATCGCCGCCGCTTCCGTCGGCGTGAAGATACCGGTATAGATGCCGCCCATCACGATGACGATCAGGAACAGGCCCCAGCCGCTCTTGCGGAAGGCCGCACCGCGCTCGGCCCAGCTCGCCTTCGGCAGACGCGGGTAGTTATGCTTGCGCGCCAGGTACCAGGTGGTCGCACCGAGCAGGAAGGCCAGCATCAGACCCGGCACCACGCCGGCCATGAACAGCTTGCCCACGGAGGTGTTGGTGGAGACCGAATACATCACCATCACGATCGACGGCGGAATCAGGATCCCCAACGCGCCCGAGGTCGTGATGACGCCCGCGCCGAATTTGTTGGGGAAACCCTGGCGCACCATCGCCGGCAGGATGATCGAACCGATCGCCACCACGGTGGCCGGCGACGAACCGGACACCGCCGCGAACAAGGCGCACGCCATCACGCCCGCCAGCGCCAGGCCGCCGTGCCAGTGCCCGACCATCGCCGTGGCGAAGTTGATCATGCGCCGGGCGACGCCGCCGTGCGTGAGGAAGTTGCCGGCCAGGATGAAGAACGGGATCGCCATGATCTCGAACTTCTCGATGCCGGTGAACAGCTTCAGCGCCACCGACTGGATCGGCACGTCGGTCATGGTGAACAGGAAGGTCAACACCGTCAGGCCGAGCGAGATCGAGATCGGCATCCCGGTCAGCATCAGGCCGAACAGCAGGACGAAGATAATGGCTGCGTTCATGCTTTTCCTCCTGCGATTTCTTCGTCGAGGCCTTCGACGTAGGCGTGGTCGTGTTTCGGCAATTCACCAGTCTTGATGAAGGCCCAGCAGACCTGCAGGAAACGGAAGCACATCAGGTAAGAACCCAGCGGCACGGCCATGTAGACCATCCACATCGGTATTTCCAGCACTTCGGAGGTGCTGGAATGCTGCGAGATTTCCCAGACGAACTGAGCGCCCAGCGTGCCGACGATGCCGGTGAACAGCGCGCCGGCCAGCAGGCCCAGCACCACGAACTTGTTGCGCCATGGCGTATTCATGCGATTGATCAGCACGTCGACGCCGACGTGGATGCCGGTGCGCACGCCGTAGGCGGCGCCGAACTTGGCCATCCACACGAACATGAAAATGCACAGCTCCTGCGCCCAGCTGGTGTTGATTTGTATCAGTTCATCCTGCAGCCAGGGAATCGGCAGGCCGGAGGCATAGCGGTGCAACACCGCCACGAAGATGATGACGGTCGCCGCCGCCATCAGGAAGGCGATCAGCCACTCTTCCAGGTGGTCCAGAAATTTCAACATTGCGTCTCCTCATTGGGATGAAAAAACCGGCGAGCGAGCGCCGCCGGATTCCATCCCTGTCAGTTTTTTTTCAGACGCAGGCGGCACGCGGCACGCCTGCATCGGTCGTTGTTATATCCGACGCGATTACTTCTGACCCAATGCTGCAGCTTCCTTGTTGACCGCGGCGATCAGATCCTTGCCGATGCGGTCGGCCATCTGGGTCTGCACCGGCAACAGGGCTTTGCGCCATTCGGCCTTTTCCTTGTCGTTCAGACGATAGATGGTGGTCTTGCCGGTCTTTTGCACGGCAGCCAGCGCGGCGTCGTTCTCTTGCTGGGCGATGGCGTTGGCATACTTGGTGGCGTCCTTCATCGCACCTTCCAGCGCGGTGCGGATGTCGGCCGGCAGGCCGTCCCAGAACTTCTTGTTGACGATGACCGCATAGCCCAGGTAGCCGTGATCGGAGACCGTCACGTGCTTCTGCACTTCATGCATCTTCTGGGTGTACAGGTTCGATGGCGGATTCTCGGTGCCGTCGACCACGCCGGTCTGCAGCGCCTGATAAACCTCGGAGAAAGCCAGCACTTGCGGATTGGCGCCGAGCGCGCGCATTTGCGCGTCGAGCACCTTGGACGACTGGATGCGCATCTTCAGGCCGCGGAAATCGGCCGGCACGTGCAACGGCTTGTTGGCCGACATGCCCTTGAAACCGTTATCCCAGTACGCCAGGCCGGTGATGCCCTTGGGCTCCAGCTTCTTGAACAGGTCCTTGCCGATCGGACCTTCGGTCACGCGATACAGCACTTCCTTGCTCGGGAAGATATACGGCAGGTCGAATACTTCGAATTCCTTCACGCCCAGCGGACCGAACTTGGCCAGCGACGGCGCCAGCATCTGCACCGCGCCCAGTTGCAGCGCTTCCAGTTCTTCCTTGTCCTTGTACAGCGTGCTGTTCGGATAAACCTCGACCTTCACGCGGCCTTTGGTGGCTTTTTCGGCCAGCTCCTTGAAGCGTTCGGCGCCTTTGCCCTTGGGCGTGTCGTTGGCGACGACGTGGCTGAATTTGATGATGATCGGCGCCTGGGCAAATGCATTGCCGGCGATGATGGTTGCAGCGGCAAGTGCAAAAACTAATGACTTGAGTTTCATGGTTGTCCCCTTTTTTGGTTTTGAAAAATATGGAAAAGGCGTGGTCGCAATTCTGACTGAGCGCATTTTGCCATGACAAAATGCTGACACAATTGTGGATAACCACAATTTGCATGACGCGCCGCAACATCCGCTCCTGTGCCGTCGCTCGCGATAAACTACGCGCACCACGCCATCGCCTCTTTACCGGACCTCATGACCCAGCAGCACACTTCCTCTCCTTCCCATCTGCTGTCGCCGGGACGCCGTCACCTGTTGCGCTGGGTCATGCCGATCCTGCTGGTGCTGCTATTCCTGATGACGCTGATCTGGCTGCCGCGCCAGGCGCAGCAGATGGAGTCGAGCGAACGCCAGGAACAGCTCATCGCCGACTCGCTGTGGGTGGAACAGGCGATCCGTTTCCAACTCAGCCGCGACGATGAAAGCATGCGCCTGATCGCACGCGAGATCGTCAACGAGCATCTGAAAAAGGACCAGTTCCGCAGCCGCCTCAACGCGCTGCTGCGCAACAACCGCGAGTTCTATCGCGTCACCTGGCTCAGCGCCGAGGGCAAGCCGATCGCCTCGACCGATGACTTCCCGGTCCCGCGCCACGAATTGTCGACGCCGTCACAGCAGGCCGAAGAACAGGCGCGCACCATTCGCCGCCCGATCTACAGCGCCCCCGCAGTGCCGCCCGGCATCGCCGAACCCGTGGTGATGGATTACCACATCCCGTTGTTCCGCGAAAACCATTACCTCGGCAGCGTCGTCGCCAGTTATTCGGTGGCGCGCGTGCTCAACGAAATGGTGCCGTGGTGGTTCGCCCAGGACAACGAAATCGTCCTCACCGACACCGACGACAAGGTGGTCGCACGACGCACCGCCGGCGGTCCCGGCCTCAACGTCTATACGCACCGGCGCGAGCTGGAGCTGCCCGGCCTGACGCTGCGGCTGCACACCAACAGCACCAAGAGCGCGCCGAAGCTGCTGCCCAATCTGCTGGTCGGCTCGGTCATCGTGTTGTCGCTCGGCTTGCTGTGGAGCCTGTGGGCGCTGTGGCGCGACATCAACCGCCGCATGACGGCGGAAGAAGCACTGGTGCATGAAGTCTCGTTCCGCAGCGCGATGGAAAACTCGCTGGTCACCGGCATGCGCGCACGCGACCTCGAAGGCCGCATCACCTACGTCAACCCGGCCTTCTGCACCATGGTCGGCATCCCCGCCGACGAACTGGTCGGCAAGATCCCGCCGATGCCTTACTGGGCGCCGGAAGCGATGGACGAATACCAGGAACGCTTCTCCAAGGTGCTGGCCGGCCGCGTCACGCCGCAGTTCGAAACCATCTTCCAGCGCAAGGACGGCGAGCGTTTTCCGGTGCTGATTTTCGAATCGCCGCTGGTGGACCAGAACGGCAAGCAGACCGGCTGGATGGGATCGATCCTCGACGTCACCGACCGCAAGCGCGCGGAAGACCTCAATCGCATGCAGGAAGAGAAATTGCAGACCGGCGCGCGCCTGGCCAGCATGGGCGAGATCGCCTCGACCCTGGCGCATGAGCTGAACCAGCCGCTGGCGGCGATCTCCAGCTACACCACGGGCGCGCTCAACATGATGCAGAGCGGCGCCATCGATCCGGCCTCGCTGCAACCCGCGCTCGAAAAAATCAATACCCAGGCGCAGCGCGCCGGCAACGTCATCCGCAGCGTGCACCAGTTCGTCAAGAAGCGCGAACCGACGCGCCAGCCGGTGTCGATCAAGGGCATCGTCGACAACATCGCGCCATTGGTCGAACTGCAGGCGCAGCAATTCCTGGTGGTGGTGCAGACCGCGATCCCGGCCGATCTGCCCAACGTGCTGGGCGACGCCGTGCTGCTGGAGCAGGTGCTGCTCAACCTCACCCGCAACGCCATCCAGGCGATGGCGGCGATCGCGCCGGAGCGCCGCATCCTGCGCATCGCCGCCGCGCTTGACCGGCAGACCTCGTCGCAACAATCCATGGTGGTGTCGGTCATCGACCAGGGCCACGGCATACCGCCGGAAGTCGCGGCCGCCCTGTTCTCGCCGTTCTTCTCGACCAAGGCCGAAGGCATGGGTATGGGGCTCAACATCTGCCGCACCACCATTGAATTCCACGGCGGCACGCTGACCTATGCCAACAACCCTGCCGGGGGTACAATCTTCCGGTTTTCCTTGCCTTCCCTGCCCGTGCAGGACTCCGCGGTTTGAACCAGAACAAAAACGCGCGCCTTCGGCCAAGCGTCACTATTTCACATGGCATCGATGCTGCACATTGTTGACGACGAAGAGATCATCCGCGATTCGCTCACATGGCTGGCGCAATCGCGCGCCATTCCCGCCATCGCCTACGCCGGCGCTGCGGCGCTCCTGGCCGCGATGGAACAAGCCGACCCCGACAGTTTCGACGTCGACGGCGAATGCATCCTGCTCGACGTGCGCATGCCGGACCAAAGCGGCGTGGCGCTGTTCGACACGCTCAAGAGCCGCGGCATCACACGGCGGCGTCCGGTGATTTTCCTGACCGGCCATGGCGACGTGCCGATGGCGGTCGACATGCTCAAGAACGGCGCCTTCGATTTCTTTGAAAAGCCGTTCAACGACAACCAGCTCATGGACCGCGTGCTGGAAGCGCTGCAGGCCTCGCGCGAGGCCGGCGAACAGGATGCCGTGCGCACCCGCCTGGAAGCGCTGTCTTCGCGCGAGCGCGAAGTGCTGGACCTGATCCTGGCCGGAAAAATGAACAAGATCATCGCCGACGAACTCGGCATCAGCATGCGCACGGTGGAAGTGCACCGCGCCCATATCTTCGACAAGATGAACGTCAAGACCGCCGTCGAACTCGCGCGCCTGCTGAAATAAACACTTCCTTGAAATAACGCCCTCTCGTCATTCTCTTATTGCCCATGCAAGTCATCTCGCTTCTGCTGCCCGATTTCATCCTGATCCTGATGGGAGTCATCATCTTCCGCATCACCGACTGGGGCGGAGCGTTCTGGGCGGGTATGGAAAAGATGGTCTATTACCTGCTGTTTCCGGCGCTGCTGTTTTATTCCACCGCGCGCCTGCAGCTCAACCTCGCCACCACCGGCAAGTTCGTCCAAGTCGGCGTGCTGGCGCTGCTGTCCGGCGTGGCCCTGACCTGGATCGGCAAACCCTTCATCAAGGCCGGCCCGATGACCTACGAGTCGGGCATGCAGACCGCGTTCCGCTTCAATTCCTATATTGCGCTCGCGCTGGCGTCGCGCCTGGCGGGTGAAAAAGGCGTGGGACTGATGGCGCTGTTGATCGGCTTCGGCGTCCCCCTGTGCAACATGGCCGCAGTGCATGCGCTGGCCCATCGCAGCGGCAACCTGTTCAGCGAGCTGGCGCGCAATCCCCTGCTGATCGCCACCGGTTCCGGCCTGTTGTTTGCGCTGTGCGGCTTCACCTTGCCGGAAGTGGCGAGTGCGGTCTTGTCGCGCCTCGGCAGCGCCTCGATTGCCTTGGGCCTCCTGATGGTCGGCGCGGGTCTGCGCCTGGCGGGAATACGCGAAGACAAACTGATGACGACCTACTTCACCGCCATCAAATTGCTGGCGGTGCCGGCTGTCGCCTATGTGCTGGGACGCTGGTTCGAACTGCCAACGCTGCAGTTGCAGATCGTCGTGCTGTTCTGCTCGCTGCCGACGGCCTCGAGCTGCTACATCCTCGCCGCGCGCATGGGCGGCAACGGACCGATGACGGCCTTCCTGATTTCACTCGGCACGCTGGTGTCGGCGTTGACGATTCCGTTCTGGTTGATGCTGGTGCATTGAAATCGTCGTCGCCCCGGCTGGCGCCGGGGCGACAGTTCAAACTTGCTGCTTACTTGCCCGGCTCCAGCACAATCCTCTGCACCGTCGCCTGCTCCACCGCCTTGCGCGAATACAGCAGCGGGAAGTATTCGCCGTTCAGCCACTTGTCGGCCAGGTCGCGATAATGCGGGCTGTCCGGATCGCCCGATTGCCCTGGTGAATTGACCGCCCTGGAGTTATCCCAGTTGCCGACGTCGACCACCACCCGGAACGACGGGCCATTGGTCTGGCGGAAGTCGCTCGGGCGATAAGTCGACTGGTTCGGTGAATAAGCGCCGCCGTGTTTCGGCAACGGGCCGACGTTCAGTTTGGCGCGCGTCGCCTCGTCCACCACGCCGGCCAGCGGATGCTCCATCAGGTTGTGATGCAGCTTGCCCCACTGCCATTTACTCGCGTCTTCACCCTGCAACTTCACCATCTCGGCATAGGCGCCGCCGAGGCTGTTCAGCAGGACGTCGTCGCGCTTCTTTGCGGCGTCGGCGCCGAACCTGGCCTGCGGCTGCTCCAGCGTGTCGAGCAGCACGGCGACATCGGGCGCGCCCATCGCGGCGGCCGCTTCCTTGCTCAGTACCGCCTCCTTGAAGGCCTTGCCCAGGTGGCGCGAGAGCCAGACTTCATACAGCGCGGCTTGCGGCGAATCGACGCGCTCGACGTAATCCCAGCTGTTGAAAATATCGAGCGCCGCCTGCGTCTGCGCATCGGTCGAGGTCAGCGGTTTGAGCAGCGCGCCGAGACGACGCGCCGGAATCGCCAGGTCGTCGTTTTGCAGGCGCATCGAATCTTCCAGCGATACCTTCGGCAACGACGCCAGCACTTCGCTGATGCGCGAGAAGCGCGAGTTGTTGGTCCACTCGAAGCCGAGCTTGCGCTCGCGGTATGGATAATCGTCCGGCAGGTTCATCTGGTTGGCCGAAGCGAACCAGCCCTGCTTGGGATTGTAGGTCGACGGCAGCTGGTCGCCGGTCCAGAATCCGGCCCATTCATAACGACCGTCGCCCGGCACCGGCAGCAAGCCGTCCCAGTTCGGACGCTTCGGCGCGAGGCCGCCCGGCACCCAGCCGATGTTGCCCTTGACGTCGGCGTAGACCTGGTTCTCGGTCGGCGCGCCCCAGTTCAGCATGGCGCGTTTGAAGGATTTGAAATTCTTGGCGCGCATGTAATCGATGCTGCCGAAGTACGGCGACATGCCCGGTTCCAGCCAGCCGGAACGCACGGCGAAGGCGCGGTTCTTTTCCTTCTCGACGAAGATCACCGGACCGTGTCGCGTGAACTTCAGCTCGGCAGTCGCCGAGCCAGCGCCGCCCTTGACCTTGATCGGTTCGCGCAGGACGGTGAAGCGCTCCCACTTGCCCTGGTATTTGTACTCGTCCGGATTGGCGGGATTGAGCTCGTAGACGTACAGGTCTTCCTGATCGATGTTGAAGATCGTCAGGCCGAATGCGATGGTGCCGTTGTGACCGATGGACACGCCCGGCAAGGCCGGTTCGCCGGCGCCGATGACGTTGAGGCCGGGTGCGCTGAGGTGCGTGATGTAGCGCAGCGATGGTGCGGAATAGGCGCGGTGCGGATCGTTGGCCATGATGGCGCGGCCGGTGGCGGATCTGACTGGCGAGACCACCCAGTTGTTGCTGCCTTCCATGGTCTCTTCCAGATTCTCGGCGGCGGCAATGCGGATAGCCGCGCCGTGGTCATCGGCTGCGGTGCTCAGACTTTCTTTGGTGATCTTGACGTTTTGCGTGGCCAGCCCGAACACCTTGAGCAAGTCTTTTGGCAGGCAGGGATCGAGGCCTTGCGGCATGATCGCCTCCCACTTCGGCGTCAGGCCGAAGCGGATTTCATCGGACTTGAGATCGGCCTTGCAGGCGACGTTGGCGCGCGCGACTTCGCTGGTGAGGTTGCGCGTCAGGCCGTGGCTGCGGATGCGCACCACGTCCTCGGCCTGCCATCGGGCCGGCAGGTAGGCCAGTTGTTTGAATTCGTACGGCAGCCGCTCGGGATGCGCCGTGACGTAGTCGACATAGGCGTTGATGCCGGCGACGAAAGCGGTCGCCACGTGTTCGGAATGCTTGCCGTAGGATTTCCACTCGCGCTGCATGTCGCCGCGATAGAGGAACAAGCGAGTCGCCTGGTCTTGCGCGACGTAGGCCGGGCCGAACACTTCGGACAACTGGCCCAGTCCGCGACGGCGCCATAAATCGATCTGGAACAGACGGTCGCGCGCGGCATTGAAGCCCTGCACGAAGAACGCGTCGTCCTGGCTGGCGGCGTAGATGTGCGGCACGCCCCATTTGTCGACGAGGATCTCGGCCTTCTTGTGCAGGCCGGGGATGCGCAGGGTTTCGGTGGCGGCATTCTCCGGTGCTGCATGCGCCAGCGACATCGCAGCGCAGCCCGAGAGCAGCAGCGCCAGCGACAGGGGTTTCATTTTTGACATCGCTTGTCTCCATTTTGGTTTTTTGTGGAGACAACACTTTACAAGGAATGGTGTGCGAGCGCCCACTCGACATGTTCGCGCACCAGTTCGGAAGGATGGTCGAGGCGCGCACGCAAAGCGGCGACGATTTCCGCGTCGCCCTTGTGCGTGCCGGCCGCGTTGCCGAGGCCGACCGCCATGTTGCGCAACCAGCGCTCGTGACCGATGCGGCGGATTGCGCTGCCTTCGGTGTTGCGGTTGAAATCTTCTTCGCTCCAGTTCAGCAACTCAATCAGCGAGGCGCTGCCGAGACCGTGGCGCGCGTCGAAGTCGGGCAAGGTCGAGGTCTGGGCGAACTTGTTCCAGGGACAATACAGCTGGCAGTCATCGCAGCCGTAGACGCGGTTGCCGATCAGGCTGCGCAGCTCGACCGGGATGCTGCCCTTGAGTTCGATGGTGAGGTAGGAAATGCAACGGCGCGCATCGAGTTCGTAAGGGGCGACGATGGCCTGGGTCGGGCAGACGTCAATGCAGGCGCTGCACTGGCCGCAATGCGGTGTGACCGGCTCATCGACCGGTAGCGCCAGGTCGGTGAACAGTTCGCCGAGGAAGAACATCGAGCCGGCTTCGCGGTTGAGCAGCAGCGTGTGTTTTCCGCGCCAGCCGAGGCCGGATTTTTCCGCCAGTGCGACTTCCATCACGGGCGCCGAATCGGTGAAGACGCGATAGCCGAAAGCGCCGATTTCCTTCTCGATGCGTCCGGCCAGTTGCTGCAGCCGCGCGCGCAAGACCTTGTGGTAGTCGCGGCCACGCGCATACAGCGAGACCACTGCAGCGCTGCCGTCGGCGCCGCGCGCTTCTTCGCGCTCACGCCAGCCGGCGGCGGTATCGCGCGGCAGATACGGCATGCGCGCGGTGATCACCCGCACCGTGCCGGGCACCAATTCGGCGGGCCGGGCGCGCTTCATGCCGTGGCTTGCCATATAATCCATCTCGCCGTGGTAACCCTTGTCCAGCCACGCCTGGAAACCCGCCTCCCGATGCGACAGATCGACATCGGCAATGCGCAGGTCGGCGAACCCGAGTTCGCGCCCCCAGGCTTTGATGGTGTCGGCAAGTGCTACAAGGTCAGTCATCAATCGTTTTCAATACGTCGCTTCAAACAAGCTCAATTAATTTATGCAGCCATCGCGTCACACCCATTTGCAGGACGAGGCCGGCACCGCAGCCCTGGGCGCGTCGCTGGCCCAGGTGCTGGAACCCGGCATGGCGATCTACCTGCACGGCGATCTCGGCGCCGGCAAGACCGCGCTCACGCGCGCGCTGTTGCATGCCGCCGGCTACCCGGGCCGCGTCAAAAGCCCGACTTACACGCTGGCCGAACCCTATGAAGTAAAGCTGGCAGACCGCATGGTAACCGTTATCCACTTCGACCTCTACCGCATGGCCAGCCCGGAAGAGTTCCTGGACGCGGGTTTTCGCGAACACTTCAACGAAAACAGCATCTGCATCATCGAATGGCCGGAAAAGGGCGACCCCGTGTTGCCTCCCCCGGATATCAATATCTCGCTAACGGTTGCAGGACACGGACGTGATGTAGAATTACGAGCGTTGTCTGACAAGGGTCATCAATGCCTCGCTCGACTGAAATTCGCTCCAAATCTGTGACATCCAAGACTCGCCGCACCATCCTCAAGGCAGGCGGCACGCTCCTCGTCTCCGTATTGACTCCCCTGCCGGCGCTGGCATCGCAAATCCTCGCGGTGCGCGTATGGCCGTCCGACGACTATACCCGCGTCACGCTGGAAAACGACAGCAACCTCAAGGTCACCCATTTCATCGTCAAGAATCCGGAGCGCCTGGTGGTCGACATCGAAGGCATCGACCTGAATTCGACGCTGAAGGACCTGGTCGCCAAGATCCAGCCCAACGATCCCTACATCAAGCAAGTCCGCGTCGGCCAGAACCGCCCCAGCGTGGTGCGGCTGGTGTTCGACCTCAAGGATGAGATCAAGCCGCAGGTGTTCACGCTGGAGCCGGTCGGCGAATACAAATACCGTTTCGTCATCGACCTCTACCCGGCCAACCCGCCGGACCCGATCGCCGCGCTGATCCAGAAGGGCAACTGGCCCAAGGATCAGCAGGCCGAAGTCAGACCGCCGCTGGCCGAAGCCAGGCCGGACCCGAAAGCTGCACCGCAAGTACAGGATGAAGATCCGCCGTTCGCCGCCAAGGCCAAACCGCAGGACGACACCAAGCTGCAGCTCACGCGCATGATCACCATCGCGCTCGACCCCGGCCATGGCGGTGAAGACCCCGGCGCCATCGGCAGCCGCGGCAATCGTGAAAAAGACGTGGTGCTGTCGATCGCCAAGCGCCTCAAGAAGAAGATCGAAGAACAGCCGAACATGCGTGTCATGCTGACCCGCGACGCCGACTTCTTCGTGCCGCTCGGCATGCGCGTGCAAAAGGCGCGCAAGGTGCAGGCCGACCTGTTCATTTCGATCCACGCCGACGCCTTCGTGCAACCGACCGCGCGCGGCTCCTCGGTGTTTGCCCTGTCGGAAAAAGGCGCCAGCTCGACCGCAGCGCGCTGGCTCGCCAACAAAGAGAATGCGGCCGACATGATCGGCGGCGTCAACATCAAGACCCACGACAAGCAATTGGCGAGCGTCTTGCTGGACTTGTCGACCACCGCCCAGATCAACGACAGCCTGCGCATCGGCAACGCCGTGCTCAAGGAAATCGGCGGCATCAACAAGCTGCACAAGGGCGCCGTGGAACAAGCCGGCTTTGCCGTGCTGAAGGCGCCGGACATCCCCAGCATCCTGATCGAGACGGCCTTCATCTCCAATCCGGAAGAAGAAGCCAAGCTCACCGACAACAGTTATCAGGACGACATGGCCGACGCCATCATGACCGGCATCAAAAAGTACTT
The DNA here is from genome assembly GCF_026127345.1 of Herbaspirillum lusitanum. Taxonomy (NCBI): domain Bacteria; kingdom Pseudomonadati; phylum Pseudomonadota; class Betaproteobacteria; order Burkholderiales; family Oxalobacteraceae; genus Herbaspirillum; species Herbaspirillum lusitanum. Next base: position 333,539 of record NZ_QXFG01000005.1, on the reverse strand, counting down.
CTCCAAGAATCCGCCGCTGGCCAAGAACAAGCTGACCTGAGCCGGTCGGCGCACCTCAAGTACCTCCCCTTCCGCTCCCGGACATCGCGCCGGGAGTTTTCATTTGGGCCGTGTTTTTTGCCGGACGGCATCGGAACCAGCCTCCAAGGCCGAACAGACCCGTATTCCCACCTCATTTCCGCCCATCACGGCGGGGCCGCGCGGCCGTATGATGAATTGAACAGGACGCGGCACTGGTGGAACAGTCCGCCGCGGAACCTGCTCTCATCGGCGTGCACCGCATGCACGAGATGCATCGGGACGAGTCGGGAAAGTTCTGAAGGGTGGCCGCGGAAAGGCCGGGCCGGCCGCGTCTGGTCGATTATTGACGTCTGGAAAGGAACTTGCGGTAGAACTGCCACAACCCGCCAAGCACGATCGGCAGAATGGCGGCGACGATGCCGATCAGGACCAGCGTGTTGAGGTTCTGGCGCACCCACGGCAAGTTGCCGAACAGGTAACCGAACGCCAGCAAGCCGACCACCCATAACAGGGCGCCGATGATGTTGAAGAACTGGAACCGGATGAACGTCATCTCCGACACGCCGGCGATGAACGGGGCGAAGGTCCGCACGATCGGCGTGAAGCGCGCCAGGATGATGGTCTTGCCGCCGTGTTTCTCGTAGAAGGCGTGCGTCTTGGCCAGCGCGGCGGGATTGAGCCAGCGGTAATTGTGGGTGAAGACGCGGTGGCCGATGGCGCTGCCGATCCAATAGTTAAGTGTGTTGCCGGTCACCGCGGCAACCACCAGCAGGAACATCAGCAGCCAGATGTTCATCGCGCCGGTGGCGCAAAACGTGCCGGCGATGAATAGCAGCGAATCGCCGGGAAGGAAGGGCAGCACCACCAGACCGGTTTCGCAGAAGATGATCAGGAACAGCACCACATAAATCATCGTGCCGTATTGCTCTATCAGGAGGCCGAGGGACTTGTCGACGTGCAACAGCACGTCCAGTAACTGCAAGTAATCCATACACTCATTTCGTTTTTGACGCCGCTCAGGCTGCGCCGGAATCATACACTACTCGACCGGACGGTCGGCCGCAGGATGGCGAGGCTGGTTTGGCGGCGAGTTGGGCGGCAAGGTGCGCGGAGATACCCGGAGACGGTCTGCTCAACAGGCAAAGCATTTCAAAGAAAGAACTTATTTGATCTGCATGCTCAAGAACAACAGCTTTTTTTCCGATAACAAAGGATCCCGACCGTTTTACCCCCTCGCTCAAAGCGGGGGGGGCAAGTTTCAGGATAGATTCAGATCAGGTTCAAACCGGACGCAAGACAGACGCAACATAATCATACCGAGCGGAGAATTGACGCGTATGAGTGCAGTCAAGGAACGGGAGAGGAACAACTCCATGATGGACGCCGAACGCATCGGCCTTGAGCTTCAGCAATGCCGCAGCTCCCTTGAAGAAAAGGAGGCGCTGCTGGCGGCGTTTTCCCGCTCGATGGCCATCCTCGAACTGGCGCCGGACGGCACCATCTTGTCCGCCAACGACAACTTCCTCACGCTGATGGCGTACCGGCACAGCGATATCGTCGGCCACCATCACCGCATGCTGTGCAATCCCACCCATGCCGAATCGCCCGAATACGCCGAGTTCTGGCGGCGCCTGCATCAGGGCGAAGTAGTGTCCGGCACCTTGCAACGCATGCGCAGCGACGGCTCGCGACTGTGGCTGGAAGCCACCTGCAATCCGGTGTTCGACGCCGAAGGGCGCTTGCTGCGCGTGGTCTCGATCGCTGCCGACATCACCGCCCATATTGATGATTCGCAGGAAAAACACAGCGTGCTGCGCGCGCTCAACCGCTCGCTCGGGGTAATTGAATTTTCCGCCGACGGCATCATCGTCGGCGCCAACGGCAACTACCTCAAGACCATGGGCTACCTGCCCGAAGAGATCGTCGGCAAGCACCATCGCTTCCTGTGCGAACCGGATTACGTCGACAGTCAGGAGTATGAAAACTTCTGGCGCGACGTCAACCAGGGCCGGTTCTTTTCCGGCCGTTTCAAACGCATCGCACGCGACGGCCGGCCGGTCTGGTGGGAAGCCACCTATACGCCGGTGTTCGATCTCGAAGGCGAGCCGATCAAGATCATCAGCATCGGCTCGGACGTGTCGTACCGCATGGTGCGCGAGCAGCGCGACCGCGAATACCAGCATTTGCTGTCGCTGGGCATCAATGAAACCGACAACGCGGTGTTCATCACCAACGACGCCAATCACATCGTCTTCCACAACACCGGCTTCAGCCGCATGCTCGGCTTCACTGCGGAGGAAGTCATCGGCCGCCGGCCGCGTGAGTTGTTCGAAGGACAGACCGCCATCCTCAAGCTGATCGAGGATTGCTACGCGGTAATCGCCGAGGGCCGCAGCTTCCACGGCGAGGAAATGATGGTCGACAAGCAAGGCCATCCGCTGTGGGTGTCGACCGTGGTCAACCCCATCCTCGACGGTGACGGCAAACTGATCAACGCGGTCTGCATCCTGACCGACATCACCAACACCAAGATGCACGAAGTCTTGCAGTACAAGACGCTCAACGCCATGGTGCGCGAAGCCAGCCTGCAGGAAGTGCTGACCATGGTGTGCGTGGAACTCGAACGCATTGCGCCGGACATAGTGGCGTCGATCCTGCGCGTCGATGAGAATGGCCTGCTGCATCCGGTCGCCGGCCCCAGCCTGCCGGATGCATACAACCGCGCCATCGAAGGCGTGGCGATCGGTCCGTGCGTCGGCTCCTGCGGCACTGCGGCATTCCGAGCCGAGCCGGTGGAAGTGGTCGACATCGCCACCGACCCGCTGTGGACCGATTATCGCGACCTGTTGCTGCCGACCGGATTGGAATCGTGCTGGTCGACGCCGATCAAGTCGGCCGATGGCCGCGTCATCGGCACGTTCGCGTTCTACTACCATGGCAAGCGCCGTCCCGATCCCTTCCACCACCGGCTGGTGGACGTCAGCCTGCATTTGTGCGCACTGGCGCTGGAACGCGAAGAGGCGCGCTCGCGCATCCATCGCCTGGCGTTCTACGATTCGCTGACCGGTCTGCCAAACCGCAGCCTGTTGCTGGTCAGCGCCAACCAAGCCATCGCCAACGCGGCGCGCACCCAGATTCCGCTGGCGGTGCTGTTCATCGACCTCGACCGCTTCAAGCAGATCAACGATTCGCTCGGTCATCAGGCCGGCGACGAATTGCTGTGCACCGTCGCCAGCCGCCTGCAGACCGAGGCGCGCAAGTCGGACATCGTCGGCCGCTTGTCGGGCGACGAGTTCGTCATCGTGCTGGCGCAATGCGATCTGAACCGCGTCACTGACGTCGTCAAACGCATCCAGACCAGTCTGTCGATGCCCTGCCATATCGCCGGCGTGACGCTGACGCCCTCGGCCAGCATCGGGATCAGCCTGTTTCCCGACAATGGCGAAACCATCGAAATCCTGCTGCATCGCGCCGACATGGCGATGTACCAGACCAAGGCCAACAACCGCGACCGCTTCAGTTTCTTCAGCGATGAGATGAACACCCAGGCGCAGGAACGCCTGGCGCTCGAAGGCGCGCTGCGGGACGCATTGCGCGGCGGCGATTTCGAGTTGCACTACCAGCCGCAAATCAATTTCCACACCGGTCTGTTGCATGGCGTGGAGGCGCTGGCGCGTTGGCATCACGACCAGCTCGGTCAGATCTCTCCGGCGCGCTTCATCCCGATTGCGGAAGAATGCGGCCTGATCGGCGAGCTCGGCAAATGGGCGCTGGAAGAAGCCTGCTTCCAGCTTCACGACTGGCGCCGGCGCGGCATCAACGTGCCGTCGGTGTCGGTCAATTTGTCCTCGACCAACTTCCATGACCTGGAGCTGCCGCAGTTCATCGCCGGCCTGCTGCAGCGCTTCGCGCTGGCGCCGGGCGACCTGACGCTGGAAATCACCGAAACAGTGATGATGGATACCAACCCCAGCACCACGCGCACCATCCGCGAAGTGCATGCGCAAGGCGTGAAGCTGGCGATGGACGATTTCGGCACCGGTTATTCAAGTCTCGGCTACCTGCGCAACCTGCCGGTATGCGAGCTCAAGCTGGACCAGAGTTTCGTGCGCGACATGGATCGCGACCAGACGGTGCTGGCGCTGACCAACGCGGTCATCCGCATCGGTGAAAGCCTCGACCTGATCGTGGTGGCCGAAGGCGTCGAAGACAAACGGCAATACGATTTGCTGAAACAACAGGGATGCGATGTGGCGCAAGGCTACCTGTTTTCACGACCGATGCTGGCCACGGTTTTCGAGCACTGGCTGAAAAATTTCAAAATCGACAATTTTCTCTAAAAGTTTTATCAGGGCAACAATATTGCATAGCATTTTTACATCATTTTTCATTGGTCTTACCGCTAAAACTGGTTCATAAACAACGAGTTACGTTGTTTTTTGGCTCAAATGAGACCGCATGAAAAGCGAAGTTGGCTATACTTGCTCGCGTTCAAAAAACTGAAGTATTTCTAACCGGCCGCGCACGCGCAAACGTTTGCTTAAGTTCGCAACACAACATTTGCTCGCGGTATCCGGCGCCTTGCGCCTCAACAAAAAGAAAACCACACCATGCAAACCTCTGCCTTTCACTATCGCAGCTGGGCCGTCGGCACCAAGCTCACCTCCCTTACCCTTGCACTGGTCGGCACGCTGTTCGTCGCGGCCATCCTGCTGATCGACCTCACCACGTCAGCCATGCTCGAGCAGCGCTCGATGAACCAGATCAGCGGCGAAACGCGTGCAGTGGTCAACATGGTCGAGATGTTCGACCGTTCGGTGAACAGCCAGGTGGAACGTTTCTCCAACATGTTCTCCAACGCTTTCCCGGGCAAGTTCACGCTGGACGCCAGCCGTACCGTACAGATCGGCGACAAGGCGACGCCGGTGCTGCGCAACGGCGACACCGATCTCAATCTCGACTTCGCCATTCCCGACCGCTTCACCGCCCAGACCGGCGTGACCGCCACCATCTTCGCCAAGAGCGGCGATGACTTCGTGCGGGTCTCGACCTCGGTCAAGAAGGAAGACGGCGAACGCGCCGTGGGCACCATGCTCGACCGCGCGCATCCCGGTTACGCCGCGCTGAAGGCGGACAAATCGTATAGCGGCATCGCCACGCTGTTCGGCAAGCAATACATCACCAAGTACGTGCCGATCAAGGACGCCGCCGGCCAGCTTATCGGCGTGCTCTATGTGGGCGTCGATATCTCGGACGACATCAAGGCGCTCAAGGACAAGATCAAGGCGCTGAAGATCGGCGAGACCGGTTTCTTCTACGTCCTCAACGCCAAGGAAGGCAAGGATTTCGGCACCCTGCTGGCGGGCCCGAAGGATGAAGGCAAGAACCTGCTGGGATTGAAAGACGTCGACGGCAAGGAATTCATCAAGGACATGCTCGCCAAGAAGCAAGGCGTGATGCGCTACATGTGGGACAACCCAGACACCGCCGGCCACAGCGGCGAAGAGAAGATCGTCGCTTTCTCGCAATTCCCGGCCTGGAACTGGGTCATCGTCGGCGAAACCTACACCAACGAAGTGACCAGGGAAATCGCCGCCATGCGCAACCGCTTCATGCTGTTCGGCGCCGCCTTCCTGCTGCTGGTTGGCGTGGTCCTGACGATGGTGATCAAGCGGGTCGTGACGCGTCCGCTGGCGCGCGCCCGCGCCGCCGCCGACATGCTGGCGAGCGGCGACCTGACTGCACGCGTGCGCGTCAGCGACGGCCAGCAGGATGAAATCGGCCAGTTGATGCGCGCCGTCAACGGCATCAGCGAAGGCCTCGCCCATGTGGTCGCCGACGTGCGCCAAGGCACCGAGCAGATCACCACGGCCTCCAGCGAAATCGCCACCGGCAATCTCGACTTGTCGAGTCGTACCGAACAGCAAGCCGGTTCGCTGGAAGAAACCGCCTCCGCCATGGAAGAACTGACCTCGACCGTGAAGCAGAACGCCGACAACGCCGGCCAGGCCAACCAGCTCGCGCTGTCCGCCTCGGAAGTGGCCTCGCAAGGCGGCGCGGTGGTCGGCAAGGTGATCGACACCATGGGATCGATCAATGAATCATCACGCAAGATCGTCGACATCATCAGCGTGATCGACGGCATCGCCTTCCAGACCAACATCCTCGCCCTGAACGCTGCGGTGGAAGCCGCACGCGCCGGCGAACAAGGCCGCGGCTTTGCGGTGGTCGCCTCGGAAGTGCGCAGCCTGGCGCAACGCTCGGCCGCCGCCGCCAAGGAAATCAAGGGCCTCATCGACGACTCGGTCGAGAAGGTCGAAGCCGGCAGCAAGCTGGTGGAACAAGCCGGCGCCACCATGGGCGAAGTGGTTGCCAGCGTCAAGCGCGTGACCGACATCGTCGGCGAAATCAGTTCGGCCAGCCAGGAACAACGCGCCGGCATCGAGCAGGTCAACCATGCCATCGTGCAGATGGAACAAACCACGCAGCAAAACGCCGCACTGGTGGAACAAGCCGCCGCCGCCGCGCAATCATTGCAAGACCAGGCGCACAAATTGACCGCGTCGGTCAGCACCTTCAAGCTGGACGAAACGCATGCCATGGAATTCGGCGCTGCAGGAACTGGAACTGCAGCCCCGGTGCGCAAAGTCGTCGCCAGGACGTCTCCCGCGCCGAAGCCGGCTGCTGCACCGAAAGCCGCGCCCGTCGCCAAACTCCCGCCTTCCGGGAAATCCCTGCCGGCGCCATCCAAAGACGACGACTGGGAACAGTTCTGAGCCTGGCCGTCATTAGCCGGCACAGCCGGCTCAGGGATTGCCCCGAGCCGGCTGGCGGTATAATCGCCGGATGAACGCACCAGATCGCCCGTCCCGCCCTCTTCGCCCGATTCAGGCCCTGCCCGACCAGCTGATTTCACAGATCGCTGCCGGCGAAGTCATCGAGCGTCCTTCCGCCGTCGTCAAGGAATTGCTGGAGAACGCGCTTGATGCCGGCGCCACGCACATCACCGTGCGACTGGAACAGGGTGGCGTCAAACGCATCGCCATCACCGACAACGGCCGCGGCATCCCCCCGGAACAGATGCCGCTGGCGCTGGCGCGTCACGCCACCTCCAAGATCGCGTCGCTGACCGATCTGGAAAACGTCGGCACCCTGGGTTTTCGCGGTGAAGCACTGGCTTCGATCGCCTCGGTCGCGCAGCTGACCCTGACCACGCGCACCGCCGACGCCGCGCACGCCTGGGAAATCATCGGCTCGCAGGAAGGCAGCGTCGTGCCCGCTTCCGGCGCGCCCGGCACCACCATCGACGTGCAGGATCTGTATTTCAATACACCGGCGCGGCGCAAGTTCCTGAAATCCGAACAGACCGAATACGGCCACTGCGCCGAAGTCGTGCGCCGCATTGCGCTGGCGCGCCCGGACGTGACGTTTTCGCTGACCCACAACGGCAAGACCGTCGATCACTGGAACACCGGCGAATTCGCCAAGCGCAGCGCCCACATCCTCGGCGACGAGTTCGCCAACGCGCGCCTGCCGCTCGACGAGAGCGCCGGTCCGCTGCGCCTGCATGGCTTCGTCGGCTTGCCGACCGCGTCCAAGGCGCGCGCCGACGGCCAGTATTTTTACGTCAACGGCCGCTTCGTGCGCGACAAGCTGCTGGTGCACGCAGTGCGCGCCGCCTATCAGGACGTGCTGCACGGCGACCGCTATCCGTCATACGCGCTGTCGCTTGATCTCGATCCGGCGCTGGTTGACGTCAACGTCCATCCGTCCAAGATCGAAGTGCGCTTCCGCGACAGCCGCAGCGTGCATCAATTTGTTTTCCACGCGGTCAGCCGCGCGCTGGCTGCGACCTCGGCCACCTCCTTCGGCAACGCGCCGGCGCCGCAAGCCGCGGGCAACGGTCCGCTGCCGTGGATGCGCGACCAGCAAGGGCAGCCTCAGCCGCAGTACCAGAACGCGTTCGGCGCACAGCTGCGGCCGAATTTCTCCGCCGGTAATTTTGGCGTGGCGCAGAACACGGCTGAATACGGAGCGATGTTCCAGCCCGGCGTGCAGACCAATCTGGACATGGCGTCGACCTTTGGTAGCGAAGCAGCGCCGGGCGCTTTCGCCATGCCTGTCTCGGCCGGGGCCCCCATGCAAACGCTGCCGGCCGACGACTTCCCGCTCGGCTTCGCGCTGGCGCAACTGCATGGAATCTACGTGCTGGCGCAAAACAGCAAGGGTCTGGTGGTAGTCGACATGCACGCCGCCCACGAGCGCATCCTGTATGAGCAACTGAAGAATGCGCTCGACGACAACAGCATGTTCGTGCAACCGCTGCTGATCCCGGTGACCTTCTACGCCGACGCCGTCGAGGTCGGCACCGTCGAAGAGCATCAGGAAACCCTGAGCGCACTCGGCTTCGACATCGCGGCGATGTCGCCAACCACGCTGGCCGTGCGCGCGGTGCCGGCGCTGCTCAAGAACGCCGATGCCCAGACGCTGGCGCGCGACGTGTTGCGCGACGTGCGCGAATTCGGCGGCTCGCGCGTGCTGCTGGAGCGCCGCAACGAGCTGCTCGGCACACTGGCCTGCCACACGGCCGTGCGCGCCAACCGCAGCCTGACCGTACCGGAAATGAACGCGCTGCTGCGCCAGATGGAAGCCACCGAGCGCGCAGACCAGTGCAACCACGGTCGCCCGACCTGGAGCCAGCTGGCCCTGTCCGACATGGACAAACTGTTCTTGCGCGGTCAATAGGATGGTTGCTCCACCAGTAGTACCCTTGGCACCCCTTGCGGTCGCCATCATGGGACCGACCGCTTCCGGCAAGACCGCGGCGGCGCTGGAAATCGCCAGACACATCCCCTGCGAAATCATCTCGGTCGATTCGGCGCTGGTGTATCGCCAGATGGACATCGGCACCGCCAAGCCCAACGCCGAAGAACTCGCGAGCGTGCCGCACCACCTGATCGACATCCTCGACCCGACCGAAGCCTACTCGGCCATGCAGTTCCGCAACGACGCGCTGCGCCTGGCGCAGGATATCCGCGCGCGCGGCAAGCTGCCGTTGCTGGTAGGCGGCACCATGCTGTACTTCAAGGTCTTGCGCGACGGCCTCGACGATCTGCCTGAAGCCGATCCCGTCGTGCGCGCACGCCTCGACGAAGAAGCCGCGCGCGACGGCGTGCCGGCCCAGCACGCGCGCCTTGCCACGCTCGATCCGGAAACCGCCGCCCGTCTCAAACCCAACGACAGCCAACGCATCCAGCGCGCGCTCGAAATCATCGAACTGACCGGCAAGCCGATGTCGGCCTTGCTGACGCAAAAGACCGCGGCAGCGCTGCCCTTCACGCTGCTGCCGCTGGCGCTGGAGCCGTCCGACCGCGCCGTGCTGCACGAGCGCATTGCGCGCCGCTTCGACCTCATGCTGGAAAACGACGGCCTGCTAGCCGAAGTCCGCAGGCTGCGCGCCCGCGGCGACCTGCACCTGGGCCTGCCCTCGATGCGCTGCGTCGGCTACCGCCAGGCCTGGGAATATCTCGACGGCCAGTACGATCACGCCGAAATGCGCGAACGCGGCATCATTGCCACGCGACAACTGGCCAAGCGCCAGATCACCTGGCTGCGCTCGACGCCGGAGCGCATCGTCATCGACTGCAACGCGGCCGACGCCACGCAAGCCGTGATGGCGCATGTGCGCAAGGCGCTGGGACATTGATTGGAAGGGAGCGGCAAGCGCGGCTTGATGAAACAGCAAGCCCTGGCTTAAATCTCTTGACACAAGCTCGATCGGACAGCATAATCACGGGCTTGCTTTTGGTGATATAGCTCAGTTGGTTAGAGCACAGCACTCATAATGCTGGGGTCGGTGGTTCAAGTCCACCTATCACCACCAAAGACATCTGAAGGCCCGTGTTCGCACGGGCCTTTTTTGTTTTTGCGGAGAACTTGACCTGCGTCAATTGCCTCCCCCGCCTGGCTTGGAGGACAATCCGACATATCAACGGAGGAGCAATGGCTGGAGTCAGCATCAAGAAGATCATGACCGCGAAGCTCATCACCGTCGGCCTGGACGACAAGCTGGAAACGGTCAAGGAGATTTTCGACAACCTGAAATTCCATCACCTGCTGGTGGTGGAAGAGCACAAGCTGCTGGGCGTGGTGTCCGACCGCGACCTGCTCAAGGCGCTGAGTCCGAACATCGGCTCGGCCCGGGAAACCTACCAGGACATCGCCAGCCTGAACAAGCGCGTGCACCAGATCATGACGCGGCGTCCGATCGTGCTACAGGAAAGCGCCACGGTCGATGACGCGATCCATGCCTTCAACACCCACGGCATTTCCTGCCTGCCGGTGGTCGACCTGAACTTCAGGCCGGTCGGCATCGTGACGTGGCGCGACATCCTCAAGAATCTGCGGATCAACCCTAGCAATCCGACCGTCCCGTAAGCGTCCCCGTCAATTCAATGCAGCAGCATCCGGCACGACCGTCGCAAACCGATCGGCCAAGGCCGCCAGCGCCGCGCGCTGCACCTCCGCCGCCGGCACCACGCCCTTGCCCAGCACATCCGGCAGATCACGCGTGGCGCACGCTGCCGCCACCACCGTCGACGCATAGCCGTGATCCAGCGCCGAGCGCGTGGTGGCGCTGATGCACATGTGCGTGGCGAAGCCGGCGATGATCAACTCCTTCTTACCGGCTTTCTTCAGCTCGGCGTCCAGCGTGGTGCCGGCGAAGGAATTCGGTAGCGCCTTGACCACCGTGACTTCGCCGTCCTGCGGTTGCAGCCCATCGATGATGCCGACGAATTCGCGCTGCGGATCGAACAGCGCCGCGCCCGGCTTGGCGTGGTGGACCACATGGAATACCGGTGCGCCGGCGGCGCGCGCCTGCCTGAGCAAGGCGGCGATCTCGCCGACGGCGGCGTCGATGCCGGCCAGTGGCACGCCGCCGGCGGTGTATTCGGTCTGGTGGTCGATCAGCACCAGCGCGGCGTCTTGCCACTTCGGCGAGCGCGGCGCGGCGCCGGCGATTTGCAGCAGGGTTTTCGGTATGGACATGGTTTTCTCCTTGATGGTGATGAACGATGAGATCATCCTAGATGGTTAAAATATGTTCATCAATTCGCAAAAATAGAGAGCCATCCGTGAATAAATTAACAGATCAACCCAACTCGCCTGCACTCCTTGCCGCCGACTGGGAAGGTCTGCGCACCTTTGCCGCCTTCATCGAATCGGGCAGCTTTTCCGGTGCGGCGCGCGTGCTGGGCGTGACCCACGCCACCGTCAGCCGGCGCCTGCAGACGCTGGAGCATGCCTTGCACGGCCCGCTGTTCACGCGACGCGGCGACGATACCGAGCTGACCAGGCTGGGTGAAACCGTGCTGTCCGCGGCGCGCGAAATGCAGGCGCAGACCGCACAGCTGGCGCGCCGCCTGGCCGGTGAAGACATCCGCATGGAAGGCAAGCTGCGCATCGCCAGCACCGAGGCCATGGCCACCATGTTCCTGGCGCCGCGCCTGCCCGCGCTGCTGGAGCGCTGGCCGCAACTCGACATCGAATTCAGTATGAGCCACCAGACCGTCAGTCTGGCGCGCCGCGACGCCGATTTGGCGATCCGCTTCGCGCGGCCGCAAGACGGCGACCTGATCGCGCGCAAGCTGGGCAAGATCAGCTATTTCCTGTGCGGCAGCCGTGAACGCGTGGCCGAATGGCGCGCCGCGCCGGGTTCGGCGCCTTTCATCGGCTTTGACGACGGCGTGCCGGATATCCCCGAAACGCAATGGCTGGCCGACCATGCCGGCGGCAATCCGGTGCGCTTTCGCAGCACCAGCCTGGTGACGCAATGCATGGCCGCGCGCGCCGGCGTCGGCATGGCGTTGCTGCCGCACTTCCTGCTGGCGCCGGAGCTGGAACTGGCGGCGCCGGATGGAGGCGCGACGTCGCAGCCGCAGTTGCAGCGCGAAGCATGGGCGGTGTATCACCGCGATCTGCGGGCGCTGCCGCGTCTGCGGGCCGTGCTGGACTGGCTGGAAGGCTGCTTCGCCGGCGAATCGCCCGTCTGAGCGTGGCCAAAGCGTTGCCGGAAAGGCATTTTTCGGTATTTTCACCACCGTTGCCGGTATGCCGGGATCAGCGCCCGCCAGCGGCTTCGCGCGGCATCCGGTGCTATAATCGCGGACCTTGGAAGCACCGACTGCAGGCGCTCCGGATCGCGCTGCACAAACCGCCTTTCCGGCCTTTGCGACTGAAGTTTTCACGATCGGCTTCCTCTTGCCGGCGCTTGGCCGACGCGCCTCACATGTGCGCAGAACCAAGCCTCCCGCCGCGCCCTCATGCCTGAATGACATTTATGCAGAAAAAAGTATTCATCAAAACCTTCGGCTGCCAGATGAACGAGTACGACTCGGACAAGATGGCCGACGTGCTGAACCTTTCCGACGGACTGATCAAGACCGATCGTCCGGAAGACGCCGACGTGATCCTGCTCAACACCTGTTCGGTGCGTGAAAAAGCGCAGGAAAAAGTGTTCTCGGATCTCGGTCGCCTGCGTGAGCTGAAGAAGAAAAATCCCGACCTGCTGATCGGCGTGGGCGGTTGCGTGGCCTCGCAGGAAGGCGAAGCCATCGTCAAGCGCGCGCCCTTCGTCGACATGGTGTTCGGCCCGCAAACCCTGCATCGCTTGCCGCAGATGATCAGCGAGCGCCGCTTTACCGGCCGTCCGCAGGTTGACATCAGCTTCCCTGAAATCGAGAAGTTCGATCACATGCCGCCGGCCCGCGTCGAAGGCGCGACGGCTTATGTGTCGATCATGGAAGGTTGCAGCAAGTATTGCAGCTACTGCGTGGTGCCGTACACCCGCGGCGAAGAAGTGTCGCGCCGCTTCGAGGACGTGCTGACCGAAGTGGCCGGACTGGCCGCACAAGGCGTCAAGGAAATCACGTTGCTGGGCCAGAACGTCAATGCCTTCCGCGGCGTCATGGAAGACGGCGAGATCGCCGACTTTGCGCTGCTGATCGAATACATCGCCGAGATGCCCGGTATCCAGCGCATCCGTTTCGTCACCAGCCATCCCAAGGAATTCACCCAGCGTCTGATCGACACCTATGCCAAGGTGCCCAAGCTGGTCGATCACCTGTACCTGCCGGCGCAGCACGGTTCCGACCGCATCCTGGCGGCGATGAAGCGCGGCTACACGTCGCTGGAATACAAATCGGTACTGCGCCGCCTGCGCGAAGTGCGTCCCAATATCACGATTTCGAGCGATTTCATCGTCGGCTTCCCGGGCGAGACGGACGAAGATTTCAACGCGCTGATGAAGCTGATTACGGATATCGGTTTCGACAGCAGCTTCAGCTTTGTCTTCAGCCCGCGGCCCGGCACGCCGGCCGCCAACCTGGCCGACGACACGCCGGCCGACGTCAAGCTGAAGCGCCTGCAACACTTGCAGGCGGTGGTGCAGGACAATGCAAGCAAGATCAGCCAGGCCATGCTCGGCACGGTCCAGCGCATCCTGGTCGAAGGTCCTTCGAAGAAGGATCCGAACGAATTGCAAGGCCGCACGGAAAACAACCGCGTGGTGAATTTCGACGGTGGCCCGAACGGCGCCCGCCTGATCGGCGAAATGATCGACGTCACCATCGTGCAGACTTTCGCGTTTTCGCTGCGCGGCGAGATCATCGTCAAGCAATGACGCCATCGCCATCCGCTGTTTAACTTCCAACTGACGACACCGAGCCAGATTGAAAAAATCACCCAACCAGCCTCACTACTTCATCCCGCAACCGCTCGACAACAAGCGCCTGGCGCATCTGTGCGGTCCGCTCGATGAAAACCTGAGGCAGATCTCGTCCGCCCTCGACGTGACGATTTTCCGTCGCGGCGAGAAGTTCATCGTCAGCGGCACCAACGCCGAGCGCGCGGTCGCGGTCCTCGATCGTTTCTACACGCGGGCGGACAAGCCTGTGTCGGTGGAAGATGTTCAACTGGCGCTGGTCGAACAACGCGCCACCGCGACCATCGACGCCGAGCTCGACGATGCGGATATCGCGGTCGACAAGAAAGACAAGACCGAAATCGAAAGCCCGGTGCTGAAGACGCGCAAGCACGATCTGCGCGGACGCACGCCGCATCAGAGCCAGTACCTGCATGCCATCCTCGAGCACGACATCACCTTTGGCGTCGGCCCGGCCGGCACCGGCAAGACTTACCTGGCGGTGGCCTGCGCCGTCGACGCGCTGGAACGCGATGCCGTGCAGCGCATCGTGCTGACGCGTCCGGCGGTGGAAGCCGGCGAACGCCTGGGCTTCCTGCCGGGCGACCTGGCGCAGAAGGTCGATCCGTATTTGCGGCCGCTGTATGACGCGCTGTACGACCTGCTCGGCTTCGACCGTACGCAAAAGCTGTTCGAGAAACAGGCGATTGAAATCGCGCCGTTGGCCTACATGCGCGGCCGCACGCTGAACCACGCCTTCATTATCCTCGACGAAGCGCAGAACACCACGCCGGAACAGATGAAGATGTTCCTCACGCGCATCGGTTTCGGCAGCAAGGCAGTAGTCACCGGCGACGTCACCCAGATTGATTTGCACCATGGCCAGAAGAGCGGCCTGGTCGATGCGCTCAATGTGCTGCATGACGTGCGCGGCATCGCCTTCTCGCGCTTCACCAGCAGCGACGTGGTGCGCCATCCGATGGTCGCGCGCATCGTCGACGCCTATGAAGCGGTGTCGGGCGCCGGCAACTCCCATAATGCCCACAGCGCCCACAGCGCCCAGGTTACTTCCAGCACCGCCGTCAAACGCCTCAGCCAGGGACTGACCCAGTCAGCCAAGCCACGCCATGCAAAAAAATAAACTGACCCTGTCCGTCCAGTATGCCGATCCACGCCTGAAGGAAAGCGTGCCGCGCCCACAGATCCGCCGCTGGATCCAGGCAGCGCTGTTTGCGCCGGCGGAACTGACGATCCGCTTCGTCGACGCCGAAGAAGGCCGCACGCTGAACCGCGACTACCGTGAAAAAGATTACGCCACCAACGTGCTGACGTTTGCGTACACGGAAGATGAAGACGCCGAAGTGACGCAGGCCGACATCATCCTGTGCACCGACGTGCTGGAAAAGGAAGCGCTGGAACAGAAGAAGCCGCTGCTGGATCACGCGGCGCATCTGATCGTGCACGGCGTGTTGCACGCACAAGGCTACGATCACGAAGACGAAGAAGAAGCGACCGAAATGGAAACGCTGGAAACTGAGATTCTGGCGGGCCTGGGTTTCACCGATCCTTACGCGGACCGCCGATAACGCCGGTATGAACTCTGCAGCACCGTACATTGCCGGCCGCAGCGTTGCGCTGCGACGGCCTTTTTTTTTCTATTACTTCCTGTATTACCCTCTTACCTTACTTCCCATCCCCGCCGTCGCGATAACGCCGCACCGCCTTGCGCATGAAATCCAATTGCCGGCCGAAGCGCGTGCAATGGTCGCAAATGGCCAGATGCCAGCGCAGCGTCAGCCGCCGGGCAAAGGACAATTTGCTGTCTTGCGCCTCGCACAAGACGCGATGTGCTTCCTTGCAGTTCATATGATTGCTCCTGTGGCGCTTCGGTTGGCATTGTAAATCAGCCAGGCCCGCAGTCGCGCTTTCAGCGCCGTTCTCCGGCTCCCTGCATGTTGGTCGCGGCCGGGCGTCGTTTCTTACAGTTCACTGACAATTATTTTTAGCAGCGGTCTTCATACCGCTGCGAGCACGATTGCGCCGGTAATTTTCATTTTCTTCAAACTTCTTGTAAGAAACCGCAAGCTCGTCCGACCAAGCTGCATGAAACAACTATTTGCCATGCCTTGAGGAGACGAACTTGAAGATCCACGCTCCAATCCTTCCAACCACGTCCGCGATTATCCATCCGCTGTGGCTGCGCGTCACGCATTGGACCAATGCGCTGGCCGTCGTGCTCATGATCCTGAGCGGCTGGCGCATCTATAACGCCTCGCCGATCTTTCCATTTGCGTTTCCCAAGGCATGGACCTTGGGCGGCTGGCTGGGCGGTGCATTGCAATGGCATTTCGCGGCGATGTGGCTGCTGGCGATCAACGGCGTGATTTATCTGGCGCTTAATCTGCTGAGTGGGCGTGCACGGCGCAAGTTCTTTCCGCTGCGTCCGTTGGAAGTTTTCCAGGATTTTGTCCAGGCGCTCAAAGGCAAGCTGCAGCATGCGTCGCTGGATCATTACAACGCCGTGCAAAAGCTGGCGTATCTCTCGGTGATCGCCGACCTGGTGCTGATCGTGGTGTCGGGACTGGCGATCTGGAAATCGGTACAGCTGCCTTTGCTGCGCGACCTGATGGGTGGCTATGACAACGCACGCATCGTGCATTTCTTCGCGATGAGTTTCCTGGTGTTGTTCATTGCCGTCCATGTGGCGATGGTGGCGCTGGTGCCGCGCACCTTGCTGGCCATGCTGCGCGGACGCTGAACGGAGAAATTGCCATGATCAAGAAACCAAATCGCCTGCCGTCCACGCTCGACGGCGAATTGATTCTCAAGGATGCGCGCCGCGAACTGGAATTGTCGATGCCCTCTCGGCGCTTGTTCGGCAAGCGCGCGCTGACGCTGGGCGGCCTGTCGCTGCTGAGCGGCTGCAACCTCACCGAGCAGGAGTCGGTGAACCGCATGCTGACCAGGATTTCACGCATGAACGATGGGGTGCAGGCCTGGCTGTTCGATCCGAACAAACTGGCGCCGACGTATCCGGCGTCGATGATCACGCGGCCGTTTCCGTTCAATGCATTCTATGGCGAGGACGAAATCACCGAAGTCGACGGCGACGCCTATCGCCTCGAACTCAAAGGCCTGGTCGCCATCCGCCGCACCTGGTCGCTGGCCGAGCTGCGCCGCCTGCCGCAGGTGGAACAGATCACGCGCCACATCTGCGTCGAAGGCTGGAGCGCGATCGGCCGCTGGGGCGGCGTGCCGTTTGCCGGCTTCCTCAAACACATCGGCGCCGACCTGAGCGCGAAGTACATCGCCTTCCGTTGCGCCGACGACTATTACACCAGCATCGACATGGCCACGGCGTTGCATCCGCAGACGCAACTGACGCTGACGTATGACGGTGAAATATTGCCGCCGAAATACGGTTTCCCGATGAAGCTGCGCATGCCCACCAAGCTGGGCTACAAGAATCCGAAGCATATCGTTTCGATCGAAGTAACCAACACTTACCCCGGCGGTTACTGGGAAGACCAGGGGTACAACTGGTTCGGCGGCGCTTAGCAATGTGCCGGGCACCTGCCGTAATCATGGCGCTTTTGCCAATTTTCAACACTTAGGAGATTCACATGAAAAAAGCACTCTCGACCCTGTTCGCCTGTCTGATGATGGCTGCCGTATCGGGCGCCTACGCTGCCGACACAATGGCCAAGGACGACATGTCCAAGGATTCGATGTCCAAGGACGGCATGAAGAAAGACAGCATGGGTAAAGACGGAATGAAGAAGGACAAGATGAAGAAAGATTCCATGGGCAAGGATGCCATGGGTAAAGACGGGATGGCCAAGGACGGCATGGCCAAGGATGAAATGAAAAAAGATGAAATGAAGAAGTAATCTTCGTTTCTTTCGACATGTCTGCGGCATCCCTCGCCGTGGACATGTCCGTCAGTGGACTTGTCCGTCGGGAAACTGTTGCAATTTGATCCAGCCTGCCGCTTGCATTCGTTGTGCGTCACGGGCGTGAAAATCGGGTTTTAGTAGATTTGTCATATATTTGTTGTATCCTATGGCTCATCGAAACAACGTCGGACCCACGGCTCACGCCATATGCAAGATCACTCTAGTAGCGTCAAATCTCTTGACGCTAAACCACATCGTTCCCTGTTCGAACGTCTCACCGCCCTCATCTCCCCCGAACCAGAAAACCGAGCAGAGTTGCTCGAGGTCCTGCAAGACGCCCATGAACGCAACCTGATCGACGCCGACGCGCTGTCGATGATCGAAGGGGTGTTCCAGGTATCCGATCTCGCCGTGCGCGACATCATGGTGCCGCGTTCGCAGATGGACACCATCGATATCAGCAAACCGATCGAAACCTGGATGCCCGACGTGCTGTCGACTTCGCATTCGCGCTTCCCTGCGGTCGAAGGCGAGCGCGACAAGGTGGTCGGCGTGCTGCTGGCGAAAGACCTGCTGCGCTATTACGCCGAAGAATCCTTCGACGTGCGCGACATGCTGCGCCCGGCGGTATTCATTCCCGAATCCAAGCGCCTCAACGTGCTACTGCGCGACTTCCGCGCCAACCGCAACCACATGGCCATCGTGGTCGACGAATACGGCGGCGTCGCCGGCCTGATCACGATCGAAGACGTGCTGGAACAAATCGTCGGCGACATCGAAGACGAATACGATTTCGACGAGGAAGAAGACAATATCCTCGCCATCAAGGACGGCGCCCACGGCCCGCGCTGGCGCATCAAGGGACTGACCGAAATCGCCCAGTTCAACGAGACGCTGGAAACCGCCTTCTCCGATGAAGACGCCGATACCATCGGCGGGCTGGTCGCCAACCATCTCGGCCGCGTGCCGCGCAAGGGCGACGAGTTCGACATCGCCGGCATGCGCTTCGAAGTGTTGCGCGCCGACGCCCGCCAGGCGCATGTGCTGCTGGTGGAAAAACTGCCTGACGCGCCGGCAGTCGAGGAAGAACAATAGTTTTTCCGCGTGAACTCTTCTTCGCCCATCACTGCTGACTCTACCGATGCTGCGGCTGCCGCAAATAGTTCGACGGCCTTACGCCTTGCACGCTGGACGCCGCTGTTCGCCTTGCTGGCCGGCGTCGCCAACGTGCTGGCGTTCGCGCCGTTCAACATCTGGCCGGTGCAGATCCTCACGCTGGCCTGGTTGTTCCGCCAGATTTCCCGCACCGCCTCCTTTCGTCGCAATGCGCTGACCGGCTGGCTGTACGGCTTCGGCTGGGCCGCCTGCGGTGTGCATTGGCTCTACATCAGCATGCACGACTACGGGGGCATGGCGGGATGGATGGCGGCACTGGCGGTGGGCTTGCTGGCTGCTTACCTGGGCCTCTATGCGGCATTGACCGCGACGCTCGCGAGCTGGCTGCGACAACGCTGGGCGGCATCACCGCTTGTCGTGCTGCTGCTGTTGTTGCCGGCGCTGTGGGCCTTGTCGGAATGGCTGCGCGGCTGGTTGTTCACCGGTTTTCCATGGCTGACGTCGGGCTATGCGCACAATGTCGGTCCGCTGGCCGGCTTCGCGCCCGTGGTCGGCGTCTACGGCCTGGCCTGGTTCGCCGCGATCATCGCCGGCAGCCTCGCCATGCTGAGCCTGCGCACCGGTCCGCGTGTCCTGCCTGCCGCATTGACGCTGCTGCTGGCCGGCGCCGGCGTGGCGCTGCATGCAGTCGACTGGACGCATGCACAGGGACAGCCGATAAGCGTGCGTTTGCTGCAAGGAAATATTCCGCAGGAAATGAAGTTCTCCAATGAAGCGCTGCTGTCGTCGCTGATGATGTACGACGATATGATCCGCAGCGCGCCGGCCGACCTGATCGCCACGCCCGAAACCGCGGTACCGCTGCTGCCGCAGCAACTGCCGCCGGATTATCTGGCGCGCCTGACGCGCTTTGTACAGACCTCGGGCAGCCATCTGGCGCTGGGGATTCCCTTGTCGGACGGTCCGGGCCAGTACGCCAACAGCATGATCGGTTTCTCTCCCGACCCGGCCAGCGAGCGCACGCCGTATCGCTACGACAAGCATCACCTGGTGCCTTTCGGTGAATTCATCCCGCTCGGTTTCCGCTGGTTCGTCGACATGATGAACATTCCGCTGGGCGACATGACGCGCGGCAAACCCTTGCAGTTGCCGTTCCAGGTCAAGCAGCAATGGATCATGCCCAACATCTGCTACGAGGATCTGTTCGGTGAAGAGATCGCCGCCCAGCTCGGCGGCGCCTACTACGCCGGCCAGCCGCAGGCCAGCATGCTGCTGAACCTGTCCAACATCGCCTGGTTCGGCAATTCGATCGCCCTGCCGCAGCATTTGCAGATCTCCCAGATGCGCGCGCTGGAAACCGGCCGCCCGATGCTGCGCGCGACCAATACCGGCGCCACCGCCGTCATCGGTCCCAAAGGCCAGTTGGTGTCCGAATTGCAGCCTTACACGCGCAACATGCTGAGCGCATCGGTGCAGGGGTTCCAGGGCCAGACCCCCTACATCCTGCTCGGCAACAAGCTGATGCTGGCGCTGACGGTCGCTGCGCTGGCGGCGGCCTGGCTGCTGTCGCGCCGCAAACGCTAGCGCCTCCGGCGTTTTTCTTTGCTCCTTTCCTGGTTATTTCCTGCAGGTTCCTGCGTTTGGGCCGCATGGCCCCCTCAAAAACCGCTAAAATTCAGGGTTTTAGCAATTCCTTGCCCGCCATCACCGGCAACATAAAAAGATGCTTACATTTCAACAGATCATTCTCAAGTTGCAAGAATATTGGGATGCGCAAGGTTGCGCATTGCTCCAGCCCTACGACATGGAAGTCGGCGCCGGCACCTCGCACACCGCGACCTTCCTGCGCGCGATCGGACCGGAGCCATGGCGCGCTGCCTACGTGCAGCCGTCGCGCCGTCCCAAGGACGGCCGCTACGGCGAAAACCCCAACCGCATGCAGCACTACTACCAATACCAGGTGGTGCTGAAGCCGGCGCCTGAGAACATCCTCGATCTGTACCTCGGTTCGCTCGAAGCGCTCGGCCTCGACCTGAAGCAAAACGACGTGCGTTTCGTCGAAGACGACTGGGAAAACCCGACCCTAGGCGCCTGGGGCCTGGGCTGGGAAGTCTGGCTCAACGGCATGGAAGTAACGCAATTCACCTACTTCCAGCAAGTCGGCGGCCTCGACTGCAAACCGGTGCTCGGCGAAATCACCTACGGCATCGAGCGCCTGGCGATGTACCTGCAAAACGTTGAAAACGTCTACGACCTGGTCTGGACCGAATGGGTCGAGAATGGCGTCAAGAAAAAGCTGACCTACGGCGACGTGTTCCACCAGAACGAAGTCGAGCAGTCGACCTTCAACTTCGAATATTCGAATACCGACTTCCTGTTCTCGCTGTTCGGCAACTACGAAGCCGAAGCCAAGCGCCTGCTGGAAGTACCGCTGGCGTTGCCGGCCTACGAAATGATCCTGAAGGCGGCGCATACCTTCAACCTGCTGGATGCACGCGGCGCCATCTCGGTGACCGAGCGCGCCGCCTACATCGGCCGCATCCGCAATCTGTCGCGCGCCGTGGCGCAGGCATATTACGAATCGCGCGAGCGCCTCGGCTTCCCGATGGCGGGCGCCGATGTTGCACGCCAGGCTGCCTGAATAACGTATTGACCGGATCGCGCTGCGGCTGACACCGGCCGCAGCGCCAAATAAGCAAGAAATCGGCAAGAAGATAGAAAATGACTCAAACACTTTTAGTAGAACTCCTGACTGAAGAACTGCCGCCGAAAGTGCTCGCCAAACTGGGCGACGCCTTTGCCAACGGCATTTTCAACGGACTGAAATCGCGCGACTTCCTCGAAGAAGGCGCTACCGCCACCACTTACGCGACGCCGCGTCGCCTGGCAGTGTCGATCACCAACGTGCGCGCCACGTCGCTCGACAAGGCGATCCGCGAAAAGGTATTGCCGGTCAGCGTGGCGCTGGACGCCGAAGGTCGTCCGGCAGCGCCGCTGGTCAAGAAACTGGCCGCATTGGCTGCGCAAGTCGGCGCCACCGTGATCACCCCGGACCAGCTGGAACGTGCCCAGGACGGCAAGGCCGAGAGCTTCTTCTACAACTACACCGCCAAGGGCGGCGCGCTGCAATCCGGCCTGCAAGCTGCACTGGAAGAATCGGTTGCCAAGCTGCCGATCCCGAAGCTGATGAGCTACCAGCGCCAGCACGGCCGCGACGCGGGCAACACCGTTCATTTTGTTCGTCCCGCACACCGCCTGATCGCGCTGCATGGCTCGAGCGTGGTGGCGCTGAACATCCTCGGTCTCGACGCCGACAAGATCACGCAAGGCCATCGCTTCCTGTCGCAAGGCGCGATCGCGATCGACTCGCCCGAGACCTATGTCGAGACGCTGATCAGCAAAGGCAAAGTCATCCCGGGCTTCACGGAACGCAAGGAAAAGATCCGCCTCGACCTGCTCGGCAAAGCCGGCGACGACAAGGTGCTGATGCCGGAAGCGCTGCTCGACGAAGTCACGGCGCTGGTCGAATGGCCGGTGGTCTATGAATGCAAATTCGACGATCAATTCCTGGCGGTGCCGCAGGAATGCCTGATCCTGACCATGCAGACCAACCAGAAATATTTTGCGCTGACCGATACCAACGGCAAGCTGCGGTCGCGTTTCCTGATCGTTTCGAATCTGGAAACGTCCAACCCGCAGCACATCATCCAGGGCAACGAACGCGTGGTGCGTCCGCGTCTGTCGGATGCGAAATTCTTCTTCGAGCAAGACAAGAAGAAGACGCTGGCCGATCGCGTCCCGCAACTGGCCAACGTCGTCTATCACAACAAGCTGGGCAACCAGTTGCAACGCACCGAGCGCGTCAAGGCGCTGGCCGGCGCGATTGCCAAACTGCTGGGTAATGATGTGGCGCTGGCCGAACGCGGCGCGCTGCTGGCCAAGACCGATCTGCTGACCGACATGGTGGGCGAATTCCCCGAGCTGCAAGGCATCATGGGCGCCTACTACGCGCGTCACGACGGCGAGCCGGATGAAGTCGCGCTGGCCGCTTCCGAACATTACCAGCCGCGCTTCGCCGGCGACGCCTTGCCGGCGTCCGCGACCGGCACCGCCGTGGCGCTGGCCGACAAGCTCGAAACCCTGGTTGGCATCTGGGGCATCGGCCTGCAACCGACCGGCGACAAGGATCCGTTCGCACTGCGCCGTCACGCGCTGGGCGTGTTGCGCATGCTGGTTGAAAAGCGCCTGCCGCTGGCGATTCCTGCGTTGCTGCAGGCAGCCGTGGCGCAGTTCGCAGGCAACAGCAATTTCAAGGATCCGAGCGCCGACGTCAGCGCCTTCCTGTTCGATCGCCTGCGCGGCCTGCTGCGCGAGCGCAATTATTCGCCCAACGAAATCGAGGCAGTGGTGGCGCAACAGCCGGAAGTGCTGGACAACATCACCGAACGCCTGGATGCGGTCCAGGCCTTCGCCGCGCTGCCCGAAGCCGAAGCGCTGGCCGCCGCCAACAAGCGCATCACCAATATCCTCAAGAAGATCGAAGGCGGAGTGAGCGGCACCGTGCAGAACGGCTTGCTGCGCGAAGCGGCCGAGCAGGCGCTGTACTCGGCCATGCTGTTGCTGAAGCCGCAAGTCGATGCCGCTTATGCGCAAGGCAATTTCAGCGGCGCACTCAAAGCCCTGGCGCAATTGCGTCAAAACGTCGATGCCTTCTTCAACGACGTGATGGTCAACGCCGAAGACGAACAACTGCGCCACAACCGCCAGGCTTTGCTGGCTGAATTGCATCAGATGCTCAACCAGGTTGCGGACATTTCCAAGCTGGCGGCATAAGGTCCATCAGGTTCTCAGGGATAGGGTAAGAAGAACATGAAGCTGATCATTCTGGATCGTGATGGCGTGATCAACCAGGACTCGGACGCCTTTATCAAGTCGCCCGCGGAATGGATACCGATCAAGGGTTCGCTGGAAGCGATCGCCCGCCTCAACCAGGCAGGCTATCGCGTCGTCGTCGCCACCAATCAGTCGGGCGTGGGCCGCGGCTTGTTCGACATGATGACGCTCAATGCCATCCATCAGAAGATGCACAACGCTGCGCAGCAGGTCGGCGCCGATATCGACGCCGTGTTCTTCTGCCCGCATGCCGCCGACGACAACTGCGATTGCCGCAAACCCAAGCCGGGCATGTTCAACGAAATTTCCAAGCGCTTCGGCATCAGCCTGCGTGGCGGCGTGGTCACCGTGGGCGATTCGCTGCGCGACCTGCAAGCCGGTTTCGTGGCCGGCTGCGCGCCGTTTCTGGTGCTCACCGGCAAGGGCGAAAAGACCCGCGAGAAAGGCGGCCTGCCGCCCGGCACGTTGATTTATCCGGACCTCGCCGGGGTGGTCGACTTCATATTGAAAGCACCGGTAGAAATGTCGGTTTAGTGGATAGTGAGAAGGCAGCAGGCCGTCGCATTGCGGACACGGCCTCGCCGACTCTGAAAAGGGAGACTGTATTTTGCGTATCAACCTGTTTTTGCGTTCCGTGCTGTTCACGCTGGTGATGACGGTGACCACCGTGGTGTGGTCGATGGCGTGCATCCTGTTCGCCCCGTTCCCGTACGCCCGGCGCTATTACCTGACTTCGCGCTGGAACGTCATCGTGATCTGGGCGGCACGAGTCATCTGCGGCATCCGCTACCAGGTCAAGGGCATGGAAAACCTGCCCGACGCGCCGGTGATCCTCCTGTCCAAGCACCAGTCGGCGTGGGAAACGATTTTCTACCTGATCATCATGCCGCGCCCGCTGGTGTTCGTGTTCAAGAAGGAACTGACCTACATCCCGTTCTTCGGCTGGGGCATCGCCTTGTTGCGCATGATCCCGATCGACCGCAGCAAGGGCCGCGACGCCTTCGCGCAAGTGGTGGAGCAGGGCCGCAAGCGCCTGGCCGACGGCCAATGGGTGATCATGTTCCCGGAAGGCACGCGCATCCCGGTCGGCCAGACCGGCAAGTACAAGCACGGCGGCTCGCGCCTGGCGGTCGAAACCAACACCGTGGTCGTGCCGGTTGCGGTCAATGCCGGCGAATGCTGGCCGAAGGGCTCATTCATCAAAACTCCGGGTATGATCACGGTATCGATCGGCAAGCCGATCTCGCCGGAAGGCCTGGATCCTGCACAGTTAAGCCAACGCGTTGAAAATTGGATAGAATCCGAAATGCGCGTGATTTCCCCGGCGGTTTATGCCGTCGTCGATACTAAAAGAAACTGACACCATCGGCCCCACTACATTGAAACTGCTTCGTCACTCTCAGCCGGATCCTAACCAGCTCACGCTGCAACTGGATTTCTTCACGCCGACGCCTCTGGAGACGACGCAGGATAGCCCACCGCCACCGCTTTTGCAGCAGGACTACGCACCGGCGCCCGAACTCAAACAGCAGACTCCATTGCCGCCGATGTCGCCGCCGATCGGCCGTCCCGCCGACGGCATGCGGCGCATTCAACTGGGCGAACATCATCTCGACTATGCGCTGCTGCGCTCGAAGCGCCGCTCGATCGGCTTCCTGATCAGCGACGAAGGCTTGCGCGTGACCGCGCCGAAATGGGTGACCCTGGGCGAGATCGAAAACGCCATCCGCGAAAAGCAGCGCTGGATCTTCACCAAACTCAATGAACGCCGCGAACGCTCGGCGCGCCGCCTGCAACCGCAGATGCAATGGCGCGACGGCGCCACCCTGCCCTATCTGGGCCAGGACATCACCCTGCGTATCCGCGCCAATCAGGCGGCCGGAATCGCCTACGATGAAGACACCCTGGAGTTGACCGTAGGCCTGCCTGCCGATGCCGGCGAGCAGCAACTGAAAGACCGCGTGCAAGGCTGGCTGCAAGCCCGCGCCAAGGAAACCTTTGCAGCGCGCCTGCCGGTTTACGCTGAGAAACTGGGCGTGACCTATCAGTCGTTCGCGCTGTCGTCGGCCACTACCCAATGGGGCTCCTGCACCGCCGACGGACGCATCCGCCTGAACTGGCGCCTGATGCATTTTTCGCTGCCGCTGATCGATTACGTGATCGCGCACGAGCTGTCGCATCTGCGCGAAATGAACCACAGCCCGCGTTTCTGGGCCACGGTCCAATCGATCTTCCCTGAATTCGAAACCGCCAAGCGTGCCCTGCGCGACAGCGCACCCGAGACCCTGCCGATTTTCTGACCGGCAAATCTGTTCGACAAAAACATCGGCCTGCTGCATGTCTCCATGCAGCAGGCCGATTCATTTCATACGCCGCGTTGACTCAGTCTTTGCGTTCGATGAACTCGATCTTGTAGCCGTCGGGATCCGTCACGAAGGCGATCACCGTGCTGCCGCCCTTGACCGGACCGGCTTCACGCGTCACGTTGCCGCCCGAGGAGCGCGCCGCGTCGCAAGCCTTGTAGGCGTCGTCGACCGAGATGGCGATATGGCCGTAGGCAGTGCCCATTTCATATTTGTCGACGCCATGGTTGTAGGTCAGCTCGAGTTCGGCGTGATCCGGATTGCTGCCGTAGCCGAGGAAGGCCAGGGTGTATTTGTATTCGGTGTTTTCGCTGGTGCGCAGCAATTTCATGCCGAGCACCTTGGTGTAGAAATCGATGGAGCGTTGCAGGTCGCCAACCCGGAGCATGGTGTGCAGGATGCGCATAATGAGCCTTTGCCTAAGAACTTATCGGAGTGCAGGATTGTAGCGCTGTTCGCGTCGGCTTGCCGGCGCGCATTATTGCCGTCGCGTTCCAGGCCGCAAATAACGCGCGCCTGCGGTCGGATGACGGCAGGCGCGCAGTGATGGCAATCACGTCAGGCAACGATCAGAACTGTTCCCAGTCGTCGTCCTTGCCGGTGACGGGGGTACGTGCCGCAGCAGGCAGACGCGGCGCTTCCTGCTTGCGCGCCAGCGATGGCGTCTTCGGCGTCACGTCATGCGGACGTTGCTGGACAGACGACGAAGCGCCGGCCTTATCCGGCAGGCGATTGCTGTCGATCTTGAAGACGCCGACGATCTGCGACAGGCTGGTGGCCTGATCCTGCAGCGATTGCGCTGCAGCGGCGGCTTCTTCGACCAGCGCGGCGTTTTGCTGCGTGACCTGGTCCATCTGCGTCACTGCCTGGTTGACCTGCTCAATGCCCTCGCTTTGTTCGCGGCTGGCTTCGGTGATCTCGCCGACGATGTCGGTCACGCGGCGCACGCTGCTGACGACTTCGTTCATGGTCTGGCCGGCCTGCTCGACGAGCTTGCTGCCGGAATCCACTTTTTCCACCGAATCATCGATCAACGACTTGATTTCTTTCGCAGCGGCGGCGCTGCGCTGCGCCAATGTGCGCACTTCGCTGGCCACCACCGCGAAGCCGCGGCCCTGCTCACCGGCGCGTGCCGCTTCGACCGCGGCATTCAGCGCCAGGATGTTGGTCTGGAAGGCAATGCCGTCGATCACGCTGATGATATCGACGATCTTGCGCGAGGACGCATTGATCGACTCCATCGTATGCACCACCTTGCCGACCACGTTGCCGCCTTCGACCGCGACGGCAGACGCCGAGACGGCCAGCTTGTTGGCTTCACGCGCATTTTCGGCATTTTGCTTGACGGTGGACGTCAGTTCCTCCATCGACGAGGCGGTTTCCTCGAGCGAGCTGGCTTGCTGCTCGGTACGGCTGGACAGGTCCAGATTGCCGGCAGCGATCTGGGTCGATGCAGTGGCGATGGTGTCGGTGCCATGGCGAACCCGGCTGACGATGTCGAGCAGGTTGTCGTTCATGGCCCGCAAGGCGCGTAGCAACTGGCCTGTTTCATCCTTGGCGGAAGCATCGAACTGCGAGGTCAGGTCACCCGCCGCAACGGTCTCTGCAACCTTGACTGCACGGCTCAACGGCGACGTGATGCTGCGCGTGACCAGCCAGGCGATCAGGCCGGCGAACACCAGCGCGATGACGCTCAGCGCAATCACCAGATTGCGGGCCTCGATATACTCTTCTTCGACTTCCTTGCTGGCGACTTGCATCAGCTCGTTCTGATGCGCGATCAGGGTTTCGACGGCAGACATGTAGGTCAGTTGCAGCGGCCGCACCGTCTGCAGCAGCAGCATCGTGGCCTCGTTCTTCGCACCAGCCACCACCAGGCGCAGCACTTCGTCGCGACCGACGTTGTATTGCGTGCGCGCGTCCATGATCGACTTCATGAGTGCGCGACCCTTGTCGCCGGTGATCAGACTGTCGAGTTTTTCAAGCGTAGCCTTGGTGCTGTCGCCGGCTTTTTTGATGGTCTGCATTTCCTTGCCGATCTCGTCGGCATCTGTCATGAGCAGCACGTTGCGCGAGGATCGTGCAATCACGTTGACGTTCTTGATGATGTCGTTGGCCAGCACCGTCTTCGGATATTTGTCATTGATGACTTCGTCCATCTGCTCCTTGAGTCCGGACAGGCGCGTGACGCCGAGCACGGCCATGGAGACCAGCAACAGCACCAGGAAACCGAATCCTATGCCCAGACGTGCCCCGATCCTGAAATTCGCTATGCGCATACATTTCCCCTTGTCATGTAAAAGTGCAATTAAACGTATTGACTGACGACTGGTTAGACGTTCCCGGCTGTTCCGATCAGGATGTGCCGACTATGCGCCGGGGGGATTGCGCTTCAATCGCCTTTTGTGTTGCGTAGGTACCGCCGATGCAATGGCGCAATATTGAAGTATGAAAATCCCGGCAAGATTAATCCGCAATGCCGCCCTTCGCCATCAGGAAATTCCTGATGACGACTGCCGCGCCACTTCCCCCTGTCAAATGGCAACATGCGCAAATACAGGTTTCATCTTGCGCCCGACGAACTATGATGAAAACAGTGCATTCGCACGTCCTGCAGTCATAAGCGAGCCGCTCCACGACGGAATCTGTTATCTGTTTTCCCGCATGTTTTTTGCCGCCTTTCGTGGTGCTGTTCCGACAGCACCAACTATTCAACGCCGCAAAGCAAGTTTCCTTTTTGCTTGCGAGCCTTGGTTTGGCGCGTTTATTTGCGCAATACGCAATATTTTATCAAAAAATTTGTCCGCACGACTTTGCGCCTCACGCAATATTGGCAGGAGAATTGATAAATGAATATTGGCCAAGTCCTACGCAAGATTCGCAAGGAAAGAAAAGCGAGCCTGGAAGAAATCGCATTGGTCGCAGGCACCGATGCCGCCAATCTGTCGCGCGTCGAACGCGACAAGCAGCGCCTCACGCCCGACATGCTGGAAAACGTCGCCAAAGCGCTCGACGTCCCGGTGTCGTCGCTTTATTTCATCGCCGAACAGAACATGCAGTCAGGAAAAACGGTCAGTGATGCCGACAAGGCGGCTGCGGCGCGTCTCGAAAACGCGCTGGGACGCTTCATCCTGCTGGCGCCGCAGGATCAGCAATTGGCGGCGGACTTCATGGAATTGCTGCTGAAATCGGCGCGTAAATAATTTACGACCGCACAGCGATCGCCCGGTTCAGGCGGCGCGATGTTGCCGCAGCACGTTGGCCAGCGCGACGAACTGTTCCATCGGTACCGCTTCGGGACGCGCCTGCGGATCGATGCCGGCGGCGATCAGGTCGGCTTCGACGAGCAAGCCGGCGACGCAATTGCGGATGACCTTGCGACGTTGGGAAAACGCCTTGGTGACGACTTCTTCGAGCAGGGATTGGTCGCAGTCAAGCGGATGCGCAATCGGGATCATGCGCACGATCGCCGATTCCACGCGCGGAGGCGGATCGAAGGCGGTCGGCGGCACCACAAACATCAGCTGCATGCGGTAGCGCCACTGCAGCATCACCGAGAGGCGCCCGAAGGCCTTGCTGCCCGGGTCGGCGACCATGCGCTCGACTACTTCCTTCTGCAGCATGAAATGCTGGTCCTGCACCAGCGGCGCCAGCGCGGCCAGATGGAACATGAGCGGACTGGAGATGTTGTACGGCAGGTTGCCGACCACGCGCAGCTTGCGGCCGGCAGGCACCGGAATCGAAGTGAAATCGAATTTGAGCGCGTCGGCCGAATGCACATGCAGGCGCTTGGGATCGAACTGCTTCTGCAGGCGCGCCACCAGGTCGCGGTCGAGCTCGACCACGTGCATCTCGTCAAGCGATTCGAGCAACAGGCGAGTCATCGCAGCCAGACCCGGACCGATCTCGACCATGACGTCGTCCTTCTGGGGTGCGATGGCGCTGATGATGTCGTGCAGGACGGACTGATCGGTCAGGAAGTTCTGGCCGAAACGTTTGCGGGCGATATGTTTCATACGGAATTCTTGGCGCGGGCCATGAGCGCCGCCGTCCTGATGGCTTCGATCATGCTGCCGTGGTCGGCGTGGCCCAGCCCTTGGGCGGCGAGGTCGAGCGCGGTGCCGTGGTCGACGGAGGTGCGGATGATGGGCAGGCCCAGCGTGATATTGATGCCTTGGCCGAAGCTGGCGAATTTCAATACCGGCAGGCCCTGGTCGTGATACATGGCGAGCACGCAATCGGCGTGTTCGAGATATTTGTGCTGGAACAGCGTGTCCGCCGGATAAGGACCGGCGACATCGATGCCGCGCGCCTTGGCCGCGGCCAGAGCTGGACTGATGACGTCGATTTCTTCGCGCCCCAGGTAACCGTTCTCGCCGGCGTGCGGATTGAGTCCGGTAACCAGGATGCGCGGTTGCGCGATGCCGAATTTGTCGCGCAGGTCGGCATGGATGATATCGAGGGTACGGCTCAGGCCATCAAAAGTGATCGCCGCCGACACGTCCTTGAGCGCCAGATGCGTGGTCGCCAGCGCCACCCGTAAATGCGGCGCATCGCCTCCGGCCAGCATCATCACTACCTGCGGCGTGGCGGTGCGTTCGGCGAGGTATTCGGTATGACCGGTGAATGGCACGCCGGCGTCATTGATCGTGCTCTTCTGCAGCGGCGCAGTGACGATGGCGTCGAATTGTCCTTGCAGCGCCCACTCGACCGCAACGTCGAGCGTCTGCAGCACGGCGCGGCCATTGCGCGCATCGAGCACGCCGGGAACTACCGGCTCACTGGTGGGGCAATCGATGACGATCAGGCGGTCTTGCGGAAAATTGGGCAATCCGCTGTTGCGAAAGGCCTGCAGCGACAAGGCCGACAAGGCGATGGCCGGGTCCAGCGCCTGCGCAGTCTGCGCCAGGAAGGCAGCATCGCCGAACAGCACGCTGCGCACTTCTGCACGCAGCTGCCAGGCGGCCTTGATGGAAATTTCCGGGCCGATGCCGGCCGGCTCTCCGCAGGTGATCGCCAGCGTGGGGCGCCGGCGTTGAACTTCAGGGACTGCGGACAGGGCTGCGGACATCGGAGGGATCAGTTGTCGTCGGTGCGGAACTCGACGTAGGCGCGGTCACGCAGCTGACGCAACCAGTCTTCGGTCGCTTCGTCGATCTTGCGCTCGCGAATCGCCTGGCGTGCGGCCAGACGTGCGCGCTCCTGAGAACCGTCGTCGGTCTTGCGTTCGACCACCTGGATCAGGTGGAAGCCGAACGGCGATTCGATCGGCTGGCTGACTTCGCCCGGCTTCAATTCGTTCATGGCGCGCTCGAATTCCGGCACGGTGTCGCCCGGATAGATCCAGCCCAGGTCGCCGCCCTTGGACGCCGACAGGTCGTTGGAATACAGCTTGGCCAATTCTTCGAAGGTCGCCGCCTTGTGATCCAGGCGTTCTTTCAGTTCGAGCAGTTTGCGACGCGCTTCAGCGGCAGACACCACTTGATTGACCTTGATCAGGATATGGCGTGCATGCGTTTGTTCTACGGCCGGCGCACCAGCCTTGCCGGTGGCGCTGGCATTACGGCGATCAATCAGCTTGAGGATATGGAAGCCGTTGCCGCTCTTGACGATGGAGGAGACTTCGCCCGGCTTCAGGCTCGCCACCGCGTCGAGGAACAACTGCGGCAGACGGTCCTGCGCGCGCCAGCCCAGGTCGCCGCCGCTGAGTGCATCGCTGCTGTCGGAATAGGTTGCCGCGGTCTTGGCGAAATCGGCGCCGGTCTTCAATTGGCGCAACACTTCTTCCGCGCGCTGGCGGCGTGCCGCAACTTGCTCCGGCGAGGCGTTTTCCGGCACCCGCACGAGGATTTGCGCCAGGTTCAGGTCTTCGTGTTTGACGGAGGTATTGTTCTCGGCGGCCAGGTAGTTGTCCACTTCGGATTCCGACACCAGCACCTTGTTGTCGACTTCGCGTTCGCGCAGGCGCTGCATGATGATTTCACGGCGGATGTCTTCGCGGAAGGCCGGATAGGCCATGCCTTCGCGCTCGAGCTGGACGCGGAAATCAGCAAGCGACATCTTGTTCTGTTCGGCAATGCGCAGGATCGCGCGATCCAGCATGACGTCATCCACAACAATGCCGTTTTCTTTTGCCATTTGCGTCTGCGCGCGCTCGACGATCATGCGTTCCAACAGTTGGCTTTGCAACTGGTTGCGTGGCGGCAAGGCGACGCCTTGGGCGGTGAGACGTTTCTGCACCGACGCCAGGCGTTCGGACAGCTCCTGGCGCGTGATCACGTCATTGTTGACAACCACAAGAATGGAGTCGACCGGACGCGGCGCACGCGATGTCGCAGCTGCAGGCGCAGGAGCGGGTGTCGCCGTCGGCGGCAGCTGCAATCCGGGAACGGCAGGCGTGGCGGTCGCGGCGAATTGCGCCTGGGCGCTGCCGATCATGCCGAACGACATGCACATCAAGACGATGCCGGAGGTGATGCGAGCGAGAGGATGACGGCGCGAGGAAATGGAAGCGTTCATATGATTATCGGTTTAATAACGTGTGAGATCGTCTGGCTTGTTGATGATCTGATAGCCGGGAATGCTGGCGCTCAGCGCATCCAGCGGATTCGAGCCAATCTTGGAGAAACCATTCAGCTCAAGCTGGATGAAGAACGAAGTGGACGCCTTGCTCGACGAAGTCGGAATGCGCTGCGCCACGAGGCGGAACACCCAGCAATCGGCCTTGTATTCCATGCCCAACAAACCTTCTGCCACGGTCTTGTCAGGGATTGAATAGTTGATGCGGCTGACAGCATACCAGCGTTGCGACACCGGCCATTGACCGGAGATATCCATCTGCTTGAGGATGCCGGTGGCATTGGTGCGGTCGAGACGATAGGTCAGGTTCAGCACTTTCTTGGGTGCCGGTTGCCAGCGCGCGCCGAAATTGGAACGCACCATCTGCCGCAGCGTTTCGCTGTATTGAACGGTGTTGTCGAGGGAGAGCTGTCTGGTGATCTGACCGCCCAAGGACAACAACAGATCGGATTTGCTACCGTTGACGGTGGCCGAAGTGCCATCCAGCACAACCTTGGGATCGGCAAAATAGAAACGCTGACCAACCGCCACACGCAACCGTTCGAGGCCGTCTTCTTCGATGAAGCGAGACACCAGCGCCCCGGTAATCTGATTCGCGTCGCTGATGCGGTCGTGACCGACGAAGCGGTTTTCGCTGAAGATCTGCGCGTAGTTGAAATCTGCCAGACCCGAGTCGAAATTCGGATATTGGCTCTGATCGCGATAAGGCGTACGCACGTAGAACAAACGCGGCTCCAGCGTTTGCGTCATGTCGCGTCCGAACAAACGTGTGTCGCGCTCAAAAGTCATGCCGGCATCCAGGGAATAAGTCGGCACCACGCGCGTCAGATTGGTCGGTGCGCCGACGCTGACGTTGTTCAAGCGGTACGTGGTCGCATCAAGGGACGCTTTCGGCGTAATGAAATAACCGGGACGGATGATCGGATAGGCGATCGACTGATTGGCATACATGCGGTCGCCGCCAACCATTTCGGAACCCGCCGAAGTACCGGCGGTGAAAGTGTTCGAAAAACGCGCAAATTCAGAAGCAAAATTGAAGTCAAAACCGCCGACATCCTGACGTGCGGCGGTCAAGGTCAACTGCGGTACACGGTCATACGGTTTCTGGATAGGATTGTTGACATCCTGCAGCAACTGATATTTGGTCACGCGTCCGACGGCGCTCCAATAAGTGCTCGAATAACTCAGACTGGCATCACGAATCAGCAAACGCTGCGTACTGGCCGTCACCGAATGCGAAAAATCGCTCGGATAGTCGTTGTCCGACGCCTTGTTCACATTCCAGCCGAACACCAGATTCGGCGCCAGCGTTTGCGAATGCTGGGATGAAAGGGAGTAGCGCCCGGTACCGGTCACACGATCCTGAATGCCTTCAACTCTGGTCGTTCCGGAATAGTCCTCGCCCAGATAACGACCTTCAATACCCATTTGCAAACCGCGCCGCGCAATATAACGCGGATACAGCGTCAGGTCCCGATTTGGCGCGATATTGAAATAATAAGGTACCGTCAGCTCCGCGCCACCCGTGCTGGTGACGCCGAAAGTCGGCGGCAGCACGCCCGACTTGCGCTCACCCGACAGCGGAAAAGACATCAGCGGTGCACCGAGGATCGGCACACCCTTGAAATAGACGACGCCGCTATGCATGGTGCCGACGTCGCGGCCGCTGTCGAGATCCATGGTCGACGCCTGGATGTACCAGTCCGGATCGAGCGCTTCGCAGGTGCTGTAGGTGCCTTCGGTGACCTTGGCCTGGTCGTCGGAAAGGAAGTCGATCTTTTCAGCCTTGCCGCGTCCGCCGTTCTTGCCGAACAGGTAAGTCGGGTTGGTCACGTAACCCTTGCCCGAATCCATGTTCATCAGCGCCTTGTCGCCGGTGTAGCGATCCTGCAGACGCTTCATCCAGACGTGCCCGGTCGCTTCGACCTCGTCCTTGATGATACGGTATTCGGCCTTGTCGGCCTTGATGGTGGTTTCGCCGCGGACCACTTCGACGTCGCGGTCAAGGTTGATCTGTCGATCAGGCCGGCCGGTCATCTGCTCGGCGCTGACGTTGACCGGGGCATCCTTGTCATCGGCCTTGGCGCTGGGCGTGGCCGGGGTATTCTGGATGGTCTGCGCCTGCGCGGAGACCGGCAAAATGGTCGTTGCCGACGCCGCGACGGCGAGAGAGGCCAGGGACGTAAAGAAACGCGACATCCGCAAGTCGGCACAACGACCAAATGGAAACTTGAAAAAGCGGATCATGTAAAGAAGCGTTCAAACACCATGGCAGGCGATTTTTTGGATTTAATCCCTTATTATATGGGAACTCAACATCATCAAACGAATTCCTCTGATTGTTCATGTCTTTAAATAATTCCCCTGCCGATCCGCGCCTGTCCCTGCTGCAAGAATGGCTGCCCACCCTCGCCACCCCCACCAATGTCGATACGCTGCGTCCCGCTTCGACCGATGCCAGCTTCCGCCGTTATTTCCGCGTGGACACGCCGGATGGTAAAACGCTGATCGTCATGGACGCGCCGCCACCGCAAGAAAACGTGCGCCCATTCATCCATGTCGCCGAGGTCTTCGGCAAAACCGGCGTGTCGGTGCCGACCGTACTGGCGCAGGATGTCGAACGCGGCTTCCTGCTGTTGTCGGACCTGGGCACGACGACTTACCTGAATCAGCTCAACAACGACACCGCCCACAAGCTCTACATCGACGCGATCGATGCGCTGGTGCTGCTGCAGACCCAGAGCAAGCCGGATGTGCTGCCGGAATACGACCGCGCCCTGCTGTCGCGCGAGTTGCAGTTGTTCCCCGACTGGTACATCGCCAGGCACCTGAACGTGACGCTGACCGACGACCAGAAGAACACGCTGAGCAAGGTCTTCGACACGCTGCTGGCCAACAACCTGTCGCAGACGCAGGTGTTCGTCCACCGCGACTATCACTCGCGCAACCTGATGGTCCTGCCGACCGGCAATCCGGGCATCATCGATTTCCAGGACGCGGTCTACGGCCCGATCACGTACGATCTGGTTTCGCTGCTGCGCGACGCCTACATCCAGTGGGACGAAGAAATGGTGCTGGACTGGGTCATCCGCTACTGGGAACGCGCCAAGCGCGCCGGCCTGTCGGTGGCGCCGGACATCGATACCTTCTATCGCGATTTCGAATTCATGGGCCTGCAGCGTCATCTGAAAGTGCTGGGCATATTTGCACGCCTTTACCATCGCGACGGCAAGGACGCCTACCTGAAGGACATGCCGCTGGTCATGGAATACACGCTCAAGGCGGCACGCCGCTACAGCGCGCTGATCCCGCTGGTCAGACTGATCGAGAAGCTGGAAGACAAAGCGCCGCAAGTCGGCTACACCTTCTGAGGCCGGCTACGCCATGAAAGCGATGATTTTTGCCGCCGGCCGCGGCGAGCGCATGCGCCCGCTGACCGATACCTGCCCCAAACCTCTGCTGAAAGTACGCGGCCGCCCGCTGATCGTCTGGCAGATCCTGAACCTGGTGCGCGCCGGCATCACTGAAATCGTGATCAACCACGCGCATCTCGGCCACCTGTTTGAAGAAACGCTGGGCGACGGTTCGCAGTTCGGCGCGCAGATTCAGTATTCTGCCGAGGGAACTGCACTGGAAACCGCCGGCGGCATCGCCAAGGCGCGCCACCTGCTCGGCGAAGAAGCGTTCGTCGCCATCTCGGGCGACATCTACATCCCTCATTTCGATTTCGAACAGGTCAAAACCGTCCTCGAAGACAACGACCTGTGGGGAAATCCGATACCATTGGACAAGCGCGACGTCGCCTGGATCTATCTGGTGAAAAATCCACCGCACCATCCCACCGGCGATTTCGCGCTGAACAGTTTTTCGATCGCCAATGAAGGATCGCCCTTGTTCACCTTCGCCAATATCGGCGTGTACCGACCGCAGATGTTCGACGCCATTGCGCCGGGTGAACATGCCAAGCTCGGCCCCCTGCTGCGCGAATACGCGGCGCGTGGCCAGGTCGGCGGAGAAATTTACCGCGGCGAATGGATCAACGTCGGCACCGTCGAACAGCTGGAAGAATTGAATACGCCCCTCGCCGGCAGATAATCCGGATCACCCGGAAGAAAGCACCAAGATGACCACAGCCTCCTTTATCGCCCGCCGCGCCAGATTGATCGCGCAGATGCAAGCAAAAGGCGGCGGCGTCGCCATCATCCCGACCGCGCACGAAGTCATGCGCAATCGCGACGCCGACTATCCTTATCGCCACGACAGTTATTTCTACTATCTATCCGGTTTCACGGAACCGGAAGCGGTCATCGTCCTGATTGCCGCTCCCGGCAAGGAAAGCCGCAGCATTCTGTTCTGCCGCGACAAAAATCTCGAACGTGAAATCTGGGACGGTTATCGCTACGGCCCCGATGCCGCGCGCCAGGAATTCGGTTTCGACGAAGCCTTCGCCGTCGATACGCTCAACAAGGAAATGCCGCAATTGCTGGCCGATGCACCGGCCGTTTTTTATGCGTTGGGCCACGACGTCAAGCGCGATGCGCAGCTGCAGGAATGGCTGCAAAGCGTGCGCGCACTAGGTCGCTCGGGCATCACCGCACCATCATCCATCGTCGACGTCAACGTGCTGCTCGACGAGATGCGCCTGTTCAAGGACGCCGGCGAAATCGCGGTCATGAAACGCGCCGGACTCATTTCGGCCGAAGCGCATTGCCGCGCCATGCGCCTGTCGCGTCCCGGCCTGCGCGAATATCATCTGGAAGCCGAGCTGCTGCACGAATTCCGCAACAACGGTTCGCAATATCCGGCCTACGGCTCCATCGTCGCCACCGGCGCCAACGCCTGCGTGCTGCACTACCGCGCCGGCGACGTCGAACTCAGGGACGGCGACCTGGTGCTGATCGATGCCGGCTGCGAACTCGACAGCTACGCTTCCGACATCACGCGCACCTTCCCGGCCAACGGCAAGTTCTCCGGTCCGCAAAAAGAACTGTACGAGATCGTCCTGGCCGCGCAAGACGCCGCCATCGCCGACACCCGCCCCGGCAAACGCTTCATGGACGGCCACGACGCCGCCGTGCGCGTGCTGGCGCAAGGCATGCTCGACACCGGCCTGCTCGACAAGAACAAGGTCGGCTCGCTCGACGATGTGATCGCCAAGGGCGACTATCGCCAGTTCTACATGCATCGCACCGGCCACTGGCTGGGCATGGACGTGCACGACGTCGGCGAATATCGCGACCCGGCCACGGCCGACGGCGACAAGCCGTGGCGCACGCTGCAACCGGGCATGGTGCTGACGGTCGAGCCGGGCATCTACGTGCGCCCGGGCGAAGGCGTGCCGGAAAAATACTGGAACATCGGCATCCGTATCGAAGACGATGCCCACGTCACGCCGGGCGGCTGCGAAATCCTGACCACGGCCGTGCCCAACAAAGTGGCCGACATCGAAGCGCTGATGCGTTCGGCGTGAATCGTTACGGATATCTTTCCACGCCTGCCATGAGTTCTTCCGACACCGCCGCACCAGCCCAGCCGGATTACGACGTCATCATCTGCGGCGCCGGTCCGGTCGGCCTCAGCGCCGCCGCACTGCTGCACAAGCGCGGCATGCCGGCGCACCGCATCGCACTGATCGACGCCAAGTCGAGCGAGCAGGCGGCGCAGGATCCGCGCACGATTGCGCTCTCGCACGGCAGCCAGCAAATCCTGCAGGAAATCGGCGCCTGGTCGCTGATGGCGCCATCGGTGACATCGATCAACCAGATCCACGTGTCGCGACGCAAGCATTTCGGCCGCACGCTGATCAGTCGTGAAGACTACGCCCTGCCCGCGCTCGGTTATGTGGTGCGGTATGGCGCGCTGGTGACGGCCTTGTCCGCAGCACTGACGAAGACCAACGTGGCCGTGCTGCGCCCGGAGCAAGTGTCCGCCATCGATGAGCAAGGTCTGCAGGCCGATGTACGACTGGCCGACGGCCGCACGCTCAGCGCCGGCGTCGTGGTGCAGGCCGAAGGCGGCGTGTTCTCGGAACAAACCGCCAAGGCCGTCCAACGCGACTACGATCAGGTCGCCATCGTCGCCCACGTCACCGCCACGGCCGCGATTGCCCATCGCGCGTTCGAACGCTTTACCGCGCAAGGGCCGCTGGCTTTGTTGCCGCAGGATGACGGTTATGCGCTGGTGTGGTGCGTGCGTCCGGACACGGCAAGGCGCCTGCTGGCGCTCGAAGAAAGTGCGTTCCTGCACGAACTCGGCGAAGTCTTCGGCGGACGGGTTGGCCGCTTTGCTTCCTGCAGCGCCCGCCATAGTTACCCACTGGGCCTGAACGCCGCACCCGCCGCCTCCGCACGCACGGTCGCCATCGGCAACGCCGCGCAAACACTGCACCCGGTCGCGGGCCAGGGACTCAACCTGGGTCTGCGTGACGCCGCGGTATTGGCAAGCACGCTGACACGCACAAGCTCCGCGCCTGCCGCACTCGAACAATTCGCTGCGCAGCGGCTGCGCGACCGCAACGCCACGATCAGGCTGACCGACATGATGGCGCGGGTTTTCGCCAGCGCGCCGGACGGTGCGCCGTCGCAGGCGCTGCTCGGATTGTCATTGGGATTGATCGACGTTGCCGCGCCGGCGAAACGCGTCCTGGCCGAACAGATGATGTTCGGCTGGCGTTAAGCTTGCCCTGAATCCCTTGCCGCAGTGTCTGGCATGAGACAATGCAGCATTGCCGCACGCTTGCGGTCCTGACTGACAAGACCATGAAATAAGATCATGAAACAAGATCCCCGCTTTCCCAATCTGTTCATCCTCAACCACCCGCTGATCCAGCACAAGCTCTCGCACATGCGCGACAAGCGCACTTCGACGCGCACCTTCCGCGACCTGCTGCGCGAGATCACCTTGCTGATGGGCTACGAAATCACGCGCGACCTGCCGCTGACCACCGAGTCGATTGAGACGCCGCTGGTCACCTACGATGCACCGGTGATCGCCGGCAAGAAACTGGCCGTGGTTCCCGTGCTGCGCGCCGGCATCGGCATGAGCGACGGTTTGCTGGAATTGATCCCCTCGGCACGCGTCGGCCATATCGGCGTGTATCGCAACGACCAGCACCAGCCGGTGGAATACCTGGTGCGCCTGCCCGACCTGCAAGACCGCACCATGATCCTGTGCGACCCGATGGTGGCGACCGGCAACTCCGCTGTCTACGCCATCGACGTCCTCAAGAAACGCGGCGTGACGGCCGAGAACATCATTTTCGTCGCGCTGGTGGCGGCACCCGAAGGCGTACAGGTATTCCATGATGCACATCCCGATGTGAAGCTGTATGTCGCCTCGCTCGATTCGCATCTCGACAGCCATGCCTACATCGTGCCGGGCCTGGGCGATGCAGGCGACCGGATTTTCGGCACCAAATAAATCTCAGCACCATGAAAAAAGCCGCCGGATGTTGAATCCGGCGGCTTTTTTACTTCATGCAATCAAGGCTTACTCAACCGCCTTGACCATATCCTCAATGACTTTCTTGGCGTCGCCGAAGACCATCATGGTCTTGTCCATGTAGAACAGTTCGTTGTCCAACCCGGCATAACCGGCTGCCATCGAACGCTTGTTGACGATGACCGTCTTGGCCTTGTATGCCTCAAGAATCGGCATCCCCGCGATCGAGGACTTCGGATCCTTGGCCGCCGGATTGACCACGTCGTTGGCGCCCAGCACCAGCACCACGTCGGCCTGACCGAACTCGCTGTTGATGTCTTCCATTTCAAAGACCTGGTCGTAAGGCACTTCCGCTTCGGCCAACAGCACGTTCATGTGACCCGGCATGCGGCCGGCCACGGGATGGATCGCGTACTTCACGATCACGCCCTTGTGGGTCAGCTTCTCGGTCAGTTCCTTCAGTGCATGCTGCGCGCGCGCCACCGCCAGGCCGTAGCCCGGCACGATGATCACGGTTTCCGCATTGCCCATCAGGAAAGCCGCGTCGTCAGCCGAACCCGACTTGACGTTGCGCTGCGCCTGGCCGCCAACTGCGGCAGCAGCGGCAGGATCGCCACCAAAACCGCCCAGAATCACATTGAAGAACGACCGGTTCATCGCCTTGCACATGATGTACGACAGGATCGCACCGGACGATCCGACCAGCGAACCGGCGATGATCAGCATCGAGTTATTCAGAGAGAAACCAATGCCCGCTGCGGCCCAGCCGGAGTAGCTGTTCAACATCGACACCACCACCGGCATGTCGGCGCCGCCGATCGGGATGATGATCAGCACGCCGAGCACGAAGGCGATTGCCGCCATGATGATGAACGGCAGCCAGTTCTGCGTCAGCACGAAGATCACGCCGAAGCCGATCATCGCCACCGCCAGCAACAGGTTCAGCATGTGCTGGCCCGAGAAGCTGACCGGCGCCCCCTGGAACAGGCGGAACTTGTACTTGCCCGACAGCTTGCCGAACGCAATCACCGAACCGGAGAAGGTGATCGCGCCGACGAAGGTGCCGATGAACAATTCGACGCGATTGCCCAGCGGGATCGCTTCGCCGTGCGCGGCGATGTTGAAGGCCCATGGCTCTGCAACTGCAGCGACGGCGATACAGACTGCCGCCAGACCGATCAGCGAGTGCATCGCCGCGACCAGCTCAGGCATCTTGGTCATTTCGACGCTCTTGGCCAGATAGGCGCCGATACCGCCACCAACCACCACGCCGCCGGCCACCAGCCAGAAGCCGATGCTGTTACCCGTGCCCGCGGGCACGTCGCCCTTGAGTTTGATGATCAGCGCGATCGTCGTCAGCACCGCGATGGCCATGCCGGCGATGCCGAAGGCATTGCCGCGGCGCGCCGTCGACGGATGCGACAGACCTTTCAGCGCCTGGATGAAGAACACCGAGGCGACGAGATACAGCAGGGTTACCAGATTCATGCTCATGCTTATGCCCCCGCCTTGTCTGTCTTGATTTTAGGTTCTTTTTTCTTGAACATCTCCAGCATGCGCTGCGTGACCATGAAGCCGCCGAAGACGTTGACCGCCGCCAGCGCCACGGCCAGCGTGCCGGCGATGCGGCCGACCGGTCCTTCTGTCAGGCCGGCGGCCAGCATGGCGCCGATGATGATGATCGCCGAGATGGCGTTGGTGACCGCCATCAGCGGCGTGTGCAAGGCCGGCGTAACGGTCCAGACCACGTGGTAGCCGACGTAGATCGCCAGTACGAAGATGATCAGGTTGATGATGGTGTGACTGACTTCCATGATGTCATTCCTTTCTGTGGCTGCGGCATGAGTTGATTTATCGGTGCCGCGACCTGTTTGGTTTTATATGGCTTTCAGGCTGGTGATGTGATTCTTGTCGTCGACGAAAACGATCTTCGGTACATAGCTGGCGATTTCTGCGTCCGTCATGGGTGCATAGGTGCAGATGATCAGCAGATCGCCCAGGTGCGCGCGGCGGGCTGCCGCGCCGTTCAGGGAAATCTCGCCGCTGCCACGCCTGCCGCGGATAGCGTAGGTGGAGAAGCGTTCGCCGTTGTTGACGTTGTACAGCTCGATCTTTTCAAACTCCCGGATATCGGCGGCTTCCAGCAGGTCTTCGTCGATACCGCAGGAACCTTCGTAGTTCAGGTCACATTCGGTCACAGTCGCGCGGTGGATCTTCGCGCGCAGCATGATTCGTTGCATAAGGCTTTACTCTTTAATTCTCTTGTTCTGCTCCGGAACGCTGGCGCGAACCGGCATGGATGATGCGACGCATTGACGTTACGTTGATGCTGCCTTATTTGCGCAGCACTTCGCCGCCGCTGCACAGCAGAGTCGCCGCGACGATGTCGTCTTCGCGGTTGATGACCAGCTTGCCTTCGGTATCGACGATCAGCTTGAGGAAATCAAGCACGTTGCGTGAATACAGGGCCGAGGCATCAGCCGCCACCAGCGCCGCCAGATTGCCTTCGCCAATGATGTGCACGCCGTGCTTGATCACCGTCTTGCCCGGCTCGGACAACGGACAGTTGCCGCCCTGGTCGACCGCCATGTCGAGGATGACCGAACCCGGCTTCATGGCCTTGACGGTTTCTTCGCTGATCAGCACCGGCGCCTTGCGGCCCGGAATCAGCGCAGTCGTGATGATGATGTCGGCTTGCTTGGCGCGCTCATGCACCAGCTCGGCCTGACGGCGCATCCAGTCGGCCGGCATCGGACGTGCATAGCCGCCGACGCCCTGGGCGATTTCCTTTTCTTCATCGGTGATGAAGGGTACATCGAGGAATTTGGCGCCCAGCGATTCAATCTGTTCCTTGACGGCCGGACGCACGTCGGATGCCTCGATCACGGCACCAAGACGCTTGGCCGTCGCAATCGCCTGCAAACCGGCGACGCCGGCGCCCATGATCAGCATGCGCGCGGCCTTGACGGTGCCCGCGGCGGTCATCAGCATCGGCATGAAACGCTGGTAGGTATTGGCAGCCATCAACACGGCCTTGTAGCCGGCAATGTTCGCCTGCGAGGACAGCACGTCCATCGACTGCGCGCGGGTGGTGCGCGGCGCAGCTTCCAGCGCGAAAGCGGTCAATCCGGCGGCGGCCATCGCGGCCAGGTTGTCGGCATCGAACGGATTCAGGATACCGACCACGACGGTGCCGGACTTCAGGCGTGCACGTTCGTCCGCACTCGGCGCGCGCACCTTGAGCAAGGCTTCGGCGCCATAGACGTCGGCCGCGGCGGCAATGACCGCGCCGGCGGCGACATAGGCTTCGTCCGTAATGCTGGATTTGGTGCCGGCCCCCGACTCCACCAACACCTCATGTTTGGCGGCAACCAGTTTCTTGACCGTTTCCGGGGTTGCCGCAACGCGTGTTTCTCCGTCCCGACTTTCGACGGGGATGCCTAGCCTCATTCAGAGCTCCTATAGTTGTAAATTCTTACCGGAATCTTACACGTAAAATTTGAAGATCAACAACTTTGCGCAAAAGCATTGCAGGAGCCGGGACTCGCATATGCGATGTGTTCCGGGCCGCCGCGCTGAAGCCTTTGTCCAGCCACGGTAAAATGTCGGCTCTTGTAAGGAATATTATGTCTGAAGTCTGGAAACCCTCCGTCACGGTCGCAGCGATCATCGAGCGCGAGGGCCGTTTTTTGATGATAGAAGAGCAGGCCGGCGACGGCTTGCGCCTGAACCAGCCGGCTGGCCATCTCGACCAGGGCGAGACGCTGACGCAGGCGGTGGTGCGCGAGGCGCTGGAAGAATCCGCCCACGATTTCGAGCCGACCGCGCTGGTCGGCATGTACATGTCGCGCAATGTCTCGTCCTCGCGCGGCGGCGCCGACACGACCTACTTGCGTTTTGCGTTTGCCGGCACGCTGGGCCTGCAGCATGATCGCCCGCTGGATGACGGCATCGTGCGCACGCTGTGGATGACGCGCGACGAGATCGCCGCCTGCCGCGAACGCCATCGCAGCCCGCTGGTGCTGCGTTGCGTGGACGACTACCTCAGCGGCCAGCGCGCGCCGCTGTCGCTGCTCCATACGGACCCCAGCGTGACGGCATCGACGGAAATCGCCGCAGGAGTCGCTCATGGCTAAGAAAAAAGTGGTGATCGGCATGTCCGGCGGCGTCGATTCGTCGGTCTCCGCCTGGCTGCTGCAGGAACAGGGCTACGAGGTAATCGGCCTGTTCATGAAGAACTGGGAAGACGACGACGATTCCGAGTACTGCTCGACACGCCAGGACTGGATCGACGCGGTCAGCGTCGCCGATGTGGTCGGCGTCGACATCGAAGCCGTCAACTTCGCCTCTGAATACAAGGACCGCGTGTTTGCGGAATTTTTGCGCGAATACCAGGCCGGCCGTACGCCCAACCCCGACGTGCTGTGCAACGCCGAGATCAAGTTCAAGGCCTTCCTCGACCATGCCATGCATCTGGGCGCGGACCTGATCGCCACCGGCCACTATGCGCGCGTACGCGAAAATCCGGTCGGCAAGTTCGAGCTGATGAAAGCGGTGGACGCCAGCAAGGACCAGA
Organism: Herbaspirillum lusitanum; assembly: GCF_026127345.1. Taxonomy (NCBI): domain Bacteria; kingdom Pseudomonadati; phylum Pseudomonadota; class Betaproteobacteria; order Burkholderiales; family Oxalobacteraceae; genus Herbaspirillum; species Herbaspirillum lusitanum. Next base: position 288,953 of record NZ_QXFG01000005.1, on the reverse strand, counting down.
GTTATTTCCTGCATCGGCTGAACCAGGCGCAATTGTCGAAAACGCTGTTTCCGCTGGGCGAAATCCACAAGACCGAGGTGCGCAGGATCGCCGAGCAACTGAAACTGCCGAACGCGACAAAAAAGGACTCGACCGGCATTTGCTTCATCGGCGAACGGCCGTTCCGGGAATTCCTGAACCGCTACCTGTCCTACAAACCCGGTCCGATGAAGACGCCTGACGGCGACATCGTCGGCGAACATGTCGGCCTGAGCTTTTATACTCTGGGCCAGCGCAAGGGCATCGGACTGGGCGGCATCAAGGCGCATCAGAACGCCGACGGCAACAGCGACGCCTGGTATGTCGCCCGCAAGGACGTCGACACCAACACACTTTATATCGTGCAGGGTCATGAGCATCCATGGCTGCTGTCGTCGCAACTCGGCGCCAGCCAGATCAGCTGGGTCGCCGGCGAGGCGCCCAATATGAGCGGGGCCGGACTGAGCGCCAAGACGCGCTACCGCCAGGCTGACGTGCCCTGCTCGTTCAGCGATGCCGGCGGCCGCTTCGATCTGCGCTTCAGCGACCCGCAATGGGCCGTGACGCCAGGTCAATCGGCCGTGCTGTACCAAGGCGACGTTTGCCTTGGCGGCGGCATTATCGAGTCCGTTTAGACACTTCCGCTCCTTTGAAGCGCCCCGCTTGCCTTGCGCAGCGGGGCGCTTTTGCTTTTTTGGCAACGAAACCCGGCGTGCCGATTTCCCCGCAGCAAGAAACTCGCAACAAATCATAAAAGAGCTTGCAGTCTTGGATCAAATGACGAATAATCTAAATAAGAATTGTTCGTATTTAATAGGAGTTCATGATGAACCAACTGATCGAGCACGGAACCGAGCGTCGCAACAAACCGGCCACAGCAGCCAATGGCTCCCCCATTACGCGCATCAAGAGCCAGGATTTGTTCCGGCAAATGCGCGAGTTGGAAATCGACCATGGCGGCCGTATTTATAAATTGCGTCTGACGCAGTTGAACAAATTGATTCTGACGGCGTAACTATATTAAGGAGTCGCTTCAGGATTCGTAGTGAAGCGATGTAAAAACCAGCCAGCCAACGGTGATGCCATGCGTTACGCGTTAGCCAGCCAAGCTAGCCGATTAAGGAGAGTTTGATGGTTACCGACAAAATGGATTCCGCTTTCGTGGAACCCAATAACGCACCGGCACAGCCAGAGCTGCTGGTCTCAGCAGTGCTGCATTTGATGTCTCATTACACTGCCAGTAATCAGGAAACCAAAAGCTGCGTCAAATTGGCGTCAGTGATTGAACGACACCTGAAAGCGCTGGCGGATTTGCCGAATCTGGCGCCGGTATTGCGGGCAACTTGCCAACAATTGTCGGAACAGTGGGGTACCGTAGTGGAACGAACGATGCCGCAACCCGAGAAATTCAATCTGTTCGCTCGCATCGTTTCAGGAGCGAGATCCATTTAAGAGCCTACATACCCGGGCGGCAAGGCGTACAATGATCGTATGTGTTTGTAACAACATTTCCGAAGGCAAGATTCACCAGGCAGTGAACGCAGGCATGACCACTATGTCCGAGCTTCGCAAGGAGCTCGGTATTGGCACTTCCTGCGGCAAATGCCATACCTGCGCCAAACATGTCCTCCGCGAATGTCTGAGCAACTCCAATCAAACACGCAACACAGTGCAGACTCTGGTATTCCGTGCGAATACCATGATTGCCTAAAGATCACTTCATTCATGAATGCTTTATCGCCTACTATGAGTAGCAGCTCGTCCAATCCTGCTGGCGCCGCCTGGCGCCAGGTCAAGAAAATCGGCCCGCTCGGCTTCATCATCCTGCTGCATATCGCCTTCTTCTATGCGCTGCAAAGCGGCCTCATCCATCAGGTCGCCAGCGCGATTCCGAAGGAAGTGATCGCGACCTTCATCACGCCTGAACGCGCCCCTGAACCGGCACCGCCGAAAGCACCGCCGGCACCACCCAAAGCCGTTCCCGTGGTCAGGAAGTCGGTGACGCCACCGCCGCCGATCCCGGTTACGCAAGCGCCGGCGCCAACCGCCATCAGCGCGCCGCCGACGCCGCCACAACCAGCCGAACCGTCGCCGCCCGCCGCCGCTCCCGCGCAGGCCCCGGCATCGCCGCCGGGTCCGCCGCCGATCAAGCAGATTACCTCCGGCATCGAATACATTGAACCGCCTCGCGTCAGCTACCCTGCAGCCTCCAAGCGCATGGGCGAAGAAGGCGTCGTACAGTTCCGGGTACTGGTCAATACCGGCGGCAGAGCCGAAAAAGTTGACATCATCAAGGGCTCCGGTTCGTCCCGCCTGGACGATGAAGCGCGACGCGCAGTCATGCGTGCGGTGTTCAAACCCTACATTGAAGACGGCAAGGCGATTGTCGTGTCCGCCACCGGCGTCATCAATTTCAAGCTCGATCGCTGATTCATTCGTCTATTCATTCAAGTCAATAAGCAAAGGAAGTCATCATGGAAGTAAGTCCGTACGGATTGGAAAGCCTGTGGGCGCAAGGGGATTTCGTCACTAAAGGCGTCGCAGTGCTGCTGGTCGCCATGTCGATCGCGTCCTGGTATGTCATCGTCACCAAGGCGCTGCAACTGCTGCGCTTCCGTCGCGCATCCGATGCGGCCGGCCATGCATTCTGGGACACCACCAGTCTGCCGGAAGGCGTCGCCACATTGGGCAACGACAACCCGTTCGCCGAAGTCGCCAAAGCCGGCGTCACCTCGATGAGCCACCACACCGCCCACAAGGGCCACCTGCATGACCAGTTGTCGGTCAGCGACTGGGTGACGCTGTCGCTGCGTCAGGCAATCGACGAAGCATCGGGCAAGCTGCAAACCGGAATGGCCGTGCTGGCGTCGGTCGGTTCGACGGCACCGTTTGTCGGCCTGTTTGGCACCGTCTGGGGCATTTACCACGCACTCGTGTCGATCGGCACATCCGGCCAGGCCAGCATCGACAAGGTCGCCGGTCCGGTCGGAGAAGCGCTGATCATGACCGCGCTGGGCCTGGCGGTCGCGATTCCGGCAACCTTCGGCTACAACGCCCTGGTGCGCGGTAACAAGACCACGATCGCCAAGCTGAACAAGTTCGGTTTCGACCTGCACGCCCTGTTCGTCACCGGCGCCCGCTCTGCCACCGAGGACGCCGAAACGGGCGCCACCAAAAGCGCCAAGCTGACGGCTGTCGGGAGAGCGTAATGGCGATGGGTTCCCTGTCCGATTCGGACGACGACTTCAACCCGGAAATCAACACCACGCCGTTGGTCGACGTGATGCTGGTGCTGCTGATCATTTTCATCATCACCATTCCGGTCATGAACCATGCGGTCAAGATCGATCTGCCGCGCGCCACCAATCAGCCGGATGAGCCGAAACCGCAAAACATCAGTCTCTCGATCGATGCCGGCGGCAAGGTGTTCTGGAACGAGGAAGCGATCGACAGCGAGCAGCTGACCGCCCGTATCGCCGAAGCTGCCAGGAAGCAGCCGCAACCTGAATTGCACCTTCGCGCCGAGCGTACGACGCAATACGAAAAGGTCGCTCAGGTCATGGCGGCAGCTCAGTCAGGCGGTCTGTCCAAAATCGGTTTCGTTACCGACCCGCAAGCGAAATAAGTTTCAGCTGTTTCGCTGCGCACAAAGCCTCCGCCCTCCCCGGCGGGGGCTTTTGTTTTTTGCGCTTTGGAACAAATCTCATTGCGCGCCAGAAATAAAGTAAGAATGATTCGCGCTAATTTAAGGTGAAGTCTGTACCCCACTGCGCTATGATCCGTCCGTTCACGCGGCTGAACTTCATGTGCGCCGGATTGCGTATCGCAGCTATTGCGCCCTCCCGCCCTGCCAGCCTGCCTTCTCCCACAATCCCACTATTCTCAGAGGCACCTATGAAAGGCGATCCAGCGGTCATCAAACTGCTCAATGCTCAGTTAACCAACGAACTGACAGCGATCAACCAGTATTTTTTGCACGCCCGCATGTACAAGCATTGGGGTTTCGAAAAGATTGCAAAGAAAGAGTACGCCGAATCCATCGGTGAAATGAAACATGCCGACAAGCTGATCGACCGCATCCTGATGCTGGACGGCTTGCCTAACCTGCAGGCGTTGCACAAGCTGATGATCGGCGAGAACACGCCCGAGATGCTGCAATGTGACCTGAACCTGGAGAGAGCTGCGCACAAAACAGTCAAGGAAGGCATCGCCACTTGCGAACAGCATGGCGACTATGTCTCGCGCGAACTGTTCCAGATGATCCTCGACGACACCGAAGAACACATCGACTGGCTCGAAACGCAGCTCGACATCATCGATAAAATCGGCATCCAGAATTACCTGCAAACGCAGATCATCGCGGAGTAAGCTGACTGCAGAAGTCGCCTCCTCTGCGAAGCCGCGGCACAAAAAAACGCGACCCTTGCCGGTCGCGTTTTTTATTTTGAAGGCGCCGGGATGCACGGCAATGTGCAACGGCGCATCGTTCTTACTGCGGGAACGTATCCTTGAAGGACTGGCGTTCGGACAGCTTCTCGTACAAGCGCAGCAACTCCGGATAGCTGTCTTTCCACTGAGTCTCCGGAAAACGGAATTCCAGCCAACCCAACGCACAGCCGACGGCGACGTCGGCCAGAGTGTAATGGTTGCCGACGCAATAATTCTTTTCGCCCAGACCGACCGACATCGCCTTCAGACCCGCCTCGACCTTGCTCCATTGCCGCTTGATCCATTCCGGGCTTTGCTGGCGCGTCGGGCGCTTCTTCTCGAGACGCACCAGGATGGCGGCTTCGAGCAGGCCATCGGCCAGCGCTTCCCAGCATTTGACTTCAGCGCGCTCACGACCACTGGTCGGCATCAACTTGCCCACCGGGGTCAGAATATCGAGGTATTCGGAAATCACGCGCGAGTCGAACATGGCGCCGCCATCGTCCATCATCAGGCACGGTACTTTGCCGAGCGGATTGAATTGCTGGATCGTGGTGGTCTCACTCCATACGTCTTCCAGCACCAATTCGAAATCGATCTTTTTTTCCGCCATGACAATGCGGACTTTGCGAGCGTAAGGGCTTACCAGCGAGGCGATCAGTTTCATAACATTTCTTGTAATAATCCGGCCCGATTATAGCATCGGGTATTTACCGTCAACGTCCGAGACGACCGTCCGGAGGACAAGCGGCAACGTTACGGGTTACGGCCCCGGGCAATGGTAAAATCGCGAGTCAATGCAGGTTTGCTCCGCTGCCGGATGACGGCAACACGCATCGCAAGCCTTGCGCGTCGTATTTTCAACGAATTTTCCACGTCATTTCAACGTCTTTTCATCCGCATATCATGTCACTTTCCGCACTTTCCGCTCTCTCCCCGCTCGACGGCCGTTACGCCGCCAAAACCGACAAGCTGCGTCCCATCCTGTCCGAAGCAGGTTTCATGCACCATCGGGTGAAAGTGGAAATTGCCTGGCTGCAAGCTCTGTCGGCTGCAGGTTTTGCCGAGATCAAGCCATTTTCCGCCAGCGCCACCGCGTTGCTGGACAAGCTGGCAGCCGACTTCACCGAAGCCGACGCCGCCCGCATCAAGGAAATCGAAGCCGTCACCAACCATGACGTCAAGGCTGTCGAGTACTGGCTCAAGGAAAAGGTCAAGGACGTGCCGGAACTGGTGGCCGCCTCCGAATTCATCCATTTCGCCTGCACCTCCGAAGACATCAACAACACCTCGCACGGCATGATGCTCAAGTCTGCGCGCGACACGGTCGTGTTGCCGGCGCTGCAAGGCCTGGTCGCCAAGCTGACCGAACTGGCGCATGAACACGCCGCCGTGCCGATGATGTCGCGCACCCACGGCCAGCCGGCCAGTCCGACCACGCTGGGCAAGGAAATCGCCAACGTCGTCGCCCGTCTGCAGCGCGCCGTCAAACGCATCGCCGCCGTCGAAATCCTCGGCAAGATGAACGGTGCGGTCGGCAACTACAACGCCCACCTGTCCGCCTATCCGGAAACCGACTGGGCGGCGTTCTCCAAAAACGTCATCGAACAACGCCTGGGCCTGGTGTTCAATCCGTACACCATCCAGATCGAACCGCACGACTACATGGCTGAACTGTTCGACGCCGTGGCGCGCGCCAACACCATCCTGCTGGATCTGAACCGCGACGTCTGGGGCTACATTTCGCTGGGTTACTTCAAGCAGCGCACCAAGGCCGGCGAGATCGGTTCGTCGACCATGCCGCACAAGGTCAATCCGATCGACTTCGAGAATTCCGAAGGCAACCTCGGCATGGCCAACGCCGTGCTCAAGCATCTGTCGGAAAAACTGCCGGTCTCGCGCTGGCAGCGCGACCTGACCGACTCCACCGTGCTGCGCAACATCGGCGTAGCGTTCGGCTATGCGGTGCTGGCCTATGACAGCTGCCTGCGCGGCCTGAACAAGCTGGAAGTCAATCCGACGCGCCTGGCAGCCGATCTGGACAACACCTGGGAAGTGCTGGCCGAGCCGGTGCAAACCGTGATGCGCCGCTACGGCATCGAAAATCCGTATGAGCAACTGAAGGAACTGACGCGCGGCAAAGGGATTTCCAAGGATGCGTTGCGCGACTTCATCAACGGCCTGGCCATTCCGCAAAACGCCAAGGACCATTTGCTGGCGATGACGCCGGCAAATTACATCGGCGAAGCGATCGCTCTGGCCAAAAATATTTAATCGCAGCAACGATCGGGCGGAAACCAAAGCCGCCCGATCCACTCCAATCGCGCGGCAGTCAGCGTCATTCACAACATCAATGGATGAGTGAAATCAAATATGCCTATCTATTGCCGCCGATGAAAACACCTTATTCTGCTGAGTTAGCCTGCCGCTACGGCGCCACTGCGAAAGAGCAGGCTCCGCACGCAGTCGCGCCGGTGCCTGTACGATCCGGCACCGCTTGCCGTCCAACCTGATACTCCACCAGCAATCGCCATGGAACGCTACACCAAACCCGCCGTGCTGCTGCACTGGCTCATTGCTCTGCTGATCATTGCCGCCTTTGCGCTCGGCCTGACGATGACCAACATTCCCGGTCTGACCCCGACCAAGCTCAAATATTTTTCCTGGCATAAATGGCTGGGCGTCACCGTGCTCGGCCTGGCTTGCCTGCGCTTGCTCTGGCGCCTGACGCATGCGGCGCCGCCATACCCGGTGCAGATGCCGCGCTGGCAGCAAAGCGCCGCGCACGCGCTGCATTTTCTGCTCTACATCCTGATTTTCGCGATTCCGGTTTCCGGCTATCTGTACAGTCTTGCCGCCGGCATCCCCGTGGTCTATCTCGGCGTGCTGCCGCTGCCGGTGATCATCGATCCGAATCCCGAACTCAAACCTTTGCTCAAGCTGGTGCATTACTGGCTGAACATGACTTTGCTAGCCGCTTTCTGCCTGCATGTGCTGGCCGCCCTGAAGCATCAGTTCATTGATCGCGACGGTGTGCTCAGACGTATCCTGCCCTGACTCTCTTTCCAAGGAAATCTCATGACTCTGCGTACTACATTGGTCCATGCCATGGTCGGCGGCATCGTCGTCTTCGGCCTGGTTGCCTCCACCGCTGCAGTTGCAGCCCCACTCAAAGTCGATGCCGCCAAAAGCACGGTCAGCGCCGTGTTCAAGCAACTGAACGTGCCGGTCGAAGCGAAATTCAAGAAATTCGTCGCGCAAATTGATTTCGACAGCGCCAAACCCGATGTTGCCAAGGCCAGCGTGGACATCGACATCGCCAGCTTCGACCTGGGTGAAGCCGAGTACAACAAGGAAGTGCTGAAAAAGGAATGGTTCAACGCCGCACAATTCCCCAAGGCCACCTTCGTCGCCAACTCGATCAAGCCGACGGCGGGCGCACCGGCCGGCACCAAGTATGACGTCGCCGGCAAGCTGACCATCAAGGGCAAGACTGCGGATGTGCACTTCCCGCTGACGGTCAGGAAAGAAGGCAGCGGCCAGACTTTTGACGGCGCCTTGCCGATCAAGCGTCTGGCGTTCAACATCGGCGAAGGCGAATGGAAAGACACCGGCATGGTCGCCGACGAAGTGACGATCAAGTTCCACGTCGTCACCACGCCTTAAGACTTGCTCATCACAAAGCGTTTCGATACTCAACCGATACTCAACCAACTGCTTATTACCGCTTATTGAAAAGGATTCACCATGAAACTGAAACTCGCCCTGATTTCCCTGCTGGCCGCGACATCCGTCCCGGCCTTCGCCGCCGACACCTATACCATCGATCCAAGCCACACCTATCCAAGCTTCGAAGCGGATCACATGGGCATTTCCGTGTGGCGCGGCAAGTTCACCAAGACTTCCGGCACCGTGACGCTGGATCGCGCCGCCAAGACCGGCTCGCTGGACATCACCATTGACGCGTCGTCGGTCGACTTCGGCCACGCCAAGCTCAACGATCACGTCAAGGGCCCCGACGTGTTCGACGTGCAGAAATTCCCGACCGCCACCTACAAGGGCACCTCGATCAAGTTCGAAGGCGACAAGCCGGTTGCCGTTGACGGCGAGCTGACGTTGCATGGCGTGACCAAGCCTGTGCAACTGAAGATCAACAAGTTCACTTGCATCCAGCATCCCATGCTCAAGCGCGAAGTCTGCGGCGCCGATGCATCGGCTACCTTCAACCGTACCGATTTCGGCATCAACTACGCCGTGCCGCCGTTCGCACCGGAAATCAAGCTGGCGATCCAGGTCGAAGCGATCAAGTCCAACTGATTTTTTCTCTCTTCCGGAAAGGCCGATGCGTGTCATGCGCATCGGCCTTTTTTTGCTTTATGTCATGGGCCGCGCCGGCGCTTCCGCACATAATGTGCATGCGCCTGAAAGCACTCCCCCGCCGGCCCTTCATTGCGATGAAAAGTGCTGCTCCGGTGCAAGTTTTTTAAAAACGCGCTACTCTAACGCAGCCCCCCGCACTACCCATTTAGGAAGAAGCAAGAATGTCGATAGCAGATCTTCGCAAGGATTACAGCCGCGCCAGCTTGTCGGAAAACGACGTCGCCGCCGATCCTGTTGTTCAATTTTCAACATGGTTCGATGAAGCGCTGAAAGCGGAAATTCCGGAACCCAACGCCATGAGCATCGCCACGGTCGGCGCCGACGGCCGCCCTTCATCGCGTATCGTGCTGCTCAAGCAGGTCGACGCCGGCGGTTTTACCTGGTTCACCAACTATCACAGCCGCAAGGGGCGCGACATTGAGGAACATCCTTATGTCGCCTTGTTATTCCATTGGGTAGAACTAGAACGCCAGGTTCGCATCGAAGGAAGGATAGAGCAGGTCGCTGCCGCCGAAAGCGACGCCTATTTTTCCAGCCGTCCGCTGCTCAGCCAACTGGGCGCCATCGCTTCCGAACAAAGCGCACCGGTCGACCAGCGCGAAACGCTGGAAACGCAGTTTGCCGCGGCGGAACAAAAGTACGGCACTCATCCGGTCCGTCCCGCGCATTGGGGCGGCTACCGCGTGATACCGGATAAGATTGAATTCTGGCAAGGCCGGCCCTCGCGCCTGCATGACCGTGTTGTCTATACGCGCGGTGCAGACGGTGCATGGAGCCGGCAGCGCCTGCAGCCCTAGCTCGTCCCTGTTGACGACGCTATCGGAAAGGGCCGCGCTACAGCATCATTACTCGCACGGAGGAAAACATCGTGTTTTGGGAAAAGAAGCTAGCAGCTTGGGTAGACGACGTCCGACACGCAACCGCACTGCCGTTGCGCCTTGAGTTATGGAACGGCCGCCAATTCGATTTCAGCGACAACGCGCCGCAAGTCACTTTGCGCGTGCCGCACGTCTCGGCGCTGCCCTACCTGTTCCGCCCCTCGCTCTCCAATTTGGGAGAGGCCTACGTCGAAGGCAAGATTGACGTCGACGGCCCCGTCGCCAGCATCATCAACGTCGCCAACCTGCTTGCCGCAAAAACCCTGAAGGCGGAAGGAAAACTGTCGCGCATCGTCCGCACGGTGCGCCACAGCAAGGAAAAGGATGCCGAAGCGATCCGCTACCACTATGACGTTTCGAACGAGTTTTACAAACTCTTCCTGGACGAGAACATGGTGTATTCCTGTGCCTACTTCGAGAACGGCGACGAAGATCTCGCCACCGCGCAGATCAAGAAGATCGACCACATCCTGACCAAGATCAAGGTGCGTCCCGGCGACAGGCTGCTCGACATTGGCTGTGGCTGGGGTGCGCTGGTGCTGCGCGCGGCACAGAAATTCGGCGCGCAATGCGTCGGCGTCACCTTGTCCGAGAACCAGTACGCGCTGGCCAGGGAGCGCGTCGAAAAAGCCGGCCTGAGCGAGCGCATTGAAATCCGGTTGCAGGATTATCGCGACGTCACCGGCACCTTCGACCGCATCACCAGCGTCGGCATGTTCGAACACGTCGGCCTGAAGAATTTGCCGCTGTATTTTTCGCATATCAACGCGCTGCTCGCCGATGACGGCCTGGTGATGAACCACGGTATCACCAGCACGGATATTGAAAATGGCGAATCCCCCTATGGTGGAGGTGAGTTTGTCGACAAATACGTTTTCCCCGCCGGTGAGTTGCCGCATGTCAGTCTGGTGTTGAAAACCATGCAACAGGGCGGATTGGAAGTGTTCGACGTGGAAAACCTGCGTCGTCATTACGCCAGGACCTGCGCTATCTGGGCCGATAACTTTGAAGCACGCTCAGAAGAAATCAAGAAACTAACCGACGAAAAGCGCTATCGCATCTGGCGCGTTTATCTTGCGGGCAGCTCGCATGGCTTCGACAAGGACTGGATCTCGCTCTATCAGGTCGTCTGCGGCAAAGCGAATCGTCCTGCGGCGACATTGCCGCAATCGCGCCGTTATATCTACGACGCGCAGTAGTCGGAAACACCTGCGATCCCAATGAAAACAGCCGGCGTGTAGCCGGCTGTTTCTTTTGCTTGATCTTGTCGCTTGATCTTGTTTTTGCTCGCCCTTGTCTCCGCTTATTCCTGCTTGCTCTTGGCAGCAAACACTTCACGGAATTTGGCCAGTTTCGGCGCCACCACGAATGCGCAATACCCTTGGAACGGATGTTGCTGAAAGTAATTCTGATGGTAATCCTCAGCTTTGTAATACGTTTCCACCGGGCTCAGTTCCGTCACGAGCGGCGCATCCCATACCAGTGCCATCTCGGCGATGATGTGCTTGGCCGTATCGTACTGGGCAGGCGAATTGTAGTAAATCACCGAACGGTATTGCGTGCCAACGTCGTTGCCCTGGCGATTCAGCGTAGTAGGGTCATGGATGGTGAAGAAGACTTCCAGAATTTCCCTGAAGCTGATAAGTGCCGGATCGAAGCTCAGCTTCACGACCTCCGCATGGCCGGTATCGCCGGCGCAAACCTGTTCGTAGGTCGGATTCTTTACATGGCCGCCGGTGTAGCCAGACTCTACGTGCTGCACGCCCTTGAGTTGCTGGTATACCGCTTCGAGGCACCAAAAACACCCGCCGCCGAGAACTGCTGTTTCAGTTGAAGTACTCACGATCGCTCCTGCGTCTGGATTCAAATGGATCTTGCGGCACACGCTTTGCAATTCATGCCGCATAGCTACGTTTATACCATTGCTCGCGAACAAAAACCTAGCGTCGGCAAATGCCGCTGCCGAAACCGAGGCTCAGGCGAGGTATTTCGGCATTGGCAGATACATCAATAATTAACAATTGGCCGTACTCAACAATTACATTCAGAAAATACCCCCGGCCTGTCTCAAGCAGGCCTTGGGTTACGTCCGATGATTTTTTGGGCATAATGTCCTACTTGTCAGAACCGTTTACACAGGTCTTAGATGCATTCTCGCTCCCCACGCGCTACCACGCGTGCTTTCGACTCAACTCATTTCCGCAAGGCATTGTCTCAGTTCGCGACCGGCGTCACCGTCATCACTACGCGCCTGGACGACGGCACCTTGCTCGGACTGACCGCGAGCTCGTTCAATTCAGTGTCGCTGTCGCCGCCGCTGGTGCTGTGGAGCCTGTCCGAACAAGCCAGCAGCATGCCGGTTTTCTCCGGCAATTCGCACTACGTGATCAATATCCTTGGCGCCGAACAGGCTGCGCTGGCGGAACAATTTTCGCGCAAGTCCGCCGATCGTTTCGACGGCGTCGACTACACCTTGTCGCGTACCGGCCAACCGGTGCTGAAAGGCGTCTCGGCTTGGTTCGAATGCCATAACCGCAGCCGCTATCCGGAAGGGGATCATGTGATTTTCGTTGGTGAAGTCGAACATTGCGAGGTTTCTCCACAAGCTCCATTGGTTTTTCATAACGGACGTTTCCTCGGTATGGGCACGCGATAAGCTCGCTGCGACGGAACCAAAAACAAAAAGCGCCTGGAAGGCGCTTTTTGTTTTGCAGATGAAAAAAACTTAGAACTTATAGCCAACCGACAGGAAGCTGACGATCGGGTCGAGCGTGATGCTTGTCTTGTAACGTTGCGGTCCCAGCGCGGCTGCGGGACCACCTGGGTTACCTGTGATATCAGCATCGGTCTTCAGAGGAATATACGAAACCGACAAGCTCGCCGACCAGCGGTCATTGAAGTTATAAGTCGCACCCACATTCAGCACCGGCGCCCACGACGAGCTCAGATTGGCGCTCGCGTTGCCGCCGAGGGCGCCTGTACCGAGTGCTGCACGATTCTGGAAAGCGCTCGACAGCTTAACGTCCGAGTACCAGACATAAGTCACACCAGCGCCGAGGAACGGACGGAACTTGCTGGTCGCGTCGCCAAAGAAATACTTGGCGACAAGTGCAGGACTCCATTGCTTCGCAGTGCCCAATTCACCCAGTGCAGCCAAATCGCCTTGGCCGGACAGCTTGAATTTTGGCGGCAGACCCAGGTCAGCAGTCAATGCAACATTGTCGGTGAAGAAGTGCGTAAATGCGATACCAACCGTATCTGCGCTGCCAACCGACGAATGGCTGTTAGGAAAAAATCCGGCGCCCGGGCCATTCGACTTGGTCAGACCTTCGCTGGAGTCTTGAGGTGCGAAATGGAACCAGCCCAGATTCACAATATTGCTGCCAGCCGATTGCGCCATTGCCGGTGCAGCGAAAGCGGCAGCGATGGACAGCGCAGCGATTTTTGGCAAAAGGGAAAATTGTTGCTTCATGTGTCGTCTCCAAATGTGAAGGGCTGCGCCCTGTTTTATAAATTATTCCGACTATGGTTCGGGAAGTGCCGGCAACGTTGTTCGTCGCCTGTTCTTGTTGAATGCACATTGGGAACGACTGCCTCCCGCCTTACACTCGTCTGACAAAAAGAACGTGCGTGCTATTCTTTTGCGATACTATGCCAGCTTTAATTCGCTTTGTATAGACGTGTATTTTTTTGGCAACTGGAAATGATTTCCAGGCCAAAATCAGTGCGGAAGAAGAGAGAAAAAGAACGTCAGGTCGCCAATAAGCGCGACAGAATTCCAGTCGAATCGAAGGCCGCGCGGCGCAAGCGATCGTTGATACCTTGCCATTCCGCAGTCTGCGGCAACGACTCCACCACGATCACGTCGGCGCCCTTGTGATCCATATCCCGCAGCGCAGCATACAAGCCGTGGGCGTAGCGGTCGGCGTCCGTCGACATGGCTACTGAAGCATGCACCGGCATTGCGGCGGTGCGATAAATAAACGCCACTTTGTAACCGCCTGCAGCGAGCTGTTGCAGCACGCCGGCGAGTTGTTCCGGCGCCACCTGAGCCACCGGCGTATGCGGCGCATAGTGCGCATCGAGCGTGCCGGAGGCGCGCGGCGCGGCCGCATCGGGAGCGCGCGGCGCGACACCCAGCACGGCAGCAATCTGGTCCACGCTGATCTGGCCTGGACGCAACAAAACCGCGCCGTGGGTTTCCACGCGCGACAGATCGACGATGGTTGATTCGATGCCGACTTCGCTTTGCCCGCCATCCAGGACGTAGTCGAGCAGGCTGTCGGCTTCGCCGAATTCTTCGCGCACATGTTGCGCGGTGGTCGGACTTACATGACCGAATTTGTTGGCCGAAGGCCCGGCGACGCCGCCCTTGCCGCCCTTGAATTCACGCAGCAGCGCCTGCGCAACCGGATGCGACGGACAACGCACGCCGATCGAATCCTGACCGCCGGAAGCTGCTGCCGGAACGTGTGCGGCACGCTTGAGAATCAGCGTCAGCGGACCGGGCCAGAATGCGTCGATCAATGCCCGCGCCTGCGGCGGCACGTCGGCGGCCCAATACGAAATGTCTGCTTCAGGAGCGACGTGAACGATGACCGGATGATTGGCGGGACGACCTTTGGCGGCATAGATGTCGGCAATCGCCGCAGCATTCTCGGCGTCGCCACCGAGACCGTATACCGTCTCGGTAGGGAACGCCACCAGCTTGCCGGCTTCCAGCTTGCGCGCGGCGAGCCGTACCGCATCCATGTCGATCGTCGTCATTGCCAACTCCTTACAGCGCAATGCCGAGAATGGCGCAAGCGGCAGCCAGTTGCGTCTGCGCCTGCGCCATGGTCGGCGCGACGAAGGTGACGTGGCCCATCTTGCGTGCGCGGCGCGCGCGTGCCTTGCCATACAGATGCAGATGCGCACCGGGCAGCGCCAGAATCTTGTTCCAGGCCGGCTCGCGCATCGTGTCGCTCTCGCCTTCGTACCAGACATCGCCAAGAATATTCAGCATGACGGCAGGAGAATGCTGACGCACATCGCCCAGCGGCAAACGCGCCATGGCGCGCGCCTGTTGCTCGAACTGGCTGGTGATGCAAGCGTCGATGGTGTAGTGACCGCTGTTATGCGGACGCGGCGCCATTTCGTTGACGACCAGCGAACCATCCGTCAGGACGAAGAATTCGATGCACAGCACGCCGACATAATCGAGCCTGGCGATGATCGCCAGTGCCGCGTCCTGCGCTTTCCTGGCGACGGCGTCGGAGACGTGGCCGGAAGGCACGGTCGTGGTGAACAGAATGCCGTCGCGATGAACGTTCTCGGCAATCGGATACACCACGGCAGCGCCGTCGGCGCCGCGTGCGACCAGAACCGATACTTCATAGGCGAGCGGCAGCATTTTTTCCAGCAGGCAGGTCACCCCCTTCATCTCGGCGAACGCAGCCTTGACGTCGGCGATGCTGTGCACGCGCACCTGGCCCTTGCCGTCGTACCCCATGCGTACGGTCTTCAAAATCCCCGGCAGCAAATCGGCGGGGATCGCATCGATGTCCGCCTCAGAAGCAATGACCTTGTGCGGCGCAGGCTGCACGTCGGAACTGGCGCCGCAATCGACGAAGAAGCGCTTCTCGGCAATGCGGTCCTGCGCAATCGAAACACCGGCAGCCGACGGCGCGACATAGGTTTTTTCGGCCAAGGCAGCAAGACTGTCGGCAGAAACGTTTTCAAATTCTGTCGTGACCGCACCGCACAGCGACGCCAATTCTTCCAAACCCCTGGCGTCGGTATAAGACGTGCGAATCAGGCGATCTGCAACTTGCCCGGCCGGACAATCTTCTTCCTGCTCCAGCACGGCGACCTTGAAGCCCATCGCCTGTGCGGCGTGGGCGAACATGCGGCCGAGCTGGCCGCCGCCCATCACGCCCAGCCAGGTGGCCGGTGTCGTGGTGGGAATCGAAACTGTGTTCAACGGAGACTGCTTCTGACTCATAACGGCAACTTCATATCCAGGGCAACTTGCGTCTGCTTGACGCGGAAGGCTTCCAGCTTCGCCGCCAGCGCCTCGTCGGTGGTGGCCAGCATGGCGATCGCCGACAAGGCGGCGTTGGCGGCGCCGGCTTCGCCGATGGCGTAAGTCGCGACCGGGATGCCCTTGGGCATTTGCACGATGGATAACAGCGAATCTTCGCCGCGCAGATATTTGGACGGTACCGGCACGCCGAGCACCGGCACGATGGTCTTGGCGGCAATCATGCCCGGCAGATGCGCTGCTCCGCCGGCGCCGGCGATGATGGCGCGCAGGCCGCGTCCACGTGCTTTTTCGGCGTAGTCAAACATCTGGTCCGGCATGCGGTGCGCCGAAACGACCTGAGCCTCATGCGGGATGCCGAATTCCTTCAGGATCGCCACGGCATGTTGCATCACATCCCAGTCGGACGACGATCCCATGACGACGCCGACGACCGGCGCTTGTGCATTGGCTTGTGCGTTGTTCTGGCTCATCATCAGTCCTTGAGCGAATTGCCGGTCAGACGCTCCAGCGCTTCACGGTACTTGGCGCCGGTCTTTTCGATCACTTCAGCAGGCAATGCGGGGGCAGGCGGCGTCTTCTTCCAGCCGTCGACGGTTTCCAGATAGTCGCGCACGAATTGCTTGTCGAACGACGGCGGCGAGATGCCGACCTTGTAGCTGTCCGCCGGCCAGAAGCGCGACGAGTCGGCAGTCAGCACTTCGTCCATCAGGTGCAGCACGCCGTTGTCGTCGAGGCCGAATTCGAACTTGGTGTCGGCGATGATGATGCCGCGCGTGGCGGCGTAGTCGGCGGCGGTCTTGTACAGCTTGATGCTGATGTCGCGCATCTTGTTGGCCAGTTCGCTGCCGATGCGCTTTTCCATCTCGGCGAAGCTGATGTTTTCGTCGTGCTCGCCGAGATCGGCCTTGGCGGCCGGAGTAAAGATAGGCTCGGCCAGCTTGGCTGCTTGCTGCAGGCCTTCCGGCAATTTGATGCCGCAGATCGAACCGGTATCCTGATAATCCTTCCAGCCGGAGCCGATGATGTAACCGCGCACCACCGCTTCCACCAGGATCGGCTTCAAGCGCTTGGCGACCACGGCGCGACCGCGCACCTGTTCGACTTCATTGGCGGCAACCACGGTTTCCGGTGCGATGCCGGTCAAATGATTCGGCACGATGTCGCCCAGCTTCTCGAACCAGAAATCCGACATCTGGTTCAACACTTTGCCCTTGCCCGGAATCGGTTCGTTCATGATGACGTCGAATGCCGACAGGCGGTCGGTCGTCACGATCAGCAGCTTGTCGTCGCCGACGGCGTAGTTGTCGCGCACCTTGCCGTTGCCCAGCAAAGGGAGTGAAGTGATGGAAGTTTTGTAGAGGCTGGTCATGTTGATTCCGGTCAATCTGTGGGCTATGCGAAAACGGCAAGACTGCCGTTTTTCTTCCCACCTTTAAAGTCAAAAAACCGGGACTGCTGATGCTTAGTCCCGGTCGGTCGCTTGGCTAGCGCTTACGCAGTTACTGCACAATCTGCGACAGCTCGCCCTTCTTGTATTTCTCTGCAATCTTTTCCAGCGGGACTGCCTTGATCTTGCCGGCCTGGCCTTCGCAGCCGAACGACAGGTAGCGCGCCTTGCACACCAGCTTCGCAGCTTCGCGGGCCGGCTTGAGGTAATCGCGCGGATCGAACTTGCCTGGATTTTCCATCAGGTAGCGACGGATCGCGCCGGTCATCGCCAGACGGATGTCGGTGTCGATGTTGATCTTGCGCACGCCGTGCTTGATGCCTTCCTGGATCTCTTCGACCGGCACGCCGTAGGTTTCCTTCATGTCGCCGCCGAACTGGCGGATCTCGGCCAGCAGCTCTTGCGGAACGGAAGACGAACCGTGCATCACCAGATGGGTGTTGGGGATGCGTGCGTGGATTTCCTTGATGCGGTCGATGGCGAGGATATCGCCGGTCGGCTTGCGCGAGAACTTGTAGGCGCCGTGCGAAGTACCGATGGCGATGGCCAGCGCGTCGCATTGCGTTTGCTTGACGAAGTCGGCGGCTTGCGCGACGTCGGTCAGCAACTGCTCACGCGTCATCTTGCCGTCGGCGCCGTGGCCGTCTTCCTTGTCGCCCATCATGGTTTCCAGCGAACCGAGTACGCCCAGTTCGGCTTCCACCGTGACGCCGATGGCGTGCGAGAACTCGACCACCTTGCGCGAGACTTCGACGTTGTATTCGTAGCTGGCGACGGACTTGCCGTCTTCCATCAGCGAACCGTCCATCATCACCGAAGTGAAACCCGATTTGATCGCGGCCATGCAGACTGCCGGCGACTGGCCGTGGTCCTGGTGCATGACGACGGGGATATGCGGGTACGCTTCGACCGCGGCTTCGATCAGGTGGCGCAGGAACGCTTCACCGGCATATTTACGGGCGCCGGCGGAAGCTTGCATGATGACTGGCGCGCCAACTTCGTCGGCAGCCTGCATGATCGCAGTGACTTGCTCCAGATTGTTGACGTTGAAGGCTGGCAGACCGTAGCCGTTTTCGGCGGCGTGGTCCAGCAATTGACGCATGGATACGAGAGGCATGATAAAACTCCAGAACAATGAAAATCAGTACTCGCCGACCCTGAGGATCTTCAGGGCGTTGGTGCCGCCGACTTGTCCAATCGGCTCGCCCCAGGTCACGACGATCAAATCACCCTTTTGCACGACGCCTTGCGCCAGCAGCAAGTCCTGCACGGCCTTCAACACCACTTCGGTGTCGGTGGACTGCGCCAGCTCGAACGTGCGTACATTGCGGAACAGCGCAGCCTTCTGGCGCGTCGCGACGTTGGGGGTGATGGCAAAAATAGGGATATCGATGTTGTGCCGGCTCATCCACAACGCAGTGGAGCCGGACTCGGTCAGCGCGGCAATCGCCTTCACGCGCAGGTGATGCGCAGTGAACAGCGCACCGTACGCGATCGACTGGTCGACGCGGGTGAATTGCAGATTCAGGAAATCGGCGTCGAGCTTGCAGTCTTCGGATTTTTCCGCGGCCAGGCAGATGGCCGACATGGCTTCGACGGTTTCCACCGGATACTTGCCCGATGCAGTTTCAGCCGAAGTCATTACGGCGTCGGTGCCGTCCAGCACCGCGTTGGCGACGTCGGACACTTCCGCGCGCGTCGGCACGGCGTTGACGATCATCGATTCCATCATCTGGGTAGCGGTGATGGTCAGCTTGTTGGAAGCGCGCGCCATCTTGATCATGCGCTTTTGCAGACCAGGCACGGCGGCGTTGCCGACTTCCACGGCCAGATCGCCGCGCGCCACCATGATGCCGTCGGAGGCGTCGAGGATTTCCTGCAGCAGCGGGATCGCTTCAGCGCGCTCGATCTTGGCGATCATCAGCGGCTTGTGGCCGAACGGTTCACCGGCGACATTGCCGAGCTGGCGCGCCATTTCCATGTCGGTCGCATTCTTCGGAAACGATACCGCGACGTAGTCGGCCTGGAAGCTCATCGCCGTCTTGATGTCGTCCATGTCCTTGGCTGTCAGCGCCGGCGCCGACAAACCGCCGCCCTGGCGGTTGATGCCCTTGTTGTTGGACAGCTCGCCGCCGATCTTGACGACGGTGTGGATCTCATTGCCCAGCACACGCTCGACCACCAGCACGATCAGGCCGTCGTTGAGCAACAGCACGTCGTCGCCCCTGAGGTCGCGCGGCAATGCCTTGTAGTCGAGACCGACGCGTTCCTGGTTGCCCATGGCGCAATCGGCGTCGAGGATGAACTTGTCGCCATTTTCGAGATTGATCTTGCCGTTTTCAAACTTGCCGACGCGGATCTTCGGACCTTGCAGGTCGGCCATGATGGCGACCTTGACGCCACAGGCGTCGGCCACTTCACGCACCAATACGGCACGGTCGATATGATCCTGCGCCTTACCGTGAGAGAAGTTCAGGCGCACCACGTTAACGCCCGCCTTGATCATGCGCGTCAGCGTGTCTCGGTCGCTGGAAGCGGGGCCGATGGTGGCAACAATCTTGGTGGCTCTTTGCATGAAAATCTTTCTCTGACGTGGTGGTAAAGCTTGGTGTCTCGTTGTTTTCGCTGTTTTTATTGCGCGCGCTGCATCAGGATTTCCACGGCCGGCAAAGTCTTGCCTTCGAGGAATTCGAGGAAAGCGCCGCCGCCGGTCGAAATATAGCCGACCTTGTCGGTAATGCCGTATTTGGCGATTGCCGCCAGCGTGTCGCCGCCGCCCGCAATCGAAAAGCCGTCTGAATCCGCAATCGCCTGCGCCAGCGCCTTGGTGCCGCCGCCGAACTGGTCGAATTCAAACACGCCCACCGGGCCGTTCCAGACGATGGTGCCGGCTTTCGCCAGTTGCGCCGCCAGCGTTGCTGCGGTCTTCGGACCGATGTCGAAAATCATGTCGTCGTCCGCCACATCCCTGGCGTCCTTGACGGTCGCGACCGCAGTCGGCGAAAACTCCTTGCCGCACACCACATCGACCGGGATCGGCACCGATGCGCCGCGCTTGGCCATCATATCGATGATGGCCTTGGCTTCGTCGACCAGATCGGCTTCGACCAGCGACTTGCCGATCTTCAGGCCGGACGCCAGCATGAAGGTGTTGGCAATGCCGCCGCCGACGATCAGGTTGTCGACCTTGTCGGCCAGTGCTTTCAGGATAGTCAATTTGCTGGAGACTTTCGAGCCGGCGACAATCGCCACCAGCGGACGCGCCGGCTGGTTCAGGGCCTTGCCCAGCGCATCGAGTTCGGCTGCCAGCAGCGGGCCGGCGCAAGCGACCGGGGCAAATTTGGCGATACCGTACGTGGTGGCTTCAGCGCGGTGGGCAGTACCGAAAGCGTCGTTGACATAGACGTCGCACAGCTTGGCGATCTTTTGCGCCAGCTCGTCGCTGTTCTTCTTTTCGCCCTTGTTGAGGCGGCAGTTTTCCAGCAACACGACCTGGCCGGGCGCGACGTCAACGCCTTCGGTCCAGTCCGAGACCAGTTTGACTTCTGCGCCCAACAGTTCTGACAGGCGCTTGGCGACCGGCGCCAGCGAATCTTCCGGCTTGAATTCGCCCTCGACCGGACGCCCCAGATGCGATGTCACCATCACCGCCGCGCCGGCGTCGCGCGCCTGGCGGATGGCCGGCACCGAGGCGCGGATGCGCGTATCTTCGGTGATATTGCCGGCATCGTCCTGCGGCACGTTCAGATCGGCGCGAATGAAGACGCGCTTGCCTTGAAGTTGGTTGGCGGAGAGGAGGTCGCTGAATCGATTGAATTTCATTTTTCGCAGAATCTAAGGTGGGGCAAAAAGGCGTTATTTTACTCTACCCGCCCTGCCACCAGCATGGTTTTCAGAGAGGAATGAAGCATTCGGCGCCGCATTCCCGCAGTAATCGGTCCGGTGGCCGGGCAAGGCCTTCCGGGAAGGGCTTACAACGCCAGGCGCAGCACGGTGAATAGTGCCATCCCGGCAACAATCGTCCCCAAAAGATGTCGTGTTGCCAAGAAAAACACGCCGCCGCCGATGCCGGCCAGCAATTTGGGATTGGCCCAGTTGATGTCAATCGCGCCACCCGTCGTCACCAGGTCCGGCAAGACGATCGCCGCCATTGCCGCGGCCGGCGCATAACCGAGCGCATGCTGGAGCTTGGGCGGCAGCTTGACCGCATGGCCGAACAGGAAAAAACCGCTGCGCGTGATCAATGTCGACACAACCAACAAGACTATAGAAACCCAAACGTCGAAGGCGTTCATTCTTTTTCCTTCCCGATGAATTTGTCGGCCACCATCGCCGCCGCCATGCCGATCACCACCGCCAGCAGCAGGCCGAGCCGGTAAGGCAGGCTGATCGCCACTACCGCGACCGCCCCGGAGACCACCACGCCCGCCAGCGCCGCGCGGTTGATGATCATCGGGATGGTGATGGCGATCAGCGCCAGGGTGCCGGCGAAGCCGATGTTCCAGCTTTCCGGGATCTGGCTGGCCAGCAGGATGCCGACGATCGCGCCGATCTGCCAAGCAAACCAGCCCGGATAGCAGATCGCTTCGAAAAAGCCGATCTTGCCGGCCGGCTGATGTACCGTGTGGGCGGGAAAGCGCCGCGGGAAGAATCCCATCGAGATGTCGCCGTTGAAGTAGCCGTACCAAACCCGCCGGTACCACGGCAGATGGGCGAAATGCGGCGCCACGGCGGCGGAGAAGATGACGAAACGGAGGTTGACGATCATGGCCGTCAGGAAGATCACGATCAGCGGCGTATGCGCCGCCAGCAAAGGCAGCACCGCAAACTGGGCGGAACCGGCATAGACCGTCAGCGTCATCGCCAGCGATTGCCAGAGGGTCATGCCGGATTTGACCATCGCCATGCCGGAAACCACGCCCCAGGCGGCCACGGCCGGAATCGTCGAGGCGCTTGCACGCCAGCCCTCCTGAAACGCTTCCTTTTCGATGCGCCGCGCCGCGAGTGCCGCGGTAGCAGTTGCGGCAACAACAGCGGCAACATCCGCAGATGCTCCTTTGACTGCCGGGTCAGGTCGACTGTCCCCGGCGTCCGTCTCCTTATTCATTCTTGCCCTGGTCCGCTTTTATTGAATGCGATGAACTTGCAATACGGCATTTTTACTCAGTCCGGCCATTTTACAGATGAAACTTTTTACGCGCTTGTTCCGTTAAAATGTGGTCTTTGCCTCTTGAACCCCATCGGAGACCTCCCATGTCCATGGACGACCGCGACGGAAAAATCTGGAAAGACGGCGCATTGATCGACTGGCGCGATGCGACCATCCACGTGCTGACCCATACGTTGCATTACGGCATGGGCGTGTTCGAGGGCGTGCGTGCCTACAAGACGCCGCAGGGCACGGCGATCTTCCGGCTGAAGGAACACACCCGGCGCCTGTTCAATTCGGCCAAGATCTTCCAGATGGAAGTGCCGTTCGACCAAGCCACCATCCTCGAAGCGCAATGCCAGGTGGTGCGCGAAAACCAGCTCGAGTCCTGCTACATCCGTCCGCTGATCTGGATCGGCTCGGAGAAGCTCGGCGTCTCTGCCAAGGGCAACAAGATCCATGTCGCCATCGCTGCATGGCCGTGGGGCGCCTACCTCGGCGAAGACGGCATCAACAAGGGCATCCGCGTCAAGACCTCGTCGTTCAGCCGCCACCACGTCAACGTCTCGCTGGTGCGCGCCAAGGCCTCGGGCTACTACATCAACTCGATCCTGGCCAATCAGGAAGCGCTGGCCGACGGCTACGACGAGGCGCTGCTGCTGGACACCGACGGCTACGTCTCGGAAGGCTCGGGCGAAAACGTCTTCATCATCCGCGACGGCAAACTCTATACGCCCGACCTCGCCTCCTGCCTCGACGGCATCACGCGCGATGCAGTGCTGACGATGGCGCGCGACCTTGGCATCGAAGTCATTGAAAAGCGCATCACGCGCGACGAAATGTATTGCTGCGACGAAGCCTTCTTCACCGGCACCGCCGCAGAAATCACCCCCATCCGCGAGCTCGACAACCGCACCATCGGCAACGGTGGCCGCGGTCCGATCACGGAAAAACTGCAATCCTTGTTCTTCGACGTCGTGTCGGGCAAGGCGCCCCAATATCAGCATTGGCTGACACTGGTTTAATTTAAATAAGCACAATATCGCAACGGAGAAACACCATGAGCCAAGTCCAACAAACCCAGCCAGTTCAACTCGACGGCAAAGACCTGCCGGCCCACTGCCCCAACCCGAACATGCCGCACTGGTCGTCGCACCCGCGCGTGTTCCTGGAGCTCGACGACCACGGCGCCGCCAAGTGTCCGTACTGCGGCACGCAATACCAGCTCAAGCCGGGCGCCGTCGTCAAGGCGCACTAAGGCCGCAGATCATTGCCGCCGCAAGCAGCCGCAACACCGATAAAGAGGACCACCAGGAAATGATTGGTCCTCTTTGCTTTTTCCTCCTGGAGAAAACATGCCGCGCGCCAAACTGTTACATGGTTCACCCGATGAAATCGAAGCAGCGTATTACGATGCGCTGTCCCGCGCCGACCTCGATGCGCTGATGGCGCTGTGGGCCGACGACGAAGAAATCGTCTGCATCCATCCCGGCGCAGCGCGCCTGGTCGGCCATGTCGCCATCCGCAACAGCTGGGAAGAAATCCTCGCGCGCGGAGGCCTGCACATCCAGCCGCGCCAGTTGCATGCGGCGCACACCATCACCACCGCCGTGCACAACGTGATCGAGGAGATCCACCATCCCGACAACAGCCAACCGGACGTGCACGTCATCGCCACCAATGTTTACATGAAGACCGCGCAAGGCTGGCGCATCGTCACGCACCACGCCTCGGTCGCGCCGGGACCGGCGCCGTCGGAACCCATCGCCGAGACCATGCTGCATTGATATTTTTCCTGCGCCGCCCGCTTTGCATCCTGTCCTGCGGCGGCGCATCCACTGTTCTTCATCCATGCAATACATCGCGCCTCGCTGGCTTCCCGGCGGTAATCTTCAAACGATTTATCCGTCGACCTTCATCGCCAAGCCGCCGGTGCGCTTCCGGCGCGAGCGCTGGGACACGCCCGACGACGACTTCATCGATGTCGACTTCGTCGACGGCCAGCCGGGACAACCGCTGGTGGTGCTGTTCCACGGCCTCGAGGGTTCATCCGACAGTCATTATTGCCGCGCCCTGATGGCGGCAGTGGCTGCGCGCGGCTGGACCGGCGTGGTGCCGCATTTCCGCGGCTGCTCGGGCGAAATCAACCTGGCGCCGCGCTTCTACCATTCCGGCGACAGCAGCGAACTCGACTGGATCTTGCGCCGTCTGGGCACGCACCGTGCCGCCATCGGCGCCGGCAAGTTCTACGCCACCGGCGTATCGCTCGGCGCCAACGCCTTGCTGCGCTGGCTCGGCGAATCGCAGCACCAGGCCGATTTCATCGATGCCGCATGCGCAGTGTCGGCGCCGCTCGACCTGGCCGGCGGCGGCGCGGCGCTGGCGCATGGCTTCAACCGGATTTATTCGCATGTGTTCCTGCGCACCATGCGCCCCAAATGCCTGGTCAAGCTGGATCAGTTCCCCGGCCTGTTCAGCCGCGACGCGCTGCTGCAGGCGCGCGACCTGTACACCTTCGACAATATCGTCACGGCGCCGCTGCATGGCTACCGCAACACCGAAGACTACTGGGACCGCGCCAGCGCCAAGCACATCCTGCACGACATCACGGTGCCAACGCTGGTGCTCAACGCCAAGAACGATCCGTTCCTGCCGCCGCAGTATTTGCCGAAAAGCGCTGCCGCATGCGTCAAACTGGAATATCCTGAAGAAGGCGGCCATGTCGGCTTTCCCACCGGTGCGCCGCCGGGCGATCTGGGCTGGCTGCCGCAACGCATGCTGCATTTTCTGGAAGGTAAATAGGCAATGGATGACGTCGTCAGGCAAGCGATGGCCAAGTGGCCGAATGTGCCGCACTGTTTCGGCTGGCTGAAGCTGGATGCGCGCGGACACTGGCGCATGCGCGACGAGCGCGCCCAGCATCTTGATCTTCCCGGCGACAAGATCGCGCATCCGGCGCTGCTCGGCTTCATCAATCGCAATTACACGCACGACGAGGAAGGCCGCTGGTATTTCCAGAACGGTCCGCAGCGGGTCTATGTTGATCTGGAACTGACGCCGCATATCGTGCGTACCGATCCGGTCGCAGGATTCATCACCCAGACCGGCGTCACGCTGGAAGCGGTTTCACAAGCCTGGCTGACGCGGGAAGGTCAACTGGTGCTGGCATCGAGCGCTATCGTCGCCGCGCTGGACGACCGCGACGCCGCCGCCGTGCTGGCGACGCTGACGGTTGCAGGACGGCCGGCGAGCGACGAAGAAATCATGGAGTGGCTGGAAGGAAGCGATAAGGTCGCTCTGGTTTTCTCACAGGGCGGCAATGAACTTCCCTTGCAACGAATCAGTGCGGACAAGCTGGCCGGACAATTCGGTTTTGTCACGCACCCTCGCGCGACGGCCTGACAAGGGTTTGAGCAGCGACGACTATCCGCGCCCCTTGGTTTCCTTCATCTCTTCTTTCCACTGCTCCTTGAGATCACGCTCGCGCGCGTCGATCATGGCCTGATCGTAGAAGGTGGCATCCGGCGCCTTGCGCGCGATGCCGAGCTGCTCCAGCGCCGCCGGCAAACTGCCTTGCAGCACATAGGATTCCGCCAGCGCCATATGCTGCAGCGCTTGCTTGCCCTGCGCCGCATAGGCCTTGGCGAGCAGATCCTGCACGGCGACTTCGTGACGGTACAGCTGCGCCTGGTCGCGCAAATAGGCGACGGCGGCATCGTTGCGCTGCCCCTCGATCAACGCGTCCGCGTACTGATGCGCCACCACGCGCGACAACGGGAATTGCTTGCGCGCGGCGTCGGCTTCCTTGAGCGCCTGCGCACCCTGCTTTTTAGCCAGCTTGATGTCGATGTCGAGGTTGGTGAACAGGATGCTCGGCACCATCGGCTGCGAGGCTGCGCGCGCTTCCTGCAGCAAACCCTCGGCCTTGTCGTAAGAGCGTTGCAGGTAAGCCGCGTACGCCAGCCCGTACTTCGACACCATGATCTGCATCTTGGTGTTCTGGCGCAGTTGCGATTCAAAATACGCCTGGGCGTCACGGATGCCTTGCGACGTATTGTTCTGCAGCAAACGCACGCGCGCGCGGATCAGCTGAAAATCGGGATTATCGGCGCGCTGCTTGTAGCGCTGGTCGCGGATGCGCGCCTCGATGTCGGCGATACGTTCGGTGGTCAGCGGGTGCGTCAGCAGATACGGCGGCACCGCATCGCCAAAACCGCGCGACGCGCTTTGCAGGCGACCGAAAAACGCCACCATGCCCGAGGTGTCGAAGCCACCGTCGCGCAGGATTTGCAAACCGACGCGGTCTGCTTCGCGTTCGGCATCGCGACTGAAATTCAATTGCCGTTGCATCGCCAGGCCGGTGCCGCCCATCATCGTCGCCATGGCGGCGTCGCCACCCACGCGCGAGACACCGGCCAATGCACCGAGAACGATGGAGGCCAGTTGAATCATGGAATTCTGCTTTTGCTGGCCGATCATGCGCGCGATGTGGCGCTGCGCGACGTGACCGATTTCATGCGCAAGTACGGAGGCCAATTCGGACTCGCTTTGCGCCGCCAGCAGCAAACCGGAGTGCACGGCGATAAAGCCGCCCGGCAAGGCGAAGGCGTTCAGCACCGGATCGCGGACCGCGAAGAAAAAGAAATCGTAGCCGGCTTCACCGCGCACGTCGGGCCGCACGGAGACCAGGTTGGAGCCGAAGTTGTTGAGGTATTCCAATACCGGACCGTCGTCGAGATAGTCCGGATCGCGCCGGATATCGCGCATGATCTGCTCGCCGAGTTTGCGCTCCATCAGCGGCGACAATCCTTCGCGCTCGGTGTCTCCCAGCGTCGGCAAAGCCTGCGCCACACCTGTGGTCGGCGCGACGGCCAGCGGCAGGATCGCTACAGTCAGCGCGAGTGCTGCGAACAGGGAGCGCAAAGCTGGACGCAACACGGGACGCAACAGAGAACTACGACGACGTGTGTGTACAGAAGATACGGACTGACGCATAGACGGGCACTGGGTAATAGATGGGGTGGCGTGGAGCGTGAAGGGCTCTTTCAATGCCTGCTATGATACCTGCAGTAATGACCGACTTTCACTTTCCGCCGCCATGACCGATTCCAAAACCGCAAATTCACCGGCCGACGCCAACCAGGGCCTGACCCATTTCGATCAGGGTGGACAAGCGCACATGGTCGATGTCGGCGCCAAGCATGATACCCATCGCGTCGCCGTCGCCAGCGGCGTCATTTCCATGAAGCCCCAAACGCTGGCCGTAATCCAGTCCGGCACCGCGAAGAAAGGCGACGTCCTCGGCATCGCCCGCATCGCCGCCATCATGGCGTCCAAACGCACCAGCGACCTGATTCCGTTGTGCCATCCGCTGGCGCTGACGCATGTATCGGTGGAGTTCGCCGTCGATGCAGGGCAGTCGCGCATCAGCTGCACCGTGCGTGTCGAAACCAACGGCAAGACGGGAGTCGAGATGGAAGCGCTGACGGCAGTGCAGGTCGGGCTGCTGACGATTTACGACATGTCCAAGGCAATCGATCGCGGCATGGTGATGTCGGATATTCGCGTGCAGGAAAAGCATGGCGGAAAATCGGGGTCTTGGTCGCAGGCTTGAGGCGTTTGCTGCGGACGTAAAAAAAGCGTGCTCAGTGCACGCTTTTTTATTGTCGCCGGATGAATCAGCCGCGACAGACTTCCGGTGCATATTTTGCCGGCAGCAAGGGTGAGTCCGCAGCAGCCTTGGCAGGTGCCGTTTGGCACAGCCAGGTAATGGCGCTCGGGTTAGCTGCCGATGGCACCAGCTTCAGCGTCTTGCCTTTTGCCTCGCCGCCAATATCGCCAAAGGTAATGGTGATCGCGCCGCCTTTTTCGATTTTGATGTCGGAAACCGATGTGATTTCTTTCGACGGCGTAAATGTATAGCCTGTCGCGGCTTGTTCAAAGTCTGCGCTCCCCTTGGAGGCAATTGTCTCGGACACGGCCATCTTCGCCGGCGTCGCGAGGTTCAGCCCTTCGGCTACTTTGGTACGGACCAAGTAGTCCCGGTATTGCGGAATCGCCACCATCGCGAGAACACCCACAATGGCGATGACGATCATCAATTCAATCAGGGTGAAACCGGTGGGTGAGTAACGTGCAGACCGCTTCGCTTGCATATTGTTTTCCTATTACAAAAAAATCGAGTTTTCGGGAGCGTTGCCTGGTCATCTGTCCATGGCCGTCGTTTTCTCTCGGGCAACGCCAGACTCCCCGCATGGATCATATTCGCCAACGGCGATTTTGTGAACATCTTTATAACCGTACGGGCAAGGCGGGATTCATCATCCGGCCTCGCCCGGCTGCTTTATTCCTTCTTTATGCCGCCCGCTTTTGCGCCCTGCGCGCCAGCCAGCTGCCGACGACCACAACGCCGATGGCGCCGGCCACGCCCGGCAGACTCAGGTGCAATTGCATGCCCGGCACCACGAACTCATGGTGCGGCAGATAGGTCTGCACCCAGTCCCTGATCGCCACGTCGGAGATGATCATGCCGCCCGCGAGATATCCAAGCAAGGCCGCGCCGAGCGTGATGATCAGCGGCACTTTTTCCATCAACTTGAGCACCAGCGTGCTGCCCCAGACGATGATGGGAATGCTGACCAGGATGCCGAAAATCACCAGCAGCAACTGATGCTCGCCGGCCGCCTGTTCGGCGGCGCTGGCGATGGCGATGACGTTGTCCAGGCTCATCACCAGGTCGGCGACGACGATGGTCTTGATCGCCGACAGCAACTTGTCGCTGCCGCTGATTTCGCCGTGTCCGTCGTCATCGCTGAGCAGCTTGGTGCCGATCCAGAACAGCAGCACGCCGCCGACCAATTTGATGAACGGCATCTGCAGCAAGGTCACCGCGAAAGCGATCAGGACAATGCGGATGGCGATGGCGCCGAAAGTGCCCCACAGGATGCCGCGCAAGCGCAGGTTGTCCGGCAGATTGCGACATGCCAGCGCGATCACGATGGCATTGTCGCCACCGAGCAAAATATCGATCAGGATGATCTGGCCGACTGCGAGCCAGTTCAATTCCGTCAAAAATTCCATACAACCCCCAAGATATTCGTGAACACTAAAACAATATGGGGAGCCGGAGCTCCCCATATTGGTATGTCACCGGTCAGGCCGGGAAGTTCTGTCGACGCTCAGACAAATGCTTCCAGCCTGCCGTTTTGCTTGCTGTTGCGGTCAATGAATTACAGAACCGACTTCAGCAGACGCGCCATTTCCGAAGGATTGCGTGTTGCCTTGATGCCGCATTCTTCCATGATCGCCAGCTTGGCTTCAGCCGTGTCGGCGCCACCGGAGATCAGCGCGCCGGCGTGGCCCATGCGCTTGCCTGGAGGTGCAGTCACGCCGGCGATGAAGCCGATGACCGGTTTCTTCATGTTGTCCTTGACCCAGTACGAAGCGTTGGCTTCGTCAGGGCCGCCGATTTCACCGATCATGATGACGGCGTCGGTGTCTGGATCATCATTGAAGGCCTTCATGATGTCGATGTGCTTCAGACCGTTGATCGGGTCGCCGCCGATACCGACTGCGGACGATTGACCCAGACCCAGCGCTGTCAGTTGACCGACGGCTTCGTAAGTCAGTGTGCCCGAACGGGAAACCACGCCGATGCGGCCCTTTTTGTGGATGTGACCCGGCATGATGCCGATCTTGATTTCGTCCGGAGTGATCAGACCTGGGCAGTTAGGACCCAGCAGCAGCGTCTTGCTGCCGGACTTTGCCATGCGGTTTTTCAGTTCCAGCATGTCGCGGACAGGGATGCCTTCAGTGATACAGATGGCCAGGTCCAGCTCGGCTTCAACGGCTTCCCAGATGGCAGCAGCAGCGCCTGCAGGTGGCACGTAGATCACGGAAACATTTGCGCCGGTGGCCTTCTTGGCTTCGGACACATTCGCGAAAATTGGAATGCCTTCGAAATCTTCGCCGGCCTTCTTCGGGTTCACGCCTGCAACGAAGGCGTTCTTGCCGTTCGCGTATTCGCGGCACATGCGGGTATGGAATTGACCGGTTTTACCGGTGATGCCTTGGGTGATGACTTTGGTGTCTTTATTGATCAGAATCGACATAGCTATTCCTTGTCCTATTATTTACCGTTGGCTGCAGCAACAACTTTTTGCGCAGCTTCTTCCATGCTGTCTGCCGAGATGATCGGCAGGCCGGAGTCGGCCAGCAGCTTCTTGCCGATTTCTTCGTTGGTGCCCTTCATGCGCACGACCAGCGGCACTTTCAGGGAAACGGCCTTGGACGCAGCGATCACGCCTTCGGCGATCACGTCACAGCGCATGATGCCGCCGAAGATGTTGACCAGGATGGCTTTCAGTTCCGGGTTCTTCAGCATGATCTTGAATGCTTCGGTAACCTTCTCTGTGGTTGCGCCGCCGCCGACGTCCAGGAAGTTGGCAGGCTCGCCGCCGAACAGCTTGATGGTGTCCATGGTGGCCATGGCCAGACCGGCGCCGTTGACCAGGCAACCGATGTTGCCGTCGAGGGAGATGTAGGCCAGGTCGAACTTGGAAGCTTCGACTTCAGCCGGATCTTCTTCGTCCAGATCGCGGTAGGCGACGATTTCAGGATGGCGGAACAGGGCGTTGGAGTCGAAGTTGAACTTCGCGTCCAGAGCGATGACCTTGCCGTCGCCGGTCAGGATCAGCGGGTTGATTTCGGCCAGCGATGCATCGGTGTCCCAGTATGCCTTGTACAGACCTTGCAATTGCTTGCGCGCGTCAACCACGGACGCGGCTGGAACGCCGATCTTGGTGGCGATGCTGTCAGCGTCGGCATCGGTCAGGCCGGTCGACGGATCGATGGCGATCTGGTGAATCAGTTCAGGGTGGCTTTCAGCAACTTCTTCGATGTCCATGCCGCCTTCGCTGGAAGCCATCAGGACCACGCGTTGGCTGACGCGGTCGGTGACCATGGAAACGTACAGTTCCTTCTTGATGTCCGCGCCTTCTTCGATCAGCAGGCGACGCACTTTTTGGCCTTCCGGGCCGGTCTGGTGCGTGATCAGTTGCATGCCGAGGATCTGGTTGGCGTATTCCCTGACTTGCTCGAGGGACTTGGCAACTTTCACGCCGCCGCCCTTGCCGCGGCCACCCGCATGGATTTGCGCCTTGACGACCCACACCGGACCGCCCAGCGTTTCAGCTGCCTTGACGGCATCTTCAACGGATTGGCATGGAATGCCGCGTGGAACGGTCACGCCGAATTGGCGGAGGATTTCTTTGCCCTGATACTCATGGATTTTCATGGGAGCTTCCCTTTAAGACACTATTAAATAAAACTTACTGGATTGAAATCCGGCTGGCGGCAACACCGCGCGGCGCGAATGAAGGCAAGAATCCGCGCTGGCGCGCCTTCTCCGAACGAGGAGACGCGCGGCTGATGCAGCCGGGCGGATTGCTTAGTAGAAGGTGCGGACAGTGCATTGGGCATAGAGAATGCCATTTGATCAACATTTAATCGTTGTCGCATTGCGTGTCGTCATCGCAAAGATTGCCATGACAGCCGCTAATGCGGCGCAGCAAAAACCCGGAGATTTTAGCACATCTGGCCCCGCCTCGGCAGCGGGATGGGCTTATGGAGACTATTTTTGAGGGATTGGCGTGCGGACAAAAATCCCGGCTGCGCTGTACGTAATGAGGAGAAATCGCAATTAATCTACCGATCGATCAATCAAAATCGTCGTGCTCGCCATCACTCCAGGCGGTTTTGACCGCGGCCTGAATTGCCCGATGCGAAAATCCGCGCTGCTGCAGAAACCGCATGCACTTGGCGCGCGCCATGCCGTCGGCCGGCGCTTCGTCGAACTTGCGCCGCAAGACCTCGCGCGCCCGTTCGTTTTCACCTTGGGTCAGGCCGATTTTGGCGTCGCCCAGCGCTTCGCCGGTGATACCGTGGCTTTTCAATTCGGAAAGGATGCGATTGTTGCCGTAACGACCGACGCGACGATTCACCAATGATTCGGAAAAACGTTCTTGGGAAAGGAATTTGGACTCTTGCAGCCAGTTGAGCAGGGCTTCGATATCGTCGCCATCTTGCGCGTAAGGGGTTAACTTACGCGCAAGTTCCAGACGACTATGCTCACGTGAAGAGAGATATTTGAGCGCTCGCGCCTTCAGGCTGATTTGCGGCCTGGGCATCGGTCACACCGTCGCGATCGTTGCGACCGACAAGACGCGAGCGAAGTACAACGGCATCAGGATTCTTCTGCTGCTACGTTCTTTGCAGAACCTTTGCCAGTCGGTGCCGGTGTTGCAGCAGCACCAGCGCCACTTGCAGCCAACTCAGGAACGCCGAGGGAAGCACGTACCTTGTTTTCGATTTCGCGCGCCAGTTCCGGACGTTCTTTCAGGAAATTGCGTGCATTGTCCTTGCCTTGGCCGATACGTTCGCCGTTATAGCTGTACCAGGCGCCGGACTTTTCCACGATCTTGGCGTCAGAGCCCAGATCGAGGATTTCACCTTCGCGCGATGTGCCTTCGCCATAAAGAATATCGAAGTGGGCTTCGCGGAATGGCGGCGCCACCTTGTTCTTGACGACCTTGACCTTGGTTTCGCTGCCGATGACTTCGTCGCCGGACTTGATCGAACCGGTGCGGCGGATATCCAGGCGCACAGAGGCGTAAAACTTGAGCGCATTGCCACCGGTGGTCGTTTCGGGATTACCGAACATGACGCCGATCTTCATGCGGATCTGATTGATGAAGATCACGGTGGTGCTGGTGCGGTTGATGCTGCCGGTCAGCTTGCGCAGCGCTTGCGACATCAGGCGTGCCTGCAGGCCCGGCAGGGAGTCGCCCATGTCGCCTTCGATTTCGGCGCGCGGCGTCAATGCGGCGACCGAGTCGATGACGATCAGGTCAACGCCGCCGGAACGTACCAGCGCGTCGGTGATTTCCAGCGCTTGTTCGCCGGTGTCGGGTTGCGAAATCAGCAGATCGGACAGATTGACGCCCAGCTTCTGCGCGTAGGTCACGTCCAATGCGTGTTCCGCGTCGATGAAGGCGCAGGTGCCGCCGATCTTTTGCATTTCAGCAATGGCTTGCAGCGTCAGCGTCGTCTTACCCGAGGATTCCGGACCGTAGATTTCGATCACGCGGCCGCGCGGCAGACCGCCGACGCCCAACGCGATGTCCAGGCCGAGGGAACCGGTCGAGACGACCTGGATTTCCTCGAGGACCGCGCCGTCTTCCATGCGCATGACCGAGCCCTTGCCGAATTGCTTCTCGATCTGAGCAAGGGCTGCGGCCAGCGCTTTGCCCTTCTCAGTATTGTTCGCGGATTTTTTATCGTCCATAGGGTTCTTTCAACAAAGTGTTCGTTCGGATCAGTCAGAGATCAACTAAGCAGCACTGTATAAAAAAACAGTTGTTTGTGCAAGTTCTTTTTCTGCTGTTGCAATCTGGAATAGCGGAATGGGCCGAAATGGCCCGGCAGCACAAGGAATACGGTTGCAGACAAAAAATCTTCGATAGTCTGTTAGTATGCCGCCGATCCCCGATTGCCGAAATTCCGATTATAACGGTCCCGCCGGTACGGTTCATGCGTGCACAACGTCGGCTCCCGACCTTTCGAGAGCGACGGCTGTAGCGTCTTTCAGCGATAATGCAAATGATTTCAAGGAATATCCTAGATTTATTACGGATATTCGACGTATTTGATATACATTTCTAGCCAGTAATATTACGAGTTTTCTGCTTTCCCCCTATGACCCTGGTTCCATTCAGCCGCATTTCCAGCCTGCGCTCGCTCATCATTGACGACATGCCGGCCATGCGCCAAAACATTCGCATGCATCTGGGCCAGCTCGGCATTACCAAAGTCGACCAGGCCGGCACGCCCGACGAAGCGATTCGCGCCGTCCAGGGGGGCAGCACCTATGACCTCATCGTCTGCGACTACAACCTGAACAAGGAAACCAACGGTCAGCAGCTGCTGGAATTTTTCCGCACCCAGCACATGTTGTCGCCCACCACCATGTTCATCATGGTCACGGCCGAAAGCGGCTACAACCTGGTCGCCAGCGCCGCCGAGTTCCAGCCCGACGCCTACATGCTCAAGCCGCTGACGGCATCCAAGCTGGCCGATCGCATCGACCGCCTGTTGGAAAAACAGAACGCGCTGCTGCCGATCAATGAAAAGCTCAAGCGCAAGGACCAGGCCGGCGCCATCGTCGAATGCGACAACGTGGTGAAGGTCGCACCCAAATGGATCGTCGACATCCTCAAGATCAAGGGCAGCCTGCTGGTCGAATTGCGCCGCATCGAAGAGGCGCGCGCGGTCTACGCGCAAGCGCTGGAAATGCGCGACGACCAGGTATGGGCCAAGGTCGGCATGGCGCGCTGCAATATCGTGGCCGGCCAATACGACGACGCCAAGGTGCTGGTGCAAGCTGTACTCGCACAAAATTCGCAATATATTGAAGCCTATGACTTGCTGGCGCAGATCGAAGACGCGCAAGGCAATCAGCAACAGGCGCTGGACGCTCTCGCCCGCTCTTCCGAAATCATCCCGTCGGCGCGCCGCAGCCGCCTGGTCGGTGATGCCGCCTATCGCGTCGGCGACCTGGACCAGGCCAAGGAAGCGTTCGACAAGGTGCTCAAGCACACCAAGGGTTCGCTGACCGCGCAGCCGGGCGACCTGCTGACGTTGGCGCAGGTGCATGTCGACACCGGCGACGGTGATGCTGCGCTGGCGCTGCTGGCCAATGCACCCAAGCGTTATGCTGAATCGAAGATGTTCATCTCGACGCAATCGGCCGTGGCGGCGCAGGCGTATGTCCAGCTGGGCGACATGATTTCCGCCGAGATGGCGTTCGAAGCGGCGCGCAACGCCGCCGAAGGTACGCCGTCGGAAATGGGGACGCTCGCGCTGGCCAAGGCGGCTTTCTCGGTCGGCCGTGACGAAGAAGGCGCGCAGCTGATTTCGCAGGCGGTGAAGTCCGACCACGAAAACAAGACGCTGCTGACACTGGCGCGCAAGGTGCTGGCCGATTGCGGCAAGGAAAGCATGACCGACGAACTGGTCGACGGCGCCGTCAAGCAGTGCATGGGCATCATCGCCGAAGCCAATACGCTGATGCGCAGCGCCAAGCCGGACGAATCGCTGGCCAAACTGGAAGAAGCATTGCACAGCATGCCGGAAAACACCGGCGTGCTGATGGCGGCAGCCCAGCTGCATCTGTTGTGGATGAGCCAGCGCGGCATCAACCAGGACTACGTCAAGCGCGTCAACCGCTACCTCAATACGCTGGACCGCCTGATCCCGGGCAACGACCGTGTCAGCAAGATGCATAAATTCCTGCGAGACGCGGTCGCCAAAGCGGCGCAGAAGAGCTGATCCATGGACGCAAAACTGGCCGCCATCATTGTTCACGACATCAAGAATTCGCTCGGCGTACTGGAGGGTGAGTTGCGCGTGCTTGCCGCCGAGTCGCCCGACGAACGCGCCGGCCATGCGCACCTGACCTGCCTCACGCTGCAGGAAAAGCTGATCGGCTTCCTGACGCTGTATAAAGCATCCTCGCAAGGACTGACGGCGCAGATCGAAGCATTGTCGCCGCAGGATTTCCTCGAAGGCCTGCGGCGCCACCTGACCATCGGCCAATCCGGCCTCGAGGTTTCGATCAACAGCGAAGGCATGCCGCTGATTGCCTTCTTCGATGAAAACCTGGTCGGCCTGGCGCTCGAAGCGGCGTTGCAGAACGCCACGCGCTTTGCCCGCTCGCATATCGAACTGGCCTGCCGCAAGGATGGCAACGGCGTGGTCTTCAGCATCCGCGATGACGGCCCCGGCATCGGCACGCACGAAGTCAAACCGTCCACCGGTCTCGGCATGGATTTGTGCCAGGCGATCGCCGCCGCCCACCAAAAAGGCGACAAGAAAGGCGAAGCGCTGCTGGCCAACCACCCCGACGGCGGCGCCCAGTTCGAGCTGCATTTGCCCTGATTTTTCCCCGACTTTTCCCCGATCCTTTCCTTGCCCGGCATGCGTTGAGCGCATAAGCAAGCGCGAAAAAAATCGTTCTTTTCCCCGGACTTCGTCCGTAAAGTCATCCCGACAGGGACAGGCCGGCCTCGTCTACACGTACACGATGCAGCCTGACAGACTCGAACAAGAAAAGGACATCATGCAACGCCGCCACTTCCTCCAGTTGAGCACTGCCAGTGCAGCAACCTTCGGCTCCGCCGCTTTGGGCCTGCCGCTGACCGGCCGCGCCGCCGACGCGCCCAAGACCATCCGCCTCGACTACGCGACGTATTCGCCACCCAGCCTGGTGCTGAAGAAATTCGGCTGGCTGGAAGAAGACCTGAAGTCCTCCGGCGGCTCGGTCAAATGGGTGCTGAGCCAGGGCAGCAATCGCGCGCTCGAATACCTCAACAGCGATAGCGTCGACTTCGGCAGCACTGCCGGCCTGGCCGCCCTGCTGGCACGCGCCAACGGCAATCCGGCCAAGGCCGTGTATGTGTTTTCGCGCCCGGAGTGGACCGCGCTGGCGGTGCAAAAAGATTCCACCATCAAATCGGTGAAGGAACTCAAGGGCAAGAAAATCGCCGCCACCAAAGGCACCGATCCCTACCTGTTCCTGCTGCGCGCGCTGCATGAAAACGGCCTGGCCAAGAGCGACGTAGAAATCCTCCACCTGCAACATCCCGACGGCCGCGTCGCGCTGGAACAGAAACGCGTCGACGCCTGGGCCGGACTCGATCCGCATCTGGCGGCCAGTGAACTGGAAGCCGGTTCCAAGCTGATCTATCGCAACGTCAATTTCAATACCTACGGGTTCCTCAACGTCAGCGATAGCTTCGCCGCCAAATATCCGGACGAGGTCAAGCGCGTGATCCGCGCTTACGAACGCGCACGCCTGTGGATCATCAAGAACCCCGACGAGACCGCCAAACTGATCGCCGAAGAAGCCAAGCTGTCGCTGCCGGTGGCGCAGCTGCAACTCAAAC
The DNA here is from genome assembly GCF_026127345.1 of Herbaspirillum lusitanum. NCBI lineage: Bacteria > Pseudomonadati > Pseudomonadota > Betaproteobacteria > Burkholderiales > Oxalobacteraceae > Herbaspirillum > Herbaspirillum lusitanum. Next base: position 251,626 of record NZ_QXFG01000005.1, on the reverse strand, counting down.
GCAACGATTTTTCCAATCCGCAAATCGGCAAGGAACACATCGATGCGCTGCGCGCCGCCGCGCCTATCCTGCTCGACGAGGAACTGGTCAGGAGCGGAACGGATCTCTCCAGAACCATCACCGCGCTGATCGATCCTGCGTACTCGCAAGGCCTGATCCGCCAGGCATGAGGCCATGAAAGAGTCGCACTCGCTGCTGTCGCTGCAAGCACATCAGGCAGACTTCGCGCATCAGGGCGATGACCGCATTGAGGACGTCGCGCAACAACGCAACGCCAGACGCAAGTCCTTCAACTGGCCTTGGGGAGCCCTGCTGCCCGTGGCTTTTCTGGGCGCCTTGGAAATCGGCTCGGCGTTAGATCTGATCCCTTCACGGCTGCTGCCGCCGCCGAGCGAGATTGCGCAGACCATCTACGCGCTGGCCAAGCGCGACCTGTTCGCCCACATCGCCGTCAGCGTGGCGCGCGTGGCCGCCGGCTTCTCGATCGGCGCGCTGCTGGCGGTCGCCTTCGGCGTATTGGTCGGCATGCATCGCCGCGCCGAGTCGCTGCTGGAACCGTCGTTCCAAGCGCTGCGCGCGATTCCCAGCCTGGCCTGGATTCCCTTGCTGCTGCTGTGGCTGGGCATCGACGAGACGCCCAAGATTGTGTTGATCGCCATCGGCGCTTTCTTCCCGGTCTACATCAACCTGGTGGCCGGCATTCACAACGTCGATCGCAAACTGCTCGAAGTCGGCAAAATCCATGGTCTTTCATCACGCGACCTGATTCGCCGCATCCTGTTGCCGGCCGCCTTGCCGAACCTGTTCACGGGATTGCGTACCGGCCTCAGCCTGTCCTGGATGTTCCTGGTCGCGGCCGAACTGATCGCCGCCACCAAGGGCGTCGGCTACCTGTTGTCCGACGGCCGCGAAAGCAGCCGTCCCGACATCGTGCTGGCCGCCATCATCATCCTGGCCACGCTGGGAAAACTTTCCGACAGCCTGCTCAAGCATATCGAGACGCGCAAATTGCGTTGGCGCGACGTGCTGGCTTCGCGACCCGACTGACCATTTTTCGACCTTGATTTTCTCTATCATGACAACTCAATTGCAACGCCGCCGCCTGCTCCAGGCCATCGCCACAATGACTTCCGCCGCTGCTGCCGGCAGCGTCGCCCTGCCCGCCTTCGCACAAACCGGCAAGCCGGTGCAGGCGCGCATCGGCTATCAAAAATCCTCGACGCTGCTGACCGTGCTCAAGACCAACGGCACGCTCGAAAAACTGCTGGCGCCGCTCAATGTCAAGATCAGCTGGCATGAATTCTCCAGCGGCCTGCCGCTGCTGGAAGCGCTCAATGTCGGCGGTGTCGACCTCAGCGCCGACGTTGCCGATACCGTGCCGGTATTCGCCCAGGCAGCCGGCGCAAAACTGACCTACGTGGCGCAGGAAGCGCCGTCGCCATCGGCGCAAGCGATCATCGTGCGCGCCGACTCGCCGATCAGGACCGTGGCCGATCTCAAGCGCAAAAAAATCGCCGTGACCAAGGCGGCCGGCGTGCATTACCTGTTGATCGCGACACTGGAAAAAGCCGGTCTGAAATTCAGCGACATCGATGCCGCCTACCTGACCCCGGCCGACGGCCGCGCCGCATTCGAACGCGGCAGCGTGGACGCCTGGGTGACCTGGGATCCGTTCCTCGCGGGCGTGCAGAAGCAGACGCAAGTGCGCATCTTGTCAGACGGTCGCAATGTTGCCGACTACCAGCGCTATTACCTGGCCTCTACGCCGTTCGCCGAAGCGCATCCCGACGTGCTGGCGATCGTATTCGATGAATTGAAAAAAACGGGATTGTGGGTGCGCCGGAATCCGAAGGAAGCGGCCGCTTTCCTGGCGCCGATCTGGGGCCTGGACGCGCCGACAATTGAACTGGCGAATAGCCGCCGCAGCTACGACGTGCGTGCGGTGGTGGTAAATGCGCTCGGTGAACAGCAGCGCATCGCCGATGCCTTCTTCGCCGCAGGCCTGCTGCCGAAGAAGGTCGACGCCACCGAAGTAGCGATCTGGAAGCCGGCGTAAGTCCGTCACGCAGGTCGGGATAAACGCTTAAACGAGGCTGGCGCGCACGCTGATGTCGGCCTTCAACACCTTCGACACCGGACAGCCCTTCTTCGCCGCATCGACTGCTTCGTCGAACTTGGCCTGATCCGGATTCTGCAGTTTCGCCTTTACATCCAGCACGATGGCGGTGATGGAAAAGCCGTCTTCCACTTTTTCCAACGTCAGCGTGGCGTTGGTGTCGATGCGTTCGACGGTGAGTCCGGCCTTGCCGAGGCGGCTGGACAAATCCATCGAAAAACAACCCGCATGGGCGGCGGCGATCAGTTCTTCGGGATTGGTGCCGACACCGTTTTCAAAGCGCGTGGAAAATGAATACTGCGTCGCGTCCAGCGTCTTGCTCTCGGTGGTCAGCGCGCCCTTGCCGTCTCTCAGGCTGCCGTTCCAGACGGCGGAAGCTTGTCGTTGCATGGTGTTCTCCTTTGGCATGGTCGGACTAAACGATCATCATGCGACGGCTACCGGGACAGCGACATAGGACAAGCGCGCAAGCGGGCGTAGGAGTTGAGGACATCGGCGTTGACGCTGACATCGTGGGACAAAAAAAAGCCGCTCCGAAGAGCGGCTTTCCAGTCAGATCGAAACATCGATCAGGACAGTTGCTGAATACCGGCCAATACCCAGCCGCCGTTGCCGGTGACAGGCTTGGACAGGTTCCAGATTTCGTTGAACTGGGTCGGCGAAGCGTTCTGGTCTTCCTTGATGAAGCCGAAGAATTTCACGCTTGCCAGATAGTCGTTGCCGACCGTCTCGACGCCCAGCATGTCCGCATCCAGCGACACCACGTCGGTGTGGTTGGCCGAGGCGCCGCGCTCGGTCAATTGCATCTTCAGTTCGCCGAACATTTCCGGTGTCGTGAATTCGCGGATGTCATTGGCATCGCCCTTGTCCCAGGCCGCTTGCAGACGGATAAAGTAAGTCTTGGCATTACGCACAAAACCGACCGTATCGAAGTCCGCAGGAACGCCGTAGGACGATGGCTCAAACGCCGCGCCACCGACGCCGCCGACGGCAGCAGCGCCGCTGCCGAAGGTGTTGCCTTGCAGCGCCTTCGGTTGTCCGGCTTCCAGTTGCGAGCCGATGGCCGGCGTCTGGTTGCTGAAGTCGCCCTGATTGGCGGCGTAGGCCGGACGCTCATTGCTGTTGCTGCCGGCTTCCGATTTGCGGCGGAACATGCGGTAGATGAACATGGCGGCGAAAGCCAGCAAGGCGACCATCAGAATGGTGCTGATCATGCTGGCCATGGCGCCGCCAAGGCCGAAGTGCGACAACAATGCGCCGAGGCCGAGACCCAGCAAGGCGCCGCCGAGGATGCCCTTCCACGGGCTAGGCTTCGGCGCCGCTGCTGCAGGGGCTGCGGCTGGCGCAGCCGGCTTGGCCGCCGCGGCCTGGTTCTGCTGCATGGGGCTCTGCGCCTGGCGGCTGGCGCCCGACGACTGCTTGCCGATCGAACCGCCGCCGCCGAGGCGCTTGGCCTCAACGCTGGTGACGCCGATCGCGAGGGTCATCGCAGCCACTATCAGCGCGACAAATACTTTTTTCATGCTATCTCCTGAGATGGAATGTGATGCGAAGGCGGTCGCATCGGCCGTGAAACAATGGAAACTGCAATGGAAACGGGTTGGCGTCGGTGCCGGCGCCGGTTCGGGTCGGATGCAGCAGATGGCGGGGTTGCAACGCAAGACAACACAAGACGCGCGCAATCAGCTATCGCCACACAAAGGACGAAAAACCGGTGCATGCCGCGAACGGCAAAAGGAGACTTAAACGCGCGGCGGACGGCCGGCGAGAGGGAGGAAAGGCGGTTGGCGCGCATCGTCGCTGCGAAGCGCAGGCGCTAATGTAGCCGAGTCGGAAACAAAGGCCAGGGCCGGATTGAGCACGGTTTCGTCGCCCACGCCGGCATGGCTGGAAAAATCTTCGGTGTCGGCATACGACAAATCGTCGTCGCCATCGGTGGCGTCGGCCAGCGCCTGCTCCTGCGCAGCCTTGTCGGCGGCGGCATCGTCGGCACCAACATCGTTGCCGGCAGCAGCGGCGAGCTCCAATGCCTGGCGCAATTGCTCCTGTTGCTGCACTTGCTGCTCAAGCGCCACCGAGTCGATGGCGGTCTTGTACGTGAGCATCCCTGCAAAGACTTGCACAGGCAGCAAACAGATCAGCAAAATGGCAAAAAGACGCTTCATCGCAATTTTAGGACAATCAACTCGAAAATTATACCAACAGTAGCCCCAAGTGCGGGCGTTAAGCTGATTTATCAAGGGCTTACAGAAAAATAAGCTAGTTTGCGCGAACGCAAGAACAAGCCTGATTATGCATTGCAATAGGCTTCGATTTAGTAGAATATGCAGAAAAATATTGCAAAAATTCCTAAAATAACTCGAGACAATGGCCGCCACCTGCGCGGATTACCACCATGCGTATCCTGCTTGCAGAAGATGACAGTGTTCTGGCCGATGGTTTGACGCGCTCGCTGCGCCATTCAGGCTATGCCGCCGATTGCGTCAAGAACGGCGTCGAGGCCGACTCCGCGCTGTCGACCCAGGATTTCGATTTGCTGATCCTCGACCTCGGCCTGCCCAAGATGTCCGGCCTGGAAGTACTGCGCCGCCTGCGCGCGCGCAATTCCCGCTTGCCGGTATTGATCCTCACCGCCGCCGACTCGGTCGAGCAGCGCGTGCAGGGCCTCGATCTGGGCGCCGACGATTACATGGCCAAGCCGTTTGCCCTGTCCGAACTGGAAGCGCGCGTGCGCGCCCTGACCCGCCGCGGCGCCGGCGGCGGTCCGACCGTCATCCGGCACGGCTCGCTCAGTTATGACCAGGTCGGCCGCATCGCCTACATCGGCGAACAAATGCTTGATCTTTCCGCACGCGAACTGGGACTGCTCGAAGTATTATTGCAGCGTACCGGGCGGCTGGTTTCCAAGGAACAGCTGGTGGATCATCTATGCGAATGGGGCGAGGAAGTCAGCAATAATGCGATCGAAGTCTATGTCCACCGCCTGCGCAAGAAAATCGAAGTCGGCGGCATCCGCATCGCCACCGTGCGCGGCCTCGGCTATTGCCTGGAAAAACTGCCCGAGTCCATCGCGAGCGCCGGCGTTGCCAGCAACGCCTGAGCACGCCGCGTTTCCATCCTGCGTCGCGCAGGCCTGAGCCCATGCCTGACGCCCGACCGATCGATCCTCAAGCAACGCCCCCAGCCAAAGGCAAGCGCCGCGCCGTCATCGCCACGCAGCCGGAAGAGCGCATCCAGCGTTCGCTGTTCGGCGAAATCCTCGACTGGATGCTGGCGCCGCTGCTGCTGCTGTGGCCGATGAGCATCGCGATCACCTACCTGATCGCGCAATCGATCGCCAACCAGCCGTTCGACCGCGCGCTGGAGGACAGCGTCACCGTGCTGGCCCAGCAAGTCTCCGAAGTCAACGGCAAGACCGTGGCGCGGCTGCCGGTCTCGGCGCGCGACCTGCTGCGCGCCGACGACATCGACAACATCTATTTCCAGATCACCGGCCCGCGCGGGGAATTCGTCGAAGGCGATCGCGACATGCCGCAGCCGCCGCTCGACGAAGACAAGACCATCGGTTCGGTGCAATTTCGCAATGACATCCTGCACGGCAATGACGTGCGCATTGCTTACACCCAAGTCGATCTGCGCCGCACGTCGGAACAGCGCGCCGCGTCATCAAAAGAGCCGCGTCTGGCCACGGTGCAGGTCGGTGAAACTCTGGAAAAACGCGCCCAGCTCGCCAACGAAATCATCAAGGGCGTGATCCTGCCGCAGTTCGTGATCCTGCCGGTGGCGCTGGCGCTGGTCTGGTTTGCCTTGTCGCGCGGCTTGTCGCCGCTGTCGGAGTTGCAGCAGCGCATTCGGGCACGCCGTCCCGACGACCTCAGCCCGATCGACTCGGGCCAGGTGCCGGAAGAAATCTCGCCGCTGGTGCGCTCGCTCAACGACATGCTGGCGCGGCTGTCGCAAACCATCGCGCTGCAAAAACGCTTCATCGCCGACGCCGCGCACCAGATGAAAACGCCATTGGCCGGCATGCGCATGCAATCCGAGCTTGCCCTGCGCCAGACCGACCAGGCCGATATCCATCGCTCGCTGGAACAACTGGCCAAGAGTTCGGAATCGGCCACGCGCCTGGTCAATCAATTGCTGTCGCTGGCGCGCGCCGAAAACCAGACGCCGGCGACCGCACCGTTCGAACCGATCGAATTGTCTGAACTGGCGCGTAACGTCGTGCAGGACTGGGTGCCGATGTCCTTTACGCAGCGCATCGATCTCGGCTTCGAACAGCCTGGTCATCCCATCATGATTTCGGGCAATCCGATCATGCTGCGCGAGTTGCTCAGCAACCTGCTCGACAATGCCTTGCATTACACGCCGGCGCTCGGCAGCGTGACCGTGCGCGCACGCGCCGATGAAGAAACCGGGCAGGCATTCCTGGAAGTGGAAGATACCGGTCCCGGCATTGCGCCGACCGAACGCGGCCACGTATTCGAACGCTTTTACCGCATCCTCGGCACCCATACCGCCGGCAGCGGCCTGGGCCTGGCCATCGTGCGCGAAATCGCGCAGCAGCATGAGGCCACGGTCGACATCTCCAACAACCCACGCAGCACTGACCCGAAAGCGCCGGGCTGCCTGTTCCGCGTGACGCTGCGCATGACGCCGCGCCAGACCTACATGGACGACATCGGCTGATATGGAAAACAAGACTGCATCCAATTTCTGGGACAAGACGCGTCGCCTGACCATGACGCTGCTGGGACTGTGGTTCGTGGTCACCTTCGGCGCCGTGTTCTTCGCGCGCGAGCTGGATCGCGTCAATCTGTTCGGCTGGCCGCTGTCGTTTTACATGGCGGCGCAAGGCATCATGCTGGTCTACCTGGCGATCGTGGTGGTCTACACGACCCGGATGGGCCGTGCGGAACGACAACTACAACAAACCGGCGAGCACACGCATGGAGAGTGACAAGAGTTTTTTCTGGCGGCTGACGCGCTACTACTCGTGGTACACGGTCGGCTTCATCCTGTTCCTGCTGGTATTGGCGGTGCTGGAACACGAAGGCATGCCGCGCGCCTGGATCGGCTACCTGTTCATGTTCGTGACCATCGCGCTGTACGCCGGCATCGGCGTGGTCAGCCGCACCTCCGACGTGCCTGAATATTACGTCGCCGGACGACGTGTGCCGGCGCTGTTCAACGGCATGGCGACGGCGGCCGACTGGATCTCGGCGGCGACCTTCATCAGCCTGGCCGGCGGCCTCTATCTGCAAGGCTTCGACGGCCTCGCCTACATCATGGGCTGGACCGGCGGCTATTGCCTGGTGGCGTTGCTGATCGCGCCCTACCTGCGCAAGTTCGGCCAGTACACCATTCCCGATTTCCTGGCCGAACGTTATCCCGGACGCTACAGCGGCAACCTGGTGCGCATCCTCGCGGTGATCGCCACCATCATCATTTCGTTCACCTACGTGGTGGCGCAGATCTATGGCGTCGGCCTGATCACCTCGCGCTTCACGGGGATCGACTTTTCGATCGGCATCTTCCTCGGGCTGGCCAGCATCCTGGTGTGCTCCTTCCTTGGCGGCATGCGCGCGATCACCTGGACCCAGGTGGCGCAATACATCATCATCCTGTTCGCCTACCTGATCCCGGTGATCTGGCTATCGGCCAAGCACACCAGCGTGCCGGTGCCGCAGGTGGCCTACGGTTCGGTGCTGCCGAAACTGAATGCGGCCGAGAAACGCATCGCCGACGATCCCAAGGAAAAGGAAGTCAGCGCGATCTTCCAGGCGCACGCCGACGACTATGAAAAGAAGCTGCGCAGCCTGCCGCGTTCTTGGGAAGAAGGACGCATCGACGCCCAGCATCACATCGAGGAGGTCAAACGCAACAGTCATGCCTCGCTGGCCGAGATCAAGAGCGCCAGTCGCGCGCTGACGGCCTACCCAAAGAGCGCCGAGGACGCCGAGCGCAAATGGACCGACGCCAAGGCCTACAACATCGCACGCGCGCAACCGCCGGTGTCGCAGACCGAGCCCTTCCCCGGCAAGGACGAAGGAGCGGCCAACATCAAGCGCAACAACTTCCTGGCGCTGGTGTTTTGCCTGATGGTCGGCACCGCCGCGCTGCCGCACATCCTGATGCGCTACTACACCACGCCGTCGGTGCACGAGGCGCGCAAGTCGGTGTTCTGGACGCTGTTCTTCATCATGCTGATCTACATCACGGTGCCGGCGCTGGCGATCCTGGTGAAGTACGACATCTATACCTCGCTGGTCGGCAGCAACTATGCGCACTTGCCGGATTGGGTCTACTACTGGGCCAACATCGACAAGGTCAATCCGCTGGTCAGCATCACTGACCTCAACCACGACAACGTGGTGCAGCTCGGCGAGATTGCACTCGACGGCGACATCATCGTGCTGGCCACGCCGGAGATCGCCGGCCTGCCTTATTTCATTTCGGGACTGGTGGCGGCGGGCGGTCTGGCGGCGGCGCTGTCGACTGCCGACGGCCTGCTGCTGACCATTTCCAATGCGCTGTCGCACGACGTGTATTACAAGGTGATCGATCCGGCCGCCTCGACGCAGAAGCGCGTGACGATTTCCAAGTTGCTGTTGCTGGTGGTGGCCTTGCTGGCCGCCTATGCGGCGTCGCTCAAACCGGGCGACATCCTGTCGATGGTGGGGGTGGCGTTTTCACTGGCGGCGTCGACGCTGTTCCCGGCGCTGGTGTTCGGGATTTTCTGGAAGCGCGCCAACCAGCCCGGCGCCATCGCCGGCATCGTCGCCGGCTTCGTGATGTGCGTGTACTACATGCTGACCACGCATCCGGCCTTCGGCGGCAATGCTGCGAACCAGTGGTTCCACATTGCGCCGATCTCGGCCGGGCTGTTCGGCGTGCCGGTCGGCATCGCCGCATTGGTGATCGTCAGTTTGCTGACGCCGCCGCCCGATGAACGAACCATTGCGCTGATCGATCACATCCGCACGCCGTAGTCGTCGAAATTCGTCAGCGCGCGAACGGCAAACCCGGCACTTCCTGCGACGGCATCACCGTGACGGCCACCTGCATGGTCTGCTGGCCGCCGCCGATCAGCACGCCGCGCAAAGGCGAGATGTCGAGGAAGTCACGGCCCCATCCCAGCGTGATGTGGCTGATGTCCGGGAAGATGCCGTTGGTCGGATCGGCGTCGATCCAGCAGCCCGGCTGGCCGTCCCGGCCCGGGCAATATACCGATACCCATGCATGCGATGCATCGGCGCCGATCAGGCGCGGCTGGCCCGGCGGCGGCTGCGTCAGCAGATAGCCGCTGACGTAGCGCGCCGACAAACCCAGCGAACGCAGGCAGGACAGCATGAAGTGCGCATAGTCCTGGCACACGCCGCGCTTGCTGACGAAGACGTCGGTCACCGGCGTCGATACCGTGGTCGCCTCCGGGTCGAAGGTGAATTCATTGAAGATGCGTTTCATTAGCGCCTCGACGCCGTGCAGCAAAGGCAATCCGGGCGTGAAGCATTCGGCGGCGTAGCGCGCGAATTCACGCTTGATCCTGACGTGCGAAGACTCGAACAGGAAGCGCGACGCGTCCAGCCTGTCGTCCGGCAGGCTGCGCCCGGCGTGATACGACAGCGTCTCGGCGACCTGCTCCCAGGGCGGCGTTACGGTCGGCAACAGGCGCGACGAAATCTCCACCCACGACTCGGCATAGACGTCGAGGCTGGCGTGATCCTGGTCCAGCGAGAACGACTGCAGCGCGTTGCCGAAGCTATCGGTATACAGGTTGATCAGGTTGGTCGGACCCGGCAGGATGTTGATGAAATGGGAGGTGCAGGTCTGCCACGGCAGCGAGCGCGGCGTCAGGCGCAACACCTGATGCGACAGCCGCACCGGCGCCGCATATTGGTAATTGGTCTCGTGGACGATGTGATAGGTAGCGTCGTTCATCGTCATACTCCCTGGCTGACCGGCGCGCTGAGCGGCGTGAAGAAATGCCGCGACAGATCGTCGGTCAAGGAGAAGCCGGCGCTGCGCGCTTCGCGCATGAGCTGGATCAGGCGTTCGCCGGCAGCTTCCGAGGTGGCCGCGTCGCGCGCGAAATCGGGCAGCGCAAAACTGTTGAGCTGCTCGCTCAGGTGCGCCGGGATATTCATGCTGAGGATGCCGAGCTGCTGCGCGATGTCGGTCAGGTAATGCTGCAGCATGCGGAACTGGTAGGCGATGCTGTGCGGATTGCTGACGTCGAACACCAGCAGGTGCAGCACCTGCAGCCATTCCGGCGTACGCCGGTAACGCACGCGATAGGTGACGATGCTGCTCGACGATTCCAGCAGCCAGGTCAGCGCCGCGTTCTGGCGCGCCGGCTCGAGTTGCATGAACTGGTCGAACAAGGCCGCCAGGTGCACCATGCGTTCGATGTGGCGACCGATCATCAGGAACTGCCAGCCTTCATCGCGCGTCATGTCGTCCAGCGCATGGCCGGCCAGGCCCGAGCAACCCTGGATGACGTTGTTGAGGACGTGCAGCATGGCGGTCGGCGAATTGATTTTTTCCTGCACCATCGGCGGCATGCGATTGAGCGCATGCCAGTTGTCCAGCGACAGATGCTCGCGCACCTGGTAGCCCGAATGATGCAAATGGCGCAGGTGCGTGGAGATGCTGACCGCGGCGCTGGGATCCGAGATCGCCGCTTGCAGGCTTTGCTGCAGGGCGGTGATGGTGGGATGCGCCTGTTCCGATTTCGGCATCAGGATGCCGAGGCGGATACCGATTTCGCTGACGCTGCGCAGGATCACGCGATTGTCGGATTGCGGCTCGATCGTGCATTGCAAGGTGGTGCGCAACAGGCGTGCGAGATTGTCGGTGCGCTCGGCGTAGCGGCCCATCCAGAACAGGTTTTCACCGGCATGCGAAGACACGTCGACGGTAGTGCGGATCAGTTCCGACGTGCGCGACACCGGATCGGTCATTGCGCCGGGACCGACCGCGACGCTGGTTTCTGCGGCGGCCATGGCGGTGGCGACGCCGGCGGCATCCTCCGTGTCGGTCTTTTCGCTCAGCACCCAGACATCCTTGCTGGTGCCGCCCTGCTGCATCGAGACGACGTCGCGGCGCTGGCGTGGCGCCACGCGCGTGAGGCCGCCCGGCATCACGTGATAGCCGCCCTCGCCGTCGGCGGCAGCAAACACGCGCAGGCTGACGGTACGGTTGGTCAGGTGATACTCGCCGCTGCGCGACAGCACCGGCGCCTGCGACAGCCGCACCCACTCCTGCGCGACGTAGGCGTGCGGCTGCAACTGCAGGCTTTCGACCAAGCGACGGCGCGCGGCGGCATTGAGCGTATGGCCGAACACCGGCTGCATGCGCATTGATGGGAAAGCCGGCATGATCACCAGCTCTTCCAGATGCGCCAGCGTGTATTCCAGCGCCGGTTTTTCGCCGCACCACCACGACGCCACCGCCGGCAATGCCAGTTCTTCGCCCAGCAGGCGTTGGCTGATCGCGGGCAGGAAGCCGTGCAGCGCGGTCGACTCCAGCACGCCGCTGCCGAGTGCGTTGGCGATCAGCACGTTGCCGGAGCGCGCAGCCTGCGTCAGGCCCGGAATGCCGAGCGCGGAATCCGAACGCAATTCAAGCGGGTCGCAATAATCGTCATCGAGGCGGCGCATGATCGCGTGCACGCGACGCAGGCCGGTCAGGGTCTTCAGGTAGACCATGTCGCCGCGCACCGTGAGGTCGACACCCTCGACCAGCGGGAAGCCCAGCGTATGCGCCAGGAAAGCGTGTTCGGAATAGGTTTCGTTGTACGGCCCCGGCGTCAGCAGCACCACCATCGGCGGTTCGCTGCTCTTGGGTGCGAGCCGCGTCAGGCATTGATGCAGCGCGTGGAAATAATTCAGCAGCGGCTGCACGTGCATGTCGCGCATCGCTTCGGGCAAGGCACGCGTCATGATCTGGCGGTTCTGCAAGGCGTAGCCGGTGCCTGAAGGTCCTTGCGTACGGTCGGCAATCACCCACCAGTTGCCGTCGGCCGAGCGCGCCAGGTCGATGGCGTACAGATGCAGGTGCACGCCGCCCGGCGGACGCACGTCGCGGCATGGCCACAGATAGCCGTGCTGGCCGAACACCAGCGCCGGCGGCAACAAGCCTTCGGCCAGCAGGTGTTGTTCGCCGTAGAGATCATCGAGCACGGCGTTGAGCAAACGCGCACGCTGGGCCACGGCGGACGAGAGCTGCCGCCATTCGTCGGCGGCGACGATCTGCGGCAGCAGGTCCAGCTCCCATGGACGGCTGACGCCTTGCGGATCGGCATAGACGTTGTAGGTCATGCCGTCGGAGGCGATGGCGTCGCGCACTTCGTCGGCGCGGCGGCGCATCATCTCGGGCGAAAGATTTTCCAGCTGATCGATCAGCGTGCGCCAGTGCGGTCGCAAGCGACCGTCGGCAGCCAGCATCTCATCGTAACGATCGGCGTCGGCGGTATAGCTTTGCAGGAGGCGCTGATACATAGATTTTCGAGGGCGCCGTTGCTGCAATCACCCAGGCTGGCGATGATCTGCGGCAACGGCAGAACTGCGTGCGTTATTAATTAGTAATGTCGCAAGTCTAACGTAAATGGGAACTCGATTGATGGTCGCGCAGCGCTTACTTCCATCTTTCCCGGCGTGTGGTTGAGACGCAGATAACGCGTCAGACGCCGGCTCTCGGCTTCGAAGGCATTCACCGGGAAGGTCTCGTAGCCGCGTCCACCCGGATGCACCACGTGATATTGACATCCGCCCAGGCTGCGGCCATTCCAGGTATCGACCAGGTCGAAGGTTAGCGGCGAATCGATGCCGATGGTCGGATGCAGCGCCGACGGCGGCTGCCAGGCGCGGTAACGCACGCCGGTGACGAATTCGCCGACCACGCCGGTCGGTTGCAGCGGCACGGCAACGCCGTTGCAGGTCAGCACATAGCGGTCCTTGGCCATGCCGCTGACCTTGACCTCCAGCCGTTCCACCGACGAATCGACATAGCGCGCGGTGCCGGTCGAGCTGCCTTCTTCGCCGAGGACGTGCCATGGTTCCAGCGCAGTGCGCAATTCGAGTTGCATGCCCTTGACCGCCAAGTCGCCGATCTTGGGGAAGCGGAATTCGAAATGCGGCGCGAACCACTCGGCCTGCATCGGATAACCGGCTTCCTGCATGTCGTCCATGATGTCGTTGAAATCCTGCCAGATGAAGTGCGGCAACAGGAAACGATCGTGCAACTCGGTTCCCCAGCGCACCAGGCGTTGCGGCTTGTACGGCGTCTTCCAGAAACGCGCCACCAGCGCGCGCAGCAGCAACTGCTGGGTCAGGCTCATGCGCGCATGCGGCGGCATTTCAAAGGCGCGCAGTTCCAGCAGGCCGAGGCGACCGGTGGAGCTGTCCGGCGAATACAGCTTGTCGATGCAGAACTCGGCGCGGTGCGTGTTGCCTGTGACGTCGATCAGCAAGTTGCGCAGCAGGCGGTCGACCAGCCACGGCGCGCAGCCGCCCTGGGCGATCTGCTTTTCCATTTCGGCGAAGGCCAGTTCGATTTCCACGGTGGAATCGTTGCGCGCTTCATCGATGCGCGGCGCCTGCGAAGTCGGGCCGATGAACATGCCCGAGAACAGATAGGACAGCGACGGATGGTTGTGCCAGTAGCTGATCAGGCTGCGCAGCAGATCGGGCCGGCGCAGGAACGGCGAATCAGCCGTGGTGGCGCCGCCCATCACCATGTGGTTGCCGCCGCCGGTGCCGGAATGATGGCCGTCGAGCATGAACTTCTCGGTGGTCAGGCGCGATTCGCGGCCGGCTTCGTAGAGGTGCGTGGTCTGGTCGACCAGCTCGCGCCAGTTGTAGGCCGGCTGGATGTTGACTTCGATCACGCCGGGGTCCGGCGTGACGCTGAACTTGCGCACGCGCGGATCGTTGGGCGGCTCATAGCCTTCCATCAGCACCGGCTGGCCGAGTTCCTCGGCGGTGGCTTCGATGGCGGCGACCAGTTCGAGATAATTTTCGAGCTCGGCCAGCGGCGGCATGAACAGGTACAGCACGCCGTTGCGCACTTCGGCGCACAACGCGGTGCGCGTGATCCAGTCGGCCGACTGGAATAGCGCCGGCGCGCCGCCTGCCGGTCCTGGCGCGCCCTTGCCCGGTCCTGTCACCGGACTGCCGCGACGCGTGCCGAAGTGATTCGGCTGGAACGCCACCGACGTCGCGCCGGTGAGCGCGGGCCGCTGGATGAATTTGAGACGCACATCGCTCGCCGGCGTCAACGGAGCGAACTGCTGCGTCGGATCGGCTGCATGCACGTAGGGATAGTCGGTCGACTTGACCCACGGCTGCGAATCCAGCGGCAGACGATAGCCCAGCGGCGAATCGCCCGGATACAGGTAGCAGCGCTCGCTGCGCAGAAACCAGTCGCCGCTTTGCCAGCCGAGGTCGTCAGGACGGCGCGCCACCGGCAAGACGTGGCCGGCAACCTTGTCGAGTCCTTGCGAAAAGACCCGCATGAGACGTGCGCGCTCCTGCTTGTCGTCCAGCTTGGAATCGAAAGGATCGACGTTGCCCGGCAGGCGGCGCTCGCGCCACATGTAATAAAACACGTCCTCATAGGCCGGGAAGATATGCTTGCCGTCGAGCGCCAGACGCGCGGCCACGCCCTTGAGGAAGCGCTCCGGGATGTCGTCGTCCTTGACGTTCGGCGTGGTTTCGTCGCCGATCAGATCGCGGTTGTGCCAGATCGGCTGGCCGTCGCGGCGCCAGTAGCAGTTGAGCGCCCAGCGCGGTAATTGTTCTCCCGGATACCACTTGCCCTGGCCGAAATGCGGCAGGCCCTGCACGGCGTATTTTTCGCGCATGCGATGGTACAGGTCGGCCGCCAGCGGCTTCTTGGTGGCGCCCAGTGCGGCGGTGGCCCATTCAGGTTCATCGGGATAATCGAGCGACACGAAGGTCGGCTCGCCGCCCATGGTCAGGCGCACGTCGAGCGCGTCGAGGTCGTCGTCGATGGCGTGGCCGAGTTCTTCGATCTCGCTCCATTGCGCTTCGGTGTACGGCTTGGTGACGCGCGGCGCTTCCCAGAAGCGCGACACGCTCATCGAATGTTCGAACTCCACTTCGCAGGGATCGACCATGCCGCTGACCGGCGCCGCCGAGGATGGTTCGGGCGTGCACGATAGCGGGATGTGGCCTTCGCCGGCGAACAGGCCCGAGGTCGGATCGAGGCCAACCCAGCCGGCGCCCGGCAGATAGACTTCGCACCAGGCGTGCAGGTCGGTGAAATCGGCTTCCGGTCCGGACGGGCCGTCGAGCGATTTCTGGTCGGCCGTGAGCTGGATCAGGTAGCCGGAGACGAAGCGCGACGCCAGGCCCAGATGGCGCAGCAGCTGCACCAGCAGCCAGGACGAATCGCGGCAGGAACCGGAACCGATCTCGAGCGTTTCTTCCGGCGTCTGCACGCCCGGCTCCATGCGGATGGTGTAGGCGACGGCGTCGGCCAGCTTCTGGTTGAGCGCGACCAGGAAGTCGGCGCTGTTCATCTTCTCGCGTGAAATGCCGTCGAGGAATTTCTGGAAGCGCGGCATATCGGAGCTTAACGGCAGCGTCTTGCGATACGGCGACAACTCATTGAGCAGCTCCTCGGCGTACTTGAACGGAATCTGTTCGGCATACGGTTCAAGGAAAAAATCGAAAGGATTGATGACCGACATTTCGGCCACCAGGTCGACCTCGATGCGGAATTCTTCGGTCTTCTCGGGAAACACCAGCCGCGCCATGTAGTTGGCCTGCGGGTCCTGCTGCCAGTTGATGTAATGCGGTTCGGGAAGGATGCGCAGCGAATAGCTCAGGATCCGCGTACGGCAATGCGGCGCCGGACGCAGGCGCACGATTTGAGGCCCCAGGTTGATAGCACGGTCGTAACGATAAGACGTGACATGGTTCAGCGCCACATGAATTGACATGAAGATCCTTTACTACAAACAAGTTGAGCTGATGGACTGCTGTGATGGACTGCTGTGATGTCCTATTGCTGCCAGGGTTGCACCAGGCCGGGAAACGTTCACCTGTGGTGCATATTAATGAAATCCCTCAGGCGTGGATAGATTTCATTTTCCCAGCGGCGCCCGTTGAAGACGCCATAATGGCCCACCGCCGTCTGCACATGGTGCAGGCGCATGTACGGACGGATGCTGCTGCACATATCCTGTGCAGCGACAGTCTGGCCAACGGCGCAGATGTCGTCCTTCTCGCCTTCCACGGTGAACAGTGCGGTACGCCGGATCGCCTTGAGGTTGACCGGACGCCCCTGGAATTGCAGCAAACCCAGCGGCAGGGCGTGTTCCTGAAACACCACCCGCACCGTTTCCAGGTAAAACTCCGCCGGCAGATCCGACATCGCGAAGTATTCTTCGTAGAACACCTTGATCGCTTCGGCTTTGTCGTGCTCTTCCTCGATCAAATACGTGTAGAGGTTGCGGAAGGCATCGACGTGGCGATTGAGGTTCATGTTCATGAACGCGGCCAGTTGCATGAAGCCCGGATAGACTTTGCGGCCGCCGCCCGGGTGGCGCGCCGGCACGGTGCTGACCAGATTCTTCTCGAACCATTCGATCGGCTTGCTCTTGGCAAGCTCGTTGACCGTGGTCGGATTGACGCGCGTGTCGAGCGGCCCGGCCATCAGCGTCATGGTGCGGGGCTGGGCCGGGTCCTCGGCCTCGGCCATCACGGCAGCGGCGGTGATGGCTGCCACAGTCGGCTGGCACACCGCGACGAGATGCGCACCGGGGCCGATCACTTGCAGGAAGCGAATCAGGTGACCGACGTATTCGTCGAGACCGAAGCGGCCGTGTTCCAGCGCAATGTCGCGCGCATTGTGCCAGTCGGTGATGTAGACGTCGTGGTCGCGCAGCAGGGTTTTGACGGTGCCGCGCAGCAGCGTCGCAAAGTGGCCCGACATCGGCGCCACCAGCAACACCGCCGGTTGTTCGGCCGCAGTTTCCTTGCGGAAACGCAGGAGCGTGCAAAACGGTGTGCGGTCAATGACTTCCTCACGCACCGCAACGGTGCGCCCGCCGTCCTGAACGCTGTCGATATCGAAAGGAGGACGCACATGCGTCAATTGCGTGCGTGCAAATACTTCGTAGGCTGCGGCCATTTTGCGCAGCATGGGGCTGGACGGCAAACCCGGCCAGGAGTGCCCCAGGAACGGCGCTGCCGCCCGGGCCGAAGCGCGCAGCGGATCGGTGGCGTCGGCGTATTGCTGGTAGGCCTGGTAAATATTTGTCATATACAACCCACTCCCTCGGTTTCACCAGTATCTCCTTCGATGCAATATGCATGCCATTGACCGTCGGCTGCACATGAACCCCGCATCGCATCCGCAGCGTCGCTGGCACGCCCTTTGCAAGTAGAAGACTCGCAACATATGCAGGCCGGGAAATGGCGGTCTGCCCGTACGGACGCGTCCACGCAAACCGCGCGTCAAAGATTGACGCGCCAAAGTCAAGAGCACCCATACACATAAAGGACTGACATGCCTAAAACGACTTTGCGCATCACCAGCAAGAACTACTCTTCCTGGTCCATGCGTGGCTGGCTGCTCGCAAAATTTGCCGGGTTGCCGTTTCAGGAAGACATCGTGTCGCCGGACGATCCCGAGGCGCGCGCAGAAATCCTGTTGCTGTCCTCATCGATCCTGGTGCCGAGCCTGAAACATGGCGAGATCTTTGTCTGGGATACGCTGGCGATCGCCGAATACCTCAACGAAATCCGCCCGGCCGCCAAACTGCTGCCCGACGACCAGGCGGCGCGCGCGCATTGCCGCGCGATCTGCGGCGAGATGCATTCCGGCTTCAGCGCCCTGCGCTCGGCGCTGCCGATGAACCTCAAGGCGCACTTCCCCAATTTCAAAGTCTGGTCGCGCGCGCAGGCCGACATCCAGCGCATCACCACCATCTGGAAGGAATGCCTGGCAACTTACGGCGGGCCTTATCTGTTCGGCGAGCGCACCATGGCCGACGCCATGTATGCACCGGTGATCACCCGCTTCATCACCTATGACGTCAAGCTGGAACCGATCTGCGCCGCCTACAGCAAGCGCATCATGGCGATGCCGGAAATGAAGGAATGGATTGCCGCCGCGCAGAAGGAGCCGGAAGATATCGACGAACTGGACGTGGAATTCTAAGAAAAGAAGAGTGGATCAGGAGACGCAAGCCAAGGTATTTCATCAGCCAATCATGCGGCTCGCCGCAGAAAGGATCAGTGTCATGGATACGATAGCCGAAACAAAGCCGGCCGCCCTGAATGTGTTCTCCCACGTCAGCGAAGGCGACACGCAATACGAACCGGGCGGCCTGCGCGACTTCTTTCTGTACCGCGACCTCGGCATCGCCGCGGCCACCGGCGGCCAGGTCGTGGCCCAGCTGGTCAAGGCCAACATGGCGCCGGAGGCCGGCACCGGTTGGCACCGGCACGAAGCGAATTTCCATATCGTCATCATGCTCAAGGGCTGGGCGCGCTTCATGTACGAAGATCAGGTAACGCTGGTGAAGACCGGCGATTGCGTTCACCAGCGGCCGGGCATCGTGCACTTCCTGTTCGATTATTCACCGGACATGGAGTATCTTGAAATCGTCAGCCCGGCCGATTTCACCACCATCGACATGCCCGCGCCGGCTGCCGTTCCGGCACCGACGCCGTGGGCCTGAACCAGGAGGGTTACATCATTTTCCAGCCGCCTCAGCAAACCATGCATCAAGTGGGACCCGCCATCGCTGGCGCAATTCAGGACCGGACGCGCATGCAATTTTCGCTGTCCAAAAACAGAAATGGCGTGATAGTCTGTACCTACCTTCACCAGCGATGAGGATGCCGGCACGCCAAATGAACAAATAATATCCGCCCAGCTCAAGCTGAAGTCTCAAGCTAAAGTCTCAAGCTAAAACTCCTCCGCATCAGCACCAGAAAACGAAGCAAATTTATGGCAAATTTTTTCGATGAGATGTACTCCGATGGCACCGTTTCCGTCCGCAAGCATTACGATGAATTCGCGGCGTGGCTGTCTTCCCAAACTGCTGAGACGATCGTCCGGAAACGCGCAGAGTCCGATCTGATTTTTCGCCGCGTCGGCATCACCTTCGCGGTCTACGGCAACGATGCAGGCACGGAGCGGCTGATCCCCTTCGACATCATTCCGCGCATCATTCATGCCGCCGAATGGGCCAAGCTGGAAGCGGGCCTGGTGCAGCGCGTCAAAGCGCTCAACATGTTCATCCACGACATTTATCACGGCCAGAAAATCATCAAGGCCGGCGTCATTCCGGCCGAGCAGGTTCTGAAGAACGCGCAATACCGTCCCGAAATGCAGGACGTCGACGTTGCCTCCGACATCTATGCCCACATCGCCGGCGTCGATATCGTGCGCGCCGGCGAGGGTGAATTTTATGTGCTGGAAGACAACCTGCGCGTGCCGTCCGGCGTGTCCTACATGCTGGAAAACCGCAAGATGATGATGCGGCTGTTCCCCGAACTGTTCACGCGCCACAAGATCGCGCCGGTCGATCACTATCCCGACATGCTGCTCGACAATCTGCGTTCGGTCGCGCCGGTCGGCGTGGTCGATCCGACCGTGGTCGTGATGACGCCGGGCATGTACAACTCGGCGTATTTCGAACACGCTTTCCTGGCGCAGCAAATGGGCGTCGAACTGGTCGAGGGGCAAGACTTGTTCGTCAAGGACGACACCGTCTACATGCGCACCACGCGCGGACCGAAACGCGTCGACGTGATCTATCGCCGCATCGACGACGACTACCTCGATCCGCTGGCGTTCCGCGCCGATTCCTCGCTGGGCGTGCCGGGCCTGCTGTCGGCCTATCGCGCCGGCAAGGTCACGCTGACCAACGCCATCGGCACCGGCGTCGCCGACGACAAATCGATCTATCCGTACGTGCCGGACATGATCAAGTTTTACCTGTCCGAGGAACCCATCCTCAACAACGTCCCGACCTACCAGTGCCGCAAGAAGGAAGACCTTTCCTACACGCTGGCCAATCTCGAAAAACTGGTGGTCAAGGAAGTGCACGGCGCCGGCGGCTACGGCATGCTGGTCGGCCCGGCGTCGACCAGGCAGGAGATCGAGGATTTCCGCCAGCGCGTGATCGCCAAACCCGATGGCTACATCGCCCAGCCGACGCTGGCGCTGTCCGTCTGCCCGACCTATGTCGATGCCGGCATCGCGCCGCGCCATCTCGATCTGCGACCCTTCGTGTTGTCCGGCAAGACCGTCTCGATGGTCAAGGGCGGCCTCACGCGCGTGGCGCTCAAGGAAGGCTCGCTGGTGGTGAATTCGTCGCAAGGCGGCGGCACCAAGGACACCTGGATTCTGGAGAAATAAATCATGTTGAGCCGCACCGCTGACCACCTGTTCTGGATGGCGCGTTACACCGAACGCGCCGAAAATACCGCCCGCATGCTTGACGTGCACGTGCAGACCGCCCTGCTGCCGCAATCAACCGACGACGCCGAGCAAGGCTGGCGCGCGCTGCTCGGCATTTCCGAGCTGCAGTATGGCTATAACAAGAAGTACGATGCGCTGACGCAAAAGGATGTCATCGACTTCATGGTGCGCGACCCCAGCAATTCGTCGTCGATCGCCTCTTGCCTCAAGCAGGCGCGCGAGAACGCCCGCGCAGTGCGCGGCGCGTTGACCACCGAAGCATGGGAAATCCAGAACGCCACCTGGATCAAGATGCAGGGCTACCTGCAGACCAATGCGCTGGAACAGAATCCGAGCGACTTCTTTGAATGGGTCAAGCATCGCTCCCATCTGTCGCGCGGCGTCACCATCGGCACCATGCTCAAGGACGAAGCCTTTCACTTCATCCGCCTCGGCACCTTCCTCGAACGCGCCGACAACACCGCACGCATCATCGACGTCAAGTTCCACGGCGCCAAGGAAACCGTCAAGCCGGGTCAAAGCCAGCAGCAAAGCCTGCTGAGCACGAACATCAAGGCTCAGGACAGTCAGATCGATTTTTATTACTGGGCCGCGATCCTGCGCTCGGTGTCGGGCTTCGAGATTTACCGCAAGGTCTATCGCGACGTCATCACCCCGGAACGTGTTGCCGAACTGCTGATCCTGCGCGCCGACATGCCGCGTTCGCTGGCCGCCTGCATGGACCACGTGCTGAGCAATCTGAAACACGTCCGCAACGATGTCTCGGCCGATACCGAACGCTTTGCCGGCAAACTGGACGCCGACCTCAAGTTCAGCCGCATTGAAGAAGTCTTCGACGCCGGCCTGCACGATTACCTGACGGTGTTTCTGGAGCGCATCTTTGAGCTGGGCAATCGTATCAGCAAGGATTTTCTTGTTCCTTTGGCAGCGTAAATCGTAAAAAATTTATTAATTGCCAACCTGACGGTTAAGAATTGTCTGGAATTTGCCGATAATGTGTCAGGTCCACGACATTTGGGCCCCGCCCGCACTCAGTGCCGGCGGGGCTTCCTGTAAAATCCGGCTTTTACATTTTTAGCTCACATCATGACTTATTGCGTCGCCATGCGCCTGGACGAAGGCCTGGTCTTTTTATCCGACTCGAGGACCAATGCGGGCGTCGATCATATCGGCACGTTCCGCAAGATGAACGTCTACGAGAACCCGGGCGAACGTGTCATGGTGATGATGACGGCAGGAAATCTTTCCATTTCGCAATCGATCCGCCAGATCGTGTCCGAGAAGACCAACGCCGAAGGCCACACCATCTGGACCGCGACCTCGATGTACGAAGCCGCAAAGATTCTCGGCGACGCCATCCGCACCGTGCACCAGCGCGATGCGGAAGAACTGGCCAAGTTCGGCATCGACTTCAATGTCAGCATCATCTTCGGCGGCCAGATCAAGGGCGAGCGCTGCCGCCTGTTCCAGATGTATTCGGCCGGTAACTTCATTGAATCGCACGACGAGAATACCTATTTCCAGATCGGCGAAGCCAAGTACGGCAAACCGATCATCGACCGCGTCGTCACGCCGCAGACCTCGCTCGACGAGGCTGCCAAGTGTGCGCTGATCTCGATGGATTCGACGCTGAAGTCGAACATCTCGGTCGGCCTGCCGCTGGACTTGCTGGTCTACAACAGCAATGATCTGGCGGTGACGCGCTTCGTCACCATCGACGAGCACAACCAGTATTTCCAGATGATCCGCCGCAGCTGGGGCTCGCAATTGAAACGCGTGTTCGAGGCGATTGACGATCCGGTCTGGGACGCAGCCCCTGAAGCGACGCTCAACGTGTTGTCGTCCTCCGTCGACCACAGCCAGCCGGTGCGCGTGCAACCGCCCGAAGCAGTGGCCCGCGATGTCCCGCCGGTCACCCGCCAGACGCTGGCCGGCGACGGCGAGGCGGATGCGGCGCAGCAACCGAACTGATCGCGCGTCCGGATCGGCCAAACAAAAACGGCTGCAATTGCTTGCAGCCGTTTTTTATTGCCCGGCGTCAACCGGGCGGCAATATTGCGAGACTTACTCGACGATCGTCTGCGCTTCGCCTTCGGCGCGGGCGCGGATTTCGCCGATGCGGAACACGGTCTCGCCGGCTGCCTTCAGTTGCGCTTCGGCGGCGGCGGCGTTTTCTTTCGACACGATCACGGTCATGCCGATGCCGCAGTTGAAGACACGGTGCATTTCGGCGTCAGCCACGCCGCCGTGCTGCTGCAGCCAGGTGAACAGCGGCGGCATGGTCCAGGCTTTGCTGTCCAGCACGGCAGTCAGGTTGTCCTGCAGGACGCGCGGGATGTTTTCAACCAGGCCGCCGCCGGTGATGTGGACCATGCCCTTGACTTCCATCGATTCCATCAAGGCCAGCAGCGGCTTGACGTAGATGCGGGTCGGTTCGAGCAGCACGTCGGCCAGCTTGCGGCCGTGGAAATCGGCGTTCAGATCAGGCTTGGCGACTTCCAGGATCTTGCGCACCAGCGAATAACCGTTGGAATGCGCGCCCGACGAGGCCAGGCCCAGCACGACGTCGCCCGGGATGATCTTGGTGCCGTCGATCAGTTTGGACTTTTCAACCGCGCCGACGGCGAAGCCGGCCAGGTCGTATTCGCCATCCGGATACATGCTCGGCATTTCAGCGGTTTCGCCGCCGATCAGCGCACAGCCGGCTTGTTCGCAACCCTTGGCGATGCCTTTGATGACATCGGTGGCGCTGGCCACGTCAAGCTTGCCGCAGGCAAAGTAATCCAGGAAGAACAGCGGCTCGGCGCCTTGCACCAGGATGTCGTTGACGCTCATTGCAACCAGGTCGATGCCGACGGTGTCATGCTTGTTCAGGAGGAAAGCCAGTTTCAGCTTGGTGCCGACGCCGTCGGTGCCGGACACCAGCACGGGCTCCTTGAATTTCTTGCTGATTTCAAACAACGCGCCGAAACCGCCGATGCCGCCCAGCACGCCTTCGCGGGTCGTACGCTTGGCAAACGGCTTGATAGCCTCGACTAAAGCGTCGCCCGCATCGATGTCGACGCCCGCGTCGCGGTAGGAGAGGGAAACATTGGATGATGAAGTCATGATGATATTGGCACTGGAGGCGGTAAAATAGAGGAGTATCTGCGGCAACAAGACCGCTGAAACCTGAAGTAAACCGTGATTTTAACAAACCGATTCATCTAAAGCCCTATTTCCATGCCTTTTTCTTTAACGGATGAGCAAAAACAAAGCTTGTTGTGGCTCACCTTAGGGCTCTTGTTGGTAGGCCTCCTGATCTTGCTGGGGCCGATGCTGACCCCGTTCGTGACCGCCGCCATCCTGGCCTACGCCCTCAATCCGGGCGTCGACTGGCTGGCGCGCCGCCGCATCGGGCCCTTCCTGCTGCCGCGTGTGCTGGCGGTGCTGATTGTCGTCCTGCTGCTGCTGCTGGCCGGGCTGGCGCTGGTCCTGGTCGTCGTGCCGGTGCTGGTGAAGGAAATCCCGCTGCTGCAACAACAGATTCCGAACTTCCTCGACAAGCTCAACGCCAAGGTGGCGCCGCGCCTGAGCGAATTCGGCATCCACGTGCGCCTCGACATCACCGGCATCAAGCGGATCCTGACCCAGCAACTGGCCACCAGCGGCGATGAAATCTGGGCCTCGGTGCTGGCCTCGGCCAAAATCGGCGGCACCGCGCTGCTGACCTGGGCGGCCAACCTGCTGTTCATTCCGATGGTGCTGTTCTATCTGTTGCAAGACTGGCATCCCTTCATCAAGCGCCTGAGCGGCATGATCCCGCGCCGCTGGGTCGGCAAGATCAGCGCCATGACCGAGGAAGTCGATGACCTGCTGGCGCAATACCTGCGCGGCCAATTGCTGGTCATGTTGATCCTGGCGACCTATTATTCAGTTGCGCTGGCGATTGCCGGTTTCGACATCGCCTTGCCGGTCGGCATCCTGACCGGCCTGCTGGTGTTCATCCCGTACGTCGGCTTCGGCCTCGGCCTGGTGCTGGCGCTGATCGCCGCCGTATTGCAATTCACCGGCCTGTACGGCCTGGTCGCCGTGGCCATCATCTACGGCATCGGCCAGGTGCTGGAAAGCTTCATCCTGACGCCGCAACTGGTGGGCGAGCGCATCGGCCTGCATCCGCTGATGGTGATCTTCGCGCTGCTGGCGTTCGGTCAGCTGTTCGGTTTTGTCGGCGTGCTGCTGGCCCTGCCCGCCTCGGCGATCATGTCGGTGGTGGTGCGCCACCTGCGCCAGCATTACCTGAGCAGCAGTTTCTACAATAGCGAGACATGAGACAACTTCTGCTCGATCTGAGCGCGCAGCAGCCGCCGACTTTCGATACGTTTGTGACAGGCCAGAATGCAGAATTGCTGCAACGCCTGCAAGACATCGCCGCGGGGCAGGCGCAACCGACCTTGAATGACCGCTTCATCTATCTGTGGGGTGAAACCGGCGCGGGTAAAACGCATTTATTGCATTCCGTGCTGCATTCTCTGGCGCCCGCCGGCGCGCAGGAAGGCGCAATCGGCTCCCGCCTGATTCCCGCCGACGCCGACGACAGCGCTTTCGACTACGACCCCGCCATCCAATGCTACCTGCTCGACGATTGCGAGCAATTGCCGCCGGCATCGCAAATTGCCGCCTTCGCCCTGTTCAACCAGATCCGCGAACTGGGCGGCTACCTGGTCAGCGCAGGCGCACAGCCGCCGGCGCAGCTGCAGGTGCGCGAAGACTTGCGCACGCGCCTCGGCTGGGGCCTGATCTATCAATTGCACGGTCTCACCGACGACGAGAAGATCGCCGCGCTGACGCAATCGGCGCAGGCGCGCGGCATGACCGTATCGCCCGGCATCCTGTCTTACCTGCTCACCCATTACCGGCGCGACATGCCTTCGCTGTCGCGCATGCTCGACGCGCTCGACCGCTATTCGCTGGAAACCAAGCGCCCCATTACCCTGCCGCTGCTACGCGACCTTCTTCAACAGGAAGCTGAAAACGAAACGCCATGAATCTCGCCTTATTTGACCTCGACCATACGCTGATCCCGATCGACTCCGACCATGAGTGGGGCGAGTTTCTGGCGCGTACCGGCGCCATCGACGCGGCCGCTTTCCGCAAGGCCAACGACGAATGGTTTGCGCACTACCAGGCCGGCACGCTGGACCCGGTGAAATATCTCGAATTCGCCTTCGGCACGCTGTCGAAATTCCCGCGCACCCAGCTGGACGCCTGGCATGTGCAATTCATGGACGAAGTCATCAAGCCGGCCATGGTCCCCGCCGCCCTCGCGCTGGTGCAAAAGCATCTCGACGCCGGCGACCTGGTGGCCATCATCACCGCCACCAACAGTTTCGTCACCGAACCGATCGCCAAACTGTTCAAGGTGCATCACCTGATCGCCGCGCTGCCGGAGTTCGACGGGGAAGGCAACATCACCGGCCGCCTGGTCGGCACGCCGACCTTCGGTCCGGGCAAGATCGTGCATACCCAGGCCTGGCTGCAGGGGCAAGGCAAGAGCATCGCCGATTTCCCGCAAAGCCATTTCTACAGCGATTCACAAAACGACATCCCGCTGCTGGCAGCCGTCACCCACCCGGTCGCCACCAATCCGAACGACAAGCTCAGGGCACATGCGATTGCCCAAGGCTGGCCCATCCTGAATCTCTTCGACGCCCACGCGCAATGATCAAAAAATTCATCCGCTCCTTCCTGGGCAAGAAAAAAGAGCTCGACACCACCGAGCCCACCGTACTGAGCCAGAAGCAGCACGGCATCGATCTGCAGCTGGTCTCGCCGAACGCGATCCGCGTCACGCAGACCTTGCAGCAAGCCGGCTTCAAGGCCTTCATCGTCGGCGGCGCGGTGCGCGATCTGCTGCTGTCGGTCAAGCCCAAGGATTTCGACGTCGCCACCAACGCCACCCCCGAAGAGATCAAGCAATTGTTCCGGCGCGCCTTCATCATCGGCCGCCGTTTCCAGATCGTGCACGTGATGTTCGGCCAGGAGCTGATCGAGGTCACCACCTTCCGCGGCAGCTCGGCCGACGCTGCGCCCAAGGATGAACACGGTCGCGTGCTGCGCGACAACACCTTCGGCGAACAACATGAAGACGCCGTGCGCCGCGACTTCACCATCAACGCCATGTATTACGATCCGGCCGCGCAAACGGTGCTTGATTACCATGGCGGCATTGCCGACATCCGCGCCAAGACCTTGCGCATCATCGGCGTGCCGGAAGCACGTTACCGCGAAGATCCGGTGCGCATGCTGCGCGTGGTGCGCTTCGCCGCCAAGCTCAAGTTCAGCATCGACGCCGCCACCAGCGCGCCGATTCCGGTCATGGCGCCGCTCATCAACAACGTGCCGGCGGCGCGCGTATTCGATGAAATGCTCAAGCTGCTCATGAGCGGCCACGCGCTGGCCTGCCTGCAACAGCTGCGCAAGGAAGGCCTGCATCACGGCTTGTTGCCGCTACTCGACGTGGTGCTGGAACAGCCGCTCGGCGAAAAATTCGTCACGCTGGCGCTGGCCAATACGGACGCCCGCATCAAACAGGGCAAGCCGGTCTCGCCGGGCTTCCTGTTCGCCTCGTTGCTGTGGCATCAGGTGCTGGAAAAATGGCGCGCCTACCAGGCCTCCGGCGAATACCCGATCCCGGCCCTGCATCTGGCCGCCGACGACGTGCTCAATGCGCAGACCGAAAAGCTCGCCCTGCAGCGCAAGATCGCTTCCGACATGCGCGACATCTGGGCCATGCAACCGCGCTTCGAACGCCGCACCGGCAAGGCTCCCTATAAGTTGCTGGAACATCTGCGCCTGCGCGCCGGCTACGACTTCCTGCTGCTGCGTTGCGCGTCCGGCGAAATCGATGCCGAACTGGGCGACTGGTGGACCGACTTCATGGAAGCCGACAGTTCCGGACGCGAATCGCTGCTGGCGCGCAAGCCGACTGTGAGCAGCGCTGCCGGCGCAGGCTCGTCAGGCCCCGCAGGTGCAGGTACAGGCCCGGTCCCGGCGGCCCGCAAGCGCAAGCGCCGCGGCGGCCGTAATCGCAGCAAGAGCGGCGCTGGCGAAGGCGGCGAAGGCGGAGGCAAGTCGTCCTCTTCTGACGGCGACGCATGACGTCTGCGGCAACAGCCGTAGCGGTGCGCGCTTTCATCGGCATCGGCGGCAACCTGGGCGACGCCCGCGCCACGGTGGAAGATGCATTGCGCCGCCTGGCGTTGTTGCCCGACACAACCCTCAGCGCACAATCGCACCTGTACCGCACCGCACCGGTTGACGCCGGCGGCGACGATTACGTCAATGCCGTCGCGCAGCTCGACACCACACTCACGCCGCATGCACTGCTGGCGGCCTTGCAAGCCATCGAACTGGCGCACGGGCGTGAACGTCCTTACCGCAATGCGCCACGCACCCTCGATCTCGATATCCTGTTGTACGGTGAACTGCAGCTTGCGGACGACGTGCTGACGCTGCCGCATCCGCGCATGGCGCAGCGCGCCTTCGTCTTGGTGCCCTTGTCGGAAATTGCCCCGGACGCCAGCATTCCCGGCGTCGGCGCGACCCGCGACCTGCTCGTGCAAGTGCGGGATCAGGCGATCGACTTGCTTATCTGAACTTATCTGAACTCGCCTGAGTTGATCTGAGCAAAGAGCTCAGGTCTCGGCGCTGCCCGCAAGAGGACGCAGTTCTCCCAAACGGCGATGATGCCCTTTGAGCCATACCGGCAGATCGTTGGCCGGCATCGGCCTGGCGATCAGGTAGCCCTGGCCTATCGAGCACCCCGACTCCTGCAGCAAACGCCAGTCCTCGATCGTCTCGATACCCTCGGCAACCGTCACCAGCTCCAGGCGTTTGGCCATGTCCAGCGCCGATTGCAGGATCACGCGCAAGTTCTGGCGCGAATGCGCGCCATGCACAAACGAGCGATCAATCTTGAGTTCGGTAAACGGAATGCGCGCCAGTTGCTGCATCGACGAGAAGCCGGTGCCGTAGTCGTCAATCGACAGGCCGAAACCCTTCAGACGCAGTCGCGCCAGCGTACCGAGCGCCATGCCAAGATTGGCCACCACCGAACCTTCAGTAATTTCCAGCACCATCTGGTCCGCCTGCAAGTCATGCTGCGCCAACAGGTCAACGATCTTTTGCGCGAAGCCGGGAATGTCGAGCGACAACGGCGACAGGTTCACCGCCACCTTCAGCGGCAGTCCGCGCTCGTTCCACAAAGCTGCCTGCGCCATCGCCTGGGTCAGCATCGACAAGGTCAGTTCGTGAATCAGGCCGCTCTGTTCCGCCAGCGGAATGAAGCGATCGGGCGGCACCATGCCGTTGGTCGGATGCATCCAGCGCGCCAGCGCCTCGACGCCCTTGAGCATGCCGGTGCGGATATCCACCTTGGGTTGATAGAAGGCAACGATGTCGCCGTTGCGGATCGCCGCCGCCAATTCGGTTTCGCACACGGAGGGCAACGCGTCGTCTTTGGCCGGCAGCGCCAGGTTGCCGTCGAACGACTTCAGCGCGCCGAGGATCTTTTCCTGGTTAAGCGGTTTTTGCAGCGCACCCAGCACATGCATGCCGAGCGCCTCGATCATGGTCTCGACCGACGCCAGCAAGGAAGTCTCGCGGCTGGAAGCGACGATGATGGGGAAGTTCAGTTTGCGTTCCTGCAGGTGCTGGATGAATTCGACGCCATCCATGCCGGGCATCTCCAGATCAACGATCACCAGGCTCGGCGGCAGCTTCAGCAAGGCCAGCAGATCGAGCGCCTCCTGGCCGTCGCCGGCTTCATAGATCATTTCCACACCGAGCTCGCGCATCAGGCCCACGGTATGCAAACGTTGCAAGGAACTGTCGTCGACAATCAGCAAGGTCTCAATGGTATAGGGCATCATGTTAGTGGCCATAGTGGTTGATCACGGAAGACATGGTCTCGAGAGAAATCACGTCGCTTACGCCGCCTTGCAACACCGCCTCTTTGGGCATGCCGAAGACCACGCAACTGCTTTCATCCTGTGCATACGTCGACGCGCCCGCGTCGCGCAGTTCTTTCATGCCACGCGCGCCGTCGTCGCCCATTCCGGTCATGATGATGCCGACTGCATTCTTGCCGGCAGTTTTGGCGACGGAGCGGAACAAGACGTCCACCGATGGCTTGTGACGGCTGACGAGAGGGCCGTTGACCACTTCTACATAGTACTGCACGCCATCCCGCCTGACCATCACATGCGAGCCGCCCGGTGCAACAAGTGCGCGTCCTGGCAACACCAGGTCGTGGTGCTCGGCTTCCTTGACCTCGATGACGGAAATGGCATTCAGGCGCTTGGCGAAACTGAGCGTGAATTTTTCCGGCATGTGTTGCACGATGATCAGACCCGGACAATCCACGGACAAATCGCGCAATACTTTCTCAAGCGCTTGCGGACCGCCGGTCGAGGCGCCGATGGCGATGATTCTCGGCGTGACGGGAATCAGTCCGTCGAGGTAGCCGGGCGGATCCAGGACGGCGTCAGCCGTGAAGCGGCTGCCGTCGACGATGCCCGCTGCGACGGCATCGTGACGCGCGTTGCGCTCGGCCTCATTGCCAAAATTCACGCCGCCCGCCGCATTCACCACATTTGCGGCATTCACCGCAGTCGGCGCATGTCGCAAGCGAACATGCGCAGCAGCACGAATCGCCGCGATCAGCTCATCCGAACTGTCCTGCAGGAAATCGCGTATGCCCAACTGCGGCTTGGTGATGATGCCGACCGCGCCGGCCGCCAGCGCCTCCATCGTCACCCTCGCGCTACGCTCGGCCAGCGACGAACAGATCACCACCGGCGTCGGCCGTATCGCCATGATCTGGCGCAAGAAGGTGATGCCGTCCATGCGCGGCATTTCAATGTCGAGCACGATGACGTCAGGCCAGTTGGCGCGCATTTTCGCCATCGCAAAAATCGGGTCCGGCGCCGTCGCGATGACGTTGATGTCAGGACAGGGCTCCAGCAGATCCTGGATGACCTGGCGTACGACCGACGAGTCGTCGACTATCATGACCTTGATCGTCATGTCCGCTCCTTGCCAGACACTGCAGTGCGCTGCGGTCTGCCTGCAGCTACAGCTGCAGCAGGGACTTTTTCCATGTCGTGCGATACGCCGTGGCCGCGCCTGACCCAGACGTCGCCGTTGTTGAGATCGAAGCGCAGATAGCGATAGCCTTCGCCTGCAACGTCCTGCGCGGTTACCGGAATGTGATGCTGGCGCAGAATGTCGAGCGCGAAGTCGGCATTGGCCTGGCCGATCCTGAGCTTGGTCGGCGGCAAGCCCAGCACGTTGCCGCCGCCGAATACCTTGACCGTGTAATCGGCGATGCGCGTGCCGTGTTGCCGCACCTGCTCCAGCAAGCGCGACAGCGCTTCGTCACCGTAACGACCGTCAGGCGTTTCATGCAAGTGTTCGCCGTTCGCATCCGGTCTCACCGCGTAGCGACGCTCCGGCAAAACGAAATGGCATAGCCCGCCAAAATGCCGCACCGGATGCCACAACGTGATGGCCACGCATGAGCCGAGCAGTGTCTCGACCTGCAGGTCGCCCTGGCCGAAATACACTTCTCCCAAATTGACGAAGATGCGTTGCGTCATGGCAGCCTCATGGCAGCCGCCGGTAGATGGAAGGCGCATGCATCTGCAACTCCAGCGGCATGCCGTGCAGCGACTCGGAATGGCCGACGACGAGCCAGCCGCCCGGACGCAGTTTGCTGACCACGGAACGCAGGACATCGACCTTGGTCGGGAAATCGAAATAAATGATGACGTTGCGCAGGAACACCACGTCGAACTGCCCATCCATCTCGGCCGGCAAGCTCAGCAGATTACGCTGCTCGAAGGTCACGCGTTTGCGTATCTTCTGGTCAATCAGAAAATGACCCTCGTACTCGCCGGTTCCGCGCAGGCAATAGCGCGACAGATACGGCGGCGGAATCAACTCACCCCGCACCATCGGATACAAGGCGCGGCGACCGAACGACAGCACACGCAGGCTGATGTCGGAGGCGAGGACGCTCCACGGATGCTGACTGCGCTGATCGTCCAGCAACATGGCGATGGAATAGGCTTCTTCACCGGTCGCGCTGGCGGCGCTCCATACCTTGAGCGGATGACGCCGGTCGATCTGCGGCAGGATCTGGTCGCGCAAGGCGTCGAAGTGTTTTTGCTCGCGGAAGAAGTAAGTCTCGTTGGTGGTGATCAGGTCGATCGCACGTTGCCGCTCCGCCTCTTCCTGCGGCCGCGAGATCATTGAGTGGTATTCCTTCAGGCTGGACAAACTCAGTTCGCCCAGACGGCGCGAAAGGCGGCTGCAGAGCAGCGCTTTTTTTGAAAACGGCAGGTACAGTCCGATGTGCTCCCTGAAAAGCTGCTGGAACAACAGCATTTCCTGATCGCTGACATCCAGTGCCATTGACTCGATGCTGGAACTCATCTGTATGATCCCCGGTTGACGGTCGCTACGGTTGCTACGGTTGCTTTGATTGTTTCTGCCACTTCACGACGCCGCCGACGACAGGCGGCGCCTTGTCAATTATTACTGTCCGGGCGGCACCGACAGTTCTTCCACGGCAGCCACGCCGATCAGCGTCGACAACTCGTCCACCGACAGCACCGCTTTGACATCGAGCACCACCACGAAACGATCCTTGATGTTGATCATGCCCTCAATGAAGTCCGCACGCAGGCGGGCGCCGAACGACAGCGGCGGCTCTATCTTTTCATCCTCGACGGTCAGCACCGCGCGCACCGCATCGACCATCACGCCCAGCAGCAAACCCTGCTGCTCCTGCATCAGTTCCATGATGACGATGCAGGTACGCTTGGCGACCGCCGTCTGCGCCCTGCCGAAGCGCACCGACAAATCGATCACCGGCACCACGGCGCCGCGCAGGTTGATCACGCCGCGCAAAAAACTCGGCATCAGCGGCACTTCGGTGAGGCTGCTGAATTCAATGATTTCGCGGATATCTTCAATTGGCATGGCGAACATTTCTTCGCCCAGTACGAAGGTCAGGAACTGGCGGCTCTGCACCGATTCCTGATACTGCGTCCTGGCGAACGACAACTCGCCGTTAAGCGATAAACTTGGCATGCATGTACTCCTCAAACATCCGACAACACCGTTGCCATTTTTCCGTCGGCAGCTGCAGCGGCAGCGACGCGGTATTTTCCTTCGTGTACAGGCCCCTTCGGCGTCTCCGATTCATTCTCATGATCAGACACATCCAGCGAAAAATAGCCCATCAGTTCACGCAACTGATGGGCTTGCTCGTTCATCTCCTCCGAGGTCGCCGACAATTCTTCGGAGGCCACCGCATTGAGCTGGATGGCTTGCGTGATCTGGCCGATGGCGCTGTGTATCTGCACCAGGCTGGCGTTCTGGTCGCGCGCCGACAGCGAGATCGCGTCGACCAGATCGGCAGTTTGCTGGATCGACGGCAGCATGCCTTCGAGCAGCGTACCTGCCTTTTCAGCCAGGCCGACGCTGTGGTCCGATACCGAAACGATTTCCTGAGCGGCGATCTGCGAACGCTCGGCCAGCTTGCGCACTTCGTTGGCGACGACGGCAAAGCCCTTGCCGTTTTCGCCGGCGCGCGCCGCTTCGATGGCGGCATTGAGCGCCAGCAGATTGGTCTGATAGGCGATGTCGTCGATCACGCCGATCTTGGCGACGATCTGGTGCATCGCTTCCAGCGTCTCGCGTACGGCCTCGCGTCCTTCCGTGGCGGCGCGTGCGGATTCATTGGCGATGACGTTGGTGTGGTTGGCGTTGGCGGTGTTCTGGCTGACCGTCGCCGAAATCTGGCCGATGGAGCAGCTGGTCTCTTCGGAATCGACTGCTTGTTGCGATGAATTCTTGCTGAGCTGTTCGGCGGCTGCGGTCAGCTGTCCCGACGCCGACGCCAGCGTCGCCGCAGCCGTGTTGACGTCCCTGAGCACCTGCGAAAGTTGACTCAGCATGCGTTGAGCGCTGTGCAGAACGCTGCCTTGTCCATGCTTGCCGACGGCAAACTGCACCGTCAGGTCGCCGTCGGCGATCTTGCGCAGTATGCGCATGACTTCCCGCGGATCGCCGCCGATCTGACGTGCAAAGATGCGGCGCATATATAGCGTCAGTGCCACAGCAATCAGCAGCGCCAGCGCGGTGACGGCAACCACTTCCCCGAACGTCTTGCGTTCGAGTATGGCGGCCCGGCTTTTATTCGCCGTCGCCTGATGCACGTTTTCGTCCACCAGCGCCGCCAATTGCGAACGCAGGCTGTCGGACTCTATCCGCAGGGAATCGGGATTGCCTTTGGCGTCTTCGTCGCGCAACAACTGCTCGCGCCGCTGATTGACGCGTTTGACGTAAGCGTCGAGCAGCACATCGGCCTGCTGTTGCAAGGTGCGCTCCAGCTCGCTCGTGACGGTGGTCGATTTGTAGCCGTCATAAGCCTGGCCAAGGTCCTTCAGGCGATATTTCAGCACATCCGCGATGCGCTGCCGCTCCACGCGTTCTTCGGATTTTTCCATGTTTTGCATGGAGGTGGCGATGTCGACGGCGATTTTGTTGGCATTGTTGAGATTGACGATCGTCAACAGGTTGGCGGTATAAACTTCCTGCAACATGGCGTTGACGCGAAGCAGGTTGAGCACGCCATCGGCCCCGACCGCGGCTGTGAGCAGGGCGCCGAAAGCAAAACAGACTGCGAGCTTGCTGGAAAGCTTCATCACAATTCCTCCTTGCCTCAACCGATCCCGGCATGCCGGTCAAAAGCGCTTGAACGAAGATTCGTCAATCGGATCGTCGCCGCCGTCCAGCATCGAGATGCGGGCCGGCTTGACGAACTTGGTGCTGATCGCCGGCGACTCATTGATCATCTTGCCGGCATTCGTTGCCTTCTTCGACTGCGGGCGCTTTTCTTCACCGACCTGAAAGAACAGGATCAGCTCCTGCAATTGCATGGCCTGCGCGCTCATTTCTTCGGAGGTTGATGATAATTCTTCGGAAGCAGACGCGGTCAGTTGCGTGGTCTGCGCCATTTGATGCACGGCATCGTTGATCTGCTCAAGTCCCGCCGACTGCTCGCGCGAAGCAGCTGAAATTTCTTGCACCAGATCGGCGGTCTTGCGAATCGACGGCACCATCTGGTCCAGCAAATGGCCGGCTTTTTCGGCCAGGCTGACGCTGTTCTCGGCGACCGCAATGATTTCCTGCGCGGCGGTCTGCGAACGTTCCGCCAGCTTGCGCACCTCGGCCGCCACCACCGCGAAGCCCTTGCCGTGCTCGCCGGCGCGCGCCGCTTCAATAGCCGCATTCAGCGCCAGCAGGTTGGTCTGGTAGGCGATGTCGTCGATGATGCCGATCTTGCCGGCGATCTGCTTCATGGCCAACACCGTTTCGCGCACCACTTCGCCGCCCTCCACTGCAGCACTGGCGGACTTGCTGGCGATGCTGTCGGTAACGCGGGCGTTCTCGGCGTTCTGCGCAATCGTGGCGGTGATCTCCTCCACCGAAGCGCTGGTCTCTTCCACGTTGGAGGCCTGCTGCGAAGCGTTCTTGCTGAGCGCCTGCGACGACGCCGAAATCTGCTCCGACGCCGAAGCCAGCGAACTGGCGGTACCGTTGACGTCGCCGATCACCGCGGTCCATTTGGCGATCATCTGCTGCGTGCTGTGCAAAACACTGCCGGTGTCTTTTTGCGAAACCGGCACCTTGACGGTCAGGTCGCCCTCCGCCACCTTGCGCAGTACATTCATGGCGTCGCGCGGCTCGCCGCCGAGCTGCGAACGAATCACGCGGTAGGTGAAGAACAGGCATACCAGCAACAGCAGCATCGATGCGCCGAGCAAGGAAAATATCACCATCTCCAGCTCGGAGTAACGAGTCTGCGCCACGCTCACGCGTTTCTGCGTGCGCTCGTCCACCATGCGCAGGAAATCGTTGATCGGCACCATGATGCGCCCCACCATGGTGCGGTAGTTCTGATCGAACATCAGCTCCTGCGCCATCGCCTGGTTGGGTGCGCCGGTCACGGTGAAGTTGCCGGCACCGTCATCGAACTGCCCCTTGACTGCATTGAAAGCCGTAATCTCGATTTTGGTCAGCGTATCCGAATTGACCTTGGCTTCCTGCATTTTCGCCAGCTCTTGCGTGGTGAATCCGGCCTGTTTCATCAGGTCGATCAGCGGCACCGCCGGGTCGGCCGGCATGGCGTTGAGCTGCTTGGCCATTACCAGGTCCAGATTCACGCGCTCATAGCTTTTCGGACGTGGACGCTTCCCATTGCGGATGTCGAGAACGATGTAGTAACGCTCTTCGTCGTTGGGGTCGCCCGTCGTCACGTAGGCGCGACCGAACTTGGTCAGGTCTTCCGAACTGCGCCGCATTTCATTGGCCAGCATGAAGGAGTAGTAGCGCGATTCATGCGCCAGGTCGAGGTTGGTGTTGGCCTCCTTGAGTGCGCGCGTAACGCTGACGATCGATCCCATCAGTACGGCCAGAACGATCACCAGCCAGACAAAGAGTTGCCGGATACTCATTCGTTGCGTCAGTTTGTTTTTCATGACTACTCCCCTGTTCTGCATTCTGTCTTCCTTGTCGGCGTCGCGGTGGATGGAGTCCTGCCGTTGCGCCTGCTTGTTTCCATCAGTCATTCGCCGCGCTCATCCGGTTCTCGGCGCGGCGTACCTCGGCCTGCTCCATTCTTCCCGTATGCGCAATCAGATGCGGCACATCCAGAATCAATGCGACACGACCATCGCCGAGAATGGTCGAGCCGCTCAGCCCCTTCACCTTGCTGAACAGCTTGCCGAGCGGCTTGATCACCGCCTGGCATTCGCCCAGCAGGTTGTCGACCAGCAGGCCGGCACGTAGCGGTCCGTATTGCACGATCACCAGGCTCTTGCGCGACGATTCGCGCTGCGGCAAATCAAACAGTTCACGCAAAGGAATGAAGGGCAACGGCTCGTCGCGCAACGTCACCACGTTGTTGTGCACCTGATGGCTGGAGAGGTTGATGCATTCCACCACCAGGTCGAGCGGAATGACGAAAACGGCGCCACCGACCACGACCTGGAAACCGGCAATGATGGCCAGCGTCAACGGCAGACGGATGCGCACCATGGTGCCCTGGCCGGGATTGCTGTAGATCTCGACCTCGCCTTGCAGCGCGTCGATGTTACGCTTGACCACGTCCATTCCGACGCCACGGCCGGACAGCGACGTCACCTGTTCGGCGGTCGAAAAACCTGGTTCGAATATCAGGCGGAAAATTTCACGCTCCGACAAACCGGCATCCGGCGTTACCAGTCCCTGCTGAACCGCCTTGCGCAGGATCCGTTCCTTGTCCAGGCCGCGGCCGTCGTCGAATACATCGATCACTACGCTGCCCGATTCATGCGTTGCGTTCAGACGCAGCACGCCAATTTCGGGCTTGCCGGCCTCCCGGCGCGCCTCAGCCGATTCGATGCCATGGTCCATGGCATTGCGTACGATATGCATGAGCGGATCGGATATCTTCTCCACCATCGACTTGTCGAGTTCAGTGTCGGCGCCGGTGACGATCAGTTCGATGTTCTTGCCGATCTCGCGCGACATGTCGCGCACCACGCGCGGAAAGCGCTGGAACACTTCGTTGATCTGCACCATGCGCAGCGTCAGCGCGGCGTCGCGTATCTGCTCCACCAATCCGGAAATCACCTGCGTGGCTTCTTCGAAACGCTGATCCTTCTTGCGCTTTGCCACCAGGCTGGCGCCGGCGCCGGCAATCACCAGCTCACCCACCAGATCGATCAGCTGATCGAGTTTGGAGACTTCGATCTTGATGAATTTCTGTTCATGGCTTTTCTTTTCTTCGCCGCCGCGCTGGCGCAGAGCCGGGATAGCCGCCCGTATCTGCGACGGCACGACGCCGGGCCTCTTCTCAGTCGTGACCAGATCATCAGCCTCGGCGGCATCAAGCTGCAACTGGCGCCATTCCGCAGCGGTGAGCGCTCCCGATTGCAACAGATGCAGGGCGACTTCCGCGCGCTCCGGCAAGCCTTGCAACCAATGGCCATATGTCGTCAGTTGGCTGTGCGGCGCCAGAATGACGATGTCGCTGCCCTCACGCACGAACTCGAATACGCTATCGATCTCCTCCCGCCCGGCGGTGCTGGCGAAGCCGATTTCAAAACCGAGATAGCACAGCTCCGCATCCATGTCGTCGGCGGCGGGGATGGCGAGATCGATCACATGTGCATACACCATGCTGCCCATCGTCAGCAGATAGCGCAGGAAGGACAACGG
Source organism: Herbaspirillum lusitanum (assembly GCF_026127345.1). Lineage (NCBI taxonomy): Bacteria > Pseudomonadati > Pseudomonadota > Betaproteobacteria > Burkholderiales > Oxalobacteraceae > Herbaspirillum > Herbaspirillum lusitanum. Next base: position 213,726 of record NZ_QXFG01000005.1, on the reverse strand, counting down.
ATCGAGGCCGTCGCGCAAGACGTCGGGGCTGAAACGCAACGACAGATGCCAGTTCGGATTGGCGACTGCGCCTGCATTTGCGCCATCCTCTGCGACTGCAATCGGTGCATCTGCTGCATCTGCTGCATTTGACACGGCGGCGGCAACGGCCGTGGCCGAGGCGACGGTGGCCGCCACAATGTTGTCCGGCTGCGGCTGCGCGGCTTGCTCCAGATATCCATTCAGTCTGGCTTCCAGCTCCGCGCGCCGGACCGGATCCGGATCCTGGTCTTCCTTCCGTTCGGCGATGGCGTCGACCAGCTCGCCCATGTAATCGCCACAGTTGAGCAGCAGCGACATCATCCCGTCATCAAGTTTGACGATGCCGTTGCGCACCTTCTCGAGGACATTTTCCAACAGATGAGTGAAGCTGACGATGCTGTCGAAAGCGAACAACCCGGCCGAACCCTTGATCGTATGCGCCGCGCGGAAAATGGCGTTGATCGCATCGCGGCTGGCGCCGTCGCTTTCGATCTGCAGCAACGCCGCCTCCATCGCGACGAGCAACTCGCGCGCTTCCTGCACCAGTGCATCGCGGGCGGCGTCCTTCTTCATGCCGGCCCCTGCGGCGAAGTTGATTCGGTGCGCATGAAATCCTGCAGGTGCAACATGTCCAACACGTTTTGCACGGCCGGGCTGGCGTACAGCGACAGCTGCTTGTACTGCACGGTCGCCTCGCGCCTGAGCAGCAGCAACAGTTGCACCCCGGCGGTGTCGATCTCGTCGCAGCCGCTCAGGTCCAGTTCCAGCACGTCGTCGGCGTTGTCGAGCACGCCCAGCAGTTGCGGCTTGTATTCGGCTGCCTGGAATATGGTGAGGCCTCCGCTCACCTGCAGCAGCAAATGTCCGTCGCGCGTGCTTTGCGTCAATGACATGTCAGATCCTAAGGAGTAACCAGCTTGGCCACTGCGTCGAGCAGCACCGGCGGCAGGAACGGCTTGTGCACCCAGGCGCGCACGCCGATGGCCTTGCCTTCCTGTTTGCGGGTGTCGCCGCTTTCGGTGGTCAGCATGAGTACCGGGGTGAACTTGTAGTTCGGCTTTTGTTTGGCTTCACGCACGAAACTGAGCCCGTCCAGGTTGGGCATGTTGACGTCGGAGATAATCAGGTTGTACTTGCGGCCGTCGAGTTTATTCAGCGCGTCGCGACCGTCGATCGCTTCGACGACGTCGTAGCCGGCGGCCTTGAGCGCAATGCTGATCGTCTGGCGCAGGCTGAATGAATCGTCGACGATGAGAATGGTCTTTGGACTCATGTCAGCGATCCCCGCAAAAGATCATTGCAGAAGCGTCCGCGCTGCCGGCGGCAAGGAAGTAATTCAGTGCGTGCATGCATGCCATCCTCTTCAAAAGAAATCAACTTGCGATTGCAATGACTTGTCGGCCTGCTGGCCGGCGTGTACCTGGCGTTGCTCGTGCGTGGTATAGGTTTTCTCGAGATCGGCCAGCCATGCCGCGCTGGGGGGCAAGGGTGCGGCGCTCTCCACTGCACCGGTCAGCTTGATCATGTCGAGCTGGACGTGATCAAGGATCTGGCTGATGCGATCCTGGAATTGCAGATTGACGAGGATGTCGCAGACTTCCTGGTCGACTTCGCGGTTTTCTTCTTCGAGCTGGCCGACGGTGCCGCTAAGCTTGAGCGCGGATTGGCGAAAATCGGCGATGACCGAATCGATCACCATGCGCGAATCGTCCACCATTCGACCGGCATCGGCGTCGAGCTGGTTTGCGGATAAATGCGTGGCCTGGATCTGCTGCTGGACCGCCTTGGTCTTGCTGACGATCTGGCGACCAGCCTCGGCCGAACGCGCCGCCAGTTCGGTCCAGCTTGCCTGGCCCGAGAACAGGTCGGTGACGCCGGTGCGGCCGGCGATTTGCTCGACCTGCAGGCCGAGCTGACGGATGTCTTCGTTGTGCTGGCTGAGCGCTGCAATCTTGCGCAGCAAGGCGTCGCGCGTGGTCAGTACTTGCTCCAGGGCATCAGCGATACCGCCGAGCTGCTGTGCAGCATTCTGGATGACTTGCAGGACGTCGCCGTTCTTGCCGCCTTCGGCCAGGCTGACTGCGCCGCCGAGGCGTTGATGGATGCCGACGAAGCGCTGCGTGAGCTTGTCGATTGCTTCCTGCGTCTGGGTGCGCGCCAGCTGTACGTTGTTGCGCCAGGCCGGCACTACCGCTTGCACCAGCACGGGCAGGTCCGTCGGACCGGCCGCCTGTTCATTTGTTCGTGCCGAAGGGATACCTGCAACCGACGCCGCGCCGGTTTTCGCCGGACCTGCGCCAAGCACCCACGCCACGCCTGCGATCAGCGCGCCGGCGATGATGCCCTGCCACCATCGTGGTGCCAGCAAAGCAAGCAAAAGAGCATTGATCCCCCACAACGCAAGCAAGGCGCGATAGTTCGACTTCACGATGGTCCAATCAGAATGTTTGATTTTTGGTAGTTCAGGCGGGACGATCCCCTTCTCGTCTCCACATGCCGCCTTTCCTTGCATTAACGGCAACATGCGGCCGCTTTTTATACATTCGCAGCGAATAATTAAAATTTCCACAAAACAACACCCGTATCACCGGTCATATTCTGTGTTCTTTATTCTGGACCGTCGAAGGCTTGGTCTGTGGGCGGAATAGAGGCAGAATTCAGCTTGATTTGTCAGAGTATGCGTTGCCATCAAGAAACAAGCTTCACTACCCTCATAACCCCCATGCAAATTCCTGTTGCTTTACAGACCGTCGGCTTGCTGGCGCTGTCGAACGTTTTCATGACCGTGGCCTGGTACGGCCATCTCAAGAGCCTGGCCTCCAAACCCTGGTGGATCGCCGCGTTGATCAGCTGGTCGATCGCGCTGTTCGAGTACCTGTTGCAGGTGCCCGCCAACCGCATCGGCTACACGCAGTTCAGCCTGGCGCAACTGAAGATCATGCAAGAGGCGATCACGCTGACGGTGTTCGTGCCGTTTGCAATGATTTACATGCAGCAGCCGTTCAAGCTCGACTATGTGTGGGCGGCGCTATGTCTGGTCGGCGCGGTGTATTTCATTTTCCGCAGCTGATCTGCCGCTCGTTCTGCGGAACCGGTTCTGACACAGCGCTGACAGCGCAGCGCCACTCTCGTACAATGCGGACTCCCATCCACTGTGTGCGGTGCAATAGCCGTCAAGAGCGAGAATGGATTTAGACAGTTACCACTACATCGTCATCGAAGGCCCGATCGGCGTCGGCAAGACTACGCTGGCGCGCAAGCTGGCCGACCGTCTCGGCGTGCAGGCAGTGCTGGAACAGCCGCAGGAAAACCCTTTCCTCGAAAAGTTCTACCGCGACGCCGGCCGCTATGCGCTGCAGACACAAATGTTCTTCCTGTTCCAGCGTATCCAGCAATTGCAGGAGCTGGCGCAATCGGATCTGTTCAACACCCGTTTCGTCGGCGACTTCCTGCTGGAAAAAGATCCGCTGTTCGCGCGCCTGACGCTGGCCGATGAAGAGCTGAAACTCTACGAACAGCTTTATCAGCACATGCGCACGCACGCCGTGCAGCCGGATCTGGTGATCTATCTGCAGGCGCCGGTGGAAACGCTGATCGAGCGCATTCGCAAGCGCGGCATTCCGATGGAAGCCTCGATCTCACACGATTACCTGCGGCGCCTGGGCGACAGCTACAGTCGCTTTTTCTACAACTACGATGCCGCACCGCTGCTGATCGTCAACAACGAGCACATGAACATGGCCGACAGCGACGAAGATTTTGAGCTGCTGCTGTCGCACATCATCGAGATGCGCGGCAAGCGCGCATTCCTGAACCGAGGAGAATAACCATGGCCGCCTATCTGCAGGACGTTCCCGCAACACGCAAGAAAGCCGTCACCATCCACACCCTGCAAGCCATGCGCGACAAGGGCGACAAAATCACCATGCTGACCTGTTATGACGCCAGTTTTTCGGCGTTGATGGATCGCAGCGGCGTCGACACGGTGCTGATTGGCGATTCATTGGGCATGGTATGCCAGGGCCACCAATCGACCTTGCCGGTGACCGTCACGGACATCGCCTATCACACGGCCAGTGTGGCGCGCGGCAACCAGTCCATGCTGATCATCGCCGACATGCCGTTCGGCGCCTACGGGTCGCCGCTCGCAGCATTCGACAATGCCGTCAAGCTCATGCAGGCCGGCGCACACATGGTGAAAATCGAAGGCGGCGCCTGGCTGGCCGACACCATTCGCCTGTTGACCGAACGCGGCATCCCGGTTTGCGCGCACCTCGGCCTGACGCCGCAATCGGTGCATCAGATGGGTGGTTTCAAGGTGCAGGGCAAGACGCTGGAAGGCGCCGAATTGCTGCACGCCGACGCCAGGGCCGTGCAGGCGGCCGGGGCTTCGCTACTGGTGCTGGAAGCGATTCCGGCGACGCTCGGCGCTGACGTGACGGCGCAGTTGCGCATCCCCACCATCGGCATCGGCGCGGGTCCGGACTGTTCCGGCCAGGTGCTGGTGATGCACGACATGCTGGGCGTGTTCCCGGGCCACAAGGCGCGCTTCGTGAAGAATTTCATGGACGGCGCAGCCAGTGTGGAAGAGGCCGTGCGCGGCTATGTGGCGGCGGTCAAGGACGGCAGCTTCCCGGCAGCCGAGCATTGCTTCTGAGCGCTTTCTCCGGATATCGGCAGACGAAAAAAAGCCTGCTCGCGCAGGCTTTTTTCTTTTCAGGAACAGGCAGGCTCCGCTTCAGCGAATGTCCTTGATGTCCTTGTAGCGATCCAGGCTGACTGCCAGGTTCTTGCTGCATTCATCGACATTGCTGATGGTCGGCGACAAGGCTTCGAGCAATCCGTCGTGCACGCCGTAGACCAGAGCATGGATGCTCAATTCCTGACCGCGTTCCCAGGCATCGGTGACGATGGTGGTGCGGCAGATGTTGGCGACCTGTTCCAGCACGTTGAGCTCGCACAGACGATCATGCTGGTCGCCCTGCGACATGTGGTCGTGGAAACAACCGATGTGCTTTTCATGGACGTCCTGGACGTGCTGCAACCAGTTGTCGGCGAGACCGACGCGGCGCTTGGTAAGCGCCGCCTGGACGCCGGCGCAACCGTAGTGGCCGCAGATGATGATGTGCTTGACCTTCAGCACGTCGACCGCGAACTGCAGCACCGACAGGCAATTCAGATCGGTGTGCACGACCACGTTGGCGATATTGCGGTGGACGAACAGTTCACCCGGCAACAGGCCGAGCAGATCGTTGGCCGGAACGCGATTGTCCGAACAGCCGATCCAGAAATATTCGGGAGAACGCTGCGAGCCGAGCTTCAAAAAGAAATCCGGGTCCCGCGCGGTAATTTCACTTGCCCAGCGGCGGTTGCCTTGCAGCAGTTGCAGCTGAACCTGGTCTTGTTGGCTTGGTATGGTCATAGTCGGCAAGATCGAGTTTCACGCTTGTCGTCGCATCGCACCCGAAAGGGCCGATCGCGGCAGGCATGAGGATGAATGAAAAGAAGACCGGACGTTCGCCGTGTTTGCCACGGCGGGCGCTGGATACGGCCGGACGGCCGATGGCGCATGCTAACGATGTCTTCCGGAAATGCGCGGCGCATGTTCTGAGCACTGTGTTACCAGCACCATGCGCCGCGACTGCATTGTATAGAAAAAACGCCGCAAAAACCGGCGCGCCTGAAACGGCGACGCCGGTCTGAGCCGAATTACTCGAAGAATTCCTTGACCTTGTCTTTCCAGGTCTTGGTTTGCGGGCTGTGCTTGGCGCCGCCTTCGGCAGTCAGTTTTTCAAATTCGCGCAGCAGGTCCTTCTGGCGTTCGGTCAGCTTGACCGGCGTTTCCACCACGACGTGGCAGAACAGGTCGCCGGCATAGCCGGAGCGCACGCCCTTGATGCCCTTGCCGCGCAGGCGGAAGGTCTTGCCGGATTGCGTGCCTTCCGGAATCGTGAAGGAAGCCTTGCCGCTCAAGGTCGGCGCTTCGATGTCGCCGCCCAATGCCGCCTTGGCGAACGAGATCGGCATTTCGCAATGCAGATCGTCGCCATCGCGCTGGAACACTTCGTGTTGCCTGATGTGGATTTCCACATACAGATCGCCCGGAGGACCGCCGTTCATGCCCGGTTCGCCGTTGCCGGACGAACGGATGCGCATGCCGTCGTCGATGCCTTCCGGAATCTTCACTTCCAGCGTCTTGTTGCGCTTGAGGCGACCGGCGCCGGCGCAAGTCGGACATGGCTCGGGAATCACCTTGCCGCTGCCGTGACACTTCGGGCAAGTCTGCTGGATGCTGAAGAAACCTTGCTGCATGCGTACCTGGCCGTGGCCGCCGCAAGTGCCGCAGGTGGTTGGCGAAGTACCAGGCTTGGCGCCGGACCCATGGCAGGTATCGCACTCGTCCCAGGACGGTACGCGGATGGTGGTGTCGAAACCGTGCGCCGCTTGTTCCAGCGTGATCTCGAGGTTGTAACGCAAGTCGGCGCCGCGGTACACCTGCGGACCTGCGCCGCGACCACGGCCACCGCCGCCGCCGCCGAAAATGTCGCCGAAGATATCACCGAAGGCATCGGCAAAGCCGCCTGCACCCGCGCCGCCGCCGCCACCCATGTTGGGATCAACGCCGGCATGACCGTAACGATCGTAGGCGTCGCGCTTTTGCGCGTCGGACAACATCTCGTAGGCTTCCTTGACCTCCTTGAATTTCTCTTCCGCGCCCTTGCTGTCAGGGTTGCGGTCAGGATGGTATTTCATCGCAAGCTTGCGATAAGCCTTCTTGATCTCATCGTCGGTCGCATTTTTTGCTAAACCAAGGATTTCGTAAAAGTCACGTTTTGCCATGTTTTATAACACCTTGTTATTGGGCTTCCCCGCACTTGCGCGAGAACCAACAATGTGAAAAAGCCGAGAGACGATCTTGCGACCATCTTGCTCGGCGTGTCGGGCGGTAAAGCCGGCCGACGTGTGTCTGAATCTGAAGCTGAATCTGAAGCCAGATCCTGAATGACTTCGTCGGGCTGCGGGCGAAAGAAAATCTCTCTCGCCCGCAATCCGGATTACTTCACTTCCTTGAAGTCGGCATCGACCACGTCGTCGTCCTTCGGACGCGATTCGCCGGCACCAGCAGAACCACCCGCCGCACCAGCTGCACCGCCGGCGGCAGCCTGTTGCGCCTGCTGGTCGGCGTACATCTTTTCGCCCAGCTTTTGCGCAGCCACGGACAATGCTGCCGTCTTGGCGTCGATGGCGGCCTTGTCGTTCGCCTTCAGGACTTCTTCCAGCTCCTTGATGGCGGCTTCGATGGCGTCCTTCTCACCGGCTTCCAGCTTGTCGCCGTATTCGGTCAATGCCTTGCGTGTCGAGTGGACCAGCGCGTCGCCCTGGTTGCGGGTTTCGGCCAGTTCCTTCAGGCGCTTGTCTTCTTCGGCGTTGGCTTCGGCGTCGCGCACCATCTTTTCGATCTCATCTTCGCTCAGGCCGGAGTTGGCCTTGATGGTGATCTTGTTTTCCTTGCCGGTGGCCTTGTCCTTGGCGCCGACGTGCAAAATGCCGTTGGCGTCGATGTCGAAGGTCACTTCGATTTGCGGCGTGCCGCGTGGCGAAGGCGGAATGCCTTCCAGATTGAATTCGCCCAGGCCCTTGTTGCCGGCCGCCATTTCGCGCTCACCCTGGAAAACCTTGATGGTCACGGCAGGCTGGTTGTCGTCGGCAGTCGAGAACACCTGGCTGAACTTGGTCGGGATGGTCGTGTTCTTCTTGATCATCTTGGTCATCACGCCGCCCATGGTTTCGATACCCAGCGACAGTGGCGTGACGTCCAGCAGCAGCAAATCCTTGCGCTCGCCCGACAGCACCGAACCCTGGATCGCAGCGCCGACGGCGACCGCTTCGTCAGGGTTGACGTCCTTGCGCGGTTCCTTGCCGAAGAACTCCTTGACCTTTTCCTGCACCTTCGGCATACGGGTCATGCCGCCGACCAGAATGATGTCGTCAATGTCGGTAACCTTGACGCCCGCATCCTTGATCGCGGTGCGGCATGGATCGATGGTCTTGGCGATCAGCTCTTCCACCAGCGATTCCAGCTTGGCGCGGGTGATCTTCAGGTTCAGGTGGACCGGCGCGCCATTGGCCATGGCGATGTACGGTTCGTTGATTTCGGTTTGCTGCGACGACGACAGTTCGATCTTGGCGCGCTCGGCCGAGGCCTTGATGCGTTGCAGAGCGATCGCGTCCTTCGACAGGTCGAGGCCGTTGATCTTCTTGAACTCGTCGATGATGTAATCGATGATGCGTTGGTCAAAATCTTCGCCGCCGAGGAAGGTGTCGCCGTTGGTGGACAGCACTTCGAATTGCTTCTCGCCATCGACATCGGCGATTTCAATGATCGAGACGTCGAACGTACCGCCGCCCAAGTCATACACCGCGATCTTGCGGTCGCCCTTTTCGGTCTTGTCGAGGCCGAACGCCAGCGCAGCGGCGGTCGGTTCGTTGATGATGCGCTTGACTTCCAGGCCGGCGATACGGCCGGCATCCTTGGTCGCCTGACGTTGCGCGTCGTTGAAGTAGGCCGGCACGGTGATGACCGCTTCGGTGACTTCTTCGCCGAGGTAGTCTTCGGCGGTCTTCTTCATCTTGCGCAGCACTTCTGCGGAGATTTGCGGCGGCGCCAGCTTGTTGTCGCGCACGCCGATCCAGGCGTCGCCGTTGTCGGCCTTGACGATGGCGTAAGGCATCAGGGAGATGTCCTTCTGCACTTCTTTTTCGTCGAACTTGCGGCCGATCAAACGCTTGGCGGCGTAGATGGTGTTTTTAGGATTGGTGACGGCCTGGCGTTTGGCAGGTGCGCCAACCAGCACTTCGCCGTCTTCCTGATACGCGATGATGGAAGGCGTGGTACGCGCGCCTTCGGAGTTCTCGATGACTTTCGGCTGGCCGCCTTCCATGACGGAGACGCACGAGTTGGTAGTACCCAAGTCAATACCGATGATTTTGCCCATGATTTTTCCTTCGATCCTTAAGTCCCGTTAGGGAACAACAATAGTTTTGATAGTTTTAATATGTGGAGAAAAATCTGACTTTCAAGCGGCGAGTGCCACTTAAAAGCAAATTTTGTGCCGTTTATCGTTTTTATCTGTACAGCGCCAGCTTACTTGCCCTGCGCCACAGTCACCAGGGCCGGACGCAACAGGCGTTCGGAGATGGTGTAACCCTTTTGCAGGACGGTCACGACAGTATTGGCTTCCTGCTCGGCCGGCACGGCCGAAATTGCCTGATGCTTCATCGGATCCAGCTTTTCCCCGGCTTCCGGACTGATTTCCAGCAATTTGTTCTTCTCGAACGCGGCCGACAGTTGCTTCAATGTCATGTCGACGCCTTCCTTGAGCGATTCGACCGAGGGTGTTTCGATCTTCAGCGCCATTTCCAGACTGTCCTTGACCGACAGCAGCGATTCGGCAAAGCCTTCGATCGCAAACTTGTGGGCGCGGCTGATATCGTCCTGGGCGCGGCGTCGGATGTTCTCGGCTTCGGCCTTGGCGCGCAGGAAAGCATCCTGCATCTCGGCGATCTTGGCTTCGGCGGCGATCAACTGCTCTTCCAGGCCCGGCTCCACGGCTTCAGACGCCTGCGTCTGCGCTTGCGCGTCCTGCACTGCTTCGTTTTCCGCTGGCTTTTCCGTATCTTGCATAGTTAATACTCTCCGACATGGTACGTATGGTAGGTTTTGCGCGCCTTATGGCGCTTGGGGCTGCACATGAGGCTTAACCTTAGTTTTTCAATGGTTATTACGTGCAGATGCCATATCCAGAAGTCCTATGACATCCAAAAACGTTCTAACGCTTTGTTACAGAATTTACTACACTTGAAATAGGCGTTTGCGATGCACCATTTATGATGGTGCAATCGAACTTGATTTAAGTTTCCCCCGCCAATTTTCAAGGAGACGTCATGAAATTGCCGCTTATCTCCGCCACCGTCCTCGCCTATACCTTGCTGGCAGCAGCGTGGATCAGCTATTCGCAACTGGTTGCGCTGTACTGAAGCCGGCAGGAGTCTCTTTCCCGCCGCGCCGAACGGCGCATCTGACTCGCACTTTATTTCCGCCATGCAAGACCAGCGCAGCCCGCTATTTTAACAGGCTGCAGTCCCGTTTCGTCCAGTTTGCGGCGCACAGGCTATTGCGTGGCGCCGTGGCGGCGGGCCTGTTCGGCTGAGATGGCAGCCTGTTTCTGTTCTTCTTCGCGCTGTGCGGCGCCGGCAAAAGTCGGCCAGCCGATGAGGTGCTGCTCGGCGATTTCCATCATGCCCTGGCCCCAGGCGGGCGCATCGTTCAGGCACGGGATGAAATGAAATTCGCGGCCGCCGGCATGCAGGAATTCGGCCTTGGCTTCCATCGCGATTTCTTCCAATGTCTCGAGGCAGTCGCTGGTAAAGCCCGGACACATGACATCGACGCGCTGCACTCCCTGGCGCGCCAGCTCCTGCAAGGTCGGCGCGGTGTAGGGCTGGAGCCACTCAGCCTTGCCGAAACGCGACTGGAACGTCACCACGTATTCCGCCTCGCTCAAGCCCAGCGCTTCGGCCAGCAGCCGCGCAGTCTTGTAGCATTCGCAATGATAAGGATCGCCCAGCAGCAGCGTGCGCTTGGGCACGCCGTGGAAACTCATGACCAGCTTGTCCGGCTGGCCGTTGGCGTCCCAATGCGTCTGCACCGAGCGCTTGAGCGCCTGGATGTAGCCGTCGTGGTCGTGGTAATGCTTGATCAGGCGCAGTTCAGGGACATTGCGCACCTTGGCGAAATGCTGGAATACGGCGTCGAAAATCGAGGCAGTCGTGGTCCCGGAATACTGCGGATAGGCGGGCAGAACGAGGATGCGGTCGCACCCCTGCGCCTTGAGTTCGTCGAGCACGTCCGACACCGCCGGACTGCCGTAGCGCATCGCATGAGTGACGTGGACGCGGTGGCCGCGTTCGAGCAGGCGCGCGCGCAACAAGGCGGCCTGGCGCTCGGTGTTAAGCCTGAGCGGCGAGCCTTCGGCGTCCCAGATGGAGGCGTATTTTTCAGCCGACTTGCCGGAGCGGAACGGCAGGATGATGCCGTTGAGGATAAACCACCAGATGGCACGCGGGATTTCCACCACGCGCGGGTCCGACAAAAACTGCTTCAGGTAACGCCGCACCGCACGTGCAGTCGGCGCGTCCGGCGTGCCGAGGTTGACCAGCACGACGGCAGCCTGCGCCTGCTGGCTGCCGTGGAGGTAAGGAGGTTCTTTGCGAAATGACATGGAAATCCGTGAAGGTCTGGCGTTGGCTGGATTGGCTGGAAGGAAGCGGTGCTGGCGGGGCGTTACAGCGCCAGCAGCTCGCGCGCGTGCTTGCGCGTGGTGGCGGTAATTTCCAGGCCGCCCAGCATGCGTGCGATTTCTTCCACGCGCGACTTGACGTCGAGCGCTTCGATCTGGGACACGGTCTTGCCGGCCTCGTTGCGCTTGCTGACCTGGAAGTGCTGGTTGCCTTGGCTGGCGACTTGCGGCAAGTGCGTTACGCACAAGACCTGGCGATCCTGGCCGAGGCGTTTCAACAGGCGCCCGACCACTTCGGCCACACCGCCGCCGATGCCGCTGTCGACTTCGTCGAAGATCAGGGTCGGCGTCGCGGTCGAACTCGATGCAATCACCGAAATCGCCAGGGCGATGCGCGCCAGTTCGCCGCCGGAAGCGACTTTCGCCAGCGGCCGCGGCGCTACGCCGGCGTGCCCCGCCACCAGGAATTCCACTTGCTCCACACCATACGCCGCCGGTTCGCATGCTTCCAATGCGATGGCGAAACGTCCGCCCGACATGCTCAGGTCCTGCATGGCGGCAGTGACCGCTTCGCCCAGCGCCTTGGCCGCCTTGATGCGGCCTTTCGACAATTTCTGCGCGGCGCCGGTGTAGGCGGCCTGCAGTTTTGCTTCCTGCGCACGCAAGGCATCGAGGTCGCTGGCATCGGCCAGCTGCTTCAATTCTTCCGCCAGCTTGGCGTGCTCCTGCGGCAAGTCGTCCGGCGCCACGCGGAATTTTCGCGCGGTCGAATGGATCGCTTCCAGCCGCCCTTCCACCAGCTTCAACCGCGCCGGATCAAGCTCGACCCGGCCGAGGTAATCATTGAGCGCGTAGACCGCTTCCTGCAACTGGATCTGCGCCGGCTCCAGCGCCTCCATGACCGGCTTGAGCGCGGCATCGACGTCGGTCAATTTGCCCAGTTTCTGCGTCAGCGAAGACAGCTGCGACAGGATCGGCGAGTCCGATTCGGAGATCGCGCTCAGCGCTTCCTGCGCGCCGTCGATCAGGCTGGCGGCGTGCGACAGGCGACTGTGTTCGTTGCTGATGTCGCTCCATTCGCCCGGCTTGACTGCCAGTTTTTCGAGCTCGCTGACCTGCCATTCGAGGCGCTCGCGTTCGAGGAGGACGTTCTTGGCGTTGACTTCGAATTCTTCACGCTGCTTCGCCAGCGCGCGCCAGGTTTTGTAGGCAGCGGCGACGGCTTTGGCTTCCTCCAGCAATCCCGCCTGGCTGTCCAGCAACTGGCGCTGGGCGTCTGACTTGAGCAGCGACTGATGTGCGTGCTGGCCGTGGATGTCGACCAGCAGCTCGCCGAGTTCGCGCAATTGCGTCGCGGTGGCGGCAATGCCGTTGATGAAGGCCTTGGAACGGCCGGCATTGTCGATCACGCGGCGCAGCAGCACGCCGCCGTCCTCGTCGAAAAACTCATGCGCTTCGAGCCAGGCGGCAACATCGGGACCGGCGCTGAAATCGGCCGTGATGTCGGCCTTGGCCGCGCCTTCGCGCACCACGCTGGCGTCGCCGCGACCACCCAACGCCAGCGCCAGGGCGTCGATGAGGATGGATTTGCCGGCGCCGGTTTCGCCGGTGAAGACGGAAAATCCGGGAGCGAACTCGAGTTCGATGGCATCGACGATAACGAAATCACGAATCGACAGGGTACGCAGCATGGGATGATGGACTTGGTGTTTTATCAATATCGGCAGCGTCTTTCCGTACGGAGAACCGCATGGAAAAGACACCCGAGGCGCCTATTGTACTTTTAGATAGCCCGCTTATTGCAGGCGGCCTTCAACCGACGGGTATTCGTTCCAGTGCAGCTTTTGCCGCAAGGTGTCGTAGTAGCTCCAGCCTTCCGGATGCAGGAAGGTGATCTTGTGCGCCGAGCGCCGGATCACGATGCGGTCGCCGTGCGACAGGCTGGTCAGCGACTGCATGTCGAAGTTGGCGCTGATGTCGCGGCCGTTGACGACCTGGATTGAGATCTCGCAGGAGTCCGGAATCACGATCGGCCGGTTCGACAAGGCATGCGGCGCAATCGGCACCAGCACGATGCCGTGCAGGCTCGGATGCAAAAGCGGGCCGCCGGCCGACAAGGCATAGGCGGTCGAGCCGGTCGGGGTGGCCACGATCAGACCATCGGAGCGCTGGTTGTACATGAAGCGGCCATCCACTTCCACGGTCAGTTCGACCATGCCGGAAGACGCGCCGCGCGCGACCACCACGTCATTGAAAGCGAGCGCGTTGAAAATCTGTTCGCCATCGCGAAATACCGTGGCTTCCAGCAGCGAGCGCGTTTCGACGTCGACCTTGCCGTCCAGCATGTCGGCCAATACCGGTATCATGCGGTCTAGCGAAATATCCGTCATGAAGCCCAACCGCCCCTGATTGATCCCGATCAGCGGCACGTTGAACGGCGCCAGTTGCCGTGCGATGCCGAGCATGGTGCCGTCGCCGCCGACCACGATGGCGGCATCGGCGAACTGGCCGATCTGTTCCGGCGACATGGCGTCATAGCCTTCCAGCGCGATGTTCTGCGCGGTCTCGGCTTCGAACACGATGGTATGGCCGTGCGCTTCCAGGAAGGCGGCGATATCGGAAAGGGATTGCGCGATGCCGGCGGCATGATATTTGCCGACGATTGCAATGGTTTTGGGCGTTGCCGCCTGCACGGGTAATTTGATGGGCCACATGCTGCGGATTAAAGCATAATTCGGGGCCTGTTAACAATGAATTTGCGAGTGCGAACGCGGGGCAGGTGTTGACTGCCTAGGCGCAGCGACGCGGCGTAGCGGTGCTACGGCAAGGAGCTGCAACAACGGCAGGCGACGCCTGCAGCCGTTCCCGAAGGGTTTCAGCCAGGCAGTGCGCTGGCCGCGTTGCATGGCTTGCCAGCACACTGCCTGGCTGAAACGCACCTCGCAAATTCATTGTTAACAGGCCCCCAGACTATTCCGAACCGATTTCATGAACAAAACCAACATCCAGGCAGTCCTGTTCGACCTCGACGATACGCTGTGGGCGATCGAGCCGGTGCTGCATCTTGCCGAAACCCGGCTGTACGAATGGCTGACGCAACATGCGCCCGGCGTGGTGCAACGCGAAAGCATCCTCAGCCTGCGCGCACGCCGGCAGGTGCTGGCGCAGACCAACCCGGCCTACAAGATCAACCTGTGGGCGCTGCGCCATGCGGCGCTGACCACGGTGCTGGCCGAGCATGGCGAAGACCCCGCGCTGGCGGATCCTGCCATGGAGATTTTCACCACCGGCCGCAATGCCGTCACGCCCTTCGACGACGTCGTCCCCGGCCTGCAGCAGTTGAAGCTGCGCCTGAAGCTGGGCACGGTGTCGAACGGTTTCGCCGATCTGGCGCGCATCGGCCTGGCCGAACATTTTGAAATCTCCATCGCCGCGCATCAGTTCGGCACCGCCAAACCCGACCCGGCCATCTTCCACGCCGCCTGCACTGCGCTCGGCGTCGCGCCGGAACACACTGTCTATGTCGGCGACGACCTGGCGCTGGATGTGCTGGGGGCGCAGCAAGCCGGCTTGCGCGCAGTCTGGATGAACCGCTTCCAGCGCGAGTTGCCGGCGCATGTGCGTCCCGATGCGGTATGCACCGATCTCAACGAACTGGCGTACTGGCTGGCGGCGTAATATATATGGCAGGATATTGGCACGCCTGCTTCCTGCTCGTTAGAATGAAGACATGCAACTAGATAATCGCGCTCAAACCCTGCTCAAGGCCCTGGTCGAACGGTACATCGCCGACGGCCAGCCGGTCGGCTCGCGCGCGCTCTCCAAGATTTCGGGACTGGAACTGTCGCCGGCGACCATCCGCAACGTCATGGCTGATCTCGAAGAAATGGGCTTCGTCGCCAGTCCGCACACTTCCGCCGGGCGCATTCCGACGCCGCGCGGTTACCGCGTGTTCGTCGACACGCTGCTGACGATCGAATCGATGGATGCGATTGACGAGGCCACGCTGGAAACCAAACTGCAATCACGCTCGCAGATCAACTCGCCGCAAAAAATCATTTCCAATGCGGCGCAAGTGCTGTCGTCGCTGTCGCAATTTGCCGGCGTGGTGATGACGCCCAAGCGCGAGTCGATCTTCAAGCAGATCGAATTCCTGCGCCTGTCCGAAAAACGCATCCTGCTGGTCATCGTCGGCCCCGGCGGCGATGTGCAAAACCGCCTGCTGCTGACCGAGGTCGACTACACGCCTTCGCAATTGGTGCAGGCCGCCAATTACATCAACCAGCACTATGGCGGCCTCGGCTTCGACGAGGTGCGCCTGCGCCTGCAGAACGAACTGCGCCAGTTGCGCGACGACATGACCAGCCTGATGCAGGCGGCGGTCGAAGCCGGCAGCGATGCGATGGCCGACGAATCGGACAACGTCGTTATTTCCGGCGAGCGCAATCTGCTCAGCGTCTCGGACCTGTCGTCGAACATGACCTCGCTGCGCAAGCTGTTCGACATGTTCGAGCAAAAGACCAGCCTGATGCAGTTGCTGGATGTGTCGAGCAAGGCCACCGGCGTGCAGATCTTCATCGGCGGCGAATCGCAGCTGGTGCCGATGGACGACATGAGCATCGTCACCGCGCCGTATGAAGTCAACGGCAAGATCGTCGGCACGCTGGGCGTGATCGGTCCCACCCGCATGGCTTACGAGCGCGTGATTCCCATCGTCGACATCACCGCCAAATTGCTGTCGAGCGCACTCAGCGGCAACAACAACTGAGTCCGGCTGAACAGGATTGAGGACTGCAGCGAACTGTTGCACACCGCTTACCCTTCTTTACACCCCTGGCCGCCATCATCGAAGCGGCAATAAAAAAACCATCCGGCGATGGCGGGATGGTTCTTTGCAAACTGCGTCCGGATTGAATCCGGCCGGCATGGATGCCTATTTCTTGGTCTTGCGGCAATCCTTGCAATGGCCGTACAAGGCCAGCGCATGATCGGCAATCTCGAAACCGTGCTCCTGGGCAATCTTGAGCTGGCGCTTCTCGATTTCGGCGTCGAAGAATTCCTCGACCTTGCCGCAATCCAGGCAAACCAGATGGTCATGGTGCGAGCCTTCGTTGAGTTCGAATACGGCCTTGCCGGTTTCAAAGTGATTGCGCTGCAGCAGGCCGGCTTGCTCGAACTGCGTGAGCACGCGGTAGACCGTGGCCAGACCGACGTCCAGATTGTCCGCCAGCAGCATTTTGTAGACATCTTCCGCGCTGAGGTGACGCACCTCGGTGTTTTGGAAGATTTCCAGGATTTTTAGACGCGGCAAAGTAGCCTTGAGGCCGCTGGCTTTCAGTTCGGATGGATTATTAGGCATGTTTCAGTAAAAATCAGGTTATCTGCTTTATCATATAGCGTTTTAGCACAATTGCTCAACCAATTGAAATCTTTATGCGAATGTTGCCTTCCTACCGTACTACCGCTCTGGCGCTGATCGCGCTGAGCACCCTGCTGTCCGGCTGTGCATCCAAAAAACCGGCGGAAGGCGCAGCTGCGCCCGACGCGACCGGCGTGCAGGTTTCGAAGAAGAGCAGCCTGTTCGGCTTCCTCAAGCCTTATCGCATCGATATCCAGCAGGGCAATTTCGTCTCCAAGGAGATGGTGGCGCAACTGAAGCCGGGCATGACCCGCGACCAGGTGCGTTTCGTGCTCGGCACGCCGCTGCTGGCCGACGTGTTCCATTCGGATCGCTGGGATTATGAATTCCGCCTGGCCAAGGGCAACGGTGAACTGATGAGCAGCCGCGTGTCGGTGTTCTTCAAGGACAACCTGATGGAACGCTACGAAGGCGGCAACGACTTGCCGACCGAACAGGAATATCTGTCCCTGATCGCCGGTTCCAAGAAGGGCGCCATGCCGGAACTGTCGGATACGCCGACGACCACGGCTCCGCCGTCCTCCTCCAAGTAAGCTGGCCAGTACAGCAATACCCGCAACCACAAGTACAAGTACAAGCACTATGAGCGCATTGAAAATCGCCGTCGCCGGCGCATCCGGCCGCATGGGCCGCATGCTGATCGAAGCCATCCGGAACGCCGACGACATGGTGCTGGCCGGCGCCCTGGACGTGCCGGGTTCGCCCAGCATCGGCACCGACGCGGCCTCCTTCCTCGGTAAACCAGCCAACGTCGCGATCGAATCGGACTTGGCCAAAGGCCTCGCCAACGCCGACTTCCTGATCGACTTCACGCGTCCGGAAGGCACGCTCAGGCACGCCGAATACTGCGCCGCGCATGGCGTCAAGATGATCATCGGCACCACCGGCCTGGAACAGGAAGCCAAGGACGCGATCGCCGCCGCCGCGCAAAAGACCGCGATCATGCTGGCCCCCAACATGAGCATCGGCGTCAATGTCACGCTCAAGTTGCTGGAGTTGGCCGCCAAGAGCTTCTCGCACGGCTATGACATCGAAATCATCGAAGCGCATCACCGCCACAAGGTCGACGCGCCGTCCGGCACGGCCCTGAAGATGGGTGAAGTCATCGCCGACGCCGTCGGCGTCAAGCTCGACGACGTTGCCGTCTATGCCCGCGAAGGCATCACCGGCGAACGCGATCCGTCGTCGATCGGCTTCTCCGCCATCCGTGGCGGCGACATCGTCGGCGACCACACCGTGCTGTTTGCCGGCATCGGCGAGCGCATCGAAATCACGCACAAATCCTCGAGCCGCGTCACCTACGCCCACGGCAGCCTGCGCGCCGCGCGTTTCCTGGCCGACAAGAAAACCGGCCTGTACGACATGCAGGACGTGCTCGGACTGAAGTAGTCTTCCGCCGCTGCATCTGATCAACGGATGCAGCGAATCTTTTTGCGGATGCCTACTCCAACGGATTGCCATTTATTTCTGCTCCCAACCTAGAGAACACGATATGGAACAAACCGTTGGATTCGCCCATTACTGGGCGCAAGGCGATGCCGTTTCGCATGCCGTCGCCTATGTTCTGCTGCTGATGTCCGTCGCCAGCTGGTATTACATTCTTTCCAAGACCTGGAGCTCGTGGCGCATCCGTCGCGGCAGCAATGCGCTCGAAGGCTTCTGGAAAGCGCCCACGCTGACCGACGCCATCGCCGTCATGCGCACCGTCGACAGCGAAGAAATCTTCACCCCGCTGGCGCAACGCTCATCCGAAGCCGCCGGCATTTCCTCCAAACAAAATACGCCCTCGCTCAATGCCGCCACCGATCCCGGCGAACTGATCACGCGCACGCTGCGCCGTGAAATCAACCGCGTTTCGGCCCGGCTGGAACGCGGCCTGACGCTGCTGGCTTCGGTCGGCTCGACCGCGCCGTTCGTCGGCCTGTTCGGCACCGTCTGGGGCATCTACCACGCGCTGGCGGCGGTCTCGGCCAGCGGCACGGTGCAGATCGACAAGGTCGCCGGTCCGGTCGGCGAAGCATTGATCATGACGGCGCTGGGTCTGGTGGTGGCGATTCCCGCGGTGCTGGCCTACAACGCCTTCACACGCCTGAACCGCCTGACGCTGGCTGAACTCGACGGCTTCGCGCATGACCTGCACGCTTACCTCACCACCGGCGAGCGCGTCGGCAAGGGGGAAGCATGAGTTTCGGCGGCTTCAACGACAACCACCAGGCCGGCCCGATGGCCGAAATCAACGTCACCCCGATGGTCGACGTGATGCTGGTGCTGCTGGTGATCTTCATCCTTTCGGCGCCGCTGTTCACGCATTCGCTGCAACTCGATCTGCCGACCGCAAAATCGGCGCCGGCTCCCGAGAAACCGCAAACCGTCAGCGTCGCCATCGACGCCGCCGGCAAGCTGTATTGGCAAGATCAGGCGGTCACACTGGAAGAATTGACGCGGCGCATGGCCGAGGCAGCCGGCAAGAAGCCGCAGCCCGAAGTGCAGTTGCGCGCCGACAAGGCGACCCGTTATGAAGTGATTGCCGACGTCATGTCGGCAGCGCAAAACAACGGCTTGAACAAACTCGGTTTTGTGACCGATCCGAAACCAAACACAACAAGTACAGAGAAGAAGTAATCATGGCAACAGCACGCCTGAACGGCGAACTCATCACCGACTGGGACAGCTTCCACAGCCAATGCGCGAGCGTATTCGGCTTCCCCGATTTTTACGGCAACAACATGAACGCCTGGGTCGATTGCCTGAGCTACCTGCGCGACGACGACGGCATGAGCAAATTCGTGCTCAAGGAAAACGAAGCGCTGACCATCGAAGTCCAGCACAGCGACAAGCTGCGCGCCGCCGCACCGGACATCATCGAAGAGCTGCAATTCTGCGTCGCCATGATCAACGACCGCTGCGAAGACTACGAAGAAGCCGCCACGCTGAAGCTGGCGCTGCTCTGAATCCCCCTCCGGCTCAATCGATCAACTGATCGCCGTCATAGAACGGATACGGCCCGTCGAATTCACCGACGTAAGCCGTATGACTGATCAGCCCCGTCTTGCCGCCCCACCAATGCAACTGGAATCCCGGCGGCTCCATCACGAATTGCGACGGCGCCTGCGGATCCAGATCCAGCACCACCTGATGCGACACGCCCGGACAGGTTGACGCCATCGTGCCGCCGAAGCGCGCCTGTATCGAGCGATGCAGGTGGCCGCACAGGACCCGTTCCACCTGTGGATGACGACGCACCACCGGCTCCAGCAATTGCGGATTGACAAGACCGATGTCGTCCATGTGTCCGATGCCGGTAGTGAATGGCGGATGATGCATGGCGATCACGGTCGGCCGTTGCGGCTGCTCGCCCAGCACCCGGTCCAGCCAGTCCATGCTGGTCGCCGCCAGTTCGCCTTTGCTGGAGCGCGGGATCACGGTATCGAGCGTGACGATGCGCAGCGGATGATCCTCGATCACGTATTCGATGCGCGCCGCATCGGAAGCGCTCTGCAAATAGGCATGATCCGGGAACGCCCGACGCAGTGCGCCGCGCTCGTCGTGATTGCCGGGCAACAGGTAATACGGCATCGTCAGCGGCGCCAGCAATTCGCGCAAGACCGCGTATTCATCGGCCAGGCCGAAGTCGACCAGGTCGCCCGTGAACACCACCGCATCGGGCCGCTGTTTCAGGCGGTTGACCTGCGCCACGCAGCGCCGCAGGCTCTCGGCGGTGTCGACCACACGATAGGATTTTTTACCCTGCGCCTTGATGTGCAGGTCGGAAACCTGGCACAGGATCATGAGCGCGTTTCCCCGGAAAAATATTGCACCGGCAATTGCATCACCGCGTGCTCCGGCACGCGCAGGCCGATGCGCTCGCCGGCGTGCCAGACGCCGCGTCGGCGCGTCTCGACGATCACCGGCATGTCGGCGCCGATGTCCACCAGCAAACGCGTGCGGTCGCCCATGAAAAATGTCGACATGACGTCGCCGAACATTTCCGCGCCGGCGGTATCGAGCGGCACGATCTCGACGTCTTCCGGACGGAACATCGCCGTCGCCAGTTGGTCCGCAGCCCCATTCGCTCCCCCATTCGCATTCGCCAACGGCACGATGCCGCCCGGAATCTGCAGGTGACCAACGCGCGTCACGCCGCTCACCCGATTCATGGTGCCGATGAAGTCGGCCACGAATTCCGACGCCGGGCGATAGTAGATATCCTGCGGCGTGCCGATCTGCGCGATCTTGCCGCGCTCCATCACGACGATGCGATCGCCCAGCGCCATCGCCTCGCCCTGGTCGTGCGTGACGTAGATCGCAGTGATGCCGAGTTTGCGCAGCAGTTGGTTGAGGTCGGTGCGCAAGGTTTCGCGCAGCTTGGCGTCAAGCGCCGTGAGCGGCTCATCGAGCAACAGCACGCGCGGCTCCACCGCCAGTGCGCGCGCCAGCGCCACGCGCTGCCTTTGCCCGCCCGAAAGCTGGTCGATGCGGCGATGGCCGAGGCCTTGCAGGTGCACCATGTCGAGCAGCGTATCGATCCGTTCGGCGCGTTCGGCTGCAGCCATCTTGCGGATTTTCAGACCATAGGCGATATTCTCGCCGACCGTCATGTTGGGGAACAAGGCATAGTTCTGGAATACCATGCCGACGCCGCGTTTTTCAATCGGCAGGTCGGTGACGTCATCGTCGCCGAACAGCACGCGGCCGCCGTCGTCGGGAAATTCCAGCCCGGCAATCAGCCGCAGCGTGGTGGTCTTGCCGCAGCCGGACGGCCCCAGCAGCACCAGCGTTTCGCCGGGATGGATTTCAAGGTCGATCGGCTCCAGCGCGGGTGCGCCGCTGCCGAAGGTCTTGGCGCATTGAAGCAGTCTGATGGAAAGAGAAGAGTTCATAGGCGTACGCGTGTGCGCGTGGTCTGGGTTGCCCATTGCATGGCGACCAGCAGCGGCACGATCATCAAAAGAAAAATCAGGGTATAGGCGGAACCGACTTCCAGCCGCATCGAAGCGTAGGCGTCGGCCAGTCCCACCGGCAGGGTCATGGTCAGCGGCGTATGCAGCATCCAGGTGATGTTGAACTCGCCGATCGACAAGGTCACCACCATCAGCGCACCGGCCAGGATGCCCGAGGCGGCGTTCGGGATCACCACGCCGAAGAAGCGCTGGCGCATGCCGGCGCCGAGGCTGGCGGCGGCTTCTTCCAGCACCGCCAATTGCGACGACTGCATCACCGCCAGCACCGGTCGCACCATGAACGGCAGCGTGAACAACACATGCCCGACCAGGATGAACAACAGGCTGCCGCGGAAGGCGCGATACTGGCCGTAAGCCATGATCAGCGCCAGCGAGGTCGCCAGCCCGGGCACCGCCACCGGCATCATGAGCAGCTCTTCGAACACGCGCGCCAGCCGGCTGTTGCCGCCCTGATGGCGCGCCAGCATGTAAGCCAGCGGCACGCCGACAACCAGCGTCACCGCCAGACAGGCCAGTGCAATCGCGATGGAACGCCAGATGGTCATCTGATAGGTGTCCCACACCTGAGCGACCCAGCGCAGCGTGAAGCCGCTCGACAAGCCGACGAAGAAATTGTCCGTCACGCCGGCCAGCACCGACAGCACCACCGGCACGATCAGGAAAGCGCACACCAGCAGCGTGAACGTCAGTTGCAGATAAAACCGCAGGGAGTGTTTCATTTGGTTTCCCTTCTTCATGCCGTCGCGGGGACACTGCTGCCCGACAGCGAACGCGCCAGCGCCAGGGCGATCCAGGTAATCACGCCAAGCACGATGGATAAAGCCGCCGCCATCGCGAAATTCGCGTAGCTGGTGAATTCGTTATAGATCGCCATCGGCAAGACATCAATGTTGGTGGCCAGCGTAAATGCAGTGCCGAAGGCGCCGACGCTGGTGGCGAAGCAGATCGCCCCCGACGAAATCAGGGCCGGCATCAATGCCGGCGCCACCACGTCGAAGAACACCCGCAGCGGATTGGCGCCGAGCGACCGCGCCGCTTCTTCGAGCGCAGGATCGAGCTTCTCGGCGGCGGCCATCACCGTCAGGATGACGCGCGGAATCGAGAAGTACAGATAACCGATGAACAGGCCGGCCAGCGAATACGCAAACACCAGCGACTCGCCGAACAGCTTGTCGGTCAGCGCGCCGATCAGTCCCTGGCGTCCGGCCAGCATGATCACCATGAAGCCGACCACCACGCCCGGGAATGCCAGCGGAAACGTCAGCATCGCCAGCAGCAGCGGCTTGCCGGGGAAACGATTGCGCTGCAGGAACAGGCCGACCAGCGACGAAATTACCAGCGTCGCCACCGTGACCGCGCCCGACAACAACAGCGTCGACACCAGGCTCCACAGATAATGGCGATTGGTCAGCACGGCCAGATAGGCCATTGCACCGGTCGGACCGCTGGCGCCGACACCGACCAGGCGCAGCATCGGCAACAGCCAGAACGCGGCGAACAGCGTCATGCCCGGCACGGCAAACGTCCAGACCTTGCGGCCGGGACGCTTGCGATGCAGTTGGCGCGATTGAGACAAATGCAGCGACATGCTTATTTCACTTCCGCCAGATAGCGTTCGCTGAACTGACGCTGCACCTCAGCCATCTTGCCGTAGTCGACCGGCTTGGCGCGGGCATAGTCGGCGGCCGGCAGGAAGCGGGCTTCGGCCTCCTTCGAAATCGCCGAGGCGCGCACCGGGCGCAGGTAAGCATTGGCCCAGATGGCCTGGCCTTCATTGGACAACAGGAAGTCCAGCACCTTTTTTGCGTTGGCCTGGTTCGGACCGTTCTTCACGAGGCTGACGACGTACGGCACGGTGACGCTGCCTTCGGCCGGGATCACGAACGCGACGTTGGCCTTGTCCTTGTACTTGGCGCGATAGGCGTCGAAGTCGTAGCCGAACAGGATCGGGATTTCACCCGAGATCAGACGCGCGTAGGAGGTCTGCTTCGGCACGATGGGTTGATTTTTTTGCAGCGCCTTGAAGTAGTTGATGCCGGGCGTGAAGTTGTCCAGCGTGCCGCCCAATGCCTGGTTCACGGCGACCGCGCCGACATAGCCGACGAAGGCGCTGGCCGGGTCGAGGTAGCCGATCAGGCCCTTGTATTCAGGCTTGAGCAGGTCCGCCCACGAACGCGGCACCGGCTTGCCCTTCAGTGCATCGACGTTGACCATCAGGCCCATGGTGCCGGAGTGGATCGTGGTCCAGTAGCCTTCCGGATCTTTCAGGCCTGCAGGCACGTCATTCCAGCCGGCCGGCTTGTAGGGCGTGACGATGTCGTTCTTCTTCGCTTCGATGCCGAAGGTCACGCCGACGTAGGTGAAGTCGGCGACCGGGCTGGCCTTTTCAGCCATGATCTGCGCCAGCGCCTGGCCGCTGTTCTTGTTGTCGGGCGGCACGGTGATGCCGGTCTTTTCCTTGATGATCTTGATCTGGGTAGCCCAGTCGGCCCATTCCGGAGGACAGTTGTAGCAGATGACGTTTTGCGCCGCGGCGCTGAACGAAGCAGTAAGACCTGCGAAAGCGGCGGCTGCCGCCACCGTCTGGAGAATCCGGGACAAACGTGGATGTGAGCGCATGTCGTTTCCTTTCTATTGCTGTTGATGTGAACGAGTAAAATCTAAAGAAGCGTCAGGAGAAAACCCGCACTGTGCCGCCGTTGCGGATCGTGTGCGCAAGTGTTTGCGAGACCGGACCGGCGCTGCCTTCGGCCTGTCCGATGGCGGCCACCAGCGTACGCAGGGCGACTTCGCCGATCTGTTCGGACGGCTGCACGGCGCTGGCCAGCACCGGTGACATCATCTCGCCCAGCGGGATGCCGTCGAAACCCATGACGGAGATGTCTTCCGGCACGCGCAAACCCAGTGCGCGCAGATCGCGCATCGCCGCCAGTGCGAGCAGGTCGTTGGAACAGAACAAGGCGCTCGGGCGTTGCTGCGGGTCGGCGAATGCCTGCAGATGCGCGCTGGTAAGTCCGGTATGGCGCGGCACTGCGATCGGCGCCATCGGCGCCAAGCCATGCGCGCGCATGGCGTCGAGATAGCCGTGGTAGCGCTGGATGGCGCGGTCGGACGCATTGAATTGACCGGCAAGCATCCGGATGCGTGTATGGCCGAGTGCAATCAGGTGCGCCACGGCATCATGCGCGGCGGCGCGGTTGTCGACCGAGACCGACAGGCGCGAAGCCTGCTGCGGCTGGTTGTAGGTCAATACGTAAGGAATGCCTTCACGGTCGAGCACATCCAGCGTGCCGCTGGCGCTGGCGTCGGCAACGGTCAGGATGACGCCGTCGACGCGATGGCTGAGCAAGAGGTTGACCGCCGCCGCTTCGTCTTCCTGGCGGTATTCGGTGGCCGTGAACATCACCGAGTAATCGAGCGCCCGCGCCGCCAGTTCGATGCCCTGCAGGCATTGCGCGAACACCGTGTTGGACAGCGTCGGCACCACCACGCCCACCGTACGCGAACGTCCCGCACGCAAGTTGCGGCCGTTGAAATTGGGGCGAAAACCGAGCGCGGCAATCGCCTCATTGATCTTGCCGGCCGTGTCGGAACTGACCGATTCCGGCTTGTTGAGCAGGCGCGACACCGTCGCGGTGGACACGCCGGCTTGCAGGGCGACTTGTTTGATGGAAGGCGGCACGATGATGGATGGCTGGTTGGCGAAGATGGGATCGCATGAAAACGATTACATCGTGCCAGCGCATTGTTACCGGCCTATGACCATCCAAACAATTTCGTATTACATCAGCGCGCTACTTCCGTATTTAAATAGAAATATTGCAATTCATTAACGCGCTATTTTTGAGAGTTTTCTTATATAAATCCGAGGAACTTTGCTTCAGAATAGTCTTGCCGTCTGCGCACCATCCCGCCTGCAGACTGCTTTTCCAGAGAGGCTTCATGAGACCCCCTTTCCGCCCCCTTGCGTTTTCTGCCTTTGCATCCCTGCTATTGAGCGCAGCCGCAGGCGTCCACGCCGCCGATACCGCAGAACTGGTGGTCAAGGGCACGATCCGCCCTTCCGCCTGCCTGGCCAGCTTTCCCGGCAACAGCGTGATCGATTTCGGCACCATCAAATCGGATCCGCACCTGAAAGAACGCTTCAAGGACCTGCCTTCGCAGCGCGTGGACATGCGCATTTCCTGCGACGGCCCCACCAAGATCGCCGTCAAGGCGGTCGACAATCGCGAAGCCACGCGTGAGAAGGATATTCCCGGCATCGACGCCGGCGACAACTTCGGCCTGGGCCTGTATCGCGGCAAAAGCATCGGCGGCTATGCCGTGCGCTTCGGCACGGCAGTCGCGGACGGCCAATCGGTCGGCATTCTGGGTCGCCCCAACGGCAGCGCCGCCTGGCGCAGCAGCCCCCTGCGCGGCCTGCGCCAGGACGGCAGCCAGATATCGTTTGGCGCCGGCAACACGCCGGTGGCCTTCAGCGAACTGGTCGCCGGCCTCGACATCAGCGCCAAACTGAGCCGCGTGGCCTACCAGTTGCTGGCCGACGACATCCAGCTGGACGGTTCGATCAGCATTGAGATGCTTTATCTCTGAATCAGCCCGCCGGATCCCCGACGCCGCTCCGGCTTCAAGTGGGGCGGTTTTTTATTTCCCTCGTGCAATTCATGGTCGGATTGACATCGACACAGAACTAGGTCTCCCCTCTGGCGAGCCGGTATAATGCCGGGTTTCGATCTTTCCTTTGCCTCAACCCGACATGCAAGATAAATACAGCCCAGCAGAAGTAGAACAATCCGCGCAACAACACTGGATCGCGACCGACGCGTACAAGACCGTCGAGCACGCCAAGGACAAGCACGGCCGCGACAAGAAGAAGTTCTATGCCTGCTCCATGCTGCCTTACCCATCGGGCAAGCTGCACATGGGCCACGTCCGCAATTACACGATCAACGACGTGATGTATCGCTACCTGCGCATGAGCGGCTACAACGTGCTCATGCCGATGGGCTGGGATGCCTTCGGCATGCCTGCGGAAAACGCGGCGATGGCCAACGGCGTGCCGCCGGCGCAATGGACTTACTCGAACATCGAGTACATGAAGAAGCAGATGGCCTCGATGGGCCTGGCGATCGACTGGTCGCGCGAGATGACGGCCTGCTCGCCCGAGTATTACAAGTGGAACCAGTGGATGTTCCTGAAGATGCTCGAGAAGGGCATCATCTACAAGAAGACCGGCACCGTGAACTGGGATCCGATCGACCAGACCGTGCTGGCCAACGAACAGGTCATCGACGGCAAAGGCTGGCGCTCGGGCGCGGTCATCGAGAAGCGTGAAATCCCGATGTACTACGCCAAGATCACCGACTACGCCGACGAGCTGCTGGAACACGTCGAAACCAAATTGCCGGGCTGGCCGGAACGCGTGCGCCTGATGCAGGCCAACTGGATCGGCAAGTCGACCGGCGTGCGTTTCGCCTTCCCGCATGACATTAAAGACGACGGCAAGCTGATCAACGACGGCAAGCTGTGGGTCTTCACCACGCGCGCCGACACCGTCATGGGCGTGACCTTCTGCGCCGTGGCGCCGGAACATGCGCTGGCAAGCTTCGCCGCGAAGAACAATCCTGCGCTGCAAGACTTCATCGCCGAATGCAAGAAGGGCAGCGTCATCGAAGCCGACATGGCGACGATGGAAAAGAAGGGCATGCCGACCGGCCTGTTCGTCACGCATCCATTGACCGGCGCGCAAGTCGAAGTGTGGGTCGGCAACTACGTGCTGATTACCTACGGCGACGGCGCCGTGATGGGCGTGCCTGCGCATGACGAGCGCGACTTCGCCTTCGCCAAGAAATACAATCTGGCGATCAGGCAGGTTGTCGCCGTCGACGGCAAGACCTACTCCACCGACGCGTGGGAAGAATGGTACGGCGACAAGGAAGGCGGCAAGACCGTCGACTCCGGCAAATACGACGGCCTCGGCTATCAGGCTGCAGTCGATGCGGTCGCCGCCGACCTGGCCGCCAAGGGGCTGGGCGAAAAGAAAGTCACCTTCCGCCTGCGCGACTGGGGTATTTCACGCCAGCGTTACTGGGGCACGCCGATCCCGATCATCCACTGCGCCGATTGCGGCGACGTGCCGGTGCCGGAAAAAGACCTGCCGGTAGTGCTGCCGGAAGACTGCGTGCCGGACGGCAGCGGCAACCCGCTCAACAAGCATGAAAAATTCCTGCACGTCGATTGCCCGAGCTGCGGCAAGCCGGCGCGCCGCGAGACCGACACGATGGACACCTTCGTCGACTCCTCGTGGTACTACATGCGCTACACATCACCGCAGAGCAATGATGCGATGGTCGATTCGCGCAACGATTACTGGATGCCGATGGACCAGTACATCGGCGGCATCGAACACGCCGTGTTGCACTTGCTGTATGCACGCTTCTGGACCAAGGTCATGCGCGACTTCGGCCTGGTGAAATTCGACGAGCCGTTCACCAACCTGCTCACGCAAGGCATGGTGCTCAACGAGACCTACTATCGCGAAGACGCCGCCGGCAAGAAGACCTGGATCAATCCGGCCGACGTCGAACTGACCCATGACGACAAGGGTCGTCCGGTCACCGCCATCCTCAAGGAAGACGGCCAGCCGGTCATCATCGGCGGCACCGAGAAGATGTCGAAGTCGAAGAACAACGGCATCGACCCGCAAGCGCAGATCGACCAGTACGGCGCCGACACCGCGCGCCTGTTCACCATGTTCGCTTCGCCGCCGGAACAGACTCTGGAATGGTCGGGCACCGGCGTCGAAGGCGCCAACCGTTTCCTGCGCCGCGTCTGGGCATTTGCCCATAACAACGCTGCGCGCATCGAAGGCGCCGCTGCGGTAGATGCATCGCAACTGACCGACGCGCTGAAGACGCTGCGCCGCGAAGTGCACAAGATCCTGCAACAAGCCGATCATGACCTGAAGCGCATCCAGTACAACACGGTCGTATCGGCCTGCATGAAGATGCTCAACACGCTCGAGGCCGCCAAGCTGGAAGACAGCCCGGTCGCCAACGCCGTGCTGGCCGAATGCACCTCGATCTTCCTGCGCATCCTCAATCCGATCACACCGCACATCACGCACGCGCTGTGGCAGGAACTGGGCTTCGCCAAGCAACAGGGCGACATCCTCGACGCCGACTGGCCGCAAGTCGATGCCGCCGCGCTGGAACAAAGCGAGATCGAAATGATGATCCAGGTCAACGGCAAACTGCGCGGCAGCATCACCGTCGCCAAGGATGCCGACAAGGCCAGCATCGAAGCGGCCGCGCTGGCCAATGAAAGCGTGCAGAAATTCCTGACCGGCGCGCCGAAGAAAATCATCGTCGTCCCCGGCAAGCTGATCAACATCGTTGCCTGATGCTTCTACGCCGATTCATTCGCTCACGAACCTGACCACGGACACACACATGCCATTTCAACTCCACCAACGCAAAGTACTGCAATGGTTCCTGATGCTGCTGGCAGCGGTCATGCTCAGCGCCTGCGGCTTTCACATGCGCGGGCCGGCGAATCTGCCGTTCAAGACGATTTACCTCGGCTTTGCGGACAACTCGCAACTGGGCACGGAACTCAAGCGCTACATCCGCGCCAGCGGTGCTGAAGTGGTGTCCGACCAGGCGGAAGCGGAAGCCGTGCTGCAAGTGCTCGCCGACGCCCGTGAAAAGAAGATCCTGACCCTGAACACCAACGGCCGCGTACGCGAATACTCGCTGTACCAACGCTTCAGCTTTCTGGTCAAGGACAACAAGGGCGGCATCCTGATTCCGCCGGCCGACATCACGCTCAAGCGCGACATCACCTACGACGAAAACCAGGAGCTGGCCAAGCAGGCTGAAGAAGTGCTGCTGTATCGCGACATGCAGAGCGACCTGGTGCAGCAGATCCTGCGCCGCCTGTCCGCCAGCAAAACCGCCACGGCGGGCACGGCAGACGCCGTCAAGGAATAATCGATGCAACTGCGGCTGGACGCGCTCGACACCCATCTGACGAAATCGCTGTCGTCGCTGTACGTCATCGCCAGCGACGAACATCTGCTGGCGCTGGAAGCCGCCGACAAGATCCGCAAGACCGCGCGCGCCAACGGCTATACCGAGCGCGACGTCCTGGTGGTCGAACGCAGCTTCAAATGGGGCGAACTGCTCGCCGCCAACCAGTCGCAATCGCTGTTCGGCGACAAGAAACTGATCGAGCTGCGCATCCCCACCGGCAAACCCGGCAAGGACGGCGGCCAGGCGCTGCAGGAATATGCCGCCAACCTGAACCCCGACAACCTGACCATCATCAGCCTGCCCAAGCTCGACTGGGCGACGGCCAAGGCAGCCTGGGTCGGCACCTTGCAGCAGGCCGGCGTGTACATCGACATCCCGCTGGTCGAGCGCGCGCATCTTCCCGGCTGGATCGGCAACCGGCTCGCGGTCCAGCAACAGAGTGCAGATCGCCAGTGCATGGATTTCATCGCCGACCGCGTTGAAGGCAACCTGCTCGCCGCGCATCAGGAAATCCAGAAGCTCGGCCTGCTCTACCCGACCGGCAAGCTGACGTTTGAACAGGTGCACGACGCCGTGCTGAACGTCGCGCGCTACGATGTCTTCAAGCTCAACGAAGCGATGCTGTCGGGCGACGCCGCCCGCCTCATGCGCATGATGGATGGGCTCAAGGGCGAAGGCGAAGCGCTGCCGCTGGTGCTGTGGGCCGTGGCCGAAGAAGTGCGCACGCTGCTCAAGCTCAAATCCGGCGTCTCGCAAGGCAAGCAGCTCGGCATGCTGCTCAAGGAATACCGCATCTGGGGCCCGCGCGAAAAACTGATGGACCCGGCGCTGCGCCGCATCAGCCTGGCGACGCTGCAGACCGCGTTGCAGGAAGCCGCGCAGATTGACAAGATGGTCAAGGGCTTGCGCGCCAAGGCCTTCTCGGGCGACGCCTGGGATGCGTTGGCGCAGCTCGGGCTCAAAGTCGCGCGCGGCTATTGAAGGCAATGAAGGCAAAGAAGGCCACCGAAGAATACCCAAGCTTAAAATTTACCATGACGCTCAACATCGAACACTACATGAACGACATCGGCCAGCGCGCCCGCAAGGCATCGCGCGCCATGGCCCGTGCCGACACGGCGGCGAAGAACCGTGCGCTGGCGCTGATCGCCACGGCCATCCGCCGCGACGCCGACACGCTGCGCGCCGCCAACCAGCAAGACCTGGCCGCCGCCCGCGCCAATGGTTTGTCGGACGCCATGCTGGATCGCCTGACGCTGTCCGACAAAGCCATCGCCACCATGGCCGAAGGCCTGGAACAGATCGTCGCCCTGCCCGATCCGATTGGTGAAATCTCCAACATGAAGTACCGTCCGACCGGCATCCAGGTCGGCCAGATGCGCGTGCCGCTGGGCGTCATCGGCATCATCTACGAAGCCCGTCCGAACGTCACGGTGGACGCCGCCGGCCTGTGCATCAAGAGCGGCAACGCCACGATCCTGCGCGGCGGCTCCGAAGCGATCCACTGCAACCAGGCGCTGGCAAAGCTGGTCAAGGAAGGCCTGGCCGGCGCCGGTTTGCCCGAAGACGCCGTGCAAGTGGTCGAGACCACCGACCGCGCTGCCGTCGGCGCGCTGATCACCATGACCGAGTACGTCGACGTCATCGTGCCGCGCGGCGGCAAGGGACTGATCGAACGCCTGATCAAGGAATCCAAGGTGCCGATGATCAAGCACCTGGACGGCATCTGCCACGTCTACATCGACGACAAGGCCGAGCTGCAAAAAGCGCTGGACGTCGCCTTCAATGCCAAGTGCCATCGCTACGGCACCTGCAACACCATGGAAACCTTGCTGGTGGCGCGCGCCATCGCCGCCGAGGTGCTACCGAAGCTGGCGGAGCTGTACCGCGCCAAGGACGTCGAACTGCGCGGCGACGCCGAAAGCCGTCGCATCCTGGCCGGCTATCCGCTGCTGAAGGAAGCCGTGGAAGAAGACTGGAGCACCGAATACCTGGCGCCGATCCTGTCCGTCAAGATCGTCGCCGGCATGGATGAAGCGATCGACCACATCAACACGTACTCGTCGCAGCACACCGACGCCATCGTTACCGAAGATTACACGCGCGCCATGCGTTTCCTGCGCGAAGTGGATTCGGCCTCGGTGATGGTCAATGCATCGACGCGTTTTGCCGACGGTTTCGAATACGGTCTCGGCGCCGAGATCGGCATCTCCAACGACAAGCTGCACGCGCGCGGCCCGGTCGGGCTGGAAGGCCTGACCTCGCTCAAGTATGTAGTGCTGGGGCAAGGACAAGTGCGTCAGTAAGCCGTCTCTTTACCCTGAACAGTCAATCGCCAAAGGAATCGCATGCTCTGGATCAAAGCCCTGCACATCGTATTCATCGCCTCGTGGTTCGCCGGCCTGTTTTACCTGCCGCGCATCTTCGTCAACCTGGCGCAGGAAACCGAGACCGTCGCCAAAGAGCGCCTGCTCGGCATGGCGCGCCGCCTGTACCGTTTCACCACTGTGCTGGCGATTCCTGCCATCGCGCTGGGCTTGTACCTGTATCTGGTCATCGGCATCGGCAAAGGTCCCGGCAACGGCTGGATGCATGCCAAGCTGGCGCTGGTGATTCTGGTGATCGGCTACCACCACGCCTGCGGTTCGCTGCTCAAGAAGTTTGAAAATGGCAAAAACCAGCGCAGCCACAAGTGGTTCCGCTGGTTCAATGAAGTCCCGGTATTATTGTTGCTGGCCATTGTGATTCTGGTCGTTGTGAAACCTTTCTGATCCATCCCCGATCTATTTTTTTACGGAGTCCTTCATGGGCAAAGTATGTGAATACTTCTTCGCGCCGCACTCTCCTTTCGCCTATCTGGGACATGCGCGTTTCGTCGCTCTGGCCAGGCAGTACGACGTCCAGGTCGTGCTCAAGCCGTTCGACCTGAGCAAGATTTTCGGCCAGTCCGGCGGCTTGCCGCTGGCCAAGCGCGCACCGCAGCGCCAGGCGTACCGTCTCAAGGAACTGGAACGCTGGAGCAAATTCCTCGGCTTGCCGATGAACCTGCAGCCGACCTACTTCCCGGTGCAAAGCGACGTCGCCGCGCGCCTGATCATCGCCACGCAACTGGCGCACGGCACCAATGCCGCGCTCGATCTGACCGGCGCCGTGATGCGCGCGATCTGGGAAGAAGAAAAGAACATCGCCGATACCGACACGCTGCTGGCGATCGCCAACGGCCTCGGCCACGACGGCGCCAGCCTGCTGAAGTCGGCGGAAACCGCCAGCGTGCAGGCCGAGTTCGACCGTTTCAGCGAAGAAGCCACCACCGCCAACGTATTCGGCGCGCCGTGGTTCATCGTGGACGGCGAAGGTTACTGGGGCCAGGACCGTCTCGATTTCGTCGAACGCGCGTTTGCAGGAAAGTAATTTGCAGTCGTAGTCATCGCAGTAAAGATTCGTCATTCCCGCGCAAGCGGGAATCCGGCGGCGTCGATAGCAAGATGCCGTCAACGCCGCCGGAAGAAACACCCGCGACATGACATCAGGTCATGTCGCGCACCAGGCATCAACCCCCAACGGACAAAAGGTACCCCTCATGAGCACCAACTATTCCTATTTCTGCCCTTGCCCGCGCGGCCTCGAAACTGCCCTCGCGGAAGAACTCAACGAAATCGCCCAGCTGGCCGGCCCCGACGCCAACCTGAAGGTGCACACGCAGGTTCCCGGCGGCGTGCATTGCTCCGGCAGCATGATCGGCGCCTATCAGCTGAATCTGCGCTCGCGCATCGCCAGCCGCGTGCTGCTGCGCCTGGCGCACGGTTCCTACAAGAACGAAAACGACATCTACGACATGACCCTCGAGCAGGAATGGGAAAACTGGTTCGAGGTGTCGCACACGATTCGCGTCGACGTCACCGCGGTCAAGTCGCCGCTGCGCAGCCTCGAGTTCGCCACGCTGAAAATCAAGGACGCCATCTGCGACCGTTTCCGCGAACGTTTCGATGAGCGCCCGTCGGTGAACACCAAGACGCCGGACATGCGCATCTCGGGCTTCCTCGACGCGCACACCTTCACCCTCTATATCGACACCTCCGGCGAAGCGCTGTTCAAGCGCGGCTGGCGCGACGACACCGGCGAAGCGCCGCTGCGCGAAAACCTTGCAGCCGGCTTGCTGCGCACCAGCGGATGGAAGCCGGGCATGGTGCTGTTCGACCCCATGTGCGGCTCCGGCACCATCCTGGCTGAAGCGGCGCAAATGCTGGCCGGCATTCCGCCGGGCGCGCGCCGCCGTTTCGCGTTTGAAAAATTCGACAACTTCGACGCCGAAGCGTGGCTGGCGATCAAGGGCGACTTCAAGCCGAATCCATTGCCGATCGTCCCGACGATTTTCGGCAGCGATATTTCCGGCGACATGGTCAACATCGCACGCAGCAACCTGCGCAAGGCCGGCATTCAGTTCGACGTGCCTCTCAAACAGATCGAAGCGCAGGAAGTCAAACCGCCGGTGGACGCAGAAGGCAATCCGACCATCGGCATCATGCTGACCAACCCACCCTATGGCGAGCGTCTGAGCGTGCGCGGCGATGCCGCCGTGCCGACCGATGAGCTGTTCGTCGCCTTCTTCAGCGCCTTCGGCACCACGCTCAAGCAGCGCTTCGCCGGCTGGAGCGTGTTCCTGTTCTCGGCCGACCTCGGGCTGCCGAAATTGTTGCGCCTGAAGGAAGCTCGCAAGACGCCGTTCTTCAACGGTGCGCTGGAATGCCGTTTGTTCCGCTTCGACATGGTGGAAGGCTTCAATCGTCGCGAGGCCGCCAAGCCCAAGCCTGATCAGGGTTAAGCGCCGCCGGCGGGATGATTGTCAACGTCACCGAAACAATTCATCCCGCTGCGACGTATTTATCCCAGACTCGCTTTTCCTTACAGTTGCTCCCATCGAGGCCAATCGTGGCCTCATTCATTTTGGGAGCCGCCATGACCACTACCATCCTCAACACCAAGGCCGACTACGCCGCCTTCCTGCTGCGCGTCACCTCGGGCCTGTTCTTCCTGGCGCACGCCGCGATGAAGATTTTCGTCTTCACGCTGCCCGGCACTGCCGCGTTCTTTGAGTCGCTGGGCTTGCCCGGTTTCCTCGCGTATCTGATCATCCTGCTGGAAGTGGTCGGCGGCATCGCCCTGGTGATCGGTTTCTACGGCGACCTGCTGGCCATTCCCCTTGCGATCGACCTGGCCGGCGCCATCTTTACGGTGCATGGCAAGAACGGCTTCTTCTTCAGCAACCCCAAGGGCGGCTGGGAATACCTGGCCATGTGGATCGTTGCCTTGATCGCGGTCTATCTGCTCGGCAACGGCGCGTTCGCCGTCAAGCGCAAGAGCCTGAACAACGCTGCATAATCCTTATCCTGAAACCCTTGCGAGGCTAATGCCCTCGCAGGTTTCTTCCCTTTTCCGGAGTATTGCCATGCCTACCGCACTGCCATCGCTTTTCGTTTCTCACGGGTCGCCCATGCTGGCGGTGGAACCCGGCAGGACCGGGCCGCTGTTGCGCAGCATCGGCGCAAGCCTGCCGACGCCGAAAGCCATCGTGATCGTCTCGCCGCACTGGGAAACCCAGACGCCGCGCGTCGGCAGCCTGGCAAAGCAACGCGTGATCCACGACTTCGGCGGTTTTCCGCAAGCGTTGTACGAGCTCGGTTATCCGGCCTCCGGTTCGCCGGAACTGGCCGAACGCGTCGCCGGCCTGCTGCAGGAGGCAGGACTGCATGCGCAAACCGACGACGGCTGGGGGCTCGATCACGGCGCCTGGGTGCCGCTGCGCTACCTGTATCCGCAAGCCGATATCCCGGTGCTGCAATTGTCGCTGCAGCCGCATCAGCCGCCGGCCTATCACTACCGCATCGGCCAGTTGCTGGCGCCGCTGGCGAAGGAAGGCATCCTGCTGATCGGCTCGGGCAGCTTCACGCATAACCTGCGCGAACTGCGCCGCAACGATGCGGATGCCGCGCTTGGCGCGGACAGCGCTCCGCACACGATGGAGTTCCTGCAGTGGTTCCTGACGCAAATGCAGGGCGGCAATCTGGAAGCGGTGCTGGGCTATCGCGAATCGGCGCCGCATTCGGTGCGCACCCATCCGACCGATGAACATCTGCTGACGCTGTTCTTCGCCATGGGCGCGGCCGACGACTGGACGCAATCGGTGCATCTGGACAGCGGTTCGACGTATCATAGTCTGCGCATGGACGCCTTCGCATTCGGTTCGCAGTCGTCCATCCTCGCCGATTTGCCTGCTGCGGCATAACCCGTCCTGAAAGACATCGCTTGAACAAACTGCGCGAAATCGAATGCTTCATCGCCGTGGCCGAACTGGGCAGCTTCGTCAAGGCGGCCGACGCGCTGAATGTGTCGAAGGCGGCGGTGTCGCGCACGATTCTTGAACTGGAAGCGCGTCTCGGCGCGCGCCTGATGCAACGCACGACGCGCCGGCTTTCGCTCACCGAAGCCGGCGTGCTGTACCTGGATCGCTGCAAGCAGATCGTCTCCGCGCTGGAAGACGCCGACCAGATGCTCACCGCCGGCAACACCGATCCGGCCGGCCTGCTGCGCATCAACGTGCCGCAGACCTTCGGCGTGCTGCACCTGGTCAAGGTCTGGCCCTGCCTGCTGCAACGCTATCCCGGCATCAAGCTCGACATCACGCTGTCGGACCGCATCGTCGACATCATCGAAGAAGGCTACGACATGGCGATCCGCATCGCGCGCCTGCCGAGTTCTTCCTTGATCTATCGCAAGCTGGCCTCGACGCGCATTGTCGTGTGCGCCTCGCCCGAGTATCTGGAACGCCACGGCACGCCGCTGCATCCGGAAGATCTCAAGGACCACATGGTGCTCGGCTACAGCTATTCGGCCGACAAGGATGAATGGCATTTCGACGGTCCGGACGGCCCCGTCAGCGTCAAGACCAACGTGCGCATGCACGCCAACAATGGCGACACCTGCGTGGCCGCCGCGCTGGCCGGAATCGGCATCACGCGCCAGCCGACCTTCATGCTCAACGACCACATCCGCAGCGGCAAACTGGTGCGCGTGATGCCCGACTACACCGCCGTTGAACTGGGCATCTATGCGGTCTACCCGAGCCGCACGCATCTGCCGGCCAAGGTGCGCGCCACCATCGACTTTCTCGTGCACGCTTTTGAGGAAGTGACATGGGACGATCACTGATCATCGCCGCCCCACAAATCGAAGCTTGCTGACCGCGAGCTGACGACATGAAAAAATCCGCGCACTCGCGGATTTTTTTTCATCTCCCTTTTCATCGCACGGCTTAAGGCGCACAATCCGCGCTCGCCGCGCTGAATGGTCTGACCAATTCAAACCCGGCGTGGGATACCTGTAAAAAATGCCTGTCGGACTCGCATTCAGAGCGCTTCCGTGGTGGACCGGCGACTTGACATACTTTTCAGATTACTTCAAAGTGACCACATTACAGACTACATGTCCATATATTGGACGACAAAATAATAAAAGGCCGTAGTCGCCACTCATACCGTTACTGAAACCTGAGGAGAATAGGCATGCAACCCACCACGCCGGAAGCATCGAAAATGATGCCCTACCAATACCCGAATCCAAAGGAAGCGCCACTGGAAATCGTGGTCAACTCCGCCATTCCCGACGACGAAAAAGTCTGGGTGCCGCAAGCCGAGAACGTCTGGTTCCGTCCGCTGTGCCTGAACGTCTCGCAAGGCTACTGGACCAACCTGCTGCGCGTGCGCAAGTCCGGCGTGCTGAGCCGCCATCGCCATCCGGCTCCCGTGCATGGCATGGTGCTCAAGGGCCGCTGGCGCTATCTGGAACACAACTGGATCGCCGAGCAAGGCAGCTACGTGTTCGAGCCGCCCGGCGAAACCCACACCCTGTACGTACCGGAAAACGTGGAAGAAATGATCACCTATTTCCACATCACCGGCGTGATGTACTACTGCGATCCGTTCGGCAAGTTCGAAGGCTATGAAGACGTCTTCACCAAGCTCGAGATGTGCAAGGCGCATTACGAGAAGGTCGGCCTGGGCGCCGATTTCGTGCAGCAGTTCGTGCGCTGAAGACGTGAGCAAACCCATGAGCTACGTACAAGCCGATTACAACTTTCAGGGCGCCGTCGCAATTGTCACCGGCGGCTCCGGTGGCATCGGCGCAGCCATCAGTGCGCGCCTGGCGCAGGCTGGCGCCGAAGTGGTGTGCTGGGACCTCACGCCGGTCGCCGGCTCGCCGTACGGACAGGACACCGTCGATGTCACCAGCGCCGCTTCGGTGGACGCCGCCACGCAACACCTGCTGGCCTCGCGCGGGCATATCGATTTCCTGATCAACAACGCCGGCTTTGCCGGTTCCACCGTGCCGCTGGACGAGTACGACGTCGCGGAGTGGCACCGCATCGTCAACGTCAACCTGATGGGCGTGTTCCACACCTGCCGTTCGGTGGTGCCTGCCATGCGCGCCGCCGGCCAGGGCCGCATCGTCAACATCGCCTCGCTGGCCGGCAAGGAAGGCACGCCCAACGCCTCCGCCTACAGCGCCTCGAAAGCCGGCGTGCTGGCGCTGACCAAGTCGCTCGGCAAGGAACTGGCCAACGCCGGCATCCTCGTCAACGCACTGGCCCCGGCGGCGGTGAAGACCACGCTGCTGGAACAGATGAGTCCGGCGCACGTGGCCACCATGATCGCCAAGAGCCCGATGGGCCGTCTCGGCCATGTCGAGGAAGTCGCCGAGATGGTGGCGTGGCTGTGTTCCGGTTCGTGCACGTTCAACACCGGTGCAGTCTTTGATTTGTCCGGAGGACGCGCGACTTATTAGCAATACCCATCCGGCAGCCACAAGCCGTCGGATGTTTTATCAAACTGCAACAAGCACCGCAGAGACGGCGCAGGCAGGTGAATTTTTTGCAGCACACCTGCCGCGCTCATATTCACATTGGAGACAACATGGAAGTCCAAAAGAGCAGCAAGCTCAAACGCATTCAGTGGGTCGCACTGACGTTCCTGATGCTTGCCGGCATCGTCAATTACCTCGACCGCAGCACGCTGTCCATCGCCAACCATTCCGTCAGCCAGGAACTGGGATTGAGCGCATCGGAAATGGGCCTGCTGCTGTCCGCATTTTCCCTCGCTTACGCCTTCTCGCAATTGCCGATCGGCGCGATGCTCGACAAGTTCGGCGCGCGCGTGATGCTCGGCGCCGGCATGCTGGTATGGTCGGTGGCGCAGCTGGCCGGCGGCTTCGTCGGTTCGCTGCATCAGTTCCTGGTGGCGCGCGTGTTCCTCGGCCTCGGTGAAGCGCCGCAGTTCCCGGCCGGCGCCAAGGTGGTTTCCGAATGGTTCGCCGTGCGCGAACGCGGCGGCCCGACCGGCATCTTCGTCGCCTCGTCGACCATCGGCCCGGCCCTCGCGCCGCCGATCCTGACCGTGCTGATGCTGTCGTTCGGCTGGCGCATGATGTTCGTCATCATGGGTATCGCCGGTATCGCCGTCGCAGTGGGCTGGTACATTTTCTACCGCAACCGCAATGAAGTCGAACTGACGCCCTCCGAAATGCTCTACCTGGCCGACGGCACCGACAACGATCCGAACGCCAACGCCAAGCTGACCTGGCACGAGTGGAAAGGACTGTTCAAATACCGCACCACCTGGGGCATGCTGTTCGGCTTCATGGGCGTGATCTACATGGTGTGGCTGTACCTGACATGGTTGCCTGCCTATCTGGAACATGAACGTCACCTGAGCATCGCGCGCACCGGCTGGGTGGTGGTGATCCCGTACATCTTCGGCACGCTGGGCATGCTGTCTTCCGGCTACATCGCCGACGGTTTGATGAAGCGCGGCATGGCGCCGATCCGCAGCCGCAAGTGGCCGATCTGCGCCGGCCTGATCGGTGCGGGCGCGTTCACCATTCCTGCCGCCTACACGCCAAGTACAACGATGGCGATCGTCTACATCTCGCTGGCGATGGCATTCGTGAACATGGCAAGCGGCGGCGCATGGGCGCTGGTCAGCGTGGCGATTCCACGCCGTCTGGTGGCTTCGCTGGGCAGCCTGCAAAACTTTGGCGGCTACCTCGGCGGCTCGCTGGCTCCGCTCATCACCGGCATCGTGGTCGACAAGACCCACTCGTTCGTCAATGCCCTGCTGATCAGCGCCGCCGTCGCGTTCGCTGCCGCGCTGGTGTACATGTTCGTGGTGAACAAGCCGATCGAAGGCGACCGGGTAGCGGCGTAATTTTATTTTCGACCTGAAGGAAAGCACATGACATTCACTCCCAACCTGTTCCAGGGTAAAACCGCGCTGGTCACCGGCGGCACCCAAGGCATTGGCGGCGCGGTGGCGCGCCAGCTCGCCGCCATGGGCGCCAAGGTCATCGCGGCAGGCTTGCCGCCGTTCGCCACGGAAGAGTTCAACGGCACCGGCGTCACGCTGGCCGAACTCAACGTGGCGTCGGAAGACAGCGTCAGGAATCTGTTCGCCGGCATCCAGCAACTCGACATCGTGATCAACTGCGCCGGCATCATCAAGCGCGGCGCCGAACACGAAGTCGACGTTTTCGAACAGGTGATCGCGGTCAACCTGACCGGCACCATGCGCGTCTGTTCGGCGGCGCGCGCGCTGCTGAAAGAGAGCAAGGGTTGCATCGTCAACCTGGCGTCGATGCTGAGCTTCTTCGGCGGCGGCCTGGTGCCGGCGTACAGTTCCAGCAAAGGCGGCGTGGCGCAACTGACCAAGTCGCTGGCGATTGCCTACGCCGTCGACGGCATCCGCGTCAACGCAGTGGCGCCGGGCTGGATTGCGACGCCATTGACCAAGGCGCTGCAGGAAGATCCTGCGCGTTCCGGCCCGATCCTGCAACGCACGCCGCTCAATCGCTGGGGCACGCCGGAAGACATCGGCAATGTCGCGGCTTTCCTGTGCACGCCGGCAGCCTCGTTCATGACCGGCGCCGTGGTGCCGGTCGACGGCGGCTACCTGGTGTCCTGATCCTGCAGTAACGTATTAGCTTCCCGGCGCCGCCACTGCTGCAGTTCTATCGGCGGCGCCGGGAAACCTCTCGGCTATAATGCCCCTCTGCTGTTTCGGCCATCCCCCGGATTCTTTTATCCCCCGCTTTATAACCGACGCCCATGCCGCCCATGCTGTCATCCGACACCGCCGCCGAAGACAATCCGAAGATCGCCGGCACCGCTGCGTTCTCCAAGTTCATGGTCGTGCTGCAGCTGATCGCAGACCAGGACGAGCCGCTGTCGATTGCCCGGCTCAGCGCCCTGAGCGGCTATCCGCGTCCGACCGTCTATCGCATCCTGGCGGCGCTGACGGCCGAAGGCATGGTGGTGGAAAATCCGCGCACGCGCCATTTCGAACTCGGCCCGCGCCTGATCAATCTCGCCAGCAAATCGTGGTCGCGTTCGGACGTGCGTACCGCCGCCATCGACGCCCTCCAGCAGTTGCGCGACACCACGCGCGAAACCGTCCACCTGGCCGTACCCAGCGACAATGGCATGGTCTACATCGAGAAGCTGGAAAGCCCGCAAGCCGTGCGCATGACCTCGCGCGTCGGCACGCGCGTAACGCTGTATTCCAGTTCGGTCGGCAAGGCTTATCTGGCGGCGCTTGACGAGGCCACCCGCAACCGCCTGCTGCGCTCCATCAGGATGCAGAAGTTCACCGAACACACCATCACCGACCTCGAGGTCCTGCGCGCCGAACTCGCCGTGGCGCAGCAGCGCGGCTACACCGAAGACCGCGAAGAGAACGAAGCGCAGATCTTCTGCGTCGGCGCGCCCATCTTCGGCGCCGAAGGCACGCCGGTCGCCTGCATCAGCGTCAGCATTCCGCTGTTCCGCAAGCCGGCTCAATTGCAGCAGGCGCTGATCGATCCACTGCTGTCAACCTGCAAGCTGATCACGCAGAAACTGTCCGGCCCTGGTCGCTGACGTTAACGCTAACGCCGCCCCTGACGCGGCCCCCCGCTGACGCTGATCACGCCATCCGCTCACGCCTCCGGCGCGATCTCCACGCCATACAATTTGCTTCCCTCGACATTGTGCAAAGACACCGTCATGACCTTGGTCCTGGCGTCGATCTTGGCTATGCCGAAGAATTGATACAGATCCGCCGGCGAGCGGTTCTGTTTCATGTCGGCGGGAATGCTCACATAGCGCACGTCCGGACCGAACGTGCGGTCGATCTCGCCGGGACCGAAAGTGCCGGCATGCAGCGGCCCGCCGACAAATTCCCAGAACGGTTTGAAGTCGGTGAACTGCGCCTTCTCCGGCATGTAGTAAGTCGCCGACGCGTAGTGCACGTCGGCCGTCACCCACACCACGTTCCTGATGTTGTGGCGCTTGATGAAGCGCAGCAGCTCTGCGACTTCCAGCTCGCGTCCGGACGGCTTGCCGTTGTCGGCATTGGCCCACGCCTCGAAGGTGCCCTGCGGCACATCCGCATTCAGATCGGGTACGACGATGGAAATCGGCATGTCGCTGGCGATCACTTTCCATGTCGAGCGTGAGCGCAGCAACGCCTGCTTGATCCAGCGCATTTGCGCCGCCCCGAGGAAAGCCGCATCCGGTCCTTGCAGCGGCTGGCGATTCGGCGAATTGGCGCCGCGATAGCTGCGCTCGTCGAGCATGAACACTTCCAGCAAGGGTCCGTAGTTGAAGGAACGATAGATGCGCTCAGGATCGGCGACGTCGATGCGGAAAGGGTTGTACTCGAACATCGCCTGCCGTGCACGCTGTCTGAGCACATCCAGCTCGCGCTCCTGATAGCGCTTCTCCGCTGCGCCGATCACCTGGCCCGGATACCAGTTGTTGCGCACTTCGTGGTCATCCCATTGCACCAGGAACGGCACCTCGGCCATGAAGCGCTTCTTGTTGACGTCCATCAGGTTGTAGGCGAAGTTGCCGCGATAGTCGTCGAGCGTCTGCGCGACTTTGGACTTGGCCGGCGTCACCAGATTGCGCCAGATGCTGCCGTCATCGAGCTTCACTTCGGCCTGGATCGGCCCGTCGGCATAAATCTGGTCGCCCGAATGGATGAAGAAATCCGGCTTGAAGCGGCGCATGGTTTCATACACGCGATAGCCGCCCCAGGCTTCGTTGATGCCCCACCCCTGCCCGGCCTCGTCGCCGGAAAACGCGAAGCTGATGTCGAGTTCACCGCCGCCGGGAATGATCAGGCTACCGGTCACCGGCGCACTCCATGCCGACTCATGCTGCAGGTCCTGGAAGCGCAGGCGGTAATACAACCGCTGCGACACCGGTAAACCGCGCAGATCCACGCGCGCGGTGTAATCGTTGCGCACCAGCGCCGCAGGACCGACCATGGTGACCGCGTTCTTGAAATTCTCGTGGACCGAATACTCCACCACCATGCGCGCCGCGCGATCGGTGCGGCTCCACAGCATCGCCGTATCGCGCGTGATGTCGCCGCTCATGGCGCCGCTGTCGACCTGCGGGCGCAAGCGCTCCGACGTCACGACCGCAGGCGCCTGCTGGGCGAACGCGGGCGTCAGCGAACCCGCGGTCAACAGTGTGCCGGCGCCGAGCGCCGCATCACGCAGAAAATCGCGACGGGAGGACGGAGACAAAGGCAATGAGGGGGACGAAGGCAATGAGGGGGAAGACGGCGAAGAGGATGACGCTGCATCGTCGGACATGGCGGACTCCTTGGCTGATGACATGGAAAATTGCAATGTAGCAATGCAATGTGACCGTTCCATGAACAAATGCTGGCTGTGCAGCCCCAAGTCCACTCGTGTTCGGATTCTCGATGTTGCTCCACGCAAACCCTGAATTACTTCCACTCCCTTCCCATAAATCCAGCGGGACGCCAACATCAGCGCAAACTGCTCGTCTTTGCCGCGCACCAAGCAGACGCACCATTTCGCACGATTTACGTGCAATTTTCAAATGGTTTCCAAAACCTCGAAAAAATCCCTTTTAAATTCAGGCGCTTAATAATTTGCACCGAAA
The DNA here is from genome assembly GCF_026127345.1 of Herbaspirillum lusitanum. Lineage (NCBI taxonomy): Bacteria > Pseudomonadati > Pseudomonadota > Betaproteobacteria > Burkholderiales > Oxalobacteraceae > Herbaspirillum > Herbaspirillum lusitanum. Next base: position 169,987 of record NZ_QXFG01000005.1, on the reverse strand, counting down.
TGGAATGAATTTTGCTTAATAAAGTGCTTTTAAAATATTTTTGCACAATTATTGGGAGATTTTTCCGTGGACGATCACAAAAATGGTGCCGATGCGCTTTTCGTTTTGCTCGGCGCAATCATGATTCTGGCGATGCATGCCGGCTTTGCGTTCCTCGAACTAGGCACGGTGCGGCGCAAGAATCAGGTCAATGCGCTGGTCAAGATCCTGGCCGACTTCGCGGTATCGACCATCGCTTACTTTTTCGTCGGTTATTACGTCGCCTACGGCGTCAGCTTTTTCAGCGGCGCCGAAGTCCTGTCGGCCCGCAGCGGCTTTGAACTGGTGAAGTTCTTCTTCCTGCTGACCTTCGCGGCCGCCATCCCGGCGATCATCTCCGGCGGCATCGCCGAGCGCTCCAAATTCCATCCGCAACTGATCGCCACGGCGGTGCTGGTCGGCCTGGTGTATCCCTTCTTCGAAGGCATCGCCTGGAACCAGCACTTCGGCGTGCAAGCCTGGCTCAAGGACGCATTCGGCGCCGAGTTCCACGACTTCGCCGGCTCCATCGTCGTGCATGCGGTCGGCGGCTGGATCGCGCTGCCTGCGGTGCTGTTGCTGGGTGCACGCCGTGGCCGCTACACGCGCGAAGGGGCGATCGCCGCGCATCCGCCGTCGAACATTCCCTTCCTCGCGCTGGGCGCATGGATCCTGACGGTCGGCTGGTTCGGTTTCAACGTGATGAGCGCGCAAACCCTCGACAAGATGAACGGCCTGGTTGCGCTCAACTCGCTCATGGCGATGGCCGGCGGCACGCTGGTGGCGCTGGTGATGGGCAAGAACGATCCCGGCTTCGTCTACAACGGTCCGCTGGCGGGACTGGTGGCGGTATGCGCCGGTTCCGACCTGATGCATCCGCTAGGCGCACTGGTCACCGGCGGCATCGCCGGCGCGATCTTCGTGTGGATGTTCACCCGCACGCAAAACAAATGGAAAATCGACGACGTGCTCGGCGTCTGGCCGCTGCACGGCCTGTGCGGCGCCTGGGGCGGACTGGCGGCCGGCATCTTCGGCATGAAAGCGCTGGGCGGCCTCGGCGGCGTGTCCTTCATGGCGCAATTGTGCGGCTCGCTGCTCGGCATCGGCATCGCCGTCATCGGCGGCTGGATCGTCTACGGCCTGCTCAAGAAAGCCATCGGCATCCGCCTCGATCCGGAGCAGGAATTCGAAGGCGCCGATCTGTCGATCCACAAGATTTCGTCGACGGCGGAGCGCGACACCAGTTGGTGACAGGTCAACAATGCCGTCGGAGATTTTCAATGGCGTATGTGGCGGCTGCGTGCCGTACGGCATTCCTGTCGCCCTCAAACAGTCTCGTTTCCGAATGAATCCGAATCGCGCCATCTTCGCGTTGCAAGCCCCATGCAAAACAGACCGTGCCGGCCCTGGTTCCATCGGGCGCATCGTCGGGCCCCGCCACTCCCGTGTTGGCAATAGCGACGTTAGCGCCACTTTTCTTCAGCGCTCCTTCCGCCATTTCTCGCGCCACTTCCTCGCTGCTGAGTCCGTATCGTTCAATGGTTGCCGGGTTCACGCCGAGCACGCGGATCTTGGCGGCCGGGGAGTAAGTGACGAAGCCGCACTCCAGCCAATCTCCGCAACCGTCGATTGCTCCCAGCATGGAAGCCACAAGACCCGCCGTACAGGATTCCGCGGTCGCCAGGCGTATTGAATTGGCATGCAGATAGTTGGCAACTTGCAGGAACGAGTTCATTTTTCAATCCTTCTTGATGACGCTTATTTCTCCATCGCGTTCCATGATCATTTCGCGGACATGAGAGATCTGGGTAACGCCGTTCTCCCGCAGCTTCGATTCGATCTCATCCATCGTGACGAACTCCTTGCGCATGTTGCGGCGAAGGACCTTTCCATCCCGAATCAGCACCAGCGGTCTTGGTTCAAGCAGGCGTCGCAATGGCCTGGAGTAGTAACTGGCGAAATCGATGGCATAGTTCCAGAAGGTAAGGGTAAGCACAAGCAGCATGGCATCGGGCACACTGTTGGCGTCTCCGCTCATTCCGTTTTGCGAGGCATCGGCGATGATGACCACGAGCAGAAAGTCGCTGATGCCGACGTTGCCCACATCGCGTCGCAGAACCAGGCGAAATAGAACAAACAGGAAGACATACATCAAGGTCCCCCGCACCACGATCTCTTCAATCGGAACGCTAAAACGAAAGAGCTCGGACCAGTCAATATTCATGGCATCCTCCGCCATATCGGGAATGACTATTGTCGAGCGTCACAAGGCAAGCGGCCAGCAGCGAAATTCGCAGAGATATGTAGGACGAATACCTAACGGAAAACGCCGGGATCTTCCCGGGCAGCCTGAATGGCAGATACACCGGCGGCCGGGATCTGCCTGTCGTCTTTTTCTGACGATCGTTTAAGCATTCGACCTACAAGTATTTTTCTTGAAAAAGACTATTTTCGGGGTGAAAAGCCTTTCGCTTTTTCTTGCGGGACGGGCTGTTATCCAGACGTCCTCTCCGAATCCGATAAAATAATGAAAAGACAAAGTCATCGCCTCTTTGGCGCTCCGACGACGTTTAAAAAAAATGAAGTCGTCCCCATCGAGGCTAGCAATGAATGATTTAGAACAAACCCTGACTCCTCCCTCCTCGCTGCAGTTTCCCATTGTCGGCATTGGCGCATCCGCCGGCGGACTGGATGCATTGTTGCGTCTTTTCGAGAATATGCCGGCGGCAAACGGGATGGCGTTTGTCATCGTTCTTCATCTGTCCCCGAAACACGAAAGCAACATTGCGCTGCTCTTGCAAAAGAGTACAAAAATGCCGGTGCGACAGGTCAATGAACCGATCACCATCCAGAACAATAATGTCTACGTCATTCCCCCATCCAAAAGCCTTTTAATGCGCGACGGCCAATTGGTGGTGGAACCGATGGTCCGGCCGCGTGGACGCGCGGTCGCCATCGACATGTTTTTCCGCACATTGGCTGACACGCACACGGTACGCAGCGTCGGCATCATTTTGTCCGGGACCGGCTCCGACGGTGCGGTCGGCATCGCTCGCATCAAGGAAGCCGGCGGCATCACCATCGCGCAAGATCCCAAAGATGCGGTATACGACGGCATGCCGCAGAACGCCATCGAAACCAGGGCGATCGATTTCGTGCTTCCGGTGACGGAAATCCCGCAGCGCCTGATGGAAGTAGCCGACAATCGCGTTCAGATCAAGCTGCCATCTGCTTCCGCTCTGAACATCGATGTTCAGATGAGAATCCGCACGACGAAAAATCGGCTGAAGATACATTGATTTCCATCATGGATCTCCTCAGGACGCGCAGCGGCCATGATTTTTCTCATTATAAAAAAGCAACGGTCCTCAGGCGAATCGAACGACGCATGCAAGTCAGCAGGACGGCATCGTTGCAGGAATATTTTCGATATTTGACGACGCATCCGGACGAGACGCCATCCCTGCTGCAGGACATGCTGATCAGCGTCACCAATTTTTTCCGTGACCGGGAAAGCTTCGAGACACTGGAACGCGAATACATTCCGGCCATCTTCGCCGGCGCCGAGAAAGGCGCGCCAATCCGCGTCTGGTCTGCGGGCTGCGCCAGCGGCGAGGAGGCGTATTCGCTGGGCATGCTGCTGGCGGAACAGCGCGCGTTGTTGAATTCGTCGGTCGATATCCAGGTCTTCGCCACCGACATCGATGATCGCGCCATCAGCATCGCGCGCCAGGGACTCTATCCGGAGTCGATCGTGACTGATGTCGCTCCTGGCAAGCTCCGGCAATTCTTCATCCGCGAAGACGGGCATTACCGCATCAAGAAAACGCTGCGCGAGAAAGTGCTCTTTGCGGCGCATAACATCCTGAGGGATCCGCCCTTTTCGCGGGTGCACCTCATCAGTTGCCGCAACCTGTTGATCTATCTCAATCGGGAGGTGCAGGAAAAAGTGTTCGAAATGTTTCATTTCGCACTCGTTCCCGGCGGCTATCTTTATTTGGGCAGTTCGGAGTCCGCAGAGGTGGCGTCCAAGTACTTCACCCCGGTCGACAAGAAGAACCGCATCTATCGCGCCGTCGTCATGACGCCCGGTGCGCACTACGTGCCGCCGCTGCCTTATCGCCGTCATGGCGCTCCCGAGATCCGCAATTACATCGAGGTCGAGTCGCGTCCCGCCGTGCGTTACGCTGAGTTGCACCAGCGGCTCATCGAGCAATACGCGCCGCCCAGCGTGCTCATCAATCGCACGGGAGAGGTGGTGCATGTTTCCAAGACGGCAGGAATATATCTGCGCTATCCGACCGGCGAACCGTCGCACGATCTGGTGGCGCTGATCATTCCCGAATTGCGGCTGGAACTGCGGACGGCCTTGTTTCAAGTCCAGCAAAACAACACCAATGCGGAAACCAGGCAAGTCTCCGTCGAGCGCGATGGCAAGCGCTCGAATATTGCATTGACCCTGCGGATCATTCCCGATGAAGGCCTGCAGAATCAGTTCATCCTGATCCTGTTCAATGAGTCCGCAACGGACGAGCCGATTGACCACCACGAAGAATCGGGGACCTCGTTCATTGCCAAGCAGCTTGAAAACGAACTTTTCATCACCAAGGGACAACTGCAAACGACCATTGAGCAATATGAAACATCCGCCGAAGAACTGAAGGCGTCCAACGAGGAATTGCAGGCGATCAACGAAGAACTGAGATCGACCACCGAAGAGCTGGAAACAAGCAAGGAAGAGCTGCAGTCCATCAATGAAGAACTGATCACCGTCAATCACGAATTGAAAATGAAGGTCGACGAAACCGGGAAGAGCAACGACGATCTTCAGAACTTCATCTCGGCCACGGAGATCGCCACGATATTTGTTGACCGGTCGATGCGCATCAAACGCTATACTCCGCGCTCGGCGGACATTTTCAAGCTGATTCCAACGGATGTCGGCCGGCCGTTGCTGGACATCAGCCATCGCCTTGAGTATGAATTGCTGGAAGAGGATGCTGCCCGTGTCTTCGAAACCTTGCGTCCCTGTGAACGCGAGGTAAAGAGCGATACCGGCCATCGCTACATCGCGCGGCTGATCCCCTATCGCACGAATGAAGACCAGATCAGCGGACTGGTGCTGACTTTCATTGACATCACCAGCCTGCACCTGGCGCAAAGCAAACTTGCGGCGGAAGAATTGCGTATGCGGGTAGTAGCGGCAAGTACGCGCGACTACGCCATCATCACAATGGATCCGACGGGGAAGATCACGTTCTGGAACAACGGCGCCGAGCGTATTTTCGGTTACAGCGAGGAAGAAATCCTCGGACAGCACCTGGATCGCATCTTTACGCCGGAAGACCGGGATAACATGGTGCCGGCGCAGGAACTGACCACCGCAAAAAAAGAAGGACACGCCTCGGACGAGCGCTGGCATCTGCGCAAAGACGGCACCAAGGTATTCTGCAGCGGCATTCTCACCAGGCTCGACGATGAGGAAATGAAGGGCTATGCCAAAATAGCCCGGGATCTCACCAGCAGCAAGGAGCTGGAAACCAAGCGCGAAGCCCGGCTGGCGCTGGAAACAGCGACCAGGTTGAAGGCCGAGGAAGCAGTGCGCCTGCGCGAAGAATTCCTGGCGGTGCTGTCCCATGAGCTGAAGCATCCGCTGAATCTGATCCAGCTCAACGCTGAACTGCTCAAGCGCATTCCATTGACGCAGGATCAGGGGAAAATAACGCGCATTGCCGACGTCATCCGTTCGACCGTACAGACACAGGCAAAAATCATTGACGACCTGCTTGATCTGTCCCGAGCACAAACCGGGAAACTCACCCTCAGGAAGACCCTGGTCGACATTGTCGGCATCACAGAAAAAATTACCCGTGTTTTTGAGACGGACACGCAAAACAAGGGCATTGAATTACGCTATCAAAGCGCGGTTCCCTCGCTGCTGGTTTTCGGGGATACGACCCGGCTGGAACAGATTCTTTGGAATCTGTTGAGCAATGCAGTCAAATTCACGCCGTCCGGCGGCAAGATTTTCGTCACTCTGGGCGTAGAGGGTAGCAATGCGTTGATTACGGTATCGGATTCCGGAAAAGGGATTTCCTCGCACTTCCTGCCGCATATCTTCAGAATGTTTGAGCAGGCTGATGCCGTGACAACACGCGAACACGGCGGCCTGGGTATCGGCCTGGCCCTTGTGCGCCAGCTTGCCGAGAGTCACGGCGGGCGTGTCGAGGTCGAGTCCGACGGACTGGAGAAAGGGGCGAAATTTTCCGTTTGGCTACCGCTGTATGATGGCGACCATGCCGACGCGCCCTTGCAGCCGATTGACGAAGACCTCGACCTGCTGCAAGGGAAAACACTGCTGTTGATCGATGACCATATCGAGAACCTGGAAACACTGCGCGACCTGCTGAGCTCGCATGGCGCTATCGTCACCGCCAAATCCAGCGGCGTCGAAGCACTGGCGGAAACAGCGCGCCGGCAATTCGATCTGGTCGTCTCCGATATCGCCATGCCAAAAATGGATGGGTATCAGTTCATCGCGTTGCTCCGACAACAGCCGCAGGGCGGTGCCGTTCCGGTGATCGCCTTGACGGGCTTCGGCCGTGCGATTGATGTTCAGACGGCCATGGAAAGCGGCTTCACCGCGCATCTGCAGAAACCCATCGATTTGAAGAATTTTGCCGAGATCGTCAAGAATATTTTCCGCAGCGAACCAAGGTAAAACCGGCGCGAAGACGGGCTCGCTGACAACGCCGACAGCGATAACCTACAAGCAAAAGAGAAAATTACCACCTTCAAAAACTGACTGTTTCTTTCTAGGCTGATGAAGCCACGTCGTTCAGGCGCGATCATCTGTGGAGGAAAAAACATGTCCAGCGAAAATACCCGTGGCAGCAGTTACCAGGGCCACGCCAAGGCGGAGCAGGATGGCCGCAGGAATCAACCCGCCAACTCTCCCGACCGGAATCCGCCCCGGGATCCCCGTGACGGCCGCTCCGAACAGGCTGACGCGGCTGAGCGGAACAGCGACCAGCGCCCCACCGGCGAGGCAGGTAAAACGGCGCTGTCGTCCAAGCCTGACGCAACGTCGGCGTTCGCCCGGGAAAACATGCCGCACGGCATCGGCTACAACATCTGTGACGACGACTAGGCAGGCTTGCAGCCGCCGATGGCTTCGCATCCAATCGTCGTTGCGTGCGTGGCCCATGTTCGTGATACGACATGCGCCGCTTCCTGTTCCGATCTTTTTTGAAGGAGAAGCATCATGGCAATCTGTTCCGTCTGCGGCAACGACTACGACAAGGCCTTCACGATTCAGAGAGGTAGCGAGAGCCGCATTTTCGACAGCTTTGAATGTGCAATACACGCCATGGCTCCGCAGTGCGCACATTGCCAATGCCGCATCATCGGCCATGGCATCGAAGCAGCCGGCAAGTTCTATTGCTGCGCGCATTGCGCGGGGCATGCCGGTCATAGCGACATCAAGGACCGCACCGCCTGAGCAGCAAGGGCGTGAATCGCCCTCCGAGTCCTTGCATCCATTCACTTCTCTGCACACTGCAGAGAACGTCATCAACCGAGGAGATCAGCATGAGCAAATCCCCAGGACATCAGCAGCATCCCAACCACAAGGTGGAAGAAACCGCTGTCGAGGGAAACGTCAGGGTCGCGGTGGGCACGCAAATGCTCGTCGATTCGGGCGACGTCATCTTCGTACGAGAAGATGGCAACCCGCCGCGCTATTATTTTCCGCGGTCGGCCGTCAGAAGCGAGTTGCTGCAGCGTTCGGACACCACCTCGGCATGCCCGTTCAAGGGTGCCGCAACTTACTATCATCTGGTGCTCGACGGCAAAGTCCTGAATGATGCCGTCTGGTCGTACGAGCAGCCGTACGATGAGCACCAGGCGCTCAAGGGGCGGCTGGCGTTTTATGACGACAAATTGCCTGAAATCGTGATCACGCCGAAACCAGCCTAAGCTGTTGTCTGAATCTCCCCCCGATGGGCATCCCGCCGGGGAATGCTGTCACATGCCTGTCAAAATCGCTCCCTACAATCCCGATCAAGCGCAATTTGCATTGCACCTACCGGAGCCGGCGGTCGGGAAACATACCGGCACCACATTTCTTCATATCCGCTTATTTCCGTACCTTTCCGTTTCCGGTCGCCCATCGCCTGATGCCCCTGGCGCCAGTGAACGTCATATCGCTGTCATACAAGCGCACTAAGATTGCATGTTGAACAACATGCTTGCCTCGCTCGCTTAGCTTATTTACCCCCCGGATATGAACCAGCCTCAGATCGATTTCAGCCTCGCACCGATGATGGGGCGCCACCTGCAGCAGCCGACAGCCGAGGCCCTGGCAGTGGACGTGCCGGTGATTACCTTCGAGGAAAACAACGCCAGGGTGCTGGAAATTTTCGGCTGTCATCGCGAACTGGTGAGTCTGCCGGTGCTCGAGAACGACCGTCCGATCGGATTGATCAGCCGCAATATCTTCATGTCGCAGATGTCCAAGCCGTATCACCGCGAGCTCTATGAAAAGAAGAGTTGCATCGCCTTCATGGACAAGGATCCGCTGATCGTCGAAGCCGATACGCCAATCGAAATGCTCGGCGCGCTGGCGGTTGCCTCGGGCGACAAGACGCTGGCCGACGGGTTCCTCATCGTCGACGGCGGCAAGTTCGCCGGTCTCGGTTCCGGTCTCGGATTGATGCGCATGCTGGTCGACCTGCAAGCCGAAAAAAATCGCCAGGTGATGCAAAGCATCGATTACGCCAGCGTGATCCAGCGCGCCATGCTGAGCGCCTCGCGCACGGCAATGGCGCAGGCCATCGGCGATGCCTGCCTGGTCTGGGAACCGCGCGACGTGGTCGGCGGAGATTTTTATCATCTTGAATGTTTCCCCGACGGCTGGTTTGCCGCGGTCGCGGATTGCACCGGCCACGGCGTACCGGGCGCCTTCCTCACGCTGATCGCCTCGTCGGCCATCAAGCAGGCGCTGGAGCAACACGGTCCGCGCGATCCGGCGCTGGTCATGGGCGAAGTCAATCGCAGCATGAAGCAGGTGCTGGGGCAGCACGCCTCCGCGACGCAATTGTCCGAATCCGACGACGGCATGGATGCCTGCTTCTTCTGGTTCGATGCGGCGTCGCACCGGCTCACCTGCGCCAACGCCAAAATGTCGCTGCTCACGCTGCAGTCGGGTGAAGACGCCGTGCAGACATTCGACGGCGAGCGCACCGGACTCGGCTACGTCGACACGCCCGACGACATGCAATGGAGCAACCGCGAGGTGCAGCTGGGTGACGGCGCCATCGTCATGATCGCCACTGATGGCATCATCGACCAGATCGGCGGTCCGAAAAATATCGCCTTCGGCAAACAGCGCCTGCGCAAGTCATTGCTGGAACATCGTGATTTCCCGATGGCGGAGGTCGGCAAAAGAATCATGGAGGAACAGCGCCTCTATCAAGGCCAGCAACGCCGTCGCGACGACCTGACCTTTTTCGGTTTCCGCGTGGGCGGATCCTTCATCAATCATCAACAACGCAGTGGAACGGCATGAGCGGCATGAACGGCATTCAGCGACAATGGGACGATTTCCACAGTTACGTCGAGAGACGCGACGTCATCTTTTATTACGTCGGCTATTTTTCGCAAACCATCATTGCGGCCATGGCCGACGCGGTGAAGCTGCGCGTCGAGCATGCCGGCGCGGTGGCGCAGACGCGGCGCAAACTGTTTTCTTCATTCATCGAGATGGCCCAGAATATCGTGCACTACTCGGCGGATTCATATGAAAAAGAAGGCAACAGCGAGGCCTCCATGCGACATGGCGCAGTGTTCATTTCACTGACCGACGAGCGCTATTACCTGCACTGCGCCAACCCCGTCAATGCGGTCGTGGCGGAGAAATTGCGTGAGAAGCTGGAGCACCTGCGCTCGTTGACCATTGACGAGATCAAGCTCGAGTACAAGGAAACGCTGCGCGCCGAAACGCCGGCCGACAGCAAGGGTGCGGGACTGGGATTCCTGACCATGGCGCGCGACGCCAGCGCACCGCTGGAATTTGAATTGTCACCGGCCAGCGGCGAAGGCAAGGACAGCGGCACCTCGATGTTCTATTTGCGGGCGACCATCTGAAGACGTGCAGGACACATCAGAAAACGAAAAACAGCGACGGGCGCCATCGCCTGTCTGCCTATCAAGAATGAGTATATGGACAATTTATTTATAGCGGCAAGCCCGAGTTCCCCCGAAGTCGATTTTCGTTTCGACGAACGGCAACTATCACTGAAGGGCGAATCCTATCCGGAGAACGCGGCGCAGTTCTGGGGCGACATCATTGCCGCGCTGCGCAGCTTCCTGTCCGAAGACGCCGGCACCACGGCAGTGACGATCAACGTTGCGCTGGCCTACTTCAACAGTTCCAGCACCAAGATGCTGTTCTCGCTGTTCGGCACGCTTAACGACAAGGCCAAGGCCGGCACTGAAGTCGTACTCAACTGGTACCACGACGAAGACGACGACACCATTTTCGAGTTCGGCCAGGAGTTGAAGGAAGACTTTCCCGATCTGGTGTTCAACGACCATGCGGTGAAAAGCTGATGAGCGACATCGACCTGTTTGAAGCCGAAACGGCAGTGCTGGCCAACGCCAACGATGTGCTGGCCAGCGATGTCGTCAGCGCCAATGAATATCGCGTCGCGCTCAAGGAGTTGGTGCAGGGCTACGGCCGGCTGATGCGCGAAAGCCGCCGCCTGATTGCGCGCAGCGACCGCACCGAGCGCGAGCTCAACCTGCTCAATTCACGCCTCAAGCAACTCAGCGACGAGCTCGATTACAAGGCCAGGCACGACAACCTGACCGGCGCGCTCAATCGCGGCGCGGTGTTCGATCTGGCGCATCGCTTCCTGCAAGATTCGTCGCTGTCGCTGATCGTGCTCGACATCGATTTTTTCAAGCGCATCAACGACGAGTTCGGCCATCCTGCGGGCGACGCCGTGATCCGCGAACTGGTGAACCGCCTGCGCAAGTCGCTCGACGGCAAAGGTGAAATCGGCCGCGTCGGCGGTGAAGAGTTCACGGTGCTGCTGCGCAATGCCTCGCTGGACGAAGCGGTGCAATTGGCGGAGAAGGTGCGGCTGACGATTGCGGGGGAATTGTTTTCCGGTCTGCCGTCGCGTCCCGTGACGGCCAGCTTCGGCGTGTCCTGGAGCAAGGCCGGCAGTGACTTTGAAAATGCCTATGCGCGCGCAGACGCGGCGCTGTACAAGGCCAAGCACGGCGGACGCAATCGCGTTGAGCGCGACGCTCCGCCGCTGGACTGATGCACTGAAGGACGCGCAACCGGCGCTGCAGAGTGCCGCTCACCCGTCACATCAACAATCCATAATCAATAGCGCTCGAGCCAGTGCGCGTACGGCGCCGGCAACGTCCACGAGGCGCGTTCCACACCCAGCTCCTTCGCCGCGAAATACGCCCAGTGCGGGTTGGCCAGATGCGCGCGACCGACCATGACGAGGTCGAGCTGCTGCTCCTTGACCACGCGCTCGGCGATCTCCGGCGTACCGAAACCCCAGGCCGACGATACCGGCACATCCGCTTCGCGGCGCACGCGTTCGACGATCGGCGCGAGGAAAGCCGGGCCCCAGGGAATCGAAGTCTCGGGAATGGTGAAGCCCATCGTGACGCTGATCATGTCCATGCCGGAGGCCTTGAATTCGCGCACCAGGCCGATCGATTCCGCCAATGTCTGCTCATCGCGGCCGTCGTATTCGAGCACGCCGAAACGCACGGTCAGCGGCAGGTTTTCCGGCCACACTTCACGCACCGCGCGCAGGGTTTCGAGCAGGAAGCGGCTGCGGTTTTCGACGCTGCCGCCGTAGATGTCGTCGCGCCGGTTCGAGTGCGCCGAGAAGAAAGTCTGCGCCAGGTAGCCATGCGAGAAATGCAGTTCCAGCCATTCGAAACCGACGTCGCGCGCACGCACGGCGGCATTGACGAAGTCCTGGCGTACGCGGGCGATATCGTCCAGCGTCATAGCGCGCGGCACTTTGGCCAGATCCTTGCCGTAAGCAATTGCCGACGGCGCGATGGTGTCCCAGCCGCGCGCGTCGTCCGCTGCGATATGGTCGTCGCCTTCCCATGGACGGTTGGCGCTGGCCTTGCGGCCGGCATGGCCGATCTGGATGCCAGGCACCGCGCCGGCTGCCTTGATTTCCCGCACGATCGGCGCGAAAGCCTGCGCCAGTTCGTCCGACCAGATGCCGGTGCAGCCCGGGGTGATGCGGCCTTCGGGAGACACGCCGGTCGCTTCGACGATCACCAGACCGGCGCCGCCGCGCGCCATGCCGGCGTAATGCGACAGGTGCCAGTCGGTAACCTTGCCGTCGATGGCGGAGTACTGGCACATCGGCGGCACCGCGATGCGATTGCGCAAGGCGACGTCTTTGAGCTTGAAGGGCTGGAACAATGCGGACATGGAACACCTTTATTAAACAAAATAGGGGGGAATGAGATTGGCCAATTTGTTCGTTATTTCGAATATATACGAACAATGGAACAATTATACCCCAAGGTGTATCATGCGCACATGCGTCCCTACAAACACCCTGCCGTCAGCGAATTGGCCCTTGAGCGCGTGCTGTATGCCTTGAGCGACTCCATCCGCCTGGACATCGTGCGGCATCTGGCGCGCGTGGAAGCCGCGACCTGCGGCGAACTGGACGGCGGCCGGCCGAAATCGACCGTGTCGCATCATTTCAAGGTGTTGCGCGAAGCCGGCCTGGTGCTGACCGAAACCACCGGCACCAGCCACATGAATACGCTGCGCCGGGCCGACATCGACAGCCGCTTTCCGGGACTGCTGACGGCGATCCTGGCGCAGTAACCGCTCTTACCTTGCCTCCCGCGGCCTCAGGCGGCCGCGCCTTTCGGACGCCGCACCGCACGCACCTTGCCGCTGGCTCCGCCGCCGCAATAGAACAGATCCGCCCCGTTCGACTCAAGACCGCTGACGCCGGTGTCGCGCGGCATCGCCAGCCGTTCGATGACGGCGCCGCTGGCCGGATCGATACGGCGGATTTCACTCTCTTCTCCCTCCCAGGTACCGTGCCAGAGTTCGCCATCGACCCAGGTCACGCCCGTGACGAAGCGGTTGGAATCGATGCTGCGGATCAGCTTGCCCGTGGCCGGATCGATCTGGTGGATCTTGCGGTCGCGATACTGCCCCACCCACAAACTGCCTTCGGCCCAGGTCAAGCCGGAGTCGAAGCCCTGACCGGGCGCCGGAATAGATGCCAGCACCTTGCCGCTGGCGGGATCGATCTTGTCGATGCGCTGCTCGGCGATCTGGTACAGATAGGTGCCGTCGAAGGCGGTGCCGGCGTCGCAGGCGCGCTGCAACGTGCGCGTGGCGTCGCCGCTGGCGGGATCGAAGGCGATCAGGCTGGCGCCGGTAGCGGCCCAGACATTGCTTCCATCCCAGGTGACGCCGTGCACGCGCTCGACGCCGGGAAAGGGGCCGTACTCGCGCACGATCTCGGCGGCATGCACGCCCGCTTCAGGTTTGGTTTTCAGAGTGGTGTTGCTGGTCATTGCGGTCTCCTGTTGATGCGCCGTGATCGGCGCGGCAAGACAACTTTAGTCCATCGCCAGCGCAGCAGGGAGTAACAAGATTGTCGTGATTCCAGCGCCTCCGGCCAGCGGCGTCGACAGCCAGCGGCGCGTGCGCGCCTGGCCGATGGCGCGTACATGGCCAGCCGCTTCCAGTCCGGCCAGTGCGCGCTGCAAGGTGCGCTGACTGACGCCAAGCGCCAACGCCAGAGATGACGTCGACCATGCTTCACCGTCGGCAAGCAAAGCCAGCAACGCGGCCTGGTCGCCGGCAATGGGCGGCGCCAGCACCACGACTTCGCGTTCGTCCAGCGGCTTGAGCACGAAGCCGCGCGGGGTGGCCTCGATCTGCGCCAGCGTCGCGACCAGCGCACGCAAGCGACCGATTTCCACGCGCAAACGTGCGCGGTGCGATTCGTCCGGACGGCGTGTATTGAAGGCGCGGGCGATCAAGGCTTCGCGATCGACGTCGCCAGGCCAGGCTTCCGCCAGTGCGCGCACCAGCGTGAACAACACCGGCCTGCGCGCCAGCGGTTTCCACGCTGATCCTGATCCTGATCCAGACCCATCCCCATCCCCTACCGCCACACCGCGTCGGCAAGCATCGATCACCAACGCCTCCGACGCCAACAGTGCAGCAACCTGATCCAGCCGTAAAGTCTGCTCGCGACCTGCGGAAACACGCCGGGCCGCGGGACGAGCAAGCGCCGACCGCGTTTCCTTCACCTCGGCCAGCAAAGCCGGCACGCCGGCCTGCATCGCTGCATCATGCGCACGCGTCAGCGCCGCGTGGGCGGCATCGATATGCAGCGAACGCAGAGCCAGTTCCGCCGCCGTCAACGCAGCCACCGCGGCAAGCGCCGGCGACAAGCCGCGCGCATCGAGCCGCGCCAGCGCGGCTTCGGCCTGCTCGAGACGACCCAGCAATACCAGTCGCCGCACCGCAATCAGCCGCGCCTGCACGGCGTTGGCGCGATCGCCGTGGGCGTCCAGCGCGACCGTGGCCGCCGCCAGTGCACGCGGCGAACTGCCGATGTCGCGTACGGCTAGCGCCACCTCGGCTTCGGCGACGATGCAACGGGCGCGCGCCAGTTCTTCATGCGCGCCGAAACCGCGGGCGGCGCGGCGCAACAGTTCCCGTGCGCGCGGATGCTCGCCGAGCTGGGCCATGGCGATGCCGCGCAAGGCCAGCGCCGGCGGATCGTCGCGCAAGGCGACGCGCTTGAGGGCGCCGAGCGCATCGCCTTGCGCGAGCGCCCGCGCGGACGCGGCAATGAGAGAGTCCATGTACTGTTTATCCGAGGTCCGCAGCAGCGCTTTGCTGCACCGGATCGACGTGGGTCATGACGTCGAGCACGTGATGCTGTTCCATGACGCGCCGGCGCGCCAGCGTGGCGATGGCGTGGCCTTGCGTGACGGTCTGTTCGCCGTCCAGTTCGAGATGCACGTCGACGATGGTGAGGTCACCCATCTTGCGCGTGCGCAGATCATGCAGGCCGAAGACGCCGGGCGTTTCCAGCAGCGTGCGGCGGATCGCCTGCGATTCTTCTTCCGACACAGCCTTGTCCATCAGGTCGTTGAGCGCGCGCCAGAAAAACACCGCGCCGGTGCGCACGATCATGAGACCGACGATCAGCGCCGCAATCGGATCAAGCAAGGGGAAACCGAGCAGGTTGCCGGCAATCCCCAGCGCCACCACCAGCGACGACACCGCGTCCGAACGCGCATGCCAGGCGTTGGCCACCAGCATGCTGGAACGCACGCGCTCGGCGACGCCCAGCATGTAACGGAACAGCACCTCCTTGCTGACGAGCGTGGCCACCGCCACCCACAAGGCCGCCAGATGCACCTGCGGGACATTGGGCGCCTGCAGCTTGAAGACGGCCGACACCAGCATGCCGATGCCGACCGCCAGCAGCGCGCCGCCCAGCGCCAGCGACGCGGCGGTCTCGAAGCGCTGATGGCCGTACTGATGATCGGCGTCGGCCGGGCTGCGGCTCTGGCGCGCGGCGAACAGCACGACGAAATCGGCCACCAAATCCGACAGCGAATGAATGCCGTCGGCGACCAGCGCCTGCGAGCCGGAAAACAGTCCGGTGATGATCTGCAACGTGGTCAGCACGACGTTGACGACGATGCTGACCAAGGTGCTTTGGCGCCCCGCGAGATAGCGGCGGTCGGCACTTGCGGTGTCGTTCTTATCGATAATTAGCATATTGACAATTTGTACTTTTGAGCTTAAACAACCCTTGTACTTCACCGCGATTTACAGGATCATCTTGCCACATAACAATTCACCTAAAGGAACCGGGAATCCTGCCGATGAGTTCTGCACAAGGACTTCCGAGAAATAACATGGAACAAACAAGCCCGCAATCGCTGTCGCTCAACTTCGACAGAGTCAGCGGAGAACTGGTCGCTGCATTCACCCCGGTGGCGGGTGTTCAAGTCCCCAATCTCGTGATGCTGAAACAGACCCTTGCCGATGGCGGCTTCACCAAGCTGTACATCGATGAAGCGGCTCTCGGCGATTTTGCCGCCAAGATCGCCGACGGCAAGGAAGCGCACTCGCAAAAGATCGGCGAACGGCGCGACGGCGAGTTCGTGATTGAAATCTCCGACGACCTCATGGAAGCATACCTGACACTGGTGCCGCCGCAAGGCGGACGCGCGCGCGCCGTCGACGTCGTCAATGAAATCCGCGCCCAGGGCATCACGCAAGGCATCCTGCACGAAAAGCTGCGCGGCGCGCTCGGCGTCGGTCACTGTTCCAGGCTGCTGATCGCGCGCGGCGAGGATCCGGTGCAGGGCGAACACGCCCGCTTCGAATCCTTGCTCGACAAGAAGGAAGAAGAACTCGCCGAAATCGACGACGATGCCGTGGTGCATTATGCCGACCTCGGTCACCTGCTGCTGATCAACGTCGGCGACCCGCTGATGCGGCGCACGCCGCCGGTGCCGGGCGTCAACGGCGTCAACATCAAGGGCCAGGCGGTGCCTGCGCTGCCGGTTCCGGATCTCGGTTTCAACAAGGATTGCGTCGGCGCCGAACCCTCCAAGGACGACCCCGACCTGCTGGTCGCGGCCATCGCCGGCCAACCGCAGCTGATCACCAACGGCGTCAAGATCAACCCCATCGTCGAGATCGAGGATGTCGACCTGAGCACCGGCAACGTCGAGTTTTCCGGCACGGTCAAGATCAAGGGCGACGTCAAGACCGGCATGCGCCTGCGCGTGTCCGGCGATGTCTTCGTCGGCGGCACGGTGGAAGCGGCCGAGATCATTGCCGGCGGCAACATCACCGTCAAAGGCGGCATCATCGGCCACGCCGAAACCCAACCCGGCATGGCGTCCATCGTCGCCAAGGTCAAGGCGGAAGGTTGCGTGCAGGCGCTGTTCGCCGAAAGCGCGCACATCGAAGCGGGCGACAGCATCATGCTGGCCGGCAATGCGCGCCAGTGCGAAATGCTCGCCGGCAACGAGATCCTGGTCGGCAAGACCAATCCGAAGCTGGGCCAGATCATCGGTGGCCGCGCCCAGGCCACCATGCTGATCAAGGCGGTCGCGTTCGGCTCGTCAAGCGCCGCCACCACCAGGATCCAGGTCGGCCTCGATCCCTATCTGGAAGAAAAGCTGCGCGCCAAGGAACAGGAATTCCAGCGCAAACTCGACGACCTCAACCGCGTCATCAAGCAGCTGGCCCATTACAAGCAGAATCCCGAGAAAGCGCGCAACGGCGCCGGCGAAGAAGCCGAACTCAATCGCAAGCTGCTGGCACAAGAGGTCAAGGACCTGGTGGCCGAGCAAAACGAGATGAAGGAAGATCTGGTCGCAGCGGAATCGGCGCGCATCGTCGCCGTCAAGGCCGTCTACGAAGGCGTGGAAATGCGCATCGCAAAACAGGTCTGGCAAGTGCTCAGCGACCTCGGCGGCGGTACCGCGCAGCTGCAGGGCGGCAAGATTTCCTTCGGCGGAAAATAAGGAAGCAAGCGATGGTTGATTTACCCGTGCTGGACGGCGCCGGCTTGCGTGCCCTGGCCGAACGCAGCGCGGCCGTGACGGTCGCCTGCGCCTGCAACGAAGCAAGCCTCGCAGCGTGGACCAGCACGCCGCTGTCCTTTCCCGAAACCCTGCTGCAAGACATCGGCACGCTGCTGCCCGATCCCTACGATGAACCCGGCTTCGCCGAATACCATCCCGGCGGCACCCGCTACGAATCGGCCGACGCGCCGGTGGCGCCGCGCCACTTTCCCTACAACCGCTGCAATGTCGCCGCCTGCAAGGTCTGCGGCCGCTGCTATCTGCGCTATACCGAAGCGGGAGGCTATTTTGTCGACCGCCGCATCCGTGCGCTGAACCGGCCGGCCTTGGTGGTCGACGCCGCCCTGGCGCTTTCTTAAGCCTTCATGCGCATCGCGGTGATGATGCCGTAGGCGCACAGCGTTTCCTTTCCGTCGCGCACCGCGCCCACTTCGATCTGGCAAATGGTCAGCGTCCTGCCGCTCTTGACCACCCTGCCGCGGCCGATGAAATACTCCCCCTGCGCCGGCGCCAGCAGATTCAGCTTGAGCTCCGTGGTCAGCACTTCTTCGCCGGCATCGAACAGGCTCATCGCGGCATAGCCGCCCGCAGTGTCGGCAATCGTGGTGCTCATGCCGGCGTGCAGGAAACCGTTCTGCTGGCCCAGCTCGGGACGAAAATCGAGACGGATCTCGACCAGTCCCGGCGTCACGCTGTGCAGCCGCGCGCCGATGGTGCGCAGCGCGCCCTGCCGTGAAAAACTCTCTTCGACGCGGCGGATCATGTCCGCATCCACTGCTTCCACAAGCGTTCCTGTCATCGTTGTCTCCTGTATTTTTTGTTCGTCGATGCTAACTCATTTCGTCACTTCCGCGCATGCAGTTCGCTCGCCATCAATATCTGGAACAGCGTGTCGGCCGGACGGCTCAGGCGTTTTGCCGCCAAGGCCACATACTCGACATCGGGAAACACCGGCAGGCTGGCATGGTTGACCGGCAGGCTCAGTTCGCGTGACGCCAGGTGCTGCGGCAGCACGGTCAGCCCGAGGCCGCCGCGCGCCGCCGCCATGCAGCCGGCGTGGCTGCCGCTGGTGCAGACGATGCGCCAGTGACGTCCTGCCGCCCCCAGGGTGGCCAGGATCGCCGCGCGCGTCACGCTCGGCTCGGGCAGCAGGATCAGCGGCAGCGGTTGCGCCAGGTCGACCACGGTTTCCGGCCGCGCCAGCCAGACCAGCGGTACGCGGAACATGGCCTGCCCGCGCTGCTCGCCGGGACGGCGCTTGCCGACGATCAGGTCGAGGTCGCCGTTGTCGAGGCGCTGGTACAGCTCGCCGGTGAGGCCGATGGTGATTTCCAGCTCGACTTCGGGATGCTTGTTGCGGAACGCCGCCAGCATGTCCGGCAAAGGTCCCATCGCCAGATCGTCCGGGGCGCCGAAGCGCACCCGCCCGCGCAGCCTGGGCGCGGTGAACTGGGCCTCGGCGCGGGCGTGCGCTTCGAGAATCAGGCGCGCGTGCACCAGCAGGCTCTCGCCGTCCGCGGTCAGCGCCAGCGAATGCGTGTCGCGCACGAACAACCGTCGGCCGCTGCCGTCCTCGAGACGGCGGATGTGGTCGCTCACGCTCGACTGCGTCAGCCCGAGCCGGCGACCGGCCTCGCTGAAGCTGCTGGAAGCGGCCACGGTGGTGAAGGTCTTGAGCCAGACCGGATTGAACATGGGTGCTCCTGACACATATGCATCCGCTTATCGGCATATCCGATTACAGTTCGGATGATTAAAGGGGTTCCCGATGATAGGCCTTTTTCCTATCATGTGGCAAAGGCTGCTTCGGCCTTCTTCCTTCTTCCTTCTTGCCATCATGAAACGCTACTTCCCCGACACCTTCACCCGGATGCTGCTCGGCACCGTCCTGCTCGCCACGCTGCTGCCGGCCACCGGCCGCTTCGAAGAACTCATGCACCTGGCCAGCAACACCGCCATCGCGCTGCTGTTCTTCCTGCACGGCGCGCGGCTGTCGCGCGAAGCGGCGCTGTCCGGTTTCAAGCAGCCGCGCCTGCACCTGCTGACGCTGGCCTGTACCTTCGTGCTGTTTCCACTGCTCGGGCTGGCCCTGCAGCACCTGTTTCCCGGCTTGCTGACGCAGGAGTTGTGGCTGGGCGTGCTGTTCGTCTGCACGCTGTCGTCGACCGTGCAATCGTCGATCGCCTTCACCTCGATTGCGCGCGGCAACGTGCCGGCGGCGATCTGCGGCGCCACCGCCTCGAACCTGCTGGGCATCGTCTTCACGCCCGTCCTGGTGACGCTGCTGCTGCACCGCCATCACGACGGCGGCGGCTTGCAACAAGTCAGCGGCATCCTGCTGCAACTGTTGCTACCGTTCGTGCTGGGCAACGTGCTGCGGCCGTGGATCGGCGACTGGGTGCTGCGCAAAAAAGGCTTGCTGGCGGTGGTCGATCGCGGCGGCATCCTGCTGGCGGTGTATGCCGCGTTCAGCGTGGCGGTGGCGCAGGGCGTGTGGCATCTGTTTCCGCCGCAACAGCTGGCGCTGCTGGTGCTGGTCAACGCCATTCTGCTGGGCGGCGTGCTGACGCTGACCACCTTCGGCAGCCGCGCGCTGGGCTTTGCGCGCGCCGATGAAATCGTGCTGGTGTTCTGCGGCTCGAAAAAATCGCTGGCCTCGGGCATCCCGATGGCGTCGGTGCTGTTCAGCAGCAGCGGCGTGGGCATCGTGCTGCTGCCCATTATGGTATTCCACCAGATGCAGCTGATGCTGTGCGCGATACTGGCGCGGCGCTATGCGGAACGTCAGGATGCCGATGATTTGTTGCAGGCCGCCGCCGACGGCAAGGCGCAAACCGCCTGATCGCTTGCCTCCTCCAAAGGCTACTGACAGGATGGTGTCAGTAGCCCTGGATCATGATGTCTTCCATGCCCTCCGGCATATCTCTCAACCAAAAAGGAAGACATCATGACAACGCAAATCAACTGGTTCGAAATCCCCGTCACCAACCTGTCGCGTGCGACCAAGTTCTACGAAGCCGTATTCGATGCCAAGCTGCACGTCGAAACCGATTTCGACGCGGCGCCGATGGCGATCTTCCACAACGCCGCCAAGGAAAGCTGCGGCTGCCTGACCGAAACCCAGGCCTTCAAGGCCAGCACCGACGGCGTGCTGGTGTATCTCGACGCCGGCGCATCGATCCAGCAAGCCATCGACCGCATCGCGCCGGCCGGCGGCAAGGTCGTACTCGACAAGCTGGAACTGCCGAAGCAGCTCGGCTACATCGCCCACTTCATCGACACCGAAGGCAACCGCGTCGCATTGCACGCGATGAAGTAAAAGAAACAATAAGCGCCTGCAACCATGCCCACCTGCATCAACAGATCGTGGTGGGCGGCGCCTGCGACTCATGCCAGAATGGCAGCCATTTCCCCTGTTGCCAAAATCCATGCGCCGAGCCGACCGCCTGTTCCAGATCACCCAGTACCTGCGCGGGCGCCGTCTCACCACGGCGCGTCAGCTGGCCGAATGGCTGTCGGTGTCGGAGCGCACGGTGTATCG
Source organism: Herbaspirillum lusitanum (assembly GCF_026127345.1). NCBI lineage: Bacteria > Pseudomonadati > Pseudomonadota > Betaproteobacteria > Burkholderiales > Oxalobacteraceae > Herbaspirillum > Herbaspirillum lusitanum. The sequence goes on along the minus strand of NZ_QXFG01000005.1, from coordinate 148,767 downwards.
CGACATCCGCGACCTGTCGCTGTCGGGCGTGCCGGTGCAGGGCGAGGCGGGTGTCGGCTATCGCATCAACAAGACCGGTTTCGATCTCCCTCCGCTCATGTTCTCGCCTGACGAAATCGACGCGCTGGTGATCGGCATGCGCATGGTGCAGGCCTGGGGCGGTCCGCAACTGGCCGCGTCGGCGGCGGCCTCGCTGGCCAAGATCGTGCTGGCGCTGCCCAAGGACAAACGCGACTTCGTCGAAAACACCGCCTTGTTTGCGCCCAGCTTCCACATCGACCAGGCCCATGGCGAGCGGCTGGAAGAAATCCGCCAGGCCATCGGCAAGCGTTGCACGCTGCAACTCGATTACGTCGACGCGCGCGGCCAGGCCACGCAGCGCATCGTGTGGCCGCTGGCGCTGTACTTCTGGGGCGGCGGCTGGTCAATCGCCGCGTGGTGCGAAACGCGCAGCGACTTTCGTTCGTTCCGGCTCGATCGCGTGCGCGCGATGACGCCGGCGCACACCTATCCGGACGAGAGCGGCAAGCGCCTGGCCGACTTCGTGCGCGCCGTACGTAAATCGCAGTATCAGGATTCCGCATAACCAGATGCCGATTTCTTCGTTCGCATCGGCGCGGCTTCGGTTTAGTCTGCAAGTCACGACAACCAGGCCGAGGTCTCCATGCACCGCGCGACGAACAAGAACAATCCGGTTACTGCATCCGCTTCTTCGCCAATCTCTTCATCCGCGATGGCAGCCAACGCCGGCTTCAGCCTGGCCGACCGCTGTGTCTTGTGCGTCGGCGGCCTGACCGGCGCGCGCAATCATTATCGCGTCGCCATCGAAGAGCGCCATGGCAAGTTCATCCACCACGACGGCGGCCGCGAAGACAGCCTGCACCGCCTGCAACCGATGCTGAACGGCGCCGACATGGTGCTGTGCGCTTCCGGCAACATCAGCCACAACGCCTACCACCTGGTCAAACAACTCTGCAAGAAACTGGGCAAGCCCTGCGTCATGGTCAAGGGCACCGGCATCGCCTCCTTCATCGACGGACTCGGCAGCCTGAGCGGCAAGTTGTCGTCTTCGCAACGCGGCGAGACCGTGCTCAAATCCGGACGGCACGCCTGATCCATCTCTCCCTGCGAGGCCGTTAGCCAAAAACTCAAAAGCCCCCTACAATCTGCGCAACGCATCATCACCGTTTCGATTATTCGATGGCGTCGGAGCATCAGCTAGCGACGCCACGCGCACCAGGGAGTCTGTTTGAAAACCATCCATCGCATCGCGCTTGCCTGCGCGCTGCTGGCGCCGGGCCTTGCCGGCATGAACGGCGTCGCCCACGCGGCGCCCGCGGCGACCTTCGGCATTGAAGTCGGCAACGCGCTGTTGTGCCTCAATCAGCTCAACAGCAAATATTTCTACGATTATCTTTTCGAAGCCTTCGGCAAGCCGTACAAGACCGAAGGCGGCGCCTACTGGTTCAAGGCCGCCGGCAGCAATCTCTGGGGCATGGAAGTCACCGATATCCTGGTCAACGACAGCAGCAGCCCGGCCGATTTCATCGGCGCCAATATCAACGGCACGCCGCAAGCACTGAGCGATGCCATCACCAAGAGCGTCGGCATCCGCTTCACGCTGGATGACGCCACCAAATATTCGCTGCGCCAGTCGCAGGCCGGCAGCGTGATCGCCTACGCCGATACCAAGGCCAAGATCTACTGCGCCAAATCCAAGTACCTGGTGCCGGGCAAGCAATAACGCTTGCGCACTCAGAATGCAAAAAAACGGCCTCGCTTCATGCTGAGGCCGTTTTCTTTTCTGCAATACCGATCAATCCGCTGCCGGGAAATCCAGCACCGTGTCGTTGACGCGATTGAACAGGTTGGTGAAGGTGATCGCGGTCACCGCCAGCAAGGTGTCGACGATCTGCGCGTCGCTGTAGCCGGCCGCCTTGACCGCGGCGACGGATGCCGCCGGCACGGTGCCGCGAGTGGTCACCAGCTCCCGCACGAACAAGGTCAATGCATCCAGTTGCGCGTCGCCGGATGCTTCGGCGCGGCGCAGGCCGATCACGGCTTCGGCCGAGAAGCCCAACTTCTTGGCCATCAGCGAGTGCGCAGCGAGACAGTAATCGCACTCCACTGCTTCGCTGACCGCCAGCTTGATGGCTTCGACCTGCTTGCCCTTGAGCGAGCTCTTGCGCAGCGCTGTATCCAGGTTGAGTGCGGCTTCCAGCGCTACCGGGCTGTTGGAGCCGATGTCGGCGTAGGCGTTCGGCACCTTGCCGACCGCACCCTTGATGGCGGTAAACAGTTGCGCGGCCGGGCCGGTGGCGGTGGAGATATCTTGAGTATGGAGACGGGGCATGATGCTTCCTTTCAGTAAGAAAAAATAAGAGCAAACAAATTAATTGGAATGTGTTCACAACCGGCGCCGTTGCAATCGAGCGCGGTATGGAAGAAGTATAAGGAGACCGAATGGAATTTTTAATGGCAAAATACGCCAATTAATTGACCAATCGTACCAATCAGACTTTTCCGGATCTTTCCGCCATGAACCACGCCACCGACACCCTGAGCCGCCTGCTCCAGCTCTATCCCGTACGCACCACGCTCGACATTCGCTGCCACTTCGGCGCGCCGTGGCAGTTGCCCGAACCGACGTCGGCGCCCGGCGTGGTGCGCTATCACATGATCGTGTCCGGCGACGCGCTGATGGAAGCCAACGGCGAACGCGGCGTGGCGCTGCAGGCCGGCGACATCGTGGTGTTTCCGCGCGGCAGCGCGCACAAGCTGCACGCGGGGCGGGGAAAGGCGATCGCGCAGCAGGTCGCCACGCGCAGCGATGATTTATTGATACGCATGGAAAATGGCGGCGCCGGCGCGGCCACCGACATCCTGTGCGGCCAGTTCCATTTCGACGCCGCGGCCTCGGCCGCGCTGTTACCGTCGCTGCCGGCAACGCTGCTGGTGCGCACCGCGGGACGCGCCGATTTTGCCGGGCTGCAGGCGCTGATGAAGATGCTGCAGGTCGAGATCGAAGCCGACCCTGCCCGCCCCGGCGCGCATGCGGTGGTCACGCAATTGTCGTCGGCGCTGTTTGCGCTGCTGATGCGCGCCTGGCTGGAACAACAGGAAACTGCGGCAACACCCGGACTGTTCACGCTGCTGGCCTCGCCGCGCCTGCAACGCGCGCTGCACTGCATGCTGGCCGAACCGGGCCGGGCCTGGTCGCTGGACCAGTTGGCCGAGGCCTGCCATCTGTCGCGCACCACCTTTGCCCGGCTGTTCCGGGCGGCGGCCGGGGCCACACCCGGCGAGATCCTCACGCGCACCCGCATGGCGCAGGCGGCACAATTGCTGGCCGGCCGCCAGCAGACCGTGGCCGCCGTCGCCGAAGCGGTCGGCTACCAATCCGAAGCCTCGTTCAACCGCATCTTCAAGCGCCATTTCGGCATCGGCCCCGGCCAGCATCGGCGACAGGCGCGTCCGGATTGAATCAGGGTGGCAATCTCCGCATCACTCGATACTTATTTAGTATCGACATATATAAATCAAGATATTTTACATAGCAATATACGACTCCTATAATCGGGCCAAAAGAAGAACAAGCATGCTCAGGGATGGATACAGCGCCGGTGACCGGTGGCATGAGCAGGAGACCGTAACCGCGCAGCAGCATCTGTGCGCCAGACTCCCGCCCGCCGCAGTCCGCCAATGATCGTCCCTGCCGTTCCGCTCCGCACAGATGCAAGGGAAGTCGATCATGGCCGTTGGCGCAAAATTCTGGAATACCGCATTGCTGGCAGCCGCCATGTCGTCGGCGCTGCCTCCTGTGGCGCATGCAAAAAAAACCACGGACGAAGCCGGTCCGCCGCAAGTCGTCACGCTCGGCGCCGGCGCGCAGCAATACGCTTTCGCGATCTACGCCAACAATTCACTGACGCAGGAAAACAGCGCGAATAGTTCCATCACCCGCGCCGTCATCCTCGAACACGGCGTCAAGCGCGACGGCGACCATTACTTTGAAACCGGCCTGGCCTTCCTGCGCAAGGCCAGACTCGACCCGACGCAGACGCTGCTGCTCACGCCCAACTTCCTGACCGAAGGCGACGCCCTGTCCGACAACAAGATGGCCCTCTGGCGCGGCGACAACTGGATGCAGGGGCAAGATTCCACGCACGGCAAGACCGGCATCAGCTCGTTTCGCGTGTTCGACGACATCGCCACCTACCTGAGCTCGGGACGTTTCCCGGCGCTGAAGGAAATCGTCTTCATCGGCCACTCGGCCGGCGGCCAGCTGATGCAGCGTTACGCCGTGCTCAACAACAGCGACGAGAAACTGAAACAGGCCGGCATCAAGGTGCGCTACGTGATCTCCAGCCCCTCGTCCTATCTCTACTTCGACAACAACCGCCCCGGCGACAACGGCTTCGCACCGGCCGGCGGCATCCTCTGTCCCGGTTACGACAATTACCGCTACGGCCTCGGCGAGATGATCCCCTACGGCCTCGGCGCCGACGGCAAGATCAGCGGCGAGCAACTGTTCAGGCGCTACGCTGCACGCGACGTCATCTACATGGTCGGCAGCAAGGACAACAACCCCAACCACCGTTTCCTCGACAAGGCCTGCGGCGCGCGCCTGCAAGGCGCCACGCGCGTCGAGCGGCACGACAACTACGTGCGCTACGAACAATTCCTGGCGCAGAAATGGAAGACGCCGGTGCATCACCCCGACTTCGAAGTACCTGGCGTCGGTCACGAGGCGGCGGGACTGTTCAACTCGGATATCGCCGTGGAAAAGATCTTCCCGGCGCAGTAAGGCATCGAGAAAACGCAACAAGCATGGAGCGGTGAACACGGCACAACAACAATAAAGCCGGTTCGACAAACCGCCGCAAAGATAAAAATCAGGAGACAGGGAAATGAACAAACCACGTTTTGCCGCGCAACGCCGGCAAATGCTGGCGCTACAGGTCATGACCATGCTGGCCGCAGCGCCGCTGGCCGCTCATGCACAGACGCCGCCACCGAGCTCCGGCAGCATCTTCGACGCCAATCGCCAACAACTCACGCCGAACGACCGCGAGCGCCTGCAAACGCAGGAACAACCGCGCCGCCGCGTGCAGATCGAGAAGGAAACCCAGGACGCCGACGATGCCTCTACTCCTGCTCCTGCGCCGACACCGGAACAGCAGCCCGCCGTCAACGTCAAGGTGAGCGGCTTCACGCTCAGCGGCAACGCCGCCATCGACGATGCCCGCCTGCAAACCGAACTGCAGGAATTCATCGGCCAGGAGCTGGATTTCAACGGCCTGCGCCGCGCCGCCTCCAAGGTCACCAACCTGTACCGCGAACGCGGCTACATCGTTGCGCGCGCCTATCTGCCGGCGCAGGAAATCCGCGACGGCAAGATCGCCATCGCGGTGCGCGAAGGCGTCATCGGCCAGGTCAGCGCCGACACCGACAACAACGTGCGCCTGAACAAGGCGGTGCTGCAGCGCTACCTCGACGAACTCCAGCCCGGCACGGTCATCCGCGAGAGCGAACTGGAAGGCACCCTGCTACGCCTGGCCGACCTGGCCGGCGTCTCGGTGCGAGCAGTGCTGCGCCCATCGACGCAAGCCGGTGCGACCGACATCGTGATCCGCGTCAGCGAAATGACTGCAATTACGTCGCGCGTCTCCATCGACAACTACGGCAACTATTACACCGGCGCCAATCGCCTGTCCGCCAACATCAACCTGAACGATGCGCTGGGCCTCGGCGAGAGCTTCGGCATCAATACCCAGAACTCGTTCGAAGGCCTGCGCATCGCCGGCCTCAGCTTCGCCATGCCGATCGGCGCCAGCGGCGTATCGGTCGGCGCCAGCGTCGCCGAACTGCAATACAACGTCGGCAAGAATCTCAAGGATGCGCAAGCCAGCGGTTCGGCCAAGGTGTCCAGCTTCTTCATCAACGACGCGCTGTACCGCAGCCGCAAGGCCAACGTCAACCTGTCGCTGGCGGCGGAATTCCGCCACTTCCAGGACATCACTTCAGCCACGGTGGTCGGCAAGTCGGCGCGCTTCTGGAGCGCCACGCTGTACGGCGACTGGCGCGACAACCTGCTCGGCGCGCAAGGCAACAACATGTGGAGCCTGCGCTACGGGCGCGGCCAGCTCGACAAGGAAACCGCCAACGACGCTGCGCTCGACGCCATCACGTCCAAGGCCGCCGGCAACTACAGCAAGAGCAATGTCTCGTTCAGCCGCCTGCAGCAACTGGGCGGCGGTTATTCGCTGCTGGCGGCGGTCAACGCGCAGTTCGCCAACAAGAACCTCGACGCTTCCGAAAAAATGAGCCTGGGCGGCCCCAACGGCGTGCGCGCCTATCCGGTCGGCGAAGCCGCCGGCGACGAAGGCATAGTGGGCCGCATCGAGCTGCGCAAGCTGATCGGGGTGTACGGCAACTCCGTCGTCGAAGCGGCGCTGTTCGCCGATGCCGGCCGCGTCACCGTCAACAAGAATCCCTGGGACTCCAGCGAAAACCATCAGTCGCGCTCGGGCTACGGCGTCGGCGTCAACGTCTACAACAAGGACCTGGTCTTCAACGCCGCTGCAGCGTACTCGCCCGGCGTCAATCCGACCACCGAGCAACGCAATGCACGCCGCCTGTGGATCTCGGTCTCGGGTTCGCCGCAGGCCTTCTCGGCGTTCGGTTCCGACACCACCGGCAAGGGCGAGGATTTCGAAGAACCGGAAACCGCTTTCGTTATCTACGGCTCGCTCGGCCTGGTGCCGGAATACGTAAACCGCGATGGCGCCACACCGGCGGCCGCCGCGGACCAGAGCAAACTGGCCACGCCCAACGGCCGCAACATGCCGGGCTTCTGGCGCGTGCGCGACAACGTCTCCTACATCGGTGCGCACAGCGGCATCCAGCTGTACGACCAATGGAAGTTCCTGTGGCAGCTCGAAATGGGCCTGTCGCTGAACTACACCAACCGCAGCGCCGAAGCCGTACCCGACTGGACCCACTCGCAGGACCTGCGCAACACCGGCGTGGCGTTCAATCATCCGTCGGCAGGTACGCTGATGTACGGCCGCTGGGATACGCCGATGAAGGAGAGCACCACCTCCTTCGATCCGTTCCAGGGCCTGACCAGCGCGGCGCACTACAACATCATCGGCTCGCCCGGCTTCGTCACCAGCATCACCAAGAACTCGGGCCCCGCCGGCGACGCCATCAATTCCAACAACGACGACGCCGCCTTCAACCGTCGCCAGGACGGCCTGATCGGTTACTGGTCGCCGAAGCTATACGGCTTCCAGCTCAAGCTGGCGTACTCCAACAACAGCATGAAGGCAGCCTCGGACGTCGCCACCGGCTACCTCTACGGCGGCAGCCTGGCGTATGAAAACGGCGGCTTCTCCGCCGTGGTCGCAGCGGAACAGCACGTCAATTACTTCGGCATCGCCAGTCTCGGCCGCGACGCCCGCGGCGTCGGCAGCAGCACGCATGTGACCGCCGGCACCTCGTCGAGCGACTTCAGCTTCCGCTACGGCGTCGCCTACGATTTCGGCAAGACCAAGATCTCGCTGATCGCCGACGATCTGTCGTATTCGGAATCCGGCGTGGTCAACACCAGCACGACCTCGACCGACATGTCCAACTATCGCCGCCGCGCGTATATGGTCGGCATCTCGCATCAGATCGGCGCGCTCGAATTGCGCGCCAGCACGGCCAAGGCGCTGGCCGGCGACTGCAGCATGATTTCAGGAAACAATGTCAAATGCTCCACCGACGGCATGGGGGCGACATCGCAGGCGGTCGGCTTCTCGTACAAGTACAGCAAGCAAACGCGCTTCTTCGGCCAGTACGTGATCCTGCGCAATGAAGCGCTGGCGAACTACAACTACGCCGTCTCCGGCGTGCTCGGCGCCACCGGCCTGTCGGCTGGCGTGGGCACCACGATCCGCGCCCTCGGCGTGGGCTTCAACTACACGTTCTGAGGTGTGCGATGACACAAGCTTCCCGAAACAATCGCAATAAAAAGATCCACCCGGCGCTGAAGCCGGCGTGCGTCGCCGTGCTCACCGCCTGGTGCGGCCTGACGGTGTTGCCGGCGCACGCGCTCGACGCCGGCGCGCTGCCGACCAACGGCCAGATCACCGCCGGCAGCGGCAGCATCGGCCAGAGCGGCACCACCATGACGGTCACGCAAACCAGCGACCGCATGGCCGCGACCTGGAACACCTTCAATATCGGCGCCAATGCAACCGTGAATTTCGTCCAGCCGACTTCGTCGTCGGTAGCGCTGAATCGCGTCACCAGCGGTGACGCCTCGCAGATCCTCGGCCAGCTCAACGCCAACGGCCAGGTCTACCTGATCAACCCATCCGGCATCCTGTTCGGCGCCGGTTCCTCGGTCAACGTCGGCGGCCTGGTGGCGTCGACGCTGAACATTTCCGACGCCAACTTCATGGCCGGCAAGAACGCCTTCGATCTGGAAGGCGCAACCGGTTCGGTCATCAACCAGGGCAACATCACTGCCGCCGACGGCGGCTACGTCGCCTTGCTTGGCGCGCAGGTGCGCAACGAAGGCAACATCATCGCGCGGCTCGGCCGCGTGGTGCTCGCGGCCGGTGAAAAGATGACACTCGACTTCAACGGCGACGGCCTCATCAACGTCGAAGTCAACAACGCCACCCTCAACGCCAACGTGCTCAACAGCGGTTTGCTGCAAGCCGACGGCGGCGCCGTGATCATGACCGCGCGCGCCACCGATGCGATGTTGTCCAACGTGGTCAACAACAGCGGTGTGATCGAAGCCCGCAGCCTGCGGAACCGCAACGGCAGCATCCTGCTCGACGGCGGTACGGGTGACAACAGCGGCGTAGTCGCCAACAGCGGCACGCTGAATGTATCCGGCCTCGGCAGCGGCGAAACCGGCGGCAGTGCCAAAGTCCTCGGCCAGTACGTCGGCCTGTTCGACGGCACTCGCATCGACGCGTCCGGCGACGCCGGCGGCGGCACCGTGCTGGTTGGCGGCAACTACCAGGGCAACGGCACGGAGCATCAGTCCGACGCCGTCTTCATGGGCGGCGACGCCACCATCAAGGCCGACGCCGTCCACAGCGGCAACGGTGGCACGGTGGTGTTGTGGTCGACCGGCAGCACGCGCTTCCATGGCGACATCAGTGCGCAGGCTGGCGGCGCGACGGGGCGCGGCGGCACGGTGGAAACCTCCGGCCACGATCTCCAGGCCAGCGGCCTGGTGCACGTTGGCGCCGTATCCGGACAGGGCGGCGACTGGCTCATCGATCCGTACAACCTCAACATCACCAGCGCCGCCAGCGTCAACATGACGGCGTCCTCCCCCTTCACTTCGAGCGGCGCGGCCAACTCCACCCTGAGCTCGGCGACGCTTAACGCCTCCTTGTCGGAAGGCGCCAACGTGGTTGTCCTCACCGCAGCAGGCAGTCCCACCAATGGCGGCGACATCAACGTGCTCGACGACGTCAAGGCGGTCGGCAATTCGTCGCTGACCTTGCAGGCGCATCGCAGTATCAACATGAGCAATCATGTGATCAGCAACGCCACCGGCAAGTTGCTCAACGTCTCCCTGATCGCCAACTTCGGCAATACCGGCAACGGTTCGATCGCGCTCTCCGGCAGCACCATCTCGACCAACGGCGGCAACCTCACGACCAGCAGCAACACGATCAACGTTTCCGGATCGACCATTGACGCCGGCGGCGGTAACATCAACATGGTCGCCAACCAGGCCAACGTCTCCGTCGCCACCGATGCGTTCGTGGTGACCGGCGGCAGCCGCATTGTCACCAACGGCAGCGGCTCGATCGTGGTCGACGGCACCACGCTGGGCAGCGGCAACGGTACGCGCATCTTCAGCACCAACAACACCATCGCCGCCACCGGCTCCGGCAACCTGACCGTCAGCGGCAACGCCAGTTCGGGCTTCGGCGTGCTGGTCTGCTCGACTGCGGCAACGTCGTCGCAGACGCTCACCGTCGGCAGCGGCAACCTGACAGTCAAGGCCAACAGCGGCGGCTTCGCCGGCGCCAGCCGCGGCGTCTACCTGGCAGCCAGCGGCACCGGTTCGGTCACGCTCAACGCCACCGCTGGCGGCGCCATCAACATCAACGGCAGCAGCACCGGCAGCTATGGCACGGTGCTCAACTCCACCGGCGCCAGTTCGCTGATCAATCTCTCATCCTCTGGGAACATCAACCTGACCGGCAACACCTCGGGCGGCACCACGCCGGCGCTGGCGCTGATTGCATCCGGCAATGGCTCCAGCTCGGCGGCCGGTGCGCAGGTCAATGTCACCAGCACCGCCGGCAACATCACGATGACCGGCAACAACACGGTGATCAACAATTCGAGCGGCTCGTTCAAGGCGCTGTCGATCGATGTCGGCGGCCAATATGCCGCAGTCAACGTCAAGACCACCACCGGCAACATCAGCCTCAACGGCACCAGCGCATCGGGACGCGGCGTCGATATCGCGCCGTCGGCGCTGAACGCCGTCGTCAATATCGGCGCCACCAGCGGCAACGTCGCCATCAACGGCAACAGCACCAATAGCTTCGGCGGTTACGGCATCTTCTTCAATTCAAGCGGCAGCGCCATCGGCGTCAGCGTCACCACGGTCAGCGGCGACATCACGCTGCGCGGAGACTCGGTCGGCACTTCGGACGCCATCGCGCTGGGCGGCAACGGCACCGCCTCAGTCAACAATATCTCGTCGCAGGGCGGCAACATCACGCTCAACGGCAACTTCCATTCACCCAACGTGCCCGAGCTGGATCACGGCATCGCCATCCTCGGCGTGACCAACAAGATCCAGACCACCGGTTCCGGCAATGTCACGCTGATCGGCAATGCCGCCGACCAGGGCGACGGCGTCAGCTTCTACAGCAGCGGCAACGCGCTGGTGAGCGTGGAGAACGGGGCCCTGAACGTGACCGGCTCCAGCGTCTACGGCGACGGCGTGAGCATCCTGACCGGCACCAACTCGCTGCGCGCCACCGGCAGCGGCTCGGTCACCGTGACCGGCATGTCGACCAACGCCGGCGGCATCACCATCTATCCGTCCACCAATGCCAGCAGCACAAGCATCTCCACCAATACCGGCAAGCTGACGCTGGACGGCACCAGCGGCAGTGCGTCGGGCAGCGCCGGCATCACGATCCGCAGTCCGAGTTCGGGCGCCGCGGCCGGAGTAAATATCTCATCGAACAGCGGCGCCATTGCGCTCAACGGCACCGCCAAAGGCGGCGGCGACGGCATCGCCTTCGTCGGCAGCAGCACCAACGGCTTCAATACCCTCAGCACCGGCGGCAGCGCTGGCATGACGCTCAACGTCAGCAGCAACGGCGCCGCCGGGATACGCTTCACCGGCGGCACCAATTCCCTGAAGGTGGTCGACGGCGTCTTGCTGGTCAACGTCAATGCACCCAACGGCTCGCCGATCGTGCAAAGCGGCGACGCCACCACCTTCGCCGCCAGCGGCAGCGGCGTGGTGATCTACAACTTCGGCCGCGGCATCAGCAACCTGCTCACCAACGCCGCCACCGCGCCAGTCACCGCCGCGCTGCAAACCGATCAGGTCGCCAACGCCTGGAACCGGCCGAGCGGCAACAGCAACGTGTTCTCGCCGTTCAACGAAAGCGTGCGCCGTCTGACCATTGATGTCGCCACGGCCGGCCAGGCGAGCGAACCGGCAGGCAATTCTTCCTCATCCAACTCCAGCACTCAAGGTAACGACAATGCTCAATAAACCTTTTTCCCTTCGCATCGCCACACTGGCGCTGGCGGCCATGACGATGGCCAGTGCGGCCCATGCCGCGCCGGCCGGCAAGAAGTCGCCGTACCACGATTACTTCTACTTCCTCGGCGAGATGAACAAGGCGTCAACGGTGATGGTGATCGAGAACAAGATCGTGCCGCCCGAGCTCGGCAAGAAGATCGTCTCGGCGGTGGACCAGGTCATCAAGAACGGCGACCTGCCCAACGCCAAGCGGCCGTCCGATTACCTGCAATATGAACCGCTGATCCTGGCCATCGCCGGCCCCGACGGTTCGCGCATGCACTCCGGCCGCAGCCGCCAGGACATCCTGTCGACCAACCGCCGCCTGATGCAGCGCGAGCGTACGCTGGATCTGATGGAAGCGATGAACAAGTCAAAGGCGGAAGTGCTGGAGCTGGCCGAAAAAAACCTCGACACCATCGTGCCGGCCTACACCAATGGCGTGCAGGCGCAGCCGACCACGTTTGCCCACTACCTGCTGGCGTTCTCCTCGGCGTTCGGTCGCGACAGCGCTCGTCTTCAGGAATCCTATGCGCGCCTGAACCTGAGTCCGCTCGGCGCCGGCGCATTGGGCACCTCGAGCTTCCCGGTCGACCGCAAGCGCCTGGCGGAACTGCTCGGCTTCGATGGTCCGATTGAAAACTCCTACGACGCCGCGCAACTCGGCGCGCTCGACCAAGGCATGGAACTGGTCAGCCTGTGCAGCAACGCCGCGTTGACCATCGGTATCCTGATACAGGACTTCCACACCCAATATCACCAGCCCTATCCGTGGATCATGATCCAGGAAGGCCGCCTCACCGGCACCAGCAGCATCATGCCGCAGAAGCGCAATCCCTATGGACTGAACGTGCTGCGCCTGCAGGCCAGCGATATCGTAGGCGGCGCCATGACCTTCCAGCTGGAGGCGCACAACGTTTCACCCGGCATGCCCGACTACAAGCGCGACCAGGTCGAGAAGACCCTGGAGCTGACTTCCAACGCCTTCGTCAAGCTGGCCGATTTGCTCGACAACCTGGTCATCGACAAGGCCCGTGCATTGCAGGAAGTCGATGCCGATTATTCGACCACCACCGAGCTGGCCGACATCCTGCAACGCGACTCCGATGTGCCGTTCCGCGTAGGCCACCATTTCGCCTCCGACCTGGTGACCTACGGCCGCACCAACAAGATGAAACCGGCCGACATTCCGTTCGACGTGGTGCAGCAGATTTATACCGAAGCGGTCAAGAAATTCGACTTCGAGCGCAACCAATTCCCGCTGACGCAGGAACAGTACAAGAAGTCGCTGACGGCGCAGAACATGCTGGACTCAAGCAAGGGCCTGGGCGGTCCGCAACGCGCCGAAGTCGAGCGCATGCTCGGTGTGGAAAAGAACAAGCTGGCCAAGGATCAGGCATGGCTGGCGCAGCAGCGCCAGAAGCTGGCGGCGGCATCTGCCAAGCTGGATCAGACGTTCTACAAGCTGGGCAAATAAGTCGGCACGACGAATCGGAAGATTCTCAGAGCAGAAACAGGAGCAGGTTCCCAGTCCCGGCCAGTCCGGGACTTTCTCACGCGCGCAAGGCTCGCGTCATGCGTTCACGATCGAGCGCCTTGTCCCACGCACAAACCACCACGCAGGCCAGGCAATTGCCGATCACGTTGCTCAGCGAGCGGCATTTCATCAGCCGCTCCACACCGAGCAGCAGCACGATGCCGCCCACCGGCACGATTTGCAACGTGCTCAGCGTCGCCGCCAACGCGATGAAGCCGGAGCCCGTCACGCTGGTGGCGCCCTTGGACGTCAGCATGCAAATCGCCAGCAGCGACAGTTGCTGCCACAGGCTCACCTCGATGCCGCCGGCCTGCGCCAGGAACAGCGCCGCCATGGTGAGATAGATGTTGGTGCCGTTGAGATTGAAGGTATAGCCTGTCGGCAGCACCAGCCGCACCACCGCACGCGAACAGCCGAGCCGTTCCATCTTTTCTGTCAGTCCCGGCAACGCCGCCATGGACGAGGTGGTGAAAAACACCAGCAGCAGTTCTTCCTTGATGAAGATGATCAGGCGGAAGATGTTGACGCCAGCCACGCGTGCGATCAGTCCCATCACCACGCAGATGAAGGCGATGCTGGCGAGATAGATCGCCCCGACGAAATGCAGCAGCGGCAGCACCGACGCCACGCCGTAGCGTCCGATGGTGTAGGCCATGGCGCCGAACGCGGCCAGCGGCGCAACCTTGAGAATGATGTTGATCATCCCGAACAGGATGCGCAGATTGGCTTCGATGAAATTGAGCAGGCTGCGGCCGCGCTCGCCCATGCGCGACAGCGCGACGCCGAACAACACCGCCAGCAGCAGAATCTGCAGGCTGCTGTTGCGCGTGAATGCTTCGAAGAAGCTGTTGGGAATGATGTTGAGCAGGAAGTCCGCCACGCCCGAGGTCGACAGCCTTGCCGCATAGTGCGCGCCGTCGGCGACATGCGACAGATCGAGATGGGAGCCGGCACCCGGTTGCAGCAGGTCGGCGGCGAGCATGCCGAAGCCGAGCGAGACGAAGGTCATGATTTCAAAATAGACGATGGCCTTGCCGCCGACCTTGGCGGCATGCCTCTTGTCCTGCATGCCGGCGATGCCCGACACCACCAGCGCGAACATGACCACACCGATCAGCATGCCGATCAGGCGCACGAAGCCGTCGCTGAGCGGCTTCATCTGCACCGCCAGTTGCGGATCGGCGTGGCCCAGCGCAATGCCGATGGCGATGGCGACGACCATGTGCAGAAAGGCGTTTTTATAGAGGGGTTGCTTCATGGGCGGCCTGGCTGGTTGGGCGGCAGGCGGTCTCCAGATTGTGATTTATTGATTGGGTGAAATTTTATACGTTTGGAGGGAGGTGCGGGGAATGGAGGGGATTAGGGTTATCCGCTATTGTGGTTCTTGTTTTGTTCCGACTTGCCGTTTATCGGTAGCTTGGGTGGTTCTTTCTTCGATCACCCTTCGCCGGGGATAGCCCGGCTTGGCAGACCGAAGAAAAATAGTCATCAACAATGCACGGGCCGACTGCATACACACCAGATGTAAAATGTATCCACATCCCGACTTCCAAACCAAAAAGAGATAACAACAATGGAACTCCGCCACCTCCGCTACTTCCTCGTCGTCGCCGAAGAACAGCACTTCACCCGCGCCGCGGAACGGCTGGAGATGCAGCAACCCCCGTTGAGCCACCAGATCAGGATGCTGGAGAAGGAACTCGGCTTCGACCTGTTCCGGCGACACCCGAAAGGCGCAGAGCTGACCGCCGGCGGCGCCGCGTTCCTGCAGGAAGCCAAAGCCATCCTGCGCAGCGTCGAACTGGCCTCGGCCAAGGCCGCACGCGCCGCGCAAGGCTTCGAAGGCACCATCGTCATCGGCTTCACCAGCTCGGCCGCCGCGCATCCGCTGATCCCCGGCATCATCCGCGCGTATCGCGACGCCTACCCCGGCGTGCACCTCGACCTGCGCGAAGGCAATGCGGCGGAACTCACCGAAGAGATCGAACAAGGCAAGGTCAACCTCGGCTTCCTGCGTGCACCGGTCAGCCAGCCACGCGGCATCGGCTTCCTGCAATTGCTGGATGAAGAAATGCTGCTGATCCTGCCAATGGGACATGCGCTGCTGGAGAAGCAGCAGAAAGGCGACATGCCGACCGTGTCGCTGCGCGCACTGGCCGACGAACAATTCATCCTGGTGCGACGGCACGGTGCGCCGGGCATGTATTCACGCCTGATCGAGGCGTGCGAGAACGCTGGATTCACTCCGTACATCGCCTCCGAAGTCGAACGCATGCTGACCAACATCAGCCTGGTCGCAGCCGGCGGCGGCATCTCGGTGGTCCCGGCGTCGATGAAGGATTTCCATCGCGACAGCGTGGTGTATTGCCGTATCCGCGATGCAAAACCGGCGCTGGTGGCGCCGATCACCCTGGTGAGTCGCACCGCCAGCATCTCGCCGGCGGAAAAGAATTTCCTCGACCTGGCGAAGAAGATCACACGCCAGTACAAGAAAAACTGAAAGAAGCCTTACGCGGATGTCGACAGTTCGCTGCTGCTGCAGATGCGATCACGGCCCTGCGCCTTGGCCAGGTACAGCGCCTTGTCGGCCGCGCGCATGAGCTTGTCGGCGGCGTCGATGTCGCGGATCGGCACGAACGCGCTGACGCCGGCGCTGATGGTGACGATGCCTGCGTCATTGCCTTCATGCAGCAGACCGAGCTGGCGCACCGCCAGGCGGATGCGTTCGGCCACCGCCATCGCGCCGGCCTCGTCGGCGCCGGGCAGCAGGATGCCTACTTCCTCACCGCCGTAACGCGCCATCAGGTCGCCCGGACGCGTCTGCTGCGCCTTGATCACACGCCCGACCTTGCGCAAGCACTGATCGCCGGCGAGGTGGCCGTAGATGTCGTTGTATTGCTTGAAGTGGTCGACGTCGATCATCACGAGCGCCAGCGACACGCCGTTGCGCATGGCGCGGCTGAATTCTTCTTGCAGGCTCAGATCGAACTGGCGGCGGTTGGCCAGCCCCGTGAGATCGTCTTCCAGCGCCAGCCGTTCGAGCGCCTTGTTCATGCTTTCCAGGTTGACGCGTGCCTGGTCGAGATCCATCTCGGCGTCCTTGCGTTCGCGCATGAGCGAGTTGAAGGCGCTGCCGAGGTCGCCGATCTCATCGTCGCGATACGACAGCGGCACTTCGTCATAGGTCTTGGAGGTGCGGATTTTCTGGATGTGGCCGTGCAGCCGGAGCAAGGGATCGATCAGGCGCGACATGATCAGCCAGGCCAGCCAGCCGGCCAGCGCCGCCAGCGACAACGACACCAGCAACGCCTTGTTCTGCATGTCGCGGACCGGCACGAAGGCCTCCTCCCGCAGGTAGATTGAGCCGATGATCCAGTCCACCGTTTTCATGCGCTTGAACGAGAACAGCGCCGGCTGGTTGCTGCGGCTGAGGCCTTCCATGCTGCCTTCGAAACCGGCCAGCGCCTGTTCGGTGCCGCCGCTCTTGCCGCCGACGTGGTCGACATGCTGCAGGATGCGCGCCTTGTCGACGTGGTCGACGATGATGCCCTTGGAGGTAATGATGTAGATGAAGCCGGTCCTGCCAATCCTGGTGTTGGTGAACTGGCCGAGGAAGTTGGCTTGTTGCAGGTCGATGCTGGCGACGAACACCATCGCGATGTTGCCGCTGTCGTCGAATACCGGCTCGGTCATCAGCACGATGGCGCGCTTGGATATCTGGCTGCGCAGCGGCTCGGAAATCACACCGTGCTTCAGCTCCAGCGTGCGTCGCATGTATTCGCGGTCGGCCACGTTGAAGCGGCCGATGGCGCTGGTGTCATTGAAGTTGGCGACCAGCTGGCCGTTGGAGTCGAACACCGAGAGGTTGAAGAACATCTCGGTCAAACTGGTGTGGCTGGCGAGATAGACCTGTAGCTGATGTGCGTCATGCCGCCCTTCCGGCGGCAAGCCCTGCGACAACGACCGCAGGGCGACACGACGCGTATTGAAACTTTCATCGAGGGCGGTGGCGATCATCTTGATCGTGGTGTACTGCTGCGCGCCGATCAGGGTCTTGATGTCGCGCTGCATGATGGTCAGCGAGACCGCCACGATCACGGCGGTCGTCACCAGGACGGCGGCAACCACGACCATAATGACCTTGGCTTTGAGCGTCCATTTGACTCGCAACAGATTGTTCAAAATATTTTTTCTTCTCGGAAATGCAGATGGATTCTGTCCAGAAACCGGCTCAATGTTACCCGAGTTTGCAGGCCCCTATCCCCGGAAGACCTTGCAAAAAATTCATGACTTTGCGAGTTTCCAAAAAGAAACAGGTTATCTCAGATCACCTGCAACGCTTGCAGCAAAGGCAGCCGCTCGACGAAGAAACGCTGCGCCTGCAGGCTCAGTTCGTCGATGTTCGCCTGTTCGTCCTCCAGGCGGATGCCGTCGCGCACGATCCTCTTGCCGCCGGCCGAGATGTGCCGCCAGACGAAACCGACGATGGCGTCCGGCGCCTCTTGCCCTTCCAGCACCGCCAGCATGAACAGTTGCTGGATGCGATCGGCCGGCACGCCGCCGCCGGTGACCGGACTGCACAGGTGTTCGATGTCGCCGTCGGCGTTGCCGTGCACGGCCTGCGCGATCAGGTGACGGTTCAACGCGGCGCTGCCGCCGCGGCCGTGCAGGATGTCGGCATCCGCCTGCACCGGCGCCGCGTGGCCGTTGCCGATCAGCATCATCAGCGTGTCGAGCACCTGCTGCAGGCCGAGGTTGCGGCTGCCGACGATGCCGGCGATCTCGCCCAGCGAATGCGGCAGCCCGTCGGCCAGCACGGCGATGACCGGGCCGTAGATATGCTGGTTCAGCGTGATCTCGGAAGACACCGTCTTGAGCGTCATCGGGATCTGCCCGGGTACGGTCAGCAAGGTCACCCGTTGTTGCGCCAGCAGCGCCTGGTGGCTGGCGGCGTCCAGCGCCTGCGCACCGCGCACCCAGTAGTCGCGACGGAATTGCTGGTTCACCATGAAGTCGCGCACGCTCTGGCGCAGGTGACGATCGTCGACGGCGTCGCAGAATTCGCGCTGCGCCGGGGTCAGGTTGGCCATGTCGAGATGGTCGCGAAAATCCGCCGAGCAAGCGAACTCCAGCCCGGCGCCGGACCAGGTCGCCGCCATGTCGGCGAAGGACTCGACGTGCCAGTTGCGGTTGAAATACTCATGCGCGAGGTAATGCCGGCTCTGTTTCCTGAGGATCGCGATGCGCTCCTGCATGAAAGGATTGGCGCGTGCGTAGACCGGTTCGGCGGCGAACATGCGCTCGGCGAAATCGAGCGCCGCATCGATGCGTTCGGCGCTGCCTTTGCCGGCGTTGGACGGCATATCGAAATGGCGCAGCAGCAGGTCGCGCAAGGGCATGAACGCAGCCCAGCCGGGCTGGGTGTTATAGCTGGCGTAGAGTACGCCGCCGCGCTTGAGGCGACGGTCGACGAAGTCGCGGATGAGTGCGCGGTTGTCGGGCGAGACCCAGCTCCAGATGCCGTGCATGGCGATGAAATCGAACTGCGGCAGATCCTCGCGCGTGCAGAATTCGGCGAAGCTGGCCTGCTCCAGTTGCGCGCCGCTGCAGGCCGCCTGCGCCAGCGTCTGCGCATGCGCGGCCTGGGCCGCGTTGAAGTCGTTGCCGTACCAGGTCACCGGCGATGCAGCGGCATGGATGTTGATGCTCAGGCCTTGGCCGAAGCCGAGTTCGCAGGCAGTGCGCACCAGCGGACTGTCGAGGCCGGCGGCGGCGAACGCCAGTTGCAGCCGCGCCGGATTGAGTTGCGGATAGTAGCCGTGGGTATAGCCGATGTCGGTGACATAGCCGTCGGTCCAGTTGCCGTTCATGGGTCTGTTTTCGCTGGTTGGCAGAACCCGCAGTGTCGCAGAATCGGCGGCTTGCGTCTTTCTCTCCGGCGACGCCCTGCCACGGTCTGGTATCCGGCGATTGTCACCGCCCCTGACGGCGCGCTGAACGTGCTGCCGGCGCTGCCAGCGAGATACCGACGGGAAGGTAAAAAGGTCAGACCAATTTTCTTGAAAAGGACGCAGGAATGCCCCGGTTCGCACAAATTTAAACAGTTAGCCCACAGATAGACATACCTGCGCGGCCTTTACCAGCCTAGAATGCCGGGCACCCCAACAACAAAAACCCTCGCCATGCCGAGCAACAAGATTCTGCTTGCCGCCACGATTGCCATGCTGATCTGGCTGGCCGCCTACCTCCGTCCGGAATTCGGCTTCTGATTTGATTTGGATTCTGCGCGGGTCCGTATTCAGGGCGGCAGTTGCCGCAGCGGTAAACGCATGATGAACATCGCTCCGCCCAGTTCGCTGCCGCCGACGCTGATGCTGCCGCCGTGGCGCGCAACGATTTTTTTCACGATCGACAAGCCGAGGCCGTAGCCGCCGGTAGCGCGATCGCGACTCTGGTCGAGCCGGTAAAAAGATTCGAACACGCGCTCGCGCTCAGCCTCCGGAATGCCGGCGCCGTCATCTTCCACCACCAGCGTCCATGCATCCGGCGCCGCCATCTCGGCGCGGATGCGGATGACTGAATTCGCGTGTTGCGCCGCATTGCGCACCAGGTTGGAATAGGCGCGCGCCAGGGTGCGCGCTTCGGTAACCACGGTCGCGAGTTGCGCGTCGACGCTGCAGCGCAGTTCGAGCTTGCCCAACGCCAGCGCTTCGGCAGTGACGCCGCAGGTATCGCGCAGGAATTCCGGCAAGGCCACGGTCTCGGTGAAAACACCTTGGCGGTCGTGCTCCAGCATGCCCAGCGTCAGCAGCTCGGCCACCAGCGCCTCGAGCTCTTCAACATCCTTGCGCAGACCGAGGATGCGATTTTCCGTGGCGGCATCCTGTGCGTGATGCTGCAGGATGTCGAGGCCGAATTCGAGTCGCGACAAGGGCGTGCGCAACTCGTGCGAGACCGCGTTGACCATGTCGCGCTGCGCATGAATCAGCTTGCCGATGCGATCCGCCATGCGGTCGAAGTGGCTGCTCAATTGCCGGATTGACGAGCGTCCCGACAACCCGACGCGGGCGTCGAGCCTGCCGCCGCCGAAACGCGCCGCCGCCAGCCGCAGCTTTTCCAGGTCGCGCCAATGCGGGATCAGCCAGATGCACACCGCCGCCAGGATGGTGCTGAAGACCAGCACGTAGGCTACTACTTCCACCATCGGCAATTCTTCCAGCGACTGCACCCGCACCAGTCCGCCGTCGTCGAGTCTGACGTAGACCACACAGCATTTGCTGCCGGTGAGTTCCCAGCCGACGGGATACTGCGCCAGCTGTTCGCGCACGGACGGCGGCAATTGCTCCAGCGTCTGCACTGGGCGGCTGTAACGTTCAGGAGCTGCCGCGCGCAACTGCGCCAGCAACGCTTCCTGATCTGCCTGGCTGCGGCCGGACAACAGGCGATTGAGCATGAAGCTTTCGCCATTGAAACCGGCGCGCACGGCCTTGGCGAACTGGCCCGCGAACAGATGCGGGAAACCGTAGTTGACGACAAGAATGGAGGCCACCACCAGGGCAGCGATAACCAGATACAAGCGAACCAGATTGCGGAGCACTTACTCCTCCCAGGCGATCGGACTGAACAGGTAACCGCGCCCCCACACCGTCTTGATCTTGCGCGGTTCCTGCGCATCGTCGTTGAAGCGTTTGCGCAGGCGCGAAATGCTGACGTCGACAGTCCGGTCCATGCCGTCGAAGTCGATGCCGCGCCAACGGCGCAGCAGTTCGTCACGGCTGAGCACCTTGCCGGCGGCCTGCACCAGGATCACGAACAGGTTGTAGTCGGAAGTCTTGAGATCAATCTCTTCGCCCTTCCAGCACACCTGGCGCGCGGCGAGATCGATCTGCAGTTCGCCGAATTGCAATTGGCGCACTTCGACCGCTTCGGACTGGCCTTCGTGACGGCGCAGGATGGCGCGCAGATGCGCCAGCAGCAGACGCGGCTGCACCGGCTTGAGCATGTAATCGTCGGCGCCGATTTCAAGGCCGGCGACTTGATCGAAAATGTCGGCGCGCGCGGTCAGCATCATCACCGGCAGCGAAGAATCCTTGCGCAACTGGCGGCAGATATCCATGCCGTCCATGCCCGGCAGCATCAGGTCGAGGATCACCACGTCCGGTTTCTCGCGCGCGACCGCGGCCAGTGCCTGGTCGCCGCGCAGCACCACCGCCACTTCAAAATCGTAGCGGCACAGATATTCCGATATCAATTCGGCAAGACGTACATCGTCTTCGATCAACAGTATTTTCTTCATCCCCGATGGCTTTCCAATGTGCTTCCCGTGCGCATGATAGCTGCGTCGCAAGCACGTGTGCCGGCGCATTACAAACAAACACATGTTGACACACGGCCACACATTTTCCTCACCAAACTCCCACAGACCGCAACGCTGCAGATGCCGACAATGGCGCTCATTCATCACAGGAGAAACCATGACATCTTCACATCGCCGCATCGCCATCGCAGCGAATGCAGCCGCAGCGGCCGCGCTTGCCGCGGCCGTCGCCATTCCGGCATCGGCGCAACAGACTGCTGCTGCCGGCAGCGAAACCAAAATCACGCTGGGCCTGGGCGCCGCCTACATGCCGCGCTACGCCGGCAGCGATGAATACAAGGCTATCGCATTGCCTGTCATCAACGTGGTCACCCCGTGGGGCGGCTTCATCGACGCCGGCGAAGGCATCGGTTATCGCCACGGCTTCGGCGACAAGTTCATCGCCTCGGCGGCGCTCGGCTACGATGCCGGCCGCAAGGATTCCAACCAGAGCCTCAAGCCCGGTTCCGACAAATTGAGGGGCATGGGCGAGGTCAAGGGCGCGACGCTGCTCAACCTCAGCCTCGGCTATCGTCTCACGCAAAACCTGACGCTCAGTGCCGGCGCTTCGCAGCCGCTGAGCAATCGCGACCGTGGCCGCAACTATTACGCCAAGGTCGACGCCACGGTGATGACCATGCCCAGGGACAAACTCGCCGTGGCCGGCAGCGCGCTCTTCGGCAGCAACGATTACAACCAGAGTTATTTCGGCGTCACCGCCAACCAGAGCGCGACCAGCGGCTACAAAAAATATACGCCGGGCTCCGGGCTGTACGCCGTCAAGGCCGCGATCACCTGGACCCATCGTTTCGACGACAACTGGTCGCTGCTGGCCGCTACCGAAGCGACCCGCTACATGACGAAAGCCGGCGACAGCCCGATCGTGAAGGCGCGCACCAACTACGGCACCATGGCTGCCGTCAACTATACGTTCTGAAGATTGTCCGGCGGTAGCAATGATCATTGCGCCGCCGGATGCAATCGGCGCTATAGTCTCTGATCCTTCTTCACTTCAACCGGATCAATCAGCCCGATGCCCTCTCCTTCCCCCTCTCCCACTCCTTCTTCCGACCTCGTCGCCCTGCGCGACATCGTGCGCCAGTTCGCGGAAGAACGCGACTGGCAGCAATTCCACACGCCTAAAAATCTCGCCATGGCCTTGTCGGTCGAAGTGGCCGAACTGGTCGAGCACTTCCAGTGGCTCAAGACCGGCGAACAGGATGAGCTAGACGACGCGCGCCGCACCGGCGTGCGCCATGAGCTGGCCGATTCGCTGGTCTATCTGATCCGCCTGGCCGATCGCCTCGACGTCGACCTCTACGACGCCGTGATCGAGAAGATGCAACTCAACCGCGAGAAATATCCGGCCGACAAGGTCAGGGGCCAATCGCGCAAGTACGACCAGTATTGAAGCGCAACCGGAGCTCGATCTCCGAGCCGGATTAGAATAGACGGTTTCGCCTCTCCGGGAATCACCATGAAGCAGTCCTTCATCCGCGCCGCCTTGCCCTCCTTGTTGTGCGGCTTGCTGTCCATTGCCGCACTGCCGGCGCACGCCGACATCAACAGCGCCGTCAACGCCTACGGCGAACAAAAGTACGAAGCCGCCTACCGCGAGTTTTCGCAACTCGCCGCACAGGGCGACAACCGCGCCAAGTCCTTCCTCGCGCTGATGACCTTGCGCGGCCTCGGCACCGCGCGCGACGTCAAGCAAGGCGCGAAGCTGGCGCGCGAATGCGCCGAAGGCGGCGAGCCGACCTGCGCCGCGATCTATGGCGACCTCAACCTGCCGGGCAAGGGCTTGCCGGTCAACTTCCCCGAAGCGCGCGCGTGGACGCGCAAGGCCATCGCCGGCGGCGACCAGCGCGCCGGCTACGGCTTGTGGCAGGCCTACACGCTCGATCCGGCCAACCAGTTCATGGTCAACGGCAAGGCCGACGACCGCAAGTACAACGCCATCGCCCGCCGCAGCATCGCCGAGCGCGGCGACCAGATCGAAGCCATCGACGGCCTGGCCGGCGCCGCTGCCGCCGGCTACCTGCCGGCGCGACTGATGCTGGCGACCTTGCTGCTGGAGCAAAGCGGCGCCGGCACCACCAAGCAGATCCGCACGTTGCTTGACGGCATTCCCAACTTGTCGCCCGATCACCGGAAATACCTGGCGCTGGCGCAGCAGGTGGACACGCTTGGACCATCGCGTGCCGCGCCCAAGCTGATCGCCGACGCCATCCCCACCGTCATGACGGCGGCAGGACTGGCGGCGGAACGCAGCGGAACGCCGAACTCGACGCTGTGCAAGGATTTCCGCCTGATGTCGATCAAGGACGTCAGCGCAGTCGGCGACGCCGTCTGGCTGCCGCTCAAACAACCGCTGGTGGCCGGCACCTATCCGGTGCAGGGCAGCTGGACTGAAAACTGGCACGTATACTTCTGCGGCGCCGAACGCGTCTTGCGCATGCAGTTTACTGTCGACGGCATGGGCGGCGCGTTTTACGAGGCCAAGTCCTGAAACCGTTACGCAGGTTGAATCAGGCTATGATGGCACCCAATCATTTGCACCTCAGTCCGTCCCCATGAAAGCATCGCGTCCCGCCGAACCGCCTGAAACGCTCGACCAGGGCGTCTACGAAGCCATCTTCAACGGCGTCATGCACGGCCGCCTGAAGCCCGGCACGCGCCTGCAGGAAGCCAGTCTGTGCGAACAGTTCGGCGTCAGCCGTACGGTGGTGCGCCAGGCGCTGCGCCGCTTGTCGGAAGCGCAGATCGTCGAGATCGTTGCCAACAAAGGCGCCGCCGTCGCCACGCCCGGTCCCAGGGAAACCCGCGACGTCTTTGCCGCCCGCCGCGCCATCGAAGGCGCCATCGTGCGCGAAGCGGCACGCCGCATTGAACATGGCGACATCGAACGCCTCAAGCAGCGCCTGCGCGCCGAACACGATGCGCTGCACGAGCAGGACCATCCGCGCTGGGTAGCGCTGGCCGGCGGCTTCCATCTGGCGCTGGCGGAGTTGTCGGGCAATGCGGTGCTGCAACGCATGCTGACCGAACTGATGACGCGCTGCTCGCTGATCGTGGCCCTGTACGAAACGCCCGGCGAAGCCAGTTGCGAACACGACGAACATGCACGCCTGGTCGAGCTGCTGTCGCTGCGCGACGGCAACGCCGCCGCCGACGAAATGGAGCGCCATCTGCTGGCGCTGGAAGCGCGGCTGCAATTGCCGGCCTGATTTCGTCTCTTCTGCCTTTTCACGTTCACGTTCTCCCGCTTCGCCCCATTTGCGCGCCCGCGCTTGGTGCAAACACGTCTTTTGCACCAAATTCAACAAATGTATACAATTTATAATATTAAAATAATCATATATAAATCAAATAGTTAAATACATATAATGGCTGGCATTTAATTTGCATGTATACAATTCAAGGGCAACCCAGCCCCGACCATTGTCCATCCATGCAAGGAGCTTCCCGCCATGAAACGCCGTCAATTTCTGTTCGCCTCGGGCGCAACTGCACTGTCAGCCCTGTCAACCTTGTCCGCACCGACCATTGCCGCCACCAGTACACCGCGCCTCAAGATCGGCTTCATCTATCCCGGTCCGGTGGCCGACATCGGCTGGTCGTTCCAGCACGATCTCGGCCGTCGCATGCTCGAGCGCGAATTCGGCACGCGCATTGAAACCGTGTTCGTCGAGCGCGTGCCGGAAAGCCCCGAAGCCGAACGCGTGATGCGCCAGCTGATCGACGATGGTTGCAAGATGATCTTCGCGACCTCGTTCGGCTTCATGAATCCGGTGATCAAGGTGGCGGCGGAATATCCCGACGTGATCTTCGAGCACTGCTCCGGTTACAAGAGCGCGCGCAATGTCGGCATTTACCAGACGCGCTTCTACGAAGGCGCTTACCTGCTCGGCACCATCGCCGGCCGCATGACCAAGACCAACACGCTCGGCTACGTCGCGCCGATCCCGATCCCGGAAGTGATCCGCAACCTCGACGCCTTCGTGCTGGGGGCGCGCAGCGTCAATCCCAAAGTGACCGCCAAGGTGGTGTGGATCAACTCCTGGTACGACCCCGGACTGGAACGCGACGCCGCGCAGACGCTGGTGGCGCAAGGCGTCGACACGCTGTACCAGAACACCGATTCGCCGGCGCCGGTGCAGGTCGCGCAAAGCCGCAAGCTGTACGCCTTCGGCCAGGACTCGGACATGACGCGCTTCGGCCCCGATGCGCACCTGACCGGCAACGTGCTGAACTGGGGCGTGTACTACGTTCACAAGGTGCGCCAGGTGCTGGAAGGAAAATGGAAATCCGAAGATACAAAATGGGGCATGAAAGAAGGCATCGTGCAACTGGCGCCGCTCAATCCGGCGCTGCCCAAGGATGTCGTCGCGCTGGTGGAACAACGCCGCAAGGCCATCATCGCGGGCACGCTGCAACCGTTCGCCGGTCCGGTCAACAACCAGGCCGGACAGCTGCAAGTCGCGGCCGGCAAGACCGTGCCCGAGTCGGAGCTATGGACCATGAAGTGGTACGTGGAAGGCATACAGGGAAAACAACCATGACGGAAATCGATTTCTCCGCGCTCGGCGTCTACCAGCGCTACAAGCTGATGGCCAGCCTGATCGTGCCGCGGCCGATCGCGCTGATCACCACGCTGGGCGAAGACGGCACCATCAACGCGGCGCCGTTCAGCATGTTCAACATGGTCGGCGAAGATCCGCCGATCGTGATGGTGAGCATCAATCGCCTGCAGGACGGCGGCTTGAAGGATACCGCTGCGAACATCCTCAGGAGCGGAGAATTCGTCGTCCACCTGACCGACGAGGCCATGTGCGAACAGATGCATGCCTGCGGCGATGCGCTGCCGTCGAGCGTGAGCGAACTGGCGCATGCGGGACTGCATGCGGTGCCGTCGCAAAGCGTGGCGCCGCCGCGCATCGCCGAAGCGCCGGTGGCTTTCGAATGCGTGCTGCATGAGAAGCTGGAGACCGCCAGCCGCTACATTTTCATCGGCCGCGTACAATGGCTGGCGGCGCGCGACGGCTTGGTGGACACCGAACTGTGGCGCGTGCGTTTGCAGGACTATCATCCGGTCGGCCGTTTCGGCGCCAGTTTTTACATCAAGACCGGCGAGCGGTTTTCGCTGGAGAAGGCGCAGGCCAGTTCCACTCCCATCGACGAAATGTGAGAAGAATAATGGGACCAATAAAATGACATTCAACGACAGCGACAGCAAGGCCATGCGACTGGCCATCGAAGCATCCGGGGAGGCGCTGGCCAACGGCGACATGCCGTTCGGCGCGACGCTGGTGTCGGCCCGGGGCGAGATCCTGCTGATCTCCGCCAACAACCAGAACAGCGCCGCCGATTGCACCGGCCACGCAGAAATGGTGCTGGTGCGCACCGCGCAAAAACAGCTGGGCCTCGGCGCCCTGCGCGGCAGCACCGTCTACGCCAGCGGCGAACCCTGCGCCATGTGTTGCGGCGCGATGTTCTGGGGCGGCGTGCGGCGCGTGGTGTATGCCGCGTCGACCGCGCAGATCGCCGAAGCGCTCGGCGGTCCGCTGCTGCCGCTGCGCAGCGCCGAGGTGCTGGCCGCGGCCACGCCGGCAATGACCGTGGATGGGCCGCTGATGGGTGATGAAGCGTTCGCGGTGCTGCGGCGCTTCGCGCCTGACTGAATCGCATCAGCGCATCATTTCATGGCGGCAAATAATTTCCTTTTAAAAATATTTCCATAAAAACATGCCGTCGCTACAAGTGTAAATTTCATCCGTCTCGCTTCAGAAAACGGCAAGCCTGTCGTTACCGGGAATACCTTCTGCTCAGAATGTTGCAAAACATGCAGAGCAAAAGACAAGTTTGAT
The DNA here is from genome assembly GCF_026127345.1 of Herbaspirillum lusitanum. Lineage (NCBI taxonomy): Bacteria > Pseudomonadati > Pseudomonadota > Betaproteobacteria > Burkholderiales > Oxalobacteraceae > Herbaspirillum > Herbaspirillum lusitanum. The sequence goes on along the minus strand of NZ_QXFG01000005.1, from coordinate 121,204 downwards.
TAGCCCGTTGCCATGAATCGAGTACAGCCCATGAAGATGCCTGACATGTCGCCGCATGATTTTTATCAAGTGAACGCATCGCATGCATTCGGCCTGCTCGCTTCGTCCGCGGAACTACGCTTCGAGCGCCTGACGCGCCTGGCCAAGCGGCTGTTCAACGTGCCGGTGGCGTTCGTCAGCCTGGTGGAGGCGCATCGCCGGTGGCCGCTGCAAAAACATGATGACGGCCGGCACGCCTTCGCCGCCGCCGATCTGCTGGTGATGCAGGACACGGTGCTGGACCAGCGCTTCCAGGGCAATCCGCTGCGCATGGGCGAATCGCGCGTGCGCTTTTACGCCGGCTGCCCGATCCGGGTCGGCAATGGCGACCAGCTCGGCACGCTATGCCTGATCGACGACCAGCCGCGCGCGTTCGACGATGACGACCAGGCGCTGCTGCGCGATCTCGCCAAAATGGCCGAGCAGGAATTGTTCGCCATGGAACTGGCGACTGTCGATGAACTTACCCGCATTCCCAACCGGCGCGGCTTCGAAGCCATGTCGGAGCAAGCGCTGAGCCTGTGCAAACGGCTCGACAAGCCGGTCTCGCTGTTCTACTTCGACCTCGACCTGTTCAAGCAGATCAATGATCGTTTCGGCCACGCCGAAGGCGATCGCGCACTGCAGGATTTCAGCGCGATCCTGTCGCGCAACTTCCGCCAGTCCGACATTGTCGGACGGCTCGGCGGCGACGAGTTCGCGGTGCTGCTGCCGAACACCGGCAAGCAGCAGGCCGAAGTCGCGCTGCGCTTCCTGGAAAAGGCCGTGAAGCTGCACAACCGCAGCGCCAAACGCGCTTACAAGCTGTGCTACAGCGTCGGCCACGTCGACAGCGACGCCGCGACCCCGATCGCAGAATTGATGCAGCGCGCCGATGCGCGCATGTACGAAGACAAGAAACAGCATTCCCATCATGGCAGCGGCGCCTTCGCCGCACTGCTCGACATGCTGCTGCCGCTGCAGCGGAAATATCGTCACTAAGCGCATCCTCTCCGTTTTTTCAATGCGGGTCCGCCGGGAACAGCCGGCCGACAGCCGCGCCGCGCCGACGACACGTTCAAATCGGCTGACGCATCGCTGAGACGACTTGAAAATAAACGATGGGGGATGGACTGCACTGCCCGCATCCGCGCCGTGAAATCACGCGGCTGGATGCGGGTCAGCTATTCAACTGCTGTTGACCTACTGCTCAGTTGCCATTCAGTTGCTGCATTCAGTTGCTGCATTCAGTTGCTGGGCTCAGCGCTTGAGTTGCGACAAGTCGCGCACGGCGCCGCGGTCGGCCGAGGTAGTCAGCGCGGCATAGGCTTGCAGCGCCTGCGACACCACGCGTTCGCGGCCCAGCGGCTGCCAAGCATCATGGCCAAGCGCTTCCATCGCAGCACGGCGTTGCGCCAGGACTTCAGCGCTCACGCGCAGGTTGATGGTGCGCGCCGGGATGTCGATGTCGATCATGTCGCCCTCTTCCACCAGGCCGATGGCGCCGCCTTCGGCCGCTTCCGGCGACGCGTGGCCGATCACCAGGCCGGACGAACCGCCCGAGAAACGACCGTCGGTGAACAGTGCGCACGCCTTGCCGAGCCCCTTGGACTTGATGTACGAGGTCGGGTACAGCATCTCTTGCATGCCCGGGCCGCCCTTGGGACCTTCGTAACGGATGATGACGACGTCGCCGGCATGCACGCTGTCGCCGAGGATGCCTTCGACAGCGGCGTCCTGGCTCTCGAACACGCGCGCCTTGCCGGAGAACCTGAGGATGCTTTCGTCCACGCCGGCGGTCTTCACGATGCAACCCTTTTCGGCGATGTTGCCGTACAGGACCGCCAGGCCGCCGTCCTTCGAATACGCGTGCGCCAGATCGCGGATGCAACCGGCGCTGCGGTCGAGGTCGCCGTGCTCGTAACGCTCGGCCTGCGAGAACGCAGTCTGCGACGGCACGCCGCCCGGCGCTGCGCGGAACAGCTTGTGGACGGCGGCGTCGCTGCTGACGCGGATGTCGTATTTTTCGATCGCTTCGCCCATGGTCTTGCTGTGCACGGTCGGCAGCGAAGTGTCGAGCAGGCCGGCGCGCGCCAGCTCGCCCAGGATGCCGAGGATGCCGCCGGCACGATGCACGTCTTCGATGTGGTACTTGTCGGTCATCGGCGCGACCTTGCACAGGCACGGCACCTTGCGCGAAATGCGATCGATGTCGGCCATGGTGAATTCGACCTGCGCTTCATGCGCGGCGGCCAGCAAGTGCAACACGGTATTGGTGGAGCCGCCCATCGAGACGTCCAGCGCCATGGCGTTTTCGAACGCGGCCTTGCTGGCGATGCTGCGCGGCAGGACCGAGTAGTCGTCCTGCTCATAGTGGCGCCTGGCCAGTTCGACGATCAGGCGGCCGGCGCCCAGGAACAGTTCCTTGCGGTCGGCGTGGGTGGCGACGATGGTGCCGTTGCCCGGCAACGCCAGGCCCAGCGCTTCGGCCAGGCAGTTCATCGAGTTGGCGGTGAACATGCCCGAGCACGAACCGCAGGTAGGACAGGCGGAGCGTTCGATTTCGGCGACGTCGGCGTCCGACACGGTGCTGTCGCCGGCCTTGATCATGGCGTCGATCAGATCGAGCTTGATGACCTTGCGATCATTGTTGACGACCTTGACCACCTTGCCGGCTTCCATCGGACCGCCGGAGACGAACACGACCGGGATGTTCAAGCGCATGGCCGCCATCAGCATGCCGGGGGTGATCTTGTCGCAGTTGGAGATGCACACCATGGCGTCGGCGCAGTGCGCGTTGACCATGTATTCCACCGAATCGGCGATCAGGTCGCGCGACGGCAGCGAGTAGAGCATGCCGCCGTGGCCCATGGCGATGCCGTCATCGACGGCAATGGTGTTGAATTCCTTGGCGACGCCGCCGGATGCTTCGATCTCGCGCGCCACCAGTTGGCCCAGGTCCTTCAGATGCACGTGGCCCGGCACGAACTGGGTAAACGAGTTGACCACCGCGACGATCGGCTTGTCGAAGTCGCCGTCTTTCATGCCGGTGGCGCGCCACAATGCGCGGGCGCCGGCCATGTTGCGGCCTTGGGTGGTGGTGCGGGAACGATAGACGGGCATGGTGGGTGTCTCCTCAGAATGCAGGGTGGAATGAAAATGGAAATTGCCTATGAATCAAGAGCGCAAGAATGCCGTGCCATCGGCAAGTTGTCCAATATATGATTCGATGACCTGTAATTCGTATTGCATATCAGAGCGTCCCTGCGACTCTGAGCACGGCCGCATGGGAAAGCATGTTTATTTTCAGCAATAAAACTCCTGAAATTTGAGTATGCTTGAAGGGAGCCTGCATTTCGACTGGATTGAGGCATGACAGTGACGAACGGCAGGAAAGAGGAAGAAAAATCGATGAGGGGAAATCATGAAGAACAATATCATCCGCCGCGGCACGCCGGTGCTGCTGGCTTTGCTGACTTTGCTACCGCCGCTGGCCTTGCTGAGCGCCTGCGACCGCTCGGTCGATGAGAAGCTGAGCGCGCAGGCAAGCGCCGAAAAATCGCTGGAGATTTCGCCAACGCTGTTCGCCACAAAATTCAACCGCAGCGTGCGCGACGTACTGGAAGACCGCAAGGACGACAACGCCGCACGCATGGCGCCGCTGTATGCGATCGACGTCACGCAACTGCACAAGGGCGGCGAGAAGCATACCTTCCAGACCCAGGTGGGGCCGGCGCAAACGTCGCTGATGGGCAGCCTGGCCAAGGACGGCGACCTCAAGACCATCGGCGTCTTGCTGGCCAGCCGCACCGAAGGCGCGCGCGATGAATTCTTCCTGTGCGCCGAAACGGTGGCCCGCATCGTCACCGACAGCGACAAGGCCAAGCTGCCCGACCAGCTCAAGCGCCTGGTCAACAACGCCATCAACAATCCCGGCCAGCGCATGACGATCGCCGTCGGCCAGCGTTTGTTGTCGGCAGAGATTATTCAACAGGGATTGATGTTCCAGGTGGAACGGAGCCAATAAGAAGATTTTTATACGTCCAGCCTGATCAGGCGCGTCGCCTTGGCGATTCCGCCTGCCATCAGCTGCGTGATGCGGCCGTCGGCGACGGTCAGCTTGACCTTGATCACGCTCGGCGAGGGCGGCTGCATCAGGTAGCCCTGCTCGATGATGATTTCGCAATCCTTCACGCCGCCGTGTTCATGCAGGTAACAGGCCAGCGGTCCGGCCGCGGTGCCGGTGGCCGATTCTTCCGGAATGCCGAAACGCGGTGAAAACATGCGTACGCCGGCATGGCGTCCGCTCACCGTAGTCATGTCCGAGTACACGTAATAACCGATCACGTCGAGTTCGTCGCTGAGCGCTTCGATCAGCGCCATGTCCGGGCGCACGCCCGAGACCGTCTGTTCATCCGGCAAGGCCACGATCAGGAAAGCGTTGCCGGTGTTGACCACGGTCGGCGCCAGGTCGGCGTGCAACTGTCCGGGCGCAAGGCCGAGCGAGCCCGCGATGCGCGCAATCAGTCCCGTGCCGGCATCGAGCACACGGTACTGCGGTGCGCGCTGTTCCATGAACACCATCTCGCCGGCAATCAGGATATCGAGGTTGCCGTCGATGGACTCTTTGGAAAAATTGCCTTCGCCGACGATGCCGAGCTTGCGCAGCAGCGAGAAGGTGGCGATGGTGGCGTGGCCGCAATGCGGGATCTGCCGCGTCGGTGTGAAGAAGTCGAGCTTGACGGTGGCGCTTTGCGAGGCAGACACGAAAGCGGTCTCGGACAAGCCGAGCTGGCGGGCGATGTGGAGTTTCTGTTCGGTCGTGAGTGCATCGGCGTCGAGGACAACACCGGCAGGATTGCCACCGGCTACACCATCGATGAAGGCGTTAACGATCTGTGCGTCGACCTGCAAAATAAATCCCCCGAAGTATTTGAGCCTCAGGGGATTCTAGCGCAACCACGAAATACTGCGTCGGCGACGACATTTTGTTTCGCCGGCTGTCCGTTTCCTCGCGTGCTATTTTGCCGGGAACAGTTCGGTGAGGATGCCGGTCAGGCTTTGCACGCCGTCGATGTAGTTGCCCAGGCGCATGTTCTCGTTGGCGCTGTGCTGGTTGTTGTCGGCGTTCACCAGCGGCACGATCACGAATGGAATCTTCAGCGCGCCGACCATGGCGCCGGTCGGTACGGTGCCGCCCATCATGCGGATCTGCACCGGTTCCTTGCCGTAGGTCTTAACGAAGGCGCCGCGCAGCCATTTGCCGATCGGCGACGCCAGGTCGGTACGCACCGCCATGCTGGACGCCGACACGCGAGCGTAATCGAACGAGGCCAGTTTTGGATAGCGCGCGCGCTCATCGTCGGTGGGCTGACCGTTGACGAGGTGGAAGCCCTGCTTCTCGATATGCGCCTTGACCAGGCCGAGCAGCACTTGCGGATCGGTCTCGGGCACGGTGCGCAGATCGAGCTCGGCGATCGCTTCGCCCGGCACGATGGTGCGCGCCTTGGCGCCGACATCGGCAGCCTGCATGCCGCGCACGTTGAGCGTCGGATACTGCATCGCTTCCTGGTAATTCTGTCCGACCTTCTCGGCCTGAGCGATGCCGAGGCGCTTGCGCAGCGCGACTTCATCGTCGGGCACCGCGCGCATGACGCGGCGCGATTCGTCGTCGAGCTTGACGGCGTCGTAGTAGCCGGCAACCGTCACGCGGCCGTCTTCATCCTTCATCGACGCCAGCAGGCGCGCCATGGTCTGCGCCGGATTGGCGGCGTAGTTGCCGTAGTGGCCGCTATGGCTGTCCTGGCGCGGGCCGAACACCTTCAATGTGGCTTGGGCGACGCCGCGATTGCCGAACACCAGCGTCGGCAAATTGCTGGCGTGCATCGGGCCGTCCAGCACCACCAGCAGGTCGGCCTTGAGCAGCGCCTGGTTCTGGTCGATCACCTTGCCCAGCGAGGGCGAACCTTTTTCTTCTTCCGCATCGAGGATGATCTTGACGTTGACCGACGGCGTCACGCCGCTCGCCTTCAGCGCATCGAAGGCAGCCAGCATCATCAGGATCGGCGCCTTGTCGTCAGCCGCTGCACGGCCGAACAAGCGCCATTCCGGATTCGGATTGGCGCCGTAGAGTTGCTCGATCGGCAGCGCTTCCCACTGGCCGGCGGCGTTGCGTTGCTTGAGCGTCGGCTTCCACGGGCTTTCCTGCTGCCACTCGGACGGCGTCACCGCCTGGCCGTCGAGGTGGGCATAAAACAGCACCGTAGTGGCGCCTGCCTTGTTGCCCGGCAGTTCGGCGAACAGCATCGGCTTGCCGTCGTTGGCCAGTTGGCGCGTGCGGAAACCGCGGCGCTGGAACGCCTGCTCGAACCAGGCCGTGTTGCGCTGGATGTCGGCCGCGACGATGGAATCGTTGGGGATGGCAATCGCTTCGACCCATTCCTTGAACGTGCCTTTGGCGGCGGCAGCGGTTTGCGCGACGCTGACTTCAGCGGCTTGCAGCGGTGCGGAGCACAGCATCGCTGCGGCAACACAGGCAGCGGACAAGGAGAGAGACAGCGAACGAGGCAACGAACGGCGGGAGAGATTTTTCACGGGATTTCCTCTTGGCAATGGATGCCACATCATACAGAAATCGCCGCTTTTGCCGCATTGAAAATAATTCACGGATGCGCATCAACTACCATCGCTGCGCATCCGTGCTCAGTCGGAAGTATTCAGGCCGACGTATTCAAGCTGATGTATCGATGATGCTGCCGATCGCCTTGAAACCGTCCGACACTTCATCGACCACGGTGTGCGCGGCGGACTTGACGGCGTCGACTGCGGTGTCGACGGTGCCGCTGATTTCATCGCCGACTTTGGCGACGGCGTTTTTTACGGGCGCAACGACGTTGTCGTAAATGGCGTTGCTGTAGGACGAGGTGACTGATGAAATGCTCATGGCTGACTCCCTGCAGGTTGTTGATGATTTTTTCTGCATTCAGCATAGCCATTCGCTGCGCGGACCGGAACCCGCGCAGGCGTCATTCCAGGTAAAACCATTTAAAGATTTGTAAACCTGAAGATCGTCAGGATCAAGGTGTGTTGATGAAGCGTTCGATCATGGCGGCCGCCTTGTCGATATTGAGCACACCTTCCAGATGACCGCCCGGCCCTTGCAGCAAATACAGCGTGCCGCGCCCGCCCAGTTTCTTGAAGCGCTGCAGCGCCTCCGATGACAGTTTGAGCGGGAACACCAGGTCGGTCGAACTCGGGATGAACAGGATCTTGGCCTTGATGCCTTTGACCTCGTCGTCGCTGAGGTGGTACAGCTGGTTCGCCTTCGACATGTAGATGATGCTGTTGCCGTCGGCCACCCTGGCGCGTGCGCGGGCGCCGGCTTCCAGCGCCGCCTCGATCTTGAACTGGTTGCCCATGGCGGCGCCGGGCGGCTTGGCGGCATCGGCCGGGGCGTAGCCGAACGCGGCTTGCGCCCAGTCCCAGTGACGCGTCTGCACCGTCACCACCTTGAGCGCGGCGGCCACGCCGTCGTCCGGATCGCCACTACCGTAGTAATCCCCCTGCCGCCATTTCGGATCGAGCCGCACCGGCAGCGACCAGACGTCAAGCAGGCTGATCACGTAAGGACTGATGTCGAATCCGGGACCGATGACATGCACCACACGCTTGACGAAATCCGGATACAGCGCCGCCCATTCCATCGCCTGGATGGAACCGCCCGACGCACCCACCGCCGCCACCAGCTGGCGCACGCCGAGCTTGTCGAGCAGTTGCTTGTGCACGCGCACCGAATCGCGCATCGCCACCACCGGGAAGCTCATGCCGTAGGGCTTGCCGGTGGCGGCGTTGATCGAAGCCGGACCGGTGGTGGTCACCATCGGGTCCTTGGTGTTGATGTTGACCAGCGTGTCGGCGCTGATCACGAAATACTTGTCGGTGTCGATCGCCTTGCCGGGACCAATCAGACTGTCCCAGTAGCCGGGTGCGGCGTCGCTGTCCTTGTATTTGCCGGCGGCATGCGAAGTGCCCGAATAGAAGTGCGCGACGAAGATGGCGTTGTCGCCGACCTCGTTCAACTTGCCATAGGTTTCATAGCCGACGCGCACGTTGCGGATTTCCTGGCCGCCGACGGTGGTGTAGGACGGCAGCGTGAAAACCTGTTTGGTCACCAGCGGCAACGGCGCCGGACTGTGCGCCGGTTGCACTTGCGGCGGCTGCGGCGATTGCGGCGATTGAGACAGCGGCGGCTGCGGTTGTCGTGCTTGCAACTGCTGCGTGGAAAAGGCCGCGCCGGAAAAGGCTGACAGCGCAACAAAAAACGTCAATGAGCAGAACGCGCGGCGAACAAGGGTCATGAAGTCGTCTCCGGATTGTTTGATTGTGCTGGGTCCGGCAATGCGGAGCAGCCACTTTACGACAAGCTCCGGCACGTCACAACCACCCATGTGTAAAAATACGGGCTTGCACTCATGCTTTCATTACGGAGACTTCCCTTGCCTACCGCCAAACTTCCCGACGTCGCCGGCCTGCTTCAGTTACATAATGCCCACGGCGACAGCGCCGTCATCAGCCTGTATGGTGCTCAATTGCTGTCGTGGCAAAGCGCCGACGGCCGCGAACACTTGTATTGCACACCCGAGCCTTCGCTCAAAGCCGGTGCTTCCATCCGCGGCGGCGTGCCGGTCTGCTTCCCGCAATTTTCCGGACGCGGCGCGTTGCCCAAGCACGGCCTGGTGCGCAACCTGGTCTGGCAGATCGATGGCGAGGTATTGAGCGGCGCCGGCCAGGACGTCGCCTGTGCACGCCTGTCGCTGTCGGACTCGGACGCCACGCGCGCACTGTGGCCGCACAGCTTCGCCTTGCAACTGCAGATCGAACTCGGCGCCGGCTGGGTCAGCATCGCGTTCAACGTCACCAACACCGGCGCCGGCGCCTTCGATTTCACCACGGCGCTGCATACCTATCTGGCCACGCCCGACGTACGCAACGCCGGCGTGACGCAACTCGGCAAGGTGCGGTTTACCGACACCACCGCCGGCAATGATGAAGCGATCCACGACGGCAGCGTGCTGCGCATCGCTGACGAAACCGACAACATCTATTGGGCTGCGCCGGCGGCTCTGGCGCTGCAACAAGACGGCAAGCCGTTCCTGCAACTCGAACAGCAAGGTTTCGCCGACAGCGTAATCTGGAATCCCGGTCCGGCCAAGGCCGCCCAGCTCGGCGACATGCCGGCGAAGGACTGGACGCGCATGCTGTGCATCGAAGCAGCACAGATCGAGCATCCGGTGCGCTTGTCGCCACAGGCCACATGGCGCGGTTTGCAGCGCCTCACGCGCGCGGGCTGATTGCTTCTCTGCCTCCCTCAGTGCTTCATTTTTCCTGCAGCATTTTTTCCACCGACCATTTGCCCTGATCCAGGCGATAGATCGTGTACACCGGGTTGATCAGCGCGCCGTTCGCATCGAAGGACAGGATGCCGGTCAATCCGGGGTAGCGGATTTCGTGCAAGGCGATCGTGACGGCTTTCGGGTCGAGCGAGCCGGCCTTCTGGATGGCGGCGACGAGGACGTTGGCGGCATCGTAGGCGAACAGGGCATAATGCGTGATCTCGCCCTGGAAGCGGCTGTGCATCTTGTCGTTGAACTCGCGCCAGCCCGGAAGACGATCGCGCGGCACGCCGGTCTCCAGCGCCCATACATTGCCTTGCACCCCTTCCGCCAGTTGCAGGAACAGGCCGGTCGCAGTACCGCCGGTGCCCACCAGCCGGATGTTCATGTCCCGCCGCATCATGCTGCGCGCGAGCAAGGCGCTTTGCGTCACGACGCCGCCGAACACGATCACATCGGCATTGGCTTTCTGCACGTTGTTCAGCGCAGGATTGAAATCCGAGGTCTTGCTGCTGATGGCCTCGCGGCTGACGATGAGGCCGCCGGCGCGCCGCACTCCGGAGACAAAAGAATCGGCGAAATCGGTGCCGTATGCGGTCCCGTCCTCGATCACGGCTATCCGGGCGGCCTGCAGATGCCGGACCACGAATTCCGCCAGGCGCACGGCGCCGACGCCATCGTGTCCCTGCACCTGGAAGATGCTGCGCAGACCGTCCTGAGTGAAGCGGCTGCTGGTGGTCGCCATCGGAATCTGCGGAATGCCGGCCGCGCTATAGAGCCCCGCCACGGCGATGCTGGGGCCGCTGTTCCAATGGCCGATCACACCCACCACTTTGGAACGGATGAAGTATTGCGCGATGGGCGCAGCGAACATGGCGTCGCCCTTGTCGTCCTCCACCAGCAGGCGAAACACCAGTTGCTTGCCGCCGATGCGAATGGCGCGGCGGTTGGCTTCATCGAACGCCAACCTGACGGCGGCGATGCCGCTCTCCGTACGCGGCGATGTCAGCGGCGCGGCGACACCCACCAGCACCAGCTGTTCATTCGCGCCAATAGATTGGGCGTGCGCCGCGCCGGCCAAGAAGAGCGCCGGCAACAAGATGCTCAGTTTCATCGAATTCCCCCGCTTCCGCGCTTTAGAACTGCGGCCTCATTGGTAATCGATTCATTGTGCGCGCGCCGCGAATTGTCTTTACGACAATGAACGCGGTATTGCTCCTTCTATTCTGAAGCTGCGCCCCGCACGCAGCGTTGTGCAACAACCACAACGACCACAACGACCACAACAATCACAACTGCACGCTGGTACCGTCTGCGCTCAATTCATCTCAAGCAACAATGCGCCCTGCGCCGCACCCGTTTCCAGCAAACGGTGCGCCTCGGCAACCTGCGCCAACGGCAGACGTCCGGCGACGTCGATGACCAGTCCTGCTTGCAATTGCATCATCGCGGCCGCGGTGGCGAGACGATATTGCGGAAGGTCCTTGCTGAAGGCCAGGATGCTCGGACGCTCCATCAATACGCCGCGCAACTGCGCTGCCGCCAGCGCCTCGGCCGGTGCGCCTTCGCCTGAAATCGAACCGATCGTGACGGCCATGCCGCCGCTCCTGGTCGCCTCGATGCTGCGCAGGAAATGCGCGCCGCCGATGCCGTCCACCACGATGTCCGCACCGAGGCCGCCGGTGTACTCGCGCACCGCCGCAACGAAATCCTGCTCGCGATAATTGATCGCCTGGTCGAGTCCGCGCGACTGCGCCAATGCCGCTTTTTCGTCGCTGCTGACGGTGCCGATCACGTGCGCGCCCATGGCCTTGGCCCATTGCGTGAGCACCAGCCCGAGTCCGCCGGCGGCGGCATGCACCAGCACCGTCTGCCCCGATTGCAGGCGGCCGTAATGATTCAGCAGGAGGTAGGCGGTCATGCTGCGCAACAAGCCGGCGCCGCCCTGCTCGAACGAGACCTCATCCGGCAAGACGATGGCGCGTTCGGCGGCAACGTCGACCAGCTTCGCGTAACTGCCGTTGGTCGCCGACCACGCTACGCGCTGGCCGACGCGCGAAGCATCCACTCCTCCGCCGACCTCCACGATCACGCCGCTGCCTTCAACACCGAGCACCGCCGGCAAAGGCAAAGGGTAGCGGCCGACGCGCTGGTACACGTCGACATAGTTGACGCCGGCAACGTGCTGGCGCACCCGCACCGCACCCGCTGCAAGTGGAGGCAAGGTGCGCGTGACGAGTTCGAAGTTGGCGGCATCGCCATAGGCGGTCAGTTCGATGAGCTGGGTGGCGGTTGAGGTGGCGGTGGCGGTGGCGGTGGCGGTGGCGGTGGCGGTAGTAGTCATGTCTGTGCTCCTGTGTTGAATGAGGAAAGTGGACGCTCAGAATAACTTCGTGCAAAATCGAACGGAATCCCCTATTTAGGCGCAAGTCCTGTGCAAAAATCATCGAAATCCGTGCTTTCCCTGGAACAGCTCTCATGGGACGACGTGCGCTATTTCCTCAGCCTCGCGCGCGGCGGCAGCTTGTCGGCGGCGGCGCGCGAACTCGCGGTGGAACACTCCACCGTGTCGCGCCGCATCGGCGCGCTGGAAGGCGCGATCCAGTTGCGCCTGTTCGACCGCCTGCCGCGCGGCTGGCAACTGACCGATGAAGGCAAGACCCTGCTCGACGCCGCCGAACGCATTGAGCTGGAAGCGCACGCCTTCGGTCGCGCCGTGCAAGGCATGACGGCGATGCAGGGCACGGTCCGGTTGTCGGCGCCGCCGGCGCTGGCCAGTCACTTCCTGATGCCGTTGATGGCGCAGCAATTTAAACGCTGGGAAGGAATCCATCTCGACGTGGTCGGCGAAATCCGCGCCGCCAACCTGCACCGGCGCGACGCCGACCTGGCGCTGCGGCTGTCGCGTCCGGACGATCCGGGCCTGATGGCGCGCCGCCTCGGCAACGCCGGCTATGGCTTGTACGGCCACGTGCGCTGGAAGCGCACTGCCCGCAACAAACGCCAGTTCATCGGTTACGGCGAAGCGTTGCAAGGCGGCCCGCACCAAGCCTGGCTGGCGCAGTACGCCGACGGCGCGCCATATGTCATGACGGCCAATGATTTTTCCCTGTTGCACCAGGCTTGCCGCGCCGGACTCGGCCTGACCATCTTGCCCCACTTCATCGCGCGCGGCGACGCCGAACTGACCGGGTTCGACAGCGGCCAGCCGCCGTGGCAGCGTGAGTTGTGGCTCACCGTGCACCCCGACCTGCGCCGCTCGCCGCGCGTGCAACGCATCGCCGAGCTGGTGGCGGAGGTCGTGCAGGAGCGGCAGGACTTGCTGGCGTGATCCGAACGTGAGGCGGTGCAGAACCGGCATCTCCGGTATTCTTTGATCATGACAAAACGAGGCCAACGCCGATGCTGCTATACACCATCTACCTGATCGCCATCTCCGCCGAAGCCATGTCGGGCGCCATCATGGGCATCCGCCGCGAGATGGACCTGTTCGGCATCTGTCTCATCGGCACGGTCGCCGCGCTCGGCGGCGGCACCGTGCGCGACATATTGATCGGCCACTATCCGCTGGGCTGGGTGGCGCATCCGGAATACCTCGCCTTCACCATCTGCGCCGCTGTCGTCACCGCCGTGGCCGCGCGCAAGATGCATCATTTCAAATCCGCCTTCCTGGTCGTCGACGCGCTCGGCCTGGTCGCCTTCACCATCATCGGCTGCGACATCGCGCGCGGCTTCGCGCATTTCAATCCCTTTGTCGTGGTGATATTCGGCATGATCACCGGCGTCTTCGGCGGCCTGTTGCGCGACGTGCTGTGCAATGAAATCCCGCTGGTGCTGCAACGCGAAGTGTATGCCAGCGTCTCGCTCGTTACGGGCGGCTTGTACGTCGGCATGCTATGGCTGAACACCGATGCATCGGTGTCGACGCTGACGGCGCTGGGCGTGGGATTTCTGTTCCGGCTGCTGGCGATCCGCTATCACTGGACGCTGCCGAAATTCAACGACAAGGACATTCGCGGTTTCGAATAAATCCTTCTCCGGAGAAAACGCCTGCGCGGCGCAACCGCTATGCCTGAAACCAAATCGATGGGACGGCCGGCGGCAATAGCTGTGTGCCGGACCATCCCGCAAGACTCTGCTGCTACGTCAGAATCAGGATGTAATCTCGGTATTTTGAGGCGCAGCGTCGCTGGGTGTTGGTCTTTCCGTCATCGGTCTGTTCAAACAGGAAATCCGATTCTGTCCTTCTGATTTGGCCATCTGCAACGCGCTGTCGGCACGCTGCAAGAGGTCATCCATTTTCTTGTCGCCGTGCTCACTGACGGCGACGCCCACGCAGATGGTGAAAGGCGGCAGATTGTCGCTGCGATCCTCGGCGATGCCGCGACGCAGTTTTTCGGCGATGATCATCGCGCCGTGCAGATTCATGACCGGCAGCGCCAAGGCAAATTCTTCACCCCCGACGCGGCTGATGATGTCCGTGTCGCGCAAGATGCGCGACGCCAGTTCGCCGAAGCGGCGCAGCACGGCATCGCCGACAGCGCGTCCATGCTTGTCGTTGATCTGTTGGAACTGATCGATATCGCAGACCGCCATCGACAAGGGCTTTGCCGTGCGGCGCGCCAGCCGGAATTCGCGATTGGAATATTCATCGAATTGACGCCGGTTGGCGAGCCCGGTGAGCGGATCGCGGGTAGCCATCTCGTAGAGGTGCGCATTGTAGAGGCGGATTTTCGTGATCAGGGGACGGAAGATCAGCAACGCTTCCAGCACCAGTGCAATGAGCAGCACGACCAGCAAAACCCGTTGCCCCATACGTGCCTGTTCAATGCGCCCATCCGCTTCCCCGGAGAACAACGCAGCCGCACGATCGAGCGCAGGCAACAGCAGATCGCGGGAATGGTGTTGCAACGCCCGATAAGCCTCGTTGCCGGTGTTCATGTTCGTTGCACCAATGAAACGGCGCGTGTCGTCCAGGAAACCGCGGACGTCGGCATCAAGCGGAGTGCTGCCGCCAAAATACAGTTCATGTTCAGCAGCGGTGAGCTGATAGCCGGCAGTGTTCGCCTTGCCGCTGAGCGTATCTTGCAAGCGCTCCATCTGGGTGACGGCATCCTGCAAGGCCTCGCTGGTGGACGTGTCGCCGACATACAGGTCCGTGCTGAGCAGCGCGATACGTTGCGACAGCACGCGCTGCTGTTCGACGACATGAACGCGCTGTGCGGCGCTGCGTTGCTCGATGATGATGTTGTCGAGCAGAAAGTACGCCGCCAGGAACAGAAGCACCGTCACCGCCACGCCAACGGCATAGGCAATGGTCATCCGGTTGGCGCTGATCTTTCTGTCGGGCAAGCTGATCCATGCTGTTTTGGCAGGCTTGGTTTCTTGGGCCGCACGTGTCATCGTGGTGCTTTCTGTGGTTGGAACGCGGAATGCGCGATGCATGTCTGAGGGTCGATATTATGACATCAGTGACGGGTGCGAACATCGAGGCTTCGGGAACACAGTCACAATGAATTTTGCACAGCGAAAGCACCCACCTGCCTTGATGTAGTAATCAAGGATTGAATATTTCCGACTCTTTCCAGGCCTGTTGCCAAACTGGTCAACGTGGGACGGAATTTCACCGCGCAAAAAAACGAGGCCGTCCGCAGACGGCCTCGTTCATGTCGGCAGCAACCGATCAGAAGCGATAGGTGGCGCTCAGCACCGCGCTGCGACGGGCGCCGTAGAAACAGTCGCCACGCGCCAAACAGACGCTGACATAAGTCTTGTCGAAGAGATTGTTGACGTTGAAGCGGTACATCCATGAACCCGCGTTATACGACATCATCGCATCGGCCAATGTGACCGATGGAATCGGATTGTTGTCCATGCCGTCATAGGATGTGCCGACATAACGTGCGCCACCACCCAGCGTCAGGCCGGCCAACGCTCCGTTGAAACGATAGGTCGCCCACAGCGAGGCCATGTGTTCAGGAATACCAGCCAGACGCTTGCCGTTATCGGTGCCGTTGCTGCGCGCCACTTTGGCGTCGGTATAGCTGTAGCCGGCCGTCATGGTCCACTGCCGGTTCAGCTCGGTGGTCGCCTCCAGCTCCAGTCCGCGCACCTGCGCTTCACCGATCTGAATGCTGTTGCTGGGGTTGGTCGGGTCGGTGGTCTTGCGATTGAGCTCGCTCAGATCGTATAGCGCGGCAGTGTATGAGGAGCGGCTGCCGGCCGGCTGGAACTTGACGCCGACTTCGGTCTGCTTGCCGCGCGTAGGCTTGTACGGCGTATTGTAAAAGTCGAAGCCGCCCAGCGGCTGGAACGATTCGGCATAGCTGATATAAGGCGCAATGCCGTTCTCGAACTGATACACCAGACCGGCGCGCTTGGTCAGTGCGGTGTCGTCACGCGCGGCGCTCGGCGTATTGGCGGTGTCCGACTTGGACCAGTCGCGACGCACCGCCAGCAAGGCGGTCCAGGCGCCGAACTTGATCTGATCCTGCAGATAGACGCCGGTCTGGCGCTGGGTTGCCTCGGCTGCGCGGCGCAGCACCGGCAACGTGTAATTACCATAGACAGGGGTGTAGACATCGATCGCCGTGGTGTTGCCGGAACCGCTGACGCCATTGGTCACGGCGCGCTGATAGTCGAGCCCGGCCAGCACGGTGTGTTGCAGGGCGCCGCTATTGAGGCGCGCTTCCATCTGCGTATCGGCCACCGCGCTGATGACTTGCGGACGATTGATGTAAACCGTGCGGTTGATGCTGCGATTGTCTGCATTGAGCGCTGGCGCCGGACTGAAGCGCGCGTAGATGCTCTGGTAATTCACCTCGCTGTTGGTATAACGCAAGTTCTGGCGAAACGCCAGATTGGGACTGAACTTGTGTTCGAACTGATAGCCGGCCGAACGCTGCTTGGCGGTGAAATCGTCAAAGCCGGGCTCACTGATGAAGCGGCTGGTGGAGATCTGGCCATTGGGTGCAGCGTACAAGGTGCCGCGCCACGGGAAGAACCCCACCGACGAGCCGCTGACATCTTTCTGATAGCGTGCATACAGCGTCAGCGAGGTATCGGCGTTCGGCCGCCAGGTCAGCGAAGGCGCAACCAGGGTGCGGTTGTCGGGTACATAATCGACATCGGTATCGCTCTCGCGACCGACCACCACCAGCCGGTACAGCAGCTTGCCGTCGTCATCAAAGGCGCCGGTGAAGTCGCCCGATATCTGCTTGCGATTGTTCAGGCCGAGCTGTAGGCCGATCTCGTTCATGCGCTCGGCCTGCGGCATCTTCGACGTCATGTTGACGATGCCGCCGACGCTGCCCTGGCCGTACAACACCGAAGACGGGCCGTGCAAGACTTCGACCCGCTCAAGCATGTAGACGTCGGGACGAATATTGGTATAGCTGCCGAAGGACATCTGCAGACCATCCAGATAAATCACCGGCGCGACACCGCGCACAGTGCTCCAGTCGCCGCGATTGTCAAAGCCGTAAGCCTCGGCGCGAATACCGGCGCTGTAGCGCATGGTTTCCTGCAGGTTGAGCGCGCCGTGGTCTTCGATCTGATCGCGCGTGATGACGCTGATGGCCTGCGGCGTTTCGATCAGGGCGGAGTCGGTCTTGGAACCGGTGGCGCTGCGCCGCGCCACATAGCCGCGCACCGGGCCTTTGGCGGTTTCCTTGTCGCTTTCTGCCGTGACGTCGATCTGCGGCAAAGTTTCTTGCGCCTGCGCCTGCGGCAATACGGCCCCGGCCAGCAGTGCAGAAAATGTCACCGGCAAGAGGCCGGGGCGCCAAGCACGCTGTTGCCTGCCCCGATACCCGATGCCCTGTTGCCGATATGCGTGGTGTTGCTTTGTCGTCCGTTCTGCCATGTCGCTTCCTTTAAGAAATGAAGTCGCTGGCAGTGAATGTTCAAGCACACCGCAGATAATTGCGGCAACCGGAACCGGGCTGGCTATTGAAGAAAAACTGGAAGCCGCATTGTAAATGTTTTCTAAGAATGCTTCTCATTTTTACTGCTTACAGCCCAATTGTTCGAAGTGGGATAGGCTCTTGTGCGGCTTGAAAACTTACCTACAGAACCGGCAGCCCGACAACTGGTGAAAGAAAAATTGAAAGCCGGCCTCTCGGATAAAGGGGGCATGGCACAGATTGCCAGACGTTTAGGTATAGGTCGTTTCAATCTCCGGCACTGACGGGCGGAGGTTATTGGGGACTCTTCACGACTGCTGCATTTACGTATTCATAGCCAACAATCTGTTGAAGATCAACAGGAAGTAAAGCTGCTATAGATCCGGCTTGTTCAGATTGATAAACGTGCCGAAGTCATTTTTTTGAGGGGATCAGAATCAGCATTTGCGTAGTCGTTTTCGGACAAGGATTTCGCGCCTTCATAATCTGAACATCTGCGCTCTCCAAACGTTCGGCTAGATCTGGATAAGCTTTCTTCAAATAAGCTCTGGCCGCCACGATATTGCTGTCGTACTCAAAAAACAACCTAAGAACTGAATTGGGCAATACCTCTTCGCTCTCCGACCGACTAAAGTCAAAATCACCGATATAAAGCACCTTGCCCCGAGGAATATCAAACACCGCTTTATCGCCTCCTCCGCAGGGATAATATACCTTCCCAAAAAGTCCCTTTTCAGAGTTGAGAGTACGACGTACGGATGTCCCTTCCATGGTAATTCCAGCTGCGACGCGACCAACCAGATAGCCATCGCTTGGTGCGCCTATGAGCCATCTGTTGGAGGGGGTGTTTTTGGGACCGTTGTAATCGATGGTCTTGAAGTTGACTTCATAGTATGGCTGTCGAACTCCGATGACGACAATAGACTCATCCTCGGCGACCGCAGTCTCTCCAGGCTTAAGCACCCCATGACCTGCGAGTGGCGCACAAGCCGCGACGTACAACGCAGATAAACTCAGAAACACAACTCGTGCGATCAATTTCATCTTTCCCATTGCTTCTTTATTAGTAGTGATGAATCTATTATTAGCTTATAGAAAATCAGCTCAACTTGGCTCTATCCTGTCTTGGTGGAACAGTTGCAGGTCTGGGCTAAAAGTTAGCTGCAAAAAAATAAGACTTGCTTATGCCGATGGCGACTTCAGCAAGCTATACATTTACCACATTTCGTTGAGCAAGCTAACTTTCGGCTTGTCGATTTCGAAGCCTGGAACATCCTCAAACATCCCGAGTAGTATTTCAAAAAAACCGTAGTAGTCCAAATTCAAACCGCTATCTTCCGCGATAGCTTGGACCAGTGTATTCTTTTGTTCTAGTGATAATGTTTGCATCACGCATTGTCGTTAGGAATGATCCAGACACATTCCCTATAGTTGTGAGAAACGGCAACAAGGGAAAAAGAATTATTCGTGGCTATTAATTAAAAACCAAAAAACAAAGCCGAAGGGGAAGAAATGGAATCAGTTGAATTCACCGTTCAAGGTTCATCTGCGACACCTTATACGGTCAGCTTTATATACGAAGAAAAGAGACTAGGTGCGTTTTGTACTTGCGCTGCCGGGACTAGTGGCACTGCATGCAAACACCGTCTGTCGATATTGGCAGGGTCTGACCCCGGAATTATTGGTGGAAGCCTAGACCAAATCCCCAAAATACTCGCATGGTTAAAAGGGTCTGAGATTGAAGCCTGCATGGCTGAACTTGCTGTTGCGGAAGAACAATTTGAAAAAGCAAAGAAGCAAGTTTCGACTGCAAAAAAGAGGCTATCAACTTCACTCACGAAGTAATGGTGCCGAGCTACAGCGTCTACATCTTAGAGTGCTCTATACGCGCACTTAACCTCCCACATAGCCGAAGGCAATTATGACTTTCGATTTACGATCAGCATTGCCGTTCCTTTTACCCAAAGCGATTTCTTGGGCTCAAGAACGAGAAAAAGAAATTCTGAATACCGGAATTCCTCTTACCGAATACGAAATTTCTCTGGCAAAGCGTGTGGGTGTTTCTGAACCAGAGAAAGTTCGTATTTCCATAGTACACGGGCAACTCCCATTGCCATCAGATTTGGCCCTTCGGCAGGCAGGTTTAGCTACAGGCCTATTTGGCCCCCACATGGCAGGCATCACTCTCGGCCACAGCATTTGCATTTGCCGCCCCCATGAATCTATACGTTTGTTATCACATGAACTTCGTCACGTTCATCAATATGAACAAATGGGATCAATAGCGGCTTTTCTTCCTGTTTATCTCCAACAGATCGTTGACTATGAATATGCAAATGCACCATACGAAGTCGATGCACGCTCACATGAAATTCCCGCTTAGCGAAGCAATTTGAACGCATCCTTTTTGGCTGTCGATAGAGACGGCAACTCAACATATCAAAAATAGGAATTTGAATGAACATCGAGAAATTTGCCAAAGTCGCCGAGTCGCTTCGGCAATACAGAAGAGCAGAACTTAAAGATTTTGAAGCAGAAATCGGAACGAAACCGATTGATCAGCTATATGTTGATCCGTTGCCAGGAAATGCCATTTTAAATTCAGTTTTATCAGGCAACACAACTTTTCTACTAGGCCGAAAAGGAACGGGGAAAAGCACAGTATTTGCCAAAGCGCAGTCTATTATTAGACAGAAAAAAGACGTTATTTCTATCTACATCGACGTCAAATCGCTCTATGACATCTTGGCGTCAAACGACATAGAGGATATTGACGTTACGGGCTATGGAATTTCACTCGGCACGTACCGCGCGCACATGCTTCGTAAAGTGCTACTTGGGAACCTAATTGCTGAGCTCTTGAAGGAAATTGGAACAGTCTGCGACAACATGTCCCTTCTTGATCGATGGTTAGGTTCAAAACGGCAATACGACGAGCTGAAAACCTCGATGAAGAATATTGCTACTCAGGTAAAAAATGCAAAGTTAGAAACTCATGAAATACCAATTTTGCAAAAAATTACTCGGCAGCTTCGGGTAAAACGTCAACAAGAAAAATCCATTACGAATACCTCCAAAGACAACGTAGGAATCAAAGTCAGCAACAAAGGTGTTGAAGCCGCCATTGGGGGCGACGACTCGACTTCCGATTTCGATAAAACCCTAGATGATAATGATGTCTATAACGAATATTCCGACATCGTTATCCGCTCTTTTCCTTTTAACGAAATCTTATTTGAAATAAAAACGATTCTTGCAGAATCTGGACTAACAAGATTAGTAATATTTTTCGACGATTTTTCGGAATTAAAACTGTTGGATCAGCGACTATTCGTAGATGTAATTTTGTCGCCACTCAACAATTCGAGCAATGAATCAGTAAAGTTAAAAGTCGCTGGTTATCCAGGGCGTGTTTATTACGGCCGCATTGATCCAGGAAAAACCGATACGATTCCACTCGATTTCTCAGCACTGTATGAAGCTGCCGAAGTTCAGGAAATGGAACGTTCAGCTACGGATTACACTTCACGACTGCTCGCTGCAAGGTTTAAGGCATTTGGCCTAACCTTGGCCGATTATTTTGAAACGAGTTCTTCAGTAAACGTAGACGATCATATGAACATGATGTTCAAAGCATCTTTTAATGTTCCACGAATCATGGGACATTTACTACATCAATGCTATTTGGATCGAGTTTCGAAAGGGCAAAAAATCACAGTCGCGTCTATTAGACTCGCAGCAAGAAAATATTTCGAAAATACGGTGCTTAAATATTTCGAAAAAATGAATAGATTTGCGCTTGAACCATTTGAAAATAAATTGGATCGGCACAATCAAAAACAAATATTAGACCACCTGCTTAAAGAAGCCCGTGGTATCAGAAAAAAAATTATCGACGGGGATGTGGGTGGCCGCTATTTTTCTGGACTGACGAACCCACCTACAAGCCATTTTATTGTGAAGCCCGAGCTCGAGGATGTATTTTCGTCTCTTGAATCAAATTTTTTTGTTAGCAGATATAAAAATACCAGAGATAAAGAAGGACAGCCAGTTATCGTCTATGCTTTTTTTATGGGGATGACAGAGACCGAACGAATGTCTTGGGGATTTCCCGATGGAAGAGAGTTTAGAAATTATTTTGTTCAGCGCTGTTTCGATTATACGAGGGCCGTTTATGAATATCTATCGTTGAGCCAAACAATCAAGTGTGCCGATTGCTCTCAGTGTTTTCCGATGGACAGCAAAGACAGCATTGCCTTATACAAATGGCGTTGCCCAGAATGTGGGGATGGAACGTGCTCGGTTGTGAACCTATCTGATAATTTTAAACATGAAGTCGAGTTGTTAGACAAAGGCATCATGCTGGAACCGATCGAGCTTGAAATCGTTTCCACAATTAATGATGAAGGAAGAGAGATGCGAGCAGGAGAAATTGCAGCGCTTCTGGACACAACTCATCAACTCATTGGCCGGCGTACTGGAAAATTAAAAGACATGGGACTCGTAAATAAAGCTCGAGACGACGAAGGGGTAATGCAAAATAGCATTACGGAACGTTGTGAACGAACATATTTCGAATAAGCTTCTTGGCTCTCGGTCTTACAACAACACTTCCCTGCAGTGCTTTGGGAAAGCGATAACAGCTTAAAGCAATCGGCCACCACAGAATCCATCACACTGAACAACCTTCAAGTTCACAAAACACCCCAAATCCCGCGTAAAATGCGGGGTTCGCGGGTGTAGCTCAATGGTAGAGCAGAAGCTTCCCAAGCTTACGACGAGGGTTCGATCCCCTTCACCCGCTCCAGGGTGCTAGAGGATCAGGCGTTTTTCTTCGCTGCTCTACTTGCCTTTTGCCTGCCTTTTGCACGCCGCATAACAATCCATCTTCCGATCTTTCGCTTCACGAGTCATTCATGTCAGAAAACAAATCCGGCAAACCGCTTTTTTACGATCCGACCGAACATCGCATCCGCAGCTTCGTCACGCGTGCGGGGCGCTTATCCGGTGCGCAGGCGCGCGCCATTGAGGAACTTGGTCCGAAGTTCCTGTTGCCGTATGCGAAGGAGACGCTGGATATCGATGCGGCTTTCGGACGCTCGGCGCCGACGGTGTTCGAGATCGGTTTCGGCATGGGCGACACCAGTGCGAAGATTGCGGCGGATATGCCGGAGAAGAATTTCATCGGCGTGGAAGTGCATACGCCGGGCGTGGGCAGTCTGCTGAAGCAGATCGGCGAGCAGGGCCTCTCCAATATGCGTCTGATCCAGCATGATGCGGTGGAAGTGCTGACCAACATGATTGCGCCGGGCTCGCTGGCGGGCGTGCATGTGTTTTTCCCCGATCCGTGGCACAAGGCGCGTCACAACAAGCGCCGCCTGATCCAGGGGCCGCTGGTGAGCCTGCTGGCGTCGCGTCTGGCGCCGGGCGGGTACCTGCATTGCGCGACCGACTGGGAAGAGTATGCGATCCAGATGCTGGAAGTGCTGGGCGCGGAACCGGCGCTGAAGAACAGCACCGATGCCGCCGAAGGTTATGCGCCACGTCCCGACTATCGTCCCGTCACCAAGTTTGAAAACCGCGGCCTGCGACTCGGCCACGGGGTGTGGGACCTGGTTTTCATCAAACAGGGCTGATCAGGCCTCTGACCTGCATTCTCTTTCGCTTCATGCCGTGCGCAGTTTGAATACGCTGACTGTGCGCGCCAATCCGGCCGCCTGATCCTGCAGGCTTTCTGCAGCGGCGGCGGCTTGTTCCACCAGCGCCGCGTTCTGCTGCGTGACCATATCCATTTGCACCACCGCACGATTGACTTCGTCGATACCGGCGCTTTGCTCGCGGTTGGCGCGCGTGATCTGGTCCATGATGCCGGCCACCTGCGCGACCGCACCGACGATTTCCTGCATGGTCTGGCCGGCGTTGCCGACCAGGCTGGTGCCGCTATTGATCTTGGCGACGGAGTCGCCGATGAGTTCCTTGATTTCCTTGGCGGCGGTGGCACTGCGTTGGGCCAGCGTGCGCACTTCCGATGCAACCACGGCGAAGCCCCTGCCCTGTTCGCCGGCACGTGCTGCTTCAACAGCAGCATTGAGCGCCAGGATGTTGGTCTGGAAGGCGATGCCGTCGATGACGCCGATGATGTCGACGATCTTGTGCGAACTCTGCTCAATGGCGTTCATGGTGTCGACCACTGCGGCGACCATTTCGCCGCCCTTGACGGCGACGCCCGAGGCATCGGCGGCGAGCTTGTTGGCCTGCTGCGTGTTCTCGGCGTTCTTTTGCACGGTGGCGGTGATCTCTTCCATCGAGGCGGCGGTTTCTTCGAGCGAACCGGCCTGCTGTTCGGTGCGCGAGGACAAGTCCTGGTTGCCGGTGGCGATCTCGGTGGAGGCGGTGGCGATGGTGTCGGTGCCGCTGCGTACCTCGCTGACGATGCGCACCAGGTTGTCGTTCATGTCCTTGAGCGCTTGCAGCAGTTGCGCGGTCTCGTCCTTGCCGCTGACGATGACTTCGGAGCGCAGGTCGCCCGCGGCCACGGTCTGCGCGATCAGGACGGCGGTGTTGAGTGGACGCGTGATGCTGGTCACCAGCCAGACCGTGACGATGCTGCCGAGGATTAGCGCCAGTACGATCGACACCACCAGCGTCAGGCGCGCCTCGCGATAATCGGCGGCTGCATCGAGGGCGATCTCTTCACGGAATCTGTCGGCGGACTTGCGCACTTCGGCGACGATGTCGTCGATCATCTGCGTGGGCAGGCGATCCGCTCCTTTGACGGCTTCATCGACGCGAGCGACGCTGTCGCGGTCTTCCGGTTTGTATTCTTTCTGGAGTGCGGCGAGGTAGTGGGCGCCGAGCTCGGCGTGCGCCTGCTGCGCCTGCTTGAGCTTGTCGATGCTGATGCCGAGCGCCGGCAACAAGGTAGTGAGCTTATCGAGATTAATCTGCGTGGCT
Organism: Herbaspirillum lusitanum; assembly: GCF_026127345.1. NCBI lineage: Bacteria > Pseudomonadati > Pseudomonadota > Betaproteobacteria > Burkholderiales > Oxalobacteraceae > Herbaspirillum > Herbaspirillum lusitanum. The sequence goes on along the minus strand of NZ_QXFG01000005.1, from coordinate 96,936 downwards.
TTGCCTTCGTCGATGAAGGCCTGGCGGTATTTATTGAAGGTGGCGTCATCCTTGCCGCGCAGCAAGGTATTCTTCCACTCCTGCACCTGGATCTTGAATTGCACCTGGGCGCTGCGGGCGGAGTCGATGGCTTTTTCGATGGTGCCGGCTTTTTGCATCGCCTGCGTGTTTTGCTCAAAGCTTTCGTTGAGCGTCATCCAGCCTCTCACCCCGACGAAGATGGTCGCCAGCAGCAGCAATGCCGCCAGCAAACCGAGACGTGTGCCTATCCTTAAATTGGTCAGCTTCATATATCCCCCCATGCTTGTTAGCGCGGAACCAGGGCGACGCACGAAAACCGTCGGCTGCGCGATGGCCAACGGTTGGTTGTCAGAATATAGGGATTAACGGCAGGACGAGTGCGCCGCTGAAGGCTCTAGCCTGAAATTTCCCGAATCAGGGAAATAATTTCAGCGCCGTAGGTTTCGAGTTTCTTCTCTCCAACTCCCGTGACGCCACGCAAGTCGTCCAGCGAGGACGGCTTGGCCTTGGCGATTTCGCGCATGGTGGCGTCGTGGAAGATGACGTAGGCCGGCACGTTGTGCTTGCGCGCGGTCTCGACGCGCCACCAGCGCAGCTTGTCGAAGATGGTCTGTTCTTCGGTCGAGAGATCGGTCTCGACGTAGTTGGATTTGGAGGAGCTGGAGCTGCGCTTGGGCTTGACCGGTTTCTGGTATTGGCGCAGCTGGATTTTTTGCTCGCCGCGCAAGACCGGCTTGGCTTCTTCGGTCAGCTTGAGCGAACTGTAGTTTTCATGGTCGACGGTCAGCAGGCCGAGGGCGATGACCTGGCGCAGCACGGCGCGCCATTCGGCTTCGCCGTACTCGCTGCCGATGCCGAACACCGACAATTGGTCGTGGCGCCATTGCTTGACCCGCTCGCCGTCAATGCCGCGCAAGACATCCAGCACGTGGCCGGCGGCAAAACGCTGCTCGACGCGATAGACGGTCGACAACAGCTTTTGCGCCATCAGCGTGCCGTCGAAGGAGACCGGCGGCGTCAGGCAGATGTCGCAGTTGCCGCAAGCTTGCTGGCCGTGCTGGCCGAAATAGTCGAGCAGGCGCACGCGGCGGCAATGCAGGGTCTCGCACAGGCCGAGCATGGCGTCGAGCTTGACGCCGAGCACGCGCTTGAAGGTTTCGTCGGCTTCGGATTCGGAAATCATGCGGCGCTGCTGCACCACGTCTTGCAGGCCGTAGGCCATCCAGGCATTCGCGGGCAAGCCGTCGCGGCCGGCGCGGCCGGTTTCCTGGTAGTAGCCTTCGATGCTCTTGGGCAGGTCCAGATGAGCGACGAAGCGCACGTCGGGCTTGTCGATGCCCATGCCGAAGGCGATGGTGGCGACCATCACGATCTTGTCTTCACGCAGGAAGCGCGCCTGGTTGGCGGTGCGCTTGGCGTAGTCCATGCCGGCGTGATACGGCAGCGCGTTGATGCCGCTCTGCTTGAGGAATTCGGCGGTCTCTTCGACCTTCTTGCGCGACAGGCAATACACCACGCCGGCATCGTCGGCATGTTCGCTCTCGATGAAGTCGAGCAGCTGCTTGCGGCCGTTGGCCTTTTCGACGATCTGGTAGCGGATGTTGGGACGGTCGAAGGACGAGACGAACTGGCGTGCGTCTTCGAGCTGCAGGCGATGGATGATTTCTTCGCGGGTCTGCTGGTCGGCGGTTGCGGTCAGCGCAATGCGCGGCACGTTCGGAAAACGCTCGTGCAGCACCGACAGCTTGATGTATTCAGGACGGAAATCGTGGCCCCACTGCGATACGCAATGCGCTTCGTCAATGGCGAACAGCGCGATGTGCGCGGCTTCCAGCAGTTCGAGGCAGCGCGGCGTCATCAGCCGTTCAGGGGCGACGTAGAGCAGGTCGATATCGCCGCTGCGCACGCGCCGTTCGATCTGCATCGCTTCGTCGAAGGTCTGGGTGGAATTGAGGAAGGCGGCGCGCACGCCGACTTCAGCGAGCGCATCGACCTGATCCTGCATCAGCGCGATCAGCGGCGACACCACCACGCCCACGCCGTCGCGCACCAGCGCCGGCACCTGATAGCACAGCGACTTGCCGCCGCCGGTCGGCATCAGCACCAGCGCATCGCCGCCTTGCACGACGTGCTGGACGATCTCGTCCTGTTGGCCGCGGAACGACGAGTAGCCGAAGACGGTTTCGAGTATGTGCAGCGCTTTGCCTTGCTGCTCCTGAACGAGTTCTGACATTTATTGCAAAAATCCCTTGCTGACCGCAACCAGCAAAAACACGCCAAGTGCGGCGCGGTAAACAATGAAAGGCCAGGTGGAGAAACGCTCCAGGAATTTCATCAATCCCCAGATGGCGCAAAACGCCGAGACGCTCGCGACGAGCAGGCCGAACAACAATAGCGACCATGCGTGCAGCGGGATATGCGCGTGCAGCAGCACGGCCAGTTCCTTGAGGCCGGCCAGCGCAATGGCCGGCAAACCCAGCAGGAAGGAAAAGCGCGCCGCTTCTTCGCGTTTGAAATTGAGGAAGAGCGCCGCCGTCAAGGTCGAACCCGAGCGCGACACGCCTGGAATCAGCGCGCCGACTTGCGCGATACCGACGATCAGCGCATCGGACAAACGCATCTGGTCGACGGTGCGGCGATGGCGGCACACCAGCTCGGCAATCGCCAGCAGGATCGCCATGGCGATACACGACCAGCCGATGACCGACAGGCTGCGCAACGGCGAACCGCAGGCGTTGAGCACATGCGACAAGACAAGCCCGGCGATGCCGATCGGAATCGTCGCGAGGACGATGGCGACCGCCAGACGAAACATCGGGCTGTTGAAATCGCGCTGCCTCCACGCGGTGATGCTGCCACTGGTCACCGCCGTAACGTCGCGCCAAAAATAGCTGACCACTGCGGCCAGCGCCGCCAGTTGCATCGCCGCCGAAAACGCCGAGCCCGGATCGTGCCAGCCCAGCACCGCCGGCACGATGCGCATGTGCGCAGTCGACGAGATCGGTAGCAGCTCGGTGATGCCTTGCACCACGCCGAGAAAACCGATCTGCAGATAATCCAGAGAAGCGAAGCCGATATCCAGACCGGCGCTGCACACATTTGCCACGATGCTTTCCTTGTTGCTTGCCTGTTCGTCTCGCTTATTCCACCCAGGCCACCACGCCGGTGTATGCCGTACCGAGAATCACCAGGCCGAACAGGATGCGGTACCACGCGAACACGGTGAAATCATGCGAGCTGATGTAGCGCAGCAGCCAGCGCACGCACAGGAAGGCCGAGACGAAGGCGGCCACGGTGCCGACCGTGAACAGCGGTACGTCGGCAGCGCTCAGTAGCGCGCGCTCCTTGTACAGCGAATAGATGGTGGCGGCGAACAGCGTCGGGATCGCCAGGAAGAACGAGAACTCCGTGGCGGCCTTGCGCGACAGGCCGAACATCATCCCGCCGATGATGGTGGCGCCGGAACGGCTGGTGCCGGGAATCAGCGCGAAGGCTTGCGCGCAGCCGACCTTGAAGGCGTCCAGCGGCGTCATGTCGTCGACCGAATCGATGCGCGACGACGCGTAGCCCATGCGGCCCTTGTTGCGACGCTCGACCCACAGGATGACCAGGCCGCCGACGATGAAGGCGATCGCCACCGGCACCGGCGCGAACAGCACTGCCTTGATCTTCTTGCTGAACAGGAAACCGAGGATCGCCGCCGGCAGGAAGGCGATGATGAGGTTGATCACCAGCCGCTGCGCCTTGCGGTCCGAAAACATGCCGACCAGCACCGATGCGATGCGCACGCGGTATTCCCAGCACACGGCGAGGATGGCGCCGGCCTGGATGACGATTTCGAAGACGTCGACCTTCTCCTTGGAGAAGCCCGGACCCGCGAAATTGAGCAGGCTGCCCGCCAGGATCAGGTGTCCGGTGGAAGAAATCGGCAGAAATTCGGTCAGGCCTTCTACGATGCCCATGATGAGCGCTTTGAGCGCGAGGAGAGTATCCATGCTGAGGGAGAGTAAGGGAAAGTAAATGAGTGGAAATCCGTGTTTGCCGGCGGCAAGACCGGGCGAATTCAGCATTTTACTGGCTTGGCGCGGAAGGTGGGGGTTTTGCGCCAAAGTCCGCTTCCTGGGCGGGACTTTCTCGAATTAAGTCAGGCCGGCGTCAGCAAAGAAAATCGCCACCTGCGCTCGTGGCGACAGGTGGCGTTCACTTCGCCGCTCGGGTAAGCGGCGAATCCGGTTGCAGCTGGAAAACGTTCAGACCGAGGTCGATAAAGGCTTGTCCAGGTCGACGCCCAGCTTTGCCGCTGCGTCCTTGAGCCTGGCGGCATCGGCGCCGAAGACTTCGGTCAGCGCGGTGTAGGCGATCCAGCGTGCGTCGACTTCGAAGAAATCGCGCAGGTTGGCGCGCGTGTCGCTGCGGCCGAAGCCGTCGGTGCCCAGCGTGACGTAGCGCGCCGGCACGTAGGCGCGGATGCTTTCGGACAAGGTGCGTACGTAGTCGCTGACGGCGATGACGGGCGCCTGGCCGGATTGCAGCTGCTGCGTCAACTGTTGCGTGACATACGGAAGTGCGCCCTTGGCGCCCGGTTGCAAACGCGCCTGGCGTTCGGCAGCGATGCCGTCGCGCGCCAGCTCGGTAAAGCTGGTGACGCTCCACACCTCGGCCGTGACGCCGAACTGCTCCTGCAGCATGCGTGCTGCCGACAGCGCTTCCTTGAGCATCGGTCCGGCCGCCAGCAGGCGCACCTGCGCATCGGCTTGCGGTGCGAGGCAATACATGCCGCGCAAGATGCCGTCCTTGACGTCGCGGCCTTGCGGCAAGCTCGGCTGATTTTCGTTTTCGTTGGTGACGGTGACGTAATAGAACACGTCTTCGTTGCGCTCCAACATGCGGCGCATGCCGTCGTCGACGATCACCGCCATTTCATAGGCGTAGGCCGGATCGTAGGAGACGCAATTGGGAATGCCGGCGGCAGTCACGTGGCTGCTGCCGTCCTGGTGTTGCAGGCCTTCGCCGCCGAGCGTGGTGCGCCCCGAGGTGGCGCCGATCAGGAAGCCGCGCGCACGCTGGTCGGCGGCAGCCCAGATCAGGTCGCCGATGCGCTGGAAGCCGAACATCGAATAGTAGATGTAGAACGGCAGCATCGGCAGGCCGTGCACCGAATAGCTGGTTGCCGCCGCCGTCCACGACGAAATCGCGCCGGCTTCGGTGATGCCTTCTTCGAGGATCTGGCCATCCTTGGCTTCGCGGTAGGACAGGATGGAGCCGATGTCTTCCGGCTCATATAACTGGCCTTGCGAAGAATAGATGCCGACCTGGCGGAACAGGTTGGCCATGCCGAAGGTGCGCGCTTCGTCGGCGACGATCGGCACCACGTAGCGGCCGAGGTCGGCGTCCTTGAGCATGCTGCCGAGCATGCGCACCAGCGCCATGGTGCTCGACATTTCCTTGCCTTCGGCGTCGAGCGCGAACCTGGCGTGGGTCTCGATGGGCGGCACGCGCAGCTGGGCCTTGTCGTCGGCGTTGGCGACGCGGCGCGGCATGCGTCCGCCCAGCGAGGCGCGGCGCGCCAGCAGATGCTTCATCTCGGCGCTGTCGGCGGCCGGCTTGTAGAACGCCAGGCTCTTGCATTGCTCGTCGCTGATCGGCAGCTTGAAGCGATTGCGGAAGGCGATCAGCACTTCTTCGTCGAGCTTCTTTTGCTGGTGCGTGGTCATCTTGCCTTCGCCGGCCGCGCCCATGCCGTAGCCCTTCTTGGTCTGCGCCAGGATCACGGTCGGCTGGCCGCGATGGCTGGCGGCGGCGTGATAGGCGGCATGGATCTTCTTCATGTCGTGGCCGCCGCGGCGCAGGCGATTGATCTCTTCGTCGGTGAGCGTCTCGGCGATGCGGCGCGTGCCGGCGGTCTGGCCGAAGAAGTGCTCGCGGTTGAAGGCGCCGTCGTTGGCGGCGAAAGTCTGCAGCTGGCCGTCGACGGTGCGGTTGAGCGCATCGATCAGTTCGCCGTCCTTGTCGCGCGCGAACAGGCTGTCCCAGTCAGAACCCCACAGCAGCTTGACGACGTTCCAGCCGGCGCCGGCGAAGATGGTTTCCAGTTCGTCGACGATGTGGCCGTTACCGCGCACCGGCCCGTCCAGGCGCTGCAGATTGCAGTTGACCACGAAGATCAGGTTGTCGAGTTTTTCACGCGAGGCCAGGCTCAGGGCGGCCAGCGATTCCGGCTCGTCCATTTCGCCGTCGCCGAACACGCCCCACACCTTGCGGCCCTGGTCTTGCAGAAGGCCGCGATGTTCGAGATAGCGCAGGAAACGCGCCTGGTAAATCGCATTGATCGGACCGATGCCCATCGAGCCGGTCGGAAACTGCCAGAAGTTCGGCATCAGCCACGGATGCGGATACGACGACAAGCCTTGCTTGCCGTGCTTCTTGGCTTCGATCTCGCGGCGGTAGAACCCGAGGTCGTCTTCAGTCAGTGCGCCTTCGAGGAAAGCCCGTGCATAAATGCCGGGCGCGGAATGCGGCTGGAAGTAGACCAGGTCGCCGGCAAACTGCGCGTCGCGTGCGCGGAAGAAATGGTTGAAGCCGACTTCGAACAAGTCCGCGGCGGAAGCATAACTGGCGATGTGGCCGCCCAGTTCGCCATAGGCGCGGTTGGCGCGCACCACCATCGCCAGCGCGTTCCAGCGCATGACCGAGGCCAGGTGTTCTTCAATCGCCTGGGCGTCGGATCCGCCCGGAAACGGCGGCTCCTGTTCAGGGCGAATGGTATTGATATAGGGGGTGTTGCGGGCGTCACGCCAGTTGATGCCCCATTGCTGGGCTGCGGCCGACATGCGCGACAGCAGGAAGCGCGCGCGGTCGGGTCCGACTTCCTGCAATACGCCTTGCAGCGCCTGCAGCCATTCCTGGGTTTCTTGGGCGTCGATATCGATGTCTTTGGCGATGCCGCTTGCTGATGACAGATCCACTTTCTGGTCTCCTCCGGGTGAATTGACGACTGTACGCCTGACCAGGCCGCATGAGTCACTGAAATCGATGCTTTGACATACAATAAACAGTACAATATGCCGCCCACCGAAAATTCACGGAGATAAATTCTGCATATGGAACTCGACGCCATCGATTTACGTATTCTGAGCACGCTGCAGCAAAACAGCGCACTGAGCAATCTCGAACTGTCCTCCAAGATTAACCTCTCCCCGTCGCCGACGCTGGCGCGCGTCAAGCGGCTGGAGAATGAAGGCATCATCTCGCGCTACGTCGCGCTGGGCAATCCGCACCTGCTCGGGCTCAAGGTCAACGTCTTCATCAAGATCAGTCTCGAGAAACAGGAGTCGGCCACGCTGGCGCAGTTCGAACAAGCGGTGAGCGCCTTCGACGAAGTCATGGAGGTCTACCTGATGACCGGCGACGAAGACTATCTGCTGCGCCTGGTGGTGCCGGACCTGCAGGCGCTCGAGCATTTCGTGCTGGACCATCTGACCAAGATTCCCGGCATCAAGAACATCCGCTCCAGCTTCGCGCTCAAGCAGGTCAAGTACAAGACCGCGCTGCCGCTGGGCAACCTGCCGCGCTGATCCGGCCCGGCCGTCGGCGCCAAAAAAAAGGCGGATCGCATCGCTGCGAACCGCCTGCACACCGACGTTCATCACGTCGGTTCATGAGGCCTTGCTTGCGCATGCTGCACCTCATTCCCTCACCCCACTACTCACTGCTACTACCCCCACTACAAATTCATTGGCCTGCCTTCTGCGCCTGTCGCCTCATGCGGCGTAGCTCAGGTGATCCATCGACAAGGACGGTGCGCTGACCGGCTTGGGCAGGTGATGCACCTGGGTCGCCGGAGCCGACACGGCATGGCGGCCAGGCTTGAGCGCGATGGACGGCGCCGCCTGCGCTGTTTCGTACTGCATGTGCTGCTCGTCGAGCTTGAACACGCTGACCAGTTCGGCCAGGCTGCTGGTCTGGCTTTGCATCGATGCTGCTGCGGCGGCGGCTTCTTCCACCAGCGCGGCGTTTTGCTGCGTGACCTGATCCATTTGGGTGATGGCCTGGTTGATCTGTTCGATGCCGCGCGTCTGTTCGTCGCTGGCCGAGCTGATATCGCCCATGATGCCGGTGACGCGCTGGATGCTGTCGAGGATCTCGCCCATGGTGGCGCCGGCTTCATCCACCAGCGCTGCGCCGGCGTCGACCTTGGCCACCGAGGTGCCGATCAGTTGCTTGATTTCCTTGGCTGCCGAGGCCGAGCGCTGGGCCAGGCTGCGCACTTCCGAAGCAACCACCGCAAAACCGCGGCCTTGTTCACCGGCACGCGCTGCCTCAACTGCCGCGTTGAGCGCCAGGATGTTGGTCTGGAAAGCGATGCCGTCGATGACGCCGATGATGTCGACCACTTTCTTCGACGATTCGTTGATCGAGGCCATGGTTTCGACTACGCGGGCCACCACCGCGCCCCCCTTGACGGCGATGTCGGAGGCGGTTGTCGCCAACTTGTTGGCTTGTTGCGCGTTCTCGGCGTTTTGCCTGACTGTGGCGGTCAGTTCTTCCATCGCCGAAGCAGTTTCCTGCAGCGAGCCGGCTTGTTGTTCGGTACGGGACGACAGGTCCAGGTTGCCGCTGGCGATTTCGCCCGAAGCGGTGGCGATGGTGTCGGTGCCGTGGCGGACATCGCCGACGATGCGCAACAGGTTGTCGTTCATTTCCTTGAGCGCCAGTTTCAGTTGACCCAGTTCATCCTTGCTGTCGACCGTGATGGTGCTGGTCAGGTCGCCGGCGCTGACGTTTTGTGCAATCGTCACGGCTTCCTTCAGGGGACCCGAGATCGAGCGGGTCAGCCACCAGGCGATCAGCGAACCGAGCAGCAGCGAGACGGCGCTCAGGGTAAGCATGGTCCACTTCGATACTTCGTAGGCTTCTTGCGCCGCCGTAACGCTCTCGGTGGTGCTGGCACGCATGACGACATTGAATTCATTGATATGGGCGATCACTTGCTTGAGCAGCGGCATGCAATCGGCGACCAGCGCGGCCTTGGCCGCTTCCGTCTGTTGGGTGGTCGCCAATGCGCCGATCTTTGTGGCGATCGGCAGGTATTTGGCTTCCAGCGCGCGCAGCTGTTCGAGCATGTTGCGCTCCTGGGCCGTGGCGTCAGCAGGATTCTTCATCAGCGCGGTCAGCTCTGCCATGCCGCTGTCGATGTCTTTCTGTGCCTTGGCGACCAGTTCGATGTCGCTTTTTTGCAGTGCCGGGTCAGTCACCAGCACCAGGTTGCGGGCGGCGATGGCGCGCAGGCCGACGGCGAACTGGACTTTGCTCAACGTCAACAGCTTGCCTTCGTCGACAGAGGTAATGAATTCGACGCGGTCGTTCAGCTTCGCGACCTGACGCAGTCCGAACATGGCTCCAGCGACCAGCAATGCCAGGACGATGCCAAAACCGATGGTAAGACGGATGCCGATTTTCCAATTCTTCATGTTGTTCTCTCTGGATTGTGTGAGGGGACTGGCTGGGACTTCCGGGTGTTGCTAGTGGGTGAACCGATTTTCAGATAAATCGACGCGAGCAAATATCGGGCTTTTCCTGAGTGGATGAAACAACATGATTTCTTCAGGGAAATCAGTGTTTTTTTGACATGGCCAAGGACCTCGACCACCGCATCGTCGCCGAAGGCGTCGATGCGGAAGAGATCATGGGTCTGGTGAAGGAATGGAGCTGCGATGAAGTGCAGGGATGCTTCTTCGCGCGGCCGGTGGCGGCGGAAGAATTTTTTTCTTACCTGAATTGAAACCGGCGCTTCCGATCAGTAACGGATCAGAAGCGCTGCGCACTGAACGGCGCCATGTCGATCTCGGGCAATTGCCCGGCCAGCAACTGGCCGACCAGGCGACCGGTGCGTGCCGATGAACCGAGTCCGATATGGCCGTGGCCGAAAGCGTGGATGATGTCCACGCTGCGCGACGATCGCCCGATGCAGGGCAAGCCGTCCGGCATGCTGGGACGACGACCCAGCCAATAGCGCACGCGATTTGCAGGCAGGTCGCGCGGCAGCGCCGGGAACAATTTCAATGCGAGGTCACGCATGATCTCGGCGCGACGCCAGTCCGGCGCGGCGTCGAAGGAAGCGATCTCGACCTGTCCCGCCACGCGCAAACCTTCTTCCGTCTGCGTGGCGATGACCTTGCGGTCCATGATCATCATCGGCGTACGCGGCCGGCCTTCGGGCGCGAGCACCATGGCGTGGTAGCCGCGCTCGGTTTCCAGCGGCACCTTGTCGCCGGCTTTCGCGGCCAATGCTTTTGACTGTGCGCCGGCGGCGATGACGGCGGCATCGCAAAGGATGTCGCCGGCGTCGGTCTGCACGGCCGCCAGTCCATTCCCTTCAAAACGAAAACCCGTTGCCGTCACCGCCGTCAGACGGGCGCCGCGCGCACAGGCATGCGCCGCCAGCGCTGCGATATACGCGCCGGGATTGCGGCAATGTCCGGCTTCCGGAATCAGCACGCCGAAGCCGTAGGCCGGATCGAGATCCGGCTCGCGTGCATGCAGTTCCTGCGCCGACAATTCCTGCCAGCCGATACCGAGCTTGCGACGGATGCCCCAGCCTCTTGCATCGGCTTCGAAATGCGCGCGCGAACGATAGATGTGCAGCAAACCGCCGAGGTCGATCAGATCGCCGACGCCGGCCTGCTCCGCGATCGCCTTGTGCAGCGGTGCGGCGCCATGCAGCAGCGGCCGCAATGCCGCCGCAGTCGCGCTGATGCGCGCGGTGGTGGAACCGGCCACCAGATAGCGGAGCAGCCACGGCAAGGTGCGCGGCAGGTAGCGCCAGCGCACCGAGAGCGGCCCGAGCGGATCGGCGAGGAAACCGGGCACCTTCTTCCACACGCCCGGCTCGGACGGCGGCAGCACCGAATGCGAAGACAGCCAGCCGGCGTTGCCGTAGCTTGACGCCTGCTCGCCGTCGGGTTGGCCCGGATCGACGATGGTCACCTGGAACCTCTGGTCGAGTGCATGCAGCGCACTCATCAGGCCGACTGCGCCGGCGCCGATGACGACAACATGGCGCGCAGCTGAGATTGAAGAAGATGCAAGAGAAGAGGCCGAGGAAGTATGCGTAGTCATGAGCGGAAGTATACGTAGTTTTGATACGTAGTTTTGACAACTGCGCAGCCTGGCAAATCTACACCGCCAGGTAAGCGCGCCGCACCGCTTCGTCGCGCGCCAGTTCCGCCATCGTGCCTTGATAGCGGATGTGGCCGTTCTCAAGGATGTAGGCGCGGTCGCTGACCAATCCGGCGAAATGCAGGTTCTGTTCGGACAACAGGATCGCCATGCCGGCCTGCTTCAGGCGCAGGATCATCTCGGCCATCTGCTCGACGATCACCGGCGCCACGCCTTCGGACGGTTCATCCAGCAGCACCAGATAGGGATTGCCCATCAGCGTGCGCGCGACGGTCAGCATCTGCTGCTCGCCGCCGCTCATGCGACCGCCGGCGCGCTGCGGCATTTCACCGAGGTTGGGGAACAATTCGAACAGCTGCTGCGGCGTCCAGGCGAAGGCATCGGGACGCGGCGGCTGGCGGCCGACTTCGAGATTTTCCAGCACGCTCAGCTCGGAAAAGATGCGGCGGTCTTCCGGCACGTAGCCCATGCCCATGCGCGCGATCTTGTGCGGTTGCGCACGGCTGATGTCCCGGCCGCGAAAGTTGACCTTGCCGTCGGCATGGTCGAGCAATCCCATGACGGCCTTCATCGTGGTCGACTTGCCGGCGCCATTGCGGCCCATCAGCGCCACCACTTCGCCGCGACCGACCTCGAAACCGACATCGAACAGGATATGGGCCTGGCCGTACCAGGCGTTGAGATGCTCCACGCGCAGCAAGATGTCTGCCTGCACGCCGCTCATCGCGCTTCCTTCCCGAACGTCTTGCCGGTGCCCAGATAGACCTCCTGTACTTGCGGATGATTGCGGATGGTTTCGCCGTCGCCTTGCGCGATGATGCGACCGCGCGCCAGCACGATCATGCGATCGGCGAAGGCGAACACCACGTCCATGCTGTGCTCGGTAAACAGCACCGAGAGCTTGCGTGCGACCACCAGCTCCTTGGTCAAGGCCATCAGGTCGTTGCGCTCGCCGGGCGCCATGCCGGCGGTGGGTTCGTCCATCAGCAACAGGCGCGGACGATTGGCCAGCGCGATCGCCAGCTCGACGCGCTTGACGTCGCCGTAGGCCAGCACGCCGCAAGGACGCTGCGCCTGCGCGGCCATGCCGACCTGGGCCAGCAGTTCCATCGCTTCATCGCGATACATGCTGGCCGCCGGACGCCACAGACTGAACAGCTTGCGCTCGCGCGAGATCAGCGCCATCCGGATGTTGTCGACTACCGTCATGGAGCTGAAGGTGGCGGAGATCTGGAAGGTGCGGCCAACGCCGAGACGCCAGACCTCGCGCGGCTTCATGCTGCTGCGTGCATTGCTGATCTCGCGCCCGTCGAAATGCACCGAGCCGGCGTCCGGCTTGTACTGGCCGTTAAGGATGTTGAAACAGGTCGACTTGCCCGCGCCGTTCGGTCCGAGCAAGGCCAGTAGCTGACCTTCGGGCAGGTCGAACGACACATCATCGAGCGCCTTGACGCCGCCGAAACTCTTGCCGAGGTCGCGTACTTGCAGCAGGCTCATGCGACCTCCCCTGGGTTCTTGCGCCATCTGCCTGAGAATCTGCCTGAGGATTTACCTGAGAAGCCGGCGATCCCTGCGGGGAACAACAGCACCAGCGCCAGGATGACCGCTCCCAGCAGGGCGCGCCAATAATCCGTCTCGCGCGCGACGACGTCCTGCAGCCAGGTGAACACCGCCGCACCGGCGACCGGCCCGAACAGCGTCTGGATGCCGCCCAGCATGACCATCACGAGGCCGTCGACTGAGCGGCTCACGCTGATCGCTTCCGGTGAAATGCTGCCCTTGGAAAATGCAAACAACGCGCCGGCCATGCCGCAGAACAGGCCCGCGACGATGAAGGCCATCCATTGCACGCGCTTGACGTCGATGCCGATCGCTTCCGCGCGCAGAGACGAATCTCGGCCGGCGCGCATGGCGTAGCCGAACGGCGCAAACAGCACGCGCCGCAGCAGCAGTACACCGGCCACGCTGAAGGCAAGCGCCAAATAGTAGAACGCTGTCGGCGACGCAGCCCAGGCCGAAGGCCAGATGCCGACCAGGCCGTTGCTGCCGCCGGTGAACTCATCCCACTGGAACACGATGGCCCAGACGATCTGCGCGAAAGCCAGCGTCAGCATCGCGAGGTAGACGCCCGACAGCCGCACGCAGAACCAGCCGAACAGCAACGCGCCAAACGCGCCCGCCAGCGGGCCGGCGATCAGCGCTATCTCCATCGGCAGGCGCAGGCCGGTCAGCACCAGCGCCGCCGCATAGGCGCCGAGCCCGAAATACGCCGCATGGCCGAAGGAATGCATGCCGCCCGGCCCCATGATGAAATGCAGGCTGGCGGCGAACAGCACCGCGATCAATATTTCCACCAGCAAGACGCTCAGGTAAGGAAAGCTGCCGGCCAGCAGCGGCGCCGCCAGCAGCAAGACCAGACCAGCCAGACCGAGACGGCGTTGCATGGTGTTTGCCGGGCGCAGCGGCGCTTCCGGCGGACCGGCGACACGATTGGCGACCTGCGGTTTGCCGAGCAGGCCCCACGGGCGCAGCACCAGGATCAGCGCCATGACAAGGAATTCGGCCACCAGCGTCAACTTGGACAGCGAGACCGCCACGCCGGCAATCGAGACCTGGCCGAAGGCCACGCACAACGCCTTGATTTCAGCGATCAGCAAGGCCGCCAGGAAGGCGCCGCCGATTGAGCCCATGCCGCCCACCACGACCACCACGAAGGCGTTGCCGATGGTTTCCAGGTCGAGCGCCAGGGTGGCCGGCATGCGCGGCCCCTGCAGCGCGCCGCCGAGGCCGGCGAGGAAGCAGCCGAGCGCGAACACGCCGGTGAACAGCCACGACTGGTTGATGCCGAGCGCGCCGGCCATTTCGCGATCCTGGGTCGCCGCGCGGATCAGCGTGCCCCAGCGCGTGCGGTTGAGCAGCAGCCACAACAGGCCGAGCACGACCGGGCCGATGACGATCAGCACCAGGTCGTATTGCGGCAGGCGACGCCCGAGCAACTCCACCGATCCGGCCAGACCCGGGGCGCGCGGACCGAACAGGTCCTCCGGTCCCCACAGGTACAGGGCGGCGTCTTTGAGCACCAGCACCACGGCAAATGTCGCCAGCAACTGGAACAGCTCGGGCGCGCGATAAATCCGGCGCAGGATGGTGATCTCGACCAGCGCACCGAGCAGCGCCACCGCGCAGGCCGACAACAGCACCGCACTCCAGAAGCCGACGCCGCTGGCGCCGATCAGGCTCACCAGCGTATAGGCGATGAACACGCCGAGCATGTAGAACGAACCGTGGGCGAAGTTGACGATGCGCGTCACGCCGAAAATCAGCGACAAGCCGGCCGCCACCAGGAACATGGCGGAGGCATCGGCGAGGCCGTTGATCAGTTGTACTGCGAGGCTGGAAAAAGTCATTGCATGCATTTACCGGAGGACGGCGACGCGGCGTGCAGGTACGCCGTCGGCGAATATTGGGCTAGAGTATACGATGCCGCGCCGCCAAACGTCCCGTGCGCCCGTCACAACAACAATGGAGTCTGCATGTACCTTGATTTTTCCCAGGTTGATCCGCGCCAGGCGTATAGCTGGCTGGCCTCGGCCGTCATCCCGCGCCCGGTGGCCTGGGTGTCTACCGTATCGGCGGCGGGCGTGAGCAATCTGGCGCCGTTCAGCTTCTTCCAGATGATCACCGGCAAGCCGCCGACGGTGATGATTTCGCCGCTGGTGCAGCGCGACGGCGGCATCAAGGACACCGTGCGCAACGCGCAGGAAACCGGCCAGCTGGTGGTCAACCTGGTCGGCTTCGACATGGCCGACGCCATGAACGAAACTTCTTTTTCGTACGACGCCGACATCAGCGAATTCGAACGCTGCGGCGTTGCTGCCGCTCCCTCGACGCTGGTGCGGCCGGCGCGCGTCGCGGCAGCGCCGGTCAGCCTCGAATGCGAACTGGTCAGCTGCACGCCCTACCCCGCCGATGCGCCGTCCTGCCACATCCTGCTGGGCCGCGTGCTGGCCGCGCATTTCGACGAGAGCATCCTCAACGACAAGCAACTGCCCGACCCGGCCAAACTCAATCTGCTGGCGCGCATGGGCGGCGACTGGTATGGCCGCACGCGCAGCGACGCCAACTTTGCATTGTCGCGTCCGCGCGGCTGGGAGAAATGAAAGAAGCAAGAGAAAAACGCTGCCGATTCCTGATAAAGTCGGACCCCGGCCGCATACGTGCGCCGAACCAACAATAAAAACCCGGCATGCAAAGCCGCAAGGAACGATGTGATGAAGAAGCTGACCCTGGTTGTCTTTGACGGCGTGCAAGCGCTGGACGTGGCCGGTCCCCTGGATGTGTTCTCGGAGGCCAACCTGTTGCTGCCGGCCAAGGATCATTACCAGATCACGCTGGTGGGCGAACGTCCCGACAGCGTCATGTGTTCCAGCGGCATGGAGTTCCGGGTGCATGTCGACTATCCGAATTTCCACGCCGACAGCGACTTGCTGCTGGTGGCGGGCGGACCTCGCGTGCCGGAATATCGGCCTGATCCGGCCTTCATGAACTGGCTCAATGAACGCGTGCGCGGCGCCGCGAAGTTCGGCGCGGTCTGCAACGGCGTCTTCCTGCTGGGACACGCCGGGTTGCTGGCCGGGCGCGAAGTGACGACGCATTGGGATCACGCCGAGCGCCTCGCCAGACAATTTCCCGAACTGAACGTCCGGCCCGACAAGATTTTCGTGCGCGACGGCAATCTGTTCACCTGCGGCGGGGTCACCGCCGGCATCGATTTATGCCTGGCGCTGGTAGCTGAAGACTGGGGCCACGAACTTGCCATCAAGGTGGCCAAGCGCCTGATCGTCTACATCCGCCGCGAGGGTGGGCAATCGCAATACAGCCCTTATCTCGCCGTCGGGCCGGATGAGGATTCGCTGGTTGCCAAGGTCCTCAAATACGTCACCGACCACATCAGCGACGCCCTCACTATCGAGGAAATCGCCGATGCGGTCGGCGTCAGCCGCCGCACCTTTTCACGCGCCTTCGCCAAGCACGCAAACGTGACGCCGTCGGTGTTCGTCGAGCAGGTCCGCATCGACTTCGCGCGCAAGCTGCTGGAGGAAACCGACGTGCCGCTGAAGACCGTGGCGTTCCGCTGCGGCTTCAGCAATGCGACGCAGATGCGCATGATTTTTTCGCGTCAGCTGAACACTACGCCGAGAACATACAGAGACGGCTTTCGCGCGAATCGCACCTGAAACTGGAACTGAAACTAAGCGCTCAGCAAGCGGCCGGCAAGCAAGGCATGCAGCGTGCGGAATGACAGCACGATGATCGAGGTCGTGAGCACGAACAGCAGCAGCGCCGCGATGAATCCCAGTCCCTTTCCTCCCACCGCACCGGCGTAGATGAACGCTGCGTTGGTCATCGCCGCCATCGGGAAGCCGATGCCCCACCATGTCGACGAGAATGGCGCCGGCTTCACCAGCAGTCGATACAGGATGATCGCAAACAGGAACAGCCCGAAGTAGAACAACAGCGCGGCGAACATGTCCACCTTCTGCGCCAGGTTGACGTAGGCGATGAAGCCCACCGCGAACGGCGCCATCAGGATCATCTTCGACGGACGCATGGCCGCGCCGAGCGGATCGTGATGAATCAGCCGCGAAAAGATCAGGATGAAGAAGACAATCGCGCTGACGCTGCCGATGGCGGCCGCCAACAGGTTCACTTCATGCGTCCAGCTCGCCGTGAAGCTGCCGCCCGTCACCACGATGTCGAGGCTGCCGACGCCGCCGATCAGCCACGCCGGCACCACGCTCGCCGGCGCGGCGTTGCCATTCAGCAGGCGCGAGATCATGAGCACGCTCAAGGCCAGTGTGATCAGGCTGCCGATGCACCAGACCACCAGTTGCGTCGCGCTGCTGTAACTGCCGATCACGCTCGAGAGCAGCATGATGCTGATGCCGACGGTGCCGAAAAAACTGCCGATGACCGGATGCGAAAATTCTGCCTTCACAATCTCCGGATGCAGGACCAGTTTACCGAGATAGGACAGCGCCAGCACGACGAACAAGGCCAACGCAACGACGCCGATAGCGTCCGACACGGCAAGGTTCACGCCGTAGGCCTTGCCGGCGAGGCGCCAGGCCAGCGCGAGGCCGGCGATGCTCATGACGGAACCGAACAGGCTGATCGGCAAGTGGCGAACAGATTGCGTGCGCGCTGCCGGGATCGCGGCGCGGCTGGTTGAGGCAGTTTCCATACAGACTCCATGTGGGATGCGGTGTGTCACCGGATGTCTGGATTCTGCATGAGCGCCGCAGGCTTGATTCGTCGCCGGCGGCGCTTGTCCCCAAAGCGTTATTGGTTGTCCCGAAAACGATCAGGGGCTGTTGCGTGATGACACGGCGTTGATGCCTTGCATCAAGCCGACGGCAGAGAGTCTCATGCCGGCATCAGTCCGGCAGCAAAAAAAGGCCGCGAGCCCGAGGCCGAAATCGTCCCAGGACCTGATGCCGCGACTCCGGCGATGCCTGTAGTACGGCTGATCGTGAATGAAGATGCTCAGCCGCTTACCTGCCATGCCCTACGCCTGTTTACTTGTGCGCTTCTATGGTGAGGTGATCGAGGTTGTCTATCGTCAGCAGCGCGGCGCGAATCTCCGGTTCCACTTCCGGCGCTGAGATGGTTAAGCTGACGATCGCAGCGCGGGCCTGTGGCCCTACCTTCCAAACATGAAGATCGGTAATTGCTGTGCCGTCGAATGCAGCCAGCTTGCGGCGGATACTGTCAGCGACACTTTCGTCAGTCGTGTCGAGCAGCATCTTTGCCGTGTCCTTCATGAGGGTATATGCCCATCGTGCGATAACAATCGCGCCGACAATACCCATTGCCGGATCGAGCCAAATCATGCCGTAGTAGCGTCCCGCCAGCAGAGCGGCGATGGCAAGAACGGAGGTCAGCGCATCGGCCAAGACATGCACGTAAGCAGACCGCAAGTTGTTGTCATGGCCGTGGTGGTGGTGGTGGTGGTGGTGGTGGTGGTCGTGCGCATGGCCGTGATCGTGGTGGCCGTGCGATCCGCCGGACAGCATGAATGCACTTACGATATTGACCAGCAGACCGATAACGGCAACAAAGATCGCCTCGTCAAAGGCGACGGTAGTCGGCGTTATAACGCGCATGACTGACTCAACTGCGATTCCTATCGACACCATGCCGAGGATGAGCGCCGATGCAAATCCGGCCAAGTCTCCGACCTTTCCCGTTCCGAAACTGTATTTTGCACTGGCGGCGTTGCGCTTCGCAAAACTGTAGGCCATCGCAGCGATAGCAAGCGCACCGGCGTGCGTCGCCATATGGAAGCCGTCGGCTAGCAGCGCCATAGAGCCTGTGATGTATCCAGCGGCAATCTCAGCAATCATCATCGCAGCTGTCAGTATGACGACCCATCGGGTGCGCCGGGCGCTTTCGTCGTGCGCCGGGCTCAAAAAGACGTGCTCGTGTGCGTAGCTTGTGTGTGTGTTGGCCATGGAATTTCTTTTCATTTGGAATAGCGGCGAATAGCTTCGAGCAATTCCTCGACGCCTTGAGCGCGCTCGGCATCAGATAGTTTTGGATCGGCGACATGCTCGCGTGCGTGCGCCTCGATGATTTCGTCGGTCAGGCCATTCATCGCACCGCGCGTAGCTGCAACCAAGTGCAATGTCTTTGCACAGTCGGCATCGGATTCGAGCGCTCGCTCAATGGCTTGCATTTGCCCCTGAATCCGACGCACTCGTTTCAGCAAACTTTCTTTGTTACTTCTCACGTGAGACATACCATACCCCCCTATAGTATGTACTTTAGCACAAGTTATTGCATGCCTTAGCGATGCAATGACGGCTATTGCGAAATACGAGCGAGGATAGGAAAAACAACGGGAGGATTTGGAATTGCGGAGCAACCATGCGCTTGCGAAGCAAAACGAAAAAGGCCCACCGAGCGGTGGGCCTTTTCTTTTGAATACTGGTGCTGGCTGCAGGACTTGAACCCGCCACCCCCTGATTACAAGTCAGGTGCTCTACCAGATGAGCTAAGCCAGCAAAAACTGAGACGGCGATTATAACCTATTTAATTCTGGTTAGTACAGGCCTTCCACCTTTTTTTGGTGGTTCCGGCTCATCGTCGGGTGCGGACTTGCTGCCTGCGTTGGCTTTGTCAGCGGTCGGGACCGATGCCAGGCCGGGCGCCTGCACGGATCCCGGCGCGGATTCAGGGGCGTCTTCGGTGTCGCCGACGGCCAGCACGGCCGGGGCTTCGAAGGCCATGCCCTGGCCGTTTTCACGAGCGTAAATCGCGATGACGTTTTCGACCGGGACCGAGATGTCGCGCGAGACGCCGCCGAAACGGGCGCTGAAATTGATGAAGTCGTTGTCCATCTTGAGGCCGCTGGTGGCTTCGAAACTGATGTTCAGGACGATCTCGCCGTTCTTGACGAATTGCATGGGGACACGCGTGCTGGCGTCCACGACAACTGCAATGTGCGGCGTATAGCCGTTGTCCGTGCACCATTCGTAAATGGCGCGCAGGAGATAGGGTTTGGTAGACACTTCTGGCATGACGTAAACCGATCCGGAAAGACGGACTGCGCTTGCTTGCGCTCAGGCGACAGTCTTAAATGCGTTCGCCGATTGTCCCTTGTGTGGATCAACCGGCGAGGCGCGATGATGCTGGATGCTGCGTGTTGCTCGGCTACAGATTAACGACGCATGACCTTTTCGGAAGGCGTCAGTGCTTCGATGTAGGCCGGACGCGAGAAGATGCGTTCGGCGTATTTCATCAGCGGCGCCGCGGTCTTCGACAGTTCGATGCCGTAGTGGTCGAGACGCCAGAGCAACGGCGCCAGGGCGACGTCGAGCATGGAGAACTCGTCGCCGAGCATGTACTTGTTCTTCAGGAACAGCGGCGCCAATGTGGTCAGGCGATCGCGGATTTCCGAGCGGGCCTTTTCGTGGGCTTTTTCTGCGCCCTTGGTCTTTTCGTTTTCCAGCGTGTGGACGTGGATGAACAATTCCTTTTCGAAATTGAACAGCATCAGGCGTGCACGCGCGCGCATCAGCGGATCAGCCGGCATCAGTTGCGGATGCGGGAAACGTTCGTCGATGTATTCGTTGATGATGTTGGATTCGTACAGCACCAGGTCGCGTTCGACCAGGATGGGCACCTGACCGTATGGGTTCATGACCGAAATATCTTCCGGCTTGTTGAACAGGTCGACGTCGCGAATTTCAAAGTCCATGCCCTTTTCGAACAGGACAAGGCGGCAACGTTGCGAGAATGGGCAGGTTGTGCCCGAGTAGAGAACCATCATTTTTGTAGTGCCTTAGAAACAAAGGGGCGAGACGCCGTACGCCTCACCCCGATACGTACACCCGCAGACTGCGCGGGCACGAAAAACTCTGCTTTACTTGACTTCTTTCCAGAAGGAAGCGTTCAGACGCCATGCCAACACGAGGAACAAGCCGAGGAACAGCAAAACCCAGACGCCGAGGCGTTTACGCGTATTTTGCGCGGGTTCGCCCATCCATTGCAAGTAGCCGACCAGATCAGCCACCGCATTGTCGTATTCGACCGCGGACAACTTGCCTGGTTTCAACTGTTCAAAACCCACAAATTTGTGAATGGTCTTGCCTTCTTCATGCGGATCTTTCTCTTCTGCAAACTTCGGCGCACGAATGCCTTGCAGTTCCCACAGGACGTGCGGCATGCCGACGTTGGGGAAAACCATGTTGTTCCAACCAGTCGGACGGGTGTCGTCCTTGTAGTAGGTGCGCAGGTAAGTGTAGATCCAGTCAGGACCGGAACCGGCGTCGGAAGCCTTGGCGCGGGCGATCACGGACAAGTCCGGAGGAACCGCGCCGAACCATGCCTTGGCGTCTTGCGGCAGCATGGTGGTCTTCATCAGGTCGCCGACTTTTTCACCGGTGAAGAGCAGGTTGTTCTTGATCTGGTCTTCGGTCAGGCCCAGGTCGCGCAGGCGGTTGTAACGCATGGCCGACGCCGAGTGGCAGTTCAGGCAGTAGTTGACGAACAGCTTGGCGCCGTTTTGCAGCGACGATACATCGGTGGTGCGATTCGGCGCCTTGTCCAGCGGGTAGCCGCCTTCGTTGGCGTAAGCCAGCGCCGGCAGCAGCACGAGAGTCGCGATCAGTCTTTTCAGCAATGTCATTTTTATCCTCTTGGCGGCTGGCTTAGTGCGGATGATAGGTAACGCGGTCGGGAACCGGCTTGAACCGGCCCAATGCGCTCCACCATGGCATCAACAGGAAGAAGCCGAAATAGATGAAGGTGCCGATCTGGGCGATCGTGGTGCCGACGGCGGTCGGCGGTTGCACGCCGAGGTAGCCGAGGGCCACGAAAGCGACGCCGAAGACCAGGTAGACATATTTGTGCCAGCTTGGACGATAGCGGATCGACTTGACTTGCGAATGATCGAGCCACGGCAGGCCGCCGAGGATCATGACGGACACGCCCATCAGGACCACGCCCCAGAACTTGGCGTCGAAGATGGCCATGCCGGCGATCACGGCCACGCCGATCACGATGGCGGCGATCTTGAAGATGCTGCTGCGCTGGGAGCGGAACACCAGCAGCGCGACGTAGGCGGCGACACCGGCCATCAGGTAGGCCATGAAGTCCGACGTGGTTGCACGCAGGATCGAGTAAAACGGCGTGAAGTACCAGACCGGCGCGATGTGCGGCGGCGTCTTCAGCGAATCGGCCGGGACGAAGTTGTTGTATTCGAGGAAGTAGCCACCCATTTCCGGCGCGAAGAACACGACGGCGGTGAACACGATCAGGAACACGGCAACGGCCATGATGTCATGCACGGAGTAGTAAGGATGGAACGGCACGCCGTCCAGCGGGATGCCGTTGGCGTCCAGCTTTTCCTTGATTTCAACGCCGTCGGGGTTGTTCGAACCGACTTCGTGCAGCGCGATGATGTGCGCCACGACCAGGCCGATCAGCACCAGCGGAATCGCGATCACGTGGAACGAGAAGAAGCGGTTCAGCGTGGCGTCGGAAACAACGTAGTCGCCGCGGATCCAGAGCGACAGGTCAGGGCCGATGAATGGAATCGCGCCGAACAGATTGACGATCACCTGTGCGCCCCAGTAGGACATCTGACCCCACGGCAGCAGGTAGCCCATGAAGGCTTCGCCCATCAGACACAGGAAGATGGCGACGCCGAACAGCCAGACCAGTTCGCGTGGTTTGCGATAGGAGCCGTACAGCAGGCCGCGCACCATGTGCAGGTAGACCACGATGAAGAACGCCGAGGCGCCGGTGGAGTGCATGTAGCGCACCAGCCAGCCCCACGGGACGTCGCGCATGATGTATTCGACCGAAGCGAACGCCAGCGTGGCGTCGGGCTTGTAATGCATCACCAGGAAAATCCCGGTCACGATCTGAATGACCAGCACCAGCAGCGCCAGCGAACCGAAGGCGTACCAGAAGTTGAAATTCTTGGGAGCGTAGTACTCGGAAAGGTGTGCTTTCCAAGTGGAAGTCAGGGGGAAGCGGGCGTCAACCCAGTTCAATGCTTTGGCGGATACCGGTGCGTCTTTGGGCAATTGTTTTTCTTGGAATGCAGCCATGATTACGCCTCGCCTTTCTCATCTTTGCCGATGACCAGCTTGGTGTCACCTTCAAACATATACCGTGGAACCTGGAGGTTGTCTGGGGACGGTTTGTTTTTGTAGACCCGGCCCGCCAGGTCGAACGTCGAACCGTGGCAGGGACACAGGAAACCGCCCTGCCAGTCGTCAGGCAGCGACGGCTGTGCGCCGGTCTGGAATTTGGAGCTGGGCGAGCAGCCGAGGTGCGGGCAGATGCCGACCACGACCAGCACGTCCTTCTTGATCGAGCGCCATTCGTTGAGCGCATATTCAGGCGTGGTCGAGAATTCCGTGCGCTTGGATTCCGGGTCGGCCACCTGGGCGTCGACCTTCTTCAGGGTCTCGAGCATTTCAGGCGTACGCTTGAGGATCCACACCGGCTTACCGCGCCACTCTACGGTGCGCATTTCGCCCGGCACGAGCGTGGAAATGTCTACTTCAACCGGTGCACCGGCGGCTTTGGCGCGCTCGGATGGTTGAAAGGTGGAAACAAACGCCCCCGCTGTAGCCAATCCAGCCACACCGCCCGCCGCACAAGTCGCGACGAGCAATCCGCGTCGACTGGAGTCGACCTGTTTTTCGTTACTCATACCAACCCCAATTAGTGAAAATACGAAAACTGCACGGAACTTCCAGCAACCCTAGATTATAACTAACCTGGGATGCCTTTTGAAGCGAATAAAATTCGGGAAACGCAATTTATGGAATTTTATTAATATTTCAAGTCTTCCACAGGGAATGTCTCGTGCTTTATATTGTGCAATAAATTGCCAGCAATTTACTTTTTAATCGAAGCACGATATAACCGACTGCATTGTTTTGCAACAATTTCTAGGAGAAAAAGATGGGCATGATGCAAGAATTCCGCACTTTCGCGCTGAAGGGAAACGTCGTCGACCTGGCCGTGGGCGTGATTATCGGCGGCGCATTCGGCAAAATTGTCGAGTCGCTGGTGCAAGACATCATCATGCCGGTGGTGGGCCGTATCTTCGGCGGACTGGATTTCGCCAACTATTATCTGCCGCTCAACGGCCAGGGAACCCAACTGACGCTGATTGAAGCGAAGAAAGCCGGTGCGGTGTTCGCCTACGGCAATTTCCTGACTATTTTGATCAATTTCCTGATTCTGGCATTCATCATCTTCCAGATGGTGCGCATGATCAACAAGGCGCGCGACCTGGCCACGCACGAAAAGGCGGCAGAACCAGCAGCACCCGTCGCACCGCCGGAAGATATCGTGCTGCTGCGTGAAATCCGCGATTCGCTGAAGAAATAAGCGCACGCTGACGCTGCTCCAATGAAAAAGCCCGCACGCTGCGGGCTTTTTCCATTCCACGCCCCGACGCCGGAAATCAGACCGGATTGTCGATATCGACGAACTGGTGCCGGATACCGAAGTGGTCCGCCACATGTGCGCCCAGCGCCTGTACACCGTAGCGCTCGGTCGCATGATGGCCGGCAGCGATGTAGGCGACGCCGGTCTCGCGCGCCAGATGCACGGTCGGTTCGGAGATTTCGCCGCTGATGTACACCGAAGCGCCGGCGGCGATGGCGTCGCCCAGGAAACCTTGTGCGGCGCCGGTGCACCAGGCGATCTTGCCGAGCGGCTGGCCGGCATCCCCTATCAACAGCGGCGCGCGACCGAGACGGCGTTCGATCAGGCGCGCCAGGTCGCCGACCGTGACGATGTTGGCGTCGGCTTCGGGCACACCGAGCCAACCCAGCTTGTCTTCGCCGAAACGATCGCTGCCGACCAGGCTCAAGTGGCGCGCCAGTTGCGCGTTGTTGCCCAGTTCCGGATGGCCGTCCAACGGCAGATGGTAAGCAAACAGGTTGACGTCGTTGGCCAGCAGCGCTTTGAGGCGCTTGTGCTTGGTGCCGGTCACGCGCGCATCCTCGCCGCGCCAAAAATAACCGTGGTGCACCAGGATGGCGTCGGCCTTGAGATCAAGCGCCGCTTCAATCAGCGCCTGGCTGGCGGTGACGCCGCTGACGACCAGGCCGATTTCCCCGCGCCCTTCCACCTGTAGCCCATTTGGGCAATAATCGCGGTATTGTGCGATATTCAGCGTTTGCGCCAGGTACTTGGCAAGCTCGTCCCTATTTGCTGTGCGCAGGGTCATCTTTCATCCTCATCTTTATTTCAATATGCGACGTTTTTGGCTGTTGTTTGCTCAAACCGTGACTGTCGGTTTGGCGGTCTGGTTCATTGTAGCTACCTTGAAGCCCGATTGGGCGAGCGGTACGCTCGGTTCCCGGGTCCGACCCGCCTCCTCCACCGTACAAATGCAGGAAGCCGCATCGGGCACGCCAACGCCAAACTCCTATCGGGACGCCGCCCGCCAGGCCATGCCTTCGGTGGTCAACATCTTCACCACGACCGAAGCGCGGCCGCAAAAAAATCCGTTCATGGATGACCCGTTCTTCAAGAAGTTCTTCGGCGATCAGTTCGAGGACCAGCAACAGGACGACAAGCAGTCCAGCCTCGGCTCAGGCGTAATCGTCAGCCCGCAGGGTTACATCCTGACCAACAATCACGTGGTCGAAGCCGCCGATGAAATCGAGGTAGCCCTGGCCGACGGCCGCAAGGCCTCCGCCAAGGTGGTCGGCACCGATCCCGAGACCGATCTCGCCGTCATCAAGGTCGACCTGCCGAACCTGCCTGCGATCACGCTGGCGCACGTCGAACAAGCCACGGTCGGCGACATCGTGCTGGCCATCGGCAATCCGTTCGGCGTCGGCCAGACCGTGACCATGGGCATCATCTCGGCGCTGGGCCGCAATCACCTCGGCATCAACACCTTCGAGAACTTCATCCAAACCGATGCAGCCATCAATCCCGGCAACTCCGGCGGCGCGCTGGTCGACACCAACGGCAACCTGCTGGGCATCAACACGGCAATCTATTCGCGTACCGGCGGCAATCTCGGGATCGGCTTTGCGATTCCCGTGTCGACCGCGAAGACCGTGATGGAAGCCATCATCAACCACGGCCAGGTGGTGCGCGGCTGGATCGGCGTCGAACCGCAGGACATCACGCCTGAGCTGGCCGAAAGCTTCGGCCTGACCAAGAAGACCGGCGCCATCATCGCCGGCGTGCTCAAGAACGGTCCTGCCGACAAGGCCGGCATGAAGCCGGGCGACATTCTCATCAGCGTGGAAAACAAAGCGGTCACCGACACCACTGAAATGCTGAATCTCATCGCCCAACTGATTCCGGGCCAGAAGGCCAGGATGACAGTGCTGCGCAAGGCGCAGGAGACCACGCTGGAAATCGTCGTCGGCAAACGCCCTCCGCTGAAACGCGAAGAACGAGAGTAAGGAAAGAACGCAACATGCATATCCGTGACCTGACGCAATTCCTCGCCGAGCTGTCGGAGAACAACAACCGCGCGTGGTTCGTGATGAACAAGCCGCGCTACGACATCCTGCGTGCGGAGTTCCTCGAACTGGTGACGCAACTGATCGCCGACATCAGCAAGTTCGACCCCATCATGGCCAGCTGCAATCCGAAAAAAGCGCTGTTCCGCATCAACCGCGACATGCGCTTCTCGCATGACAAGAGCCCATACAAGACGCACTTCTCCGCTTCGCTGACGGCGAGCGGCCTGAAGAAGCCGAGTTCGGGCGGCGGCCCGGCCTACTACTTCCACATTGACGCCGACGGCCAGTTGCTGATCGCGGGCGGCGAATACATGCCGCCGTCGGACCGCCTGCGCGCGATTCGCCAACGCGTCATCGAAGACGCCGCCGGCTTCAGCAAGGTGCTCAGGAACAAGGCCATCAAGGACAACTATGGCGGCTTGCAGGAAGAAGGCAAGCTGACCCGTCCTCCCAAGGGCTTCGACGCCGACAGCCCGCATCTCGAATACATCAAACTCAAGAACTTCATCGTCTGGAAGGAATCGAGCATCAAGAAAAAAATTCCGGCCGATATCGGCAAGGAAGTGCTGGCCGGATTCAAGGATGCGTATCCGCTGGTGAGCTGGTTGCGCCAGGTGCCACTGATCATTGCGGAGTGAAGCTGAGAAAGATCTGCTTCCGCCGCCAACAAAAAACAAAAAGGCCACTGCATGCAGTGGCCTTTTTAATGCCTGAGGTTTGCGCCGGTCAGCTGCCGACGGCGTCTTCCCGTTCTTCCGGCGCGCGTGTCGCCTTCTCGAAGATCGGCGCCACCAGCAGGCCGACTTCATACAGCAGGCACAGCGGCACGGCCAGCATCAGCTGGCTCATGATGTCCGGCGGCGTCACCACGGCGGCGATGACGAAAGCGCCAACCACCACGTAAGGACGGATCTGCTTGAGCTTGGCCAGCGGAACCAGGCCCATGCGCACCAGCACAATCACGATGATCGGTACTTCGAAGGTAATACCGAACGCCAGGAACATGGTCAGCACGAAGTCGACGTAGCTGTCGATATCCGGCGCCACCGAGACCGACTTCGGCGCGAAATTGTTGATGAACGGAAACACCACGCCGAAAACGAAGAAGTAGCAGAACGCCACGCCCATCAGAAACAGCAGCGAGGACGAAATCACCAACGGCGCCACCAGGCGCTTCTCGTGCGAATACAAACCCGGCGCGACGAAGGCCCACATCTGGTACAGCACCCACGGCAGCGCGATCATGAAGGCCATCAGCATGGTGACCTTGACCGGGATCAGGAACGGCGTGATGACGCCGGTGGCGATCATCTTGCTGCCGACCGGCAAGGCGCTGATCATCGGCGCCGCCAGCAGGTCGAAGATATGCGCGGACCACGGCATCATGCACAGGAAAATGATGAGCACCGCTGCCGACGCTTTCACCACGCGGCTGCGCAATTCGATCAGATGCGAAATGAAGGACTCTTCGCTACCTGACGTTTTCTGTTCTTCGGCCATGGAATTACTGCAGGAATGGGATGGAAAACAAGTCCATCGGGATTAGAAAAAACCGGCCGATTTGCCGGCGCCGATAGGACGATATTTGGCTACGCGCGCCGCGGCGGAAATCACGCGGGTGCGGCGACCGCTCTGGTTCTTGTACCAGGAAGGAACGCCGGAAGTGCGCGCCAGTTTCTTCTTGCGGAAATTCTTTGCCTTGATGATCAGCGCTTCCGGGCTGGCGCCGCTGCCAGACGCGGTGCTCCAGCTCGTGCTGCTGCCGGAGCTGCTGTCGTTCCAGGCGTCGTGGATGGAATTCTCGGCGTCGGCGACGCTTTTGGAGATGCTATTGTGGACATCGCCGGCGGCGTCCTGCACGTCCTTTTGCATCTTGCGCAATTCTTCCAGCTCGATCTCGCGGCTGACTTCCGTCTTTACCTCGTTGATGTAGCGTTGCGCGCGACCGAACAGCGAACCGGCCATGCGCGCCACCTTGGGCAGGCGCTCAGGACCAATCACGACCAGCGCGACAACGCCGATGAGAGCCAGCTTGGAAAGACCGATATCAATCATTGCGAGGGTAACAATCGAAAGTGAATGCCGAAAAAATCAGCGTGCGCGAGGCCGGGCTGGCGGGGCATCAGGAACAACGATAGCCCGCGCAACCTCGCCAAACCACAAGCGGCGAAGCGGTGCGGGCGTCGGCGGAAGACTCAGCTGCCGGATTTTTCTTTGTCTTTGGCTTGCACGTCGATGATGGTCTGATCCTTGGCGACAGGCTTGTCTTTGTCTTCTTCTTCGCCCTTGACGCCATCCTTGAAACCCTTGACGGCCTTGCCGAGATCGGAACCCATATTGCCCAGCTTCTTCGTGCCGAACACCACCATGACGATTACCAGAACAATCAACCAATGCCAGATACTGAACGAACCCATTTTTCTCTCCTAAGCGGACACGCGTGCCCTGTATTCAAATAAATCTTTGTTGCAATATTCCTGCCAGGCCGGATGCGTTGTCCTTATCCCTGCAGCACGGACTTGGTGCGCCACGGATGGGCGCCGCCAATGACATGCATGTGGAGATGGTACACCTCTTGGCCGCCGTCCGGGCCTGTATTGAAAAGCGTCTTGAAACCGCCGGTCTTGTTGCCGGTCGCGTCAAGCTGGTAACCGCATCCCTGTTCCTGCGCCAGCTTTGGCGCAAGCAAGGCCATTTTACCCAATAGCGCCGCATGTTTCTCGCCGCAATCGGCCAGCGTGGCGACGTGCAGTTTCGGGATGATCAGGAAATGCACCGGCGCGGCCGGGTTGATGTCGTGGAACGCCAGCACGTCGTCGTCTTCGTAAACCTTCTTCGACGGAATCTCCCCGGCGGCGATCTTGCAAAAAATACAGTTATCCAAAGCTGCTCCTCCTGGGGTGTCCCGGTCAATTGCCGTTTTACGGTCGTGAATTCTTAGGCGTTGATTCTGCTGATGATCGTTATGCGTCCGCCGGACGAGCAGCCTTCTCTTCGAGGCCGGACAAGCCTTCGCGGCGCGCCAGTTCGTTGAGCACGTCTTGCGGCTTGAGATCGAAATGCGCCAGCATGACCATCGAGTGGAACCACAGGTCGGCGCACTCGTAGAGCACTTTCGATGCATCGCCGCTGACGCGCGCATCCTTGGCGGCCATGATGGTTTCTGCGGCTTCTTCACCGATCTTTTTCAGGATGGCGTCGTCGCCCTTGGAGAACAGTTTGGCGACGTACGACGTGGCGGGGTCGCCGCCGTTGGCCAGCTTGCGCGACTCGATCACCTCGGCCAGGCGGCGCAGTGTTTCACTCATGGCGTTACCTTGGGATCTGTCTTGGTCATTGTCTTGCGCACGCGCTTCGGCTTTTCTTTTTCGGGCGCGGCTTCGTCTTTCAGCACCGGCTCGACGGTCTGCCATTCGCCGGTCTCGGCATTGCCTTCGAACTTCTGGAAGAAGCAGGAATGACGGCCGGTGTGGCAGGCGATGCCGGCCACCTGTTCAACCTTGAGCAAAACCACGTCTTCGTCGCAGTCGAGGCGGATTTCATGCACCTTCTGAAAATGGCCGGATTCCTCGCCCTTGTGCCACAGCTTCTTGCGCGAGCGGCTCCAGTACACCGCTTCGCCGGTCTGCACGGTGCGGGCCAATGCTTCGCGGTTCATCCAGGCGAACATCAGCACGTCGTTGGAGCCGACTTCCTGGGCGATCACCGGCACCAGGCCGACCTCATCCCATTTCACCTTGTTCAGCCATTTTGCACTGATGCTCATGCCAGCCTCATCGGGATGTTCTGATCCGCCATAAAACGTTTCGCTTCCTGCACGGTGTGTTGGCCATAGTGAAAAATACTCGCCGCCAGAACGGCATCGGCCTTGCCCTGCTTGATGCCGTCAGCCAGATCCTGCAGGCCGCCGACGCCGCCCGAGGCAATCACGGGAATCGCCACCGCATCCGACACCGCGCGCGTGAGCGCCAGGTCGAAGCCGCTGCGGGTGCCGTCGCGGTCCATGCTGGTCAGCAGAATTTCGCCGGCGCCGAGTTGCGCCATCTTGCGCGCCCACTCGACTGCGTCCAGCCCGGTGGCGTTGCGGCCGCCGTGCGTGAAGACTTCCCACTTGCCTTCGCCGGTACGTTTGGCATCGATCGCCACCACGATGCATTGTGAACCGTATTTGCTCGCCGCGTCTTCCACCAGTTGCGGATTGGTTACCGCAGAAGTGTTGATGCCGACCTTG
The DNA here is from genome assembly GCF_026127345.1 of Herbaspirillum lusitanum. NCBI lineage: Bacteria > Pseudomonadati > Pseudomonadota > Betaproteobacteria > Burkholderiales > Oxalobacteraceae > Herbaspirillum > Herbaspirillum lusitanum. Next base: position 66,480 of record NZ_QXFG01000005.1, on the reverse strand, counting down.
TCCGCGCCCGCGTTGAGCAAGCGTCGCACGTCGTCGACCGCGCGCACGCCGCCGCCGACCGTCAGCGGAATGAAGACCTGCGACGCCACCGCTTCGATGATGTCGAGGAGCAAGCCGCGGCCGTCCGAAGAAGCGGTGATGTCGAGGAAGGTGATTTCGTCCGCGCCCTGCTCGTCGTAGCGGCGTGCGATTTCAACCGGGTCGCCGGCGTCGCGCAACTCGAGGAAATTGACGCCCTTGACGACCCGTCCGGCCGTCACGTCGAGACAAGGGATGATGCGTTTTGCGAGTGTCATGATGGTTCGCTGTCGGACCCTTCGGACGCCGTCAATTCATCGGCGCGATCCTGCGCCGAGCTCAGGTCCAGCGTGCCTTCATAGATCGAGCGGCCGCAGATGACCGCTTCGATGCCTTCGTCCTGCACGCCGCACAGGGCTTCGACGTCCTTGATGTTGTGCACGCCGCCGGAGGCGATGATCGGGATCGCGACCGCCTGCGCCAGGCGCACGGTGGCTTCGATGTTGACGCCGCCCATCATGCCGTCGCGGCCGATGTCGGTGTAGACAATGGCTTCGCAGCCGTAGCCTTCGAACTTCTTCGCCAGGTCGATCACTTCATGGCCGGACAGTTTGCTCCAGCCGTCGGTGGCGACCTTGCCGTCCTTGGCGTCGAGGCCGACGATGATCTGGCCCGGGAACGCGCTGCAGGCATCGTGCAGGAAGCCGGGATTCTTCACCGCGGCGGTGCCGATGATGATGTAGGACAGGCCGTCGTCGAGATAGCGCTCGATGGTGTCGAGGTCGCGGATGCCGCCGCCCAGTTGCACGGGGATTTCCTCGACCTCGTTCTCGACGGCGAAATCACGCACCGCCTTGAGGATGGCCTTGACGGCCGATTCGTTCTTCGGCTTGCCGGCGAAGGCGCCGTTGAGGTCGACCAGATGCAGGCGACGCGCGCCCTGCAGCAGCCAGTGCCGCGCCATTTCGGCGGGGTCCTGGGAGAATACGGTGGCTTGGTCCATATCGCCTTGCTTCAGGCGAACGCAATGACCGTCTTTCAGGTCGATGGCAGGTATCAGCAGCATGGCTACGGTAATGACGTTGAGTAAGTAAAGGGACAGATCAGCGCAAGATGTTCACGATGCGCGTGGCCTGGCGGTGAAAAAAGTACTGCGCAAAAATTAAGCAAAAATCAGGGTTTCCAGTGTACGAAATTCCGGTACAGCTGCAAACCCGCAGCGGCACTTTTTTCCGGATGGAATTGTGTTGCAAAAATATTATCGCGGGCCACGGCGCAAGCGAACGGCGCGCCGTAGACGGTCTCGCCGACGGTGTGCGCGCTCTCGCCGGGCTGCGCGTAGTAGCTGTGCACGAAATAGAAGTAAGCCTGCTCGTCGACACCCTGCCACAGCGGATGGGCGACTTTCTGATGCACGCGGTTCCAGCCCATTTGCGGCACCTTGAAACGCGAACCGTCTTCCTGGACCTGACCGTCGAGCCGGAAGCGCACCACCTTGCCGGGCAACAAGCCGAGGCCGGGCGTATCGCCTTCTTCACTCCAGTCGAACAACATCTGCTCGCCGACGCACACGCCGAACAGGGGCTTGCTGCGCGCGGCGGCAATCACCGCGTCCTGCACGCCGGACTCGCGCAGGCTGCGCATGCAGTCCGGCATGGCGCCCTGGCCCGGCAGCACCACGCGGTCGGCCGCTTCGATGTCGGCGACTTCACCGGAGATGCGCACGTCGGCTTCGGGCGCGACATGACGCAGGGCTTGCGCGACCGAGCGCAGGTTGCCCATTCCGTAATCCACTACAACAATTTTATTCATATCGAAAAATGCAAACGCATGGAAAGTGTCAATGGCGGAACGGACTGTCCCGCCCGGCTCACATTACAGGCTGCCTTTGGTGGAAGGAATCGTTCCCGCCGAACGCGGATCGAGTTCGATCGCCATGCGCAGGGCGCGGCCAAAAGCCTTGAATACGGTTTCGCACTGATGGTGCGCGTTGATGCCGCGCAGATTGTCCACATGCAGCGTGACTTGCGCATGATTGACAAAACCATGGAAGAACTCGCTGGTCAGGTCGACGTCGAAGCCGCCGATCATCGAACGGGTAAAGGGGATGTGATATTCCAGGCCGGGACGGCCGGAGAAGTCGATCACCACGCGCGACAGCGCCTCGTCCAGCGGCACGTAGGCGTGGCCGTAACGGCGGATGCCCTTCTTGTCGCCGATGGCCTTGGCGAAAGCCTGGCCGAGCGTGATGCCGACGTCTTCCACGGTGTGATGCGCGTCAATGTGCAGGTCGCCCTTGGCCTCAATGTCGAGGTCGATCAAACCGTGACGCGCGATCTGGTCCAGCATGTGATCGAGGAAAGGCACGCCGGTGTCCAGCTTTTGCCGGCCGGTGCCATCCAGGTTGATCGCGACGCGGATTTGCGTCTCGTTGGTGTTGCGGACGACTTCTGCAGTTCGTGGAGTTGACATGATCAGGGTAAAACAGACATTACAAAAATGACAAAGGTGATTCCTGGACGCGCTCTTGAAGCGTTTCTTTCAAGGCGATCAGGAACAGGGAATTCTCTTCGGGCGTACTGACATTGACTCTCAGGCAATTTTGCAGCGATGGATGCATTTTACCGGCATTTTTGACTAATACCTTACGTTGCAGCAGCCCGGCGAATACTTTATCCGCATTTGCCAGCCGGATCAGCAGGAAATTGGCGGCGGAGGGGAACACTTCAACACCGCCGAGCCCCGCCAGCGTCGCCGCCAGATCGGTGCGCGCATTGCGCAATGCCGCCGCCTGACGGTCCAGTTCGGCGGTGTGATCAAGTACGAACTCGGCCGCTGCCTGCGTCAGCACATTGATGTTATAGGGCGGCCGCACCTTGTCGAATTCCTGCAACAAAGCTGCGCCGGCAGCCATATAGCCGAGCCGGATGCCGGCCAGGCCGAGCTTGGAGACGGTGCGCATCACCACCAGATTATTGAATTCCGGCAAGCGCGGCATGAAGCTCTCCTGCGCGAACGGCTGGTAGGCCTCATCGACCACCACGATGCCGTCGTTACCCACCGCGCGGATCACCGCTTCGATGTCGGCGGCGTCATACAAGGTGCCGGTCGGATTGTTCGGATAAGCCAGATAGGTAATCGCCGGCCGGTGCGCGGCGATCGCCGCCAGCATGGCGTCGCGGTCGAGCGTGAAGTCAGTCTTGAGCGGCACGCCGATGTACTCCAGCCCGGCGAATTTCGCCGACACGGCGTACATCACGAAGCCCGGCTCGGGCGCCAGGACCTTGGCGCCGGCTTGAGCGCATGCCACCGAGAGAATGGAAATCAGCTCATCCGAACCATTGCCCAGCAGCACGTCGAAACCTGTCGGCACGCCCATGTGGCGGCACAGCTTTTCCTTGAGCAGCGTGTAGGACGGCACCGGATACCGGTTCAGCGCCACTGCGGACAGTCGTTGCCCGAGCTCGTCGCGCAAGGCCTGCGGCAGCGTGTACGGGTTTTCCATGGCGTCGAGTTTGACGAAGCCGGCGGCGTCCGGCACCGGATAGGCGGACAGCGCGCGCACGTCGGCGCGGATGATGCGTTCAACCAGGGACTTGCTCATCGGAGGTCTGTGTCGAAATAGGGTCAAGGTCGGCCACGCGCTGATCGATCAGCGCGCAATAGGCCGGGTTCAGTTCAAAGCCGACAAACTGGCGGCCGCAGCGTCTTGCCGCCACCGCCGTGGTGCCGCTGCCCATGAAGGGATCCAGCACCACGCCGCCGGGCGGACACGACGCCTTGATCATGCGCTCGACGATTTCGAGCGGCTTCTGGGTCGGATGGTCGGCGCGCTCCTTGTGCTCGCGATGCAGGCGCGACACGCTCCAGACGTCTTTCGGGTTGTAGCCCATCTCCAGCCATTTGGCGCCAACGAAAATGGAGCGCGAGCGCGCCTTCTTGGTCTGGGCATCGTAAGGAATGCGGATGGCGTCGAGGTCAAAGTAATAATCTTTTGCGCGCGCGAAGAAACCGATCGTGTCATGCACCGAGGAATACTTGCGCGTGCTGCCGCCCATGGACGGCACGCGACGGTCCCAGACGATTTCATTGAGCATGGTCATGCGCCGCTTGAGCATGACGAAAATTTCCGGCGAGTAACGCCAGGTCAGGAAAATGTAAAGGCTGCCGTTCGGCTTGAGCTTGGGAAGCGCGACATCGATCCACTGCTCGGTCCAGGCCAGGTAAGCGTCGTTGTCGAGCTTGTCGGAGTCGTTGCCGTAGTCCTTGCCGAGACCGTAAGGGGGATCGGCGATCAGCAGGTCGATCTCGCCATCGGGAATGCGCGCCAGGCCGTCCAGCGCATCTTCGCAAAAAACGCGGTCGCGCCAGATCATCGCCGACCTGGCAGGGCGGGCTGGATTGGCTGGACGCGCAGTGTCGTCATTTGAAGCGCAACTCGGCGGAGCGGGCATGCGCCTGCAAGCCTTCGCCATAAGCCAGTTCGGCGGCGACCTTGCCCAATGCCTGGGCGCCGGCTTCGCTGACCTGGATGATGCTGGAACGCTTCTGGAAATCGTAGACACCCAGCGGCGACGAGAAACGCGCGGTGCGCGAGGTCGGCAACACGTGGTTGGGACCGGCGCAGTAATCGCCCAGCGCTTCGGATGAAAAACGGCCGAGGAACATGGCGCCGGCGTGGCGGATCTTGTCAGCCCATTGCTGCGGCTGCTCGGTGGAGATTTCAAGATGCTCGGCGGCGATCGCGTTGGCGATCTCGCAGGCTTCGTCCATGTCGCGCACTTTGACCAGCGCGCCGCGATCGGTCAGCGAAGTGCGGATCACGTCCTTGCGCGGCATGGCGTCGAGTTGCTTGTTGATGCTGGCTTCAACTTTGGCGATGTAATCGGCATCCGGGCACAGCAGGATCGATTGCGCCAGTTCGTCGTGCTCGGCCTGCGAGAACAAGTCCATGGCGATCCAGTCGGGATCGGTGCTGCCGTCGCAGATCACGAGGATCTCGGACGGACCGGCGATCATGTCGATGCCGACCGTGCCGAACACGCGGCGCTTGGCGGCGGCGACGTAGGCGTTGCCAGGACCGACGATCTTGTCGACCTGCGGAATCGTGCCGGTGCCGTAGGCCAGCGCACCGACGGCTTGGGCGCCGCCGATGGTGAACACGCGGTCGACGCCGGCAATCGCCGCAGCAGCCAGCACCAGTTCGTTCTTCACGCCGTCCGGGGTCGGCACCACCATGATGACTTCCTGCACGCCGGCCACCTTGGCCGGGATGGCGTTCATCAGCACGGACGACGGATAGGCGGCCTTGCCGCCCGGCACATAGATACCGACGCGATCCAGCGGCGTGACCTTCTGGCCCAGCACGGTGCCGTCGGCTTCGGTATAGAGGAAACCGTCGGAACCGCATTCCTTCTTCTGGCGCTCATGGTAGGCGCGCACGCGGTCGGCGGCGGTCTGCAAGGCGGCGCGGCGCGCGGCGGGCAAACCGTCCAATGCTTTTTTCAACTCGTCCTGGCCGATTTCCAGTGCGGACACGGCGGTAGCGGACAGGCGATCGAAGCGGTTGGTGTATTCCAGCACGGCGGCATCGCCGCGCGCCTTGACGTCGGCCAGGATGCCGGCGGCGGCGCGATCGATGGCCTCGTCTTCGCCGGCTTCAAAGGCCAGCACGGACGACAGCGTTTGCCTGAAGCCGGCGTCGGTGGAATCGAGTTTTCGGATTGCTATGCCCATGATGTCGCCTTCGTTGCTTTCAGTGCTGTCGTGTTCTGCGTATGCGTCTGTTATGCGTTTGCCTGCGACGCTTTTTCAAATGCTTCCAGGATCGGTTGCAGACGTTCGCGCTTCAGTTTCAGCGCGGCCTGGTTCACGACCAGACGCGAGGAAATTTCCATGATGTGTTCGACTTCAACCAGCTTGTTGGCGCGCAGCGTGCCGCCGGTGCTGACGAGGTCGACGATGGCGTCGGACAGGCCGACCAGCGGGCCCAGCTCCATCGAGCCGTACAGCTTGATCAGGTCGACGTGCACGCCCTTGGACGCAAAATGTTCACGCGCGGTCTTGACGTACTTGGTGACCACGCGCAGGCGCGCACCCTGGCGCACCGCGCTGGCGTAGTCGAAACCGTCCTGCACCGCCACCGACAGGCGGCACCTGGCGATGTTCAGGTCGATCGGCTGGTACAGGCCTTCGCCGCCATGCTCGAGCAACACGTCCTTGCCGGCCACGCCGAAATCGGCGGCGCCGTATTGCACGTAGGTCGGTACATCGGAAGCGCGCACGATGATCACGCGCACGGCCGGATCGTTGGTCGGCAGGATCAGCTTGCGCGAGGTCTCGGGATCCTCGGTGACTTCGATGCCGGCGGCCTTGAGCAGCGGCAGTGTTTCTTCGAAGATGCGGCCCTTGGACAGAGCGAGAGTGAGTTGCTGAGTCATTTTTTGCTATCGATTATTTAACGCGTTCGATCTGTGCGCCGATCGACGACAGTTTGTTTTCCATGCGATCGTAGCCGCGATCAAGGTGATAGATGCGCTCAATCAGCGTCTCGCCTTGCGCGGCCAGGCCGGCAATCACCAGCGAGGCCGATGCGCGCAGATCGGTCGCCATCACCGGCGCGCCGATGAATTTTTCCACGCCCTTGACGATCGCCGTGTTGCCTTCGACGTCGATAGCGGCGCCCAGACGATTCATTTCCTGCACGTGCATGAAGCGGTTTTCAAAGATCGTTTCAGTGACGTGGCTGGTGCCTTCAGCGATGCAGTTCAGCGCCATGAATTGCGCCTGCATGTCGGTCGGGAAGCCTGGGTATTCGGTGGTGCGGAAGCTGACTGCTTTCGGACGGCGCGCCATCTGCACGCGGATCCAGTCCTCGCCGGTAGTCAGGATGGCGCCGGCTTCGCGCAGCTTGTCGAGCGCGGCGTCGAGCAGGTTGCTGCGGGTGTTCTTGAGCGTGACGTCGCCGCCCACGGCCGCCACCGCGCACAGGAAAGTGCCGGTTTCGATGCGGTCGGCGATCACGGTATGCGAAGCGCCGTGCAGCTTGTCGACGCCCTGGATCACCAGGCGGTCGGTGCCGATGCCGTCGATCTTGGCGCCCATCGCGACCAGCAGGTGCGCCAGGTCGCTGACTTCAGGTTCGCGCGCGGCGTTTTCCAGTACGGTTTCGCCTTCGGCCAGCACCGCCGCCATCAGCAGGTTTTCGGTGCCGGTGACGGTGATCATGTCGGTCACGATGCGGGTGCCCTTGAGGCGCTTGGCCTTGGCGTAGATGTAGCCGGCGTCGATGGTGATTTCCGCGCCCATCGCCTGCAAACCCTTGATGTGCTGATCGACCGGACGCGAACCGATGGCGCAGCCGCCCGGCAGCGAGACCTTGGCTTCACCGAAGCGCGCCAGCAGCGGACCAAGCACCAGGATCGAGGCGCGCATGGTCTTCACCAGTTCATACGGCGCTTCCAGCCTGGTGATGTCGCCGCCGTTGAGCGTGACCGTGTTGCCGTCCTGTTCCTGCTCGATACGCAAACCCATCTGGCGCATCAGCTTGAGCATGGTGCTGACGTCCTGCAGGTTGGGGATATTCGACAGGTGCAGGTTGTCGGCAGTCAGCAGGCCTGCGCACAGAATTGGCAGCGCTGCATTCTTGGCGCCGGAGATGACGACGTCGCCGGAAAGGCGGTTGCCGCCGCGGATTAAGAGCTTGTCCATAGGGAAACCTGGGCCTTATTTCTGGAATTCTTCGGGAGTGAGGGTCTTCATCGACAGAGCGTGAATTTCCTCGCGCATGCGATCGCCGAGCGCTGCGTAGACCAGTTGATGGCGCTGGATCAGGCGTTTGCCGGCGAAGGAGTCGGACACGATGACGGCGGTAAAGTGCTGGCCGTCGCCCTCGACTTCGAGGTGCGAGCAGGCCAGGCCGGCAGCAATGTAATTTTTAACGAGTTCAGGTGTGGGTAGCATGAGGCGGCTCTTCACTAGGTAATCAAGGTAAATGGCAAACGTCGGACGTTGCCATCAATATGCGTCAATGTGCGCCCGCGCGCAGTTTGTAGCCGCTCTTCAACATCCGTACGGCCAGCGTCGACAGCGCAATGAAGAACACCGAGACAATCGCCAGGCTGATAAAGGGATTGATGTCGGACTGCCCGAAAAAGCCGTAGCGGAAACCGTCAATCATATAAAAGAACGGGTTGAAATGCGAGACCGTTTGCCAGAATGGCGGCAGCGAGTGGATCGAATAGAACACGCCGGCCAGGAAGGTCAGCGGCACGATCAGGAAATTCTGGAACGCCGCCAACTGGTCGAACTTCTCCGCCCAGATGCCGGCGACCAATCCCATGGTGCCGAGGATGGCCGCGCCCAGCAAAGCGAAGATCACGATCCACCACGGCGCCACGAAGCTCAGGTGCCCGAACCACGCCGTCACCACGAATACGCCGGCGCCGACGATCAGGCCGCGCACGACCGCCGCCAGCACGTAGCCGCCGAACATCTCCCAGTGCGACAGCGGCGTCAACAGCACGAACACCAGGTTGCCGGTGATCTTGGACTGGATCAGCGAGGACGAGCTGTTGGCGAAGGCATTCTGCAGCACGCTCATCATCACCAGGCCGGGCACCAGGAAACCGGTGTATTGCACGCCCGGATACACCTGCACGCGGTCTTGCAGCACGTGGCCGAAGATCAGCAGGTACAGCATGGCCGTCATGATCGGCGCCGTCACGGTTTGCGTGGCGACCTTCCAGAAACGCAGCACTTCCTTGTAAAACAGGGTTTGAAAACCGGTCATTTAACGCCTCCCATGATCTGGATGAAGACATCTTCCAGATCGGCCTGTTGCAACTGCATGTCGTCGATCACCGCACCGCCTTCGCGCAGCGCCGACAGGATCGGCTCGACATCGTTGTAGTCGTTGACGCGCAGCGTGTATTTCAGGCCGGACAACAATTCTTCGGGATGCGTCACCAGCGGACGCAGGCTGTCGGGCAAGCTGCCCGACTTCAAACGCAACACCAGTTGCGAACCGGAAATGCGCTTGATCAGCGCATCCGTCGAATCGAGCGCCACCACCTTGCCGAACTTCAGCATGGCGATGCGATTGCACAGCGCCTGGGCTTCTTCCAGATAATGCGTGGTCAGCACGATGGTGTGACCTTCGCGATTGAGGCGGCCGATGAATTTCCACAAGGTCTGGCGCAACTCGACGTCGACGCCTGCGGTCGGCTCGTCGAGCACGATCACCGGCGGCTTGTGCACCAGCGCCTGGGCCACCAGCACGCGCCGCTTCATGCCGCCGGACAGCGCGCGCATGTTGGTGTCGGCCTTGTTGGTCAGGTCCAGGTTGTCCATCACCTCGTCGATCCAGCGGTCATTGTTCTTCAGGCCGAAATAACCGGACTGCATGCGCAGCGTTTCACGCACGGTGAAGAACGGGTCGAACACCAGCTCCTGCGGCACTACGCCGAGCTTGGTGCGCGCCGCGCGGTAATCGGTGACGACGTCGTGGCCATGAATGGTGACCGAACCGGAGTCGGCGCGATTGAGGCCGGCCACGATGGAAATCAGCGTGGTTTTGCCGGCGCCATTGGGGCCGAGCAAGCCGAAAAATTCACCCTCTTCTATCGAGAGCGAAACACCGCCCAGCGCCTGTAGCGACTGATAGCGTTTTTCGACATTATTGATCTGTAGAGCTGCCATTATTTGGTCCGCATTCGGGACGCGTCAGAGTAAGCAAAAGGGAACGAATCAGGCTGCCGGCCTTTTGCATCAAGGCAACAAGCGATGCAGCGAAACGTTGGATTATAGGGGATTTCCGCTCTTGCAGCCGGAATGGGGGGAAGCGGCTGCCGGCATTGCCGGCGGCCTTCAGGAGATCAGTGGTGTCGGTCGGATGCAGAAGTCGGCGCACCCAGCAGCGACGCGGCGCCGTACAGGTCGACCAGGCTTTGCAGGTTGGCCGGCAGCGGGCCGAATTGCAGTGCCAGGCCCTTTTGCCGGGCGGCGCGTTGCCATGCCAGCAAGGTGGCGACAGCGGACGAATCGACGGTCGCGACGCCGCTCAGGTCGATTGCCGACTGGCCGCCGGCAATCGCCTGCAGGCCTGCCGCCAGCGTGGCGCTGGCGTTGTCGGCGGTAAGGGTGGTGCCGGGTTTGAACATGTCGGTTCCCTGTCGGTCCCGGTTACTTCTTGCCCGAACGCGCAGCCAGCTGCTTGTTCTTGTCGGACAGGCTCTTGATCAGGCCGTCGATGCCGCCCTTGGTGATTTCACTGTTGAAGGTGCCCTTGTAGGCCTCAACCAGCCAGGCGCCCATCACGTTGACGTCGTACATTTTCCATCCCGACGACAGCTTCTCGAGACGATAGCTCAGCTGGATCGGTTCGCCGCGCGACTGGATCACTTGCGAACGCACTTCCACTTCGGTGTCGGCCGGATCGGCGCGCAGCGGCTTGTATTCGACCTTCTGGTCGCGGATTTGCGACAGCGCGCCGGAATAGGTGTAGATCAACAGGCTGCGGAATTCGGTGATCAGCTGTTTTTGCTGTTCCGGTGTGGCCTGACGCCAGTAGCGGCCGGCCGCCAGCGAAGTCATGCGCTCGGAATCGACGTACGGCAGGATTTTTTCTTCCACCAGCGCAACGATGCGGTTGATGTTGCCGGCCTGGATTTCCTTGTCGCTCTTGGCGGTGTTGATGACGTCGTCGCTGATGCGCTTGACCAGCGCGTCAGGCGCTTCCTGCGCCGAAGCGGTGGAAGCGAAGGCAAACGTTAGCGCGGAAGCCGACACGGCAATCGCCAGGAATTTGGTAAGCATGTTCATAATCTACGATCCATTCATAAATAAGGCGCCACGATCCGTTTCTCGTTACCGCTCAAGCCGCCCCGGACATGATCCGGCGCGCTGTTGTCGGTCCACTTTGCCATAAAAATACGGCGCGTGTCCGGCAGGCATCCAAACGGATACCGGATATACAACGTGGTTGCATTCTCCGGATTTTCAAGTGAGGCCGGGCGCGATGAACGCGCCCGGCCGGTTTCACCTGTAATGCAGGTCGCTCGCCGGTTACGGCTTGACGACTTCTTCCTTGCTGCGATGATCGTCCTTGGTGCCGTCGATCTGCGACTGACGGCTTTGCAGATAGGTGTCGCGCACAAAGTCATACTTGTCCAGCGCGGCGTCTTCCAGCAGGTTGGAAGCGTCCAGCAACTGCGCACGCTTGTCGATCACGCGCACCACCGAACCGACGTTACGCCAGCGCACCGGCTTCTTGTACGACCACAGATCGCCGTAGAAATCGGCAGGCAGCGCTGCAGTGTCGCGAATCGTCGACGGTCCCAGCAACGGCAGCACGACGTACGGACCGGAGCCTACGCCCCATTTGCCCAGTGTCTGACCAAAGTCGGACTTTTGCTTCGGCAGGCGGGCCTCGGTACTGACGTCGAGCACGCCGACCAGACCGAAGGTGGTGTTGACCGCCACACGCATGAAGCTGGTGACGCCGGTTTCAATGCGGCCTTGCAGTACCTGGTTCACCGCCGACCAGAGATCGCCGATATTGCCGAAGAAATTGCCGATGCCGGTCTGCACAAAATTCGGCAGGACGAACTGATATGCCTGCGCGGCCGGCTTCAGCGCCACCTTGTCGACGGTGTCGTTGAAGCTGAACATCGCGCGGTTGAAGCCTTCAAGCGGGTCGTTCGGGTTTTGCGACGTCGCGCAACCACTGAGCGCGGCGACCATGGCCAGCGCCGCAATGCGAGCTGCTATTTTCATTTTGAATTATCCTTTCCCTCTGCTGCCTTGCTATATAAGAACTGGCTGATCAGGTTCTCCAGCACGATCGCCGATTGCGTCATCTTGATCGTGTCGCCTGCCGCCAGATTTTTTACATCACCCCCCGGTTCGATACCGACGTATTGCTCGCCAAGCAGGCCTGAAGTCAGGATCTTGGCGGAACTATCCTTTGGAAACTGGTAGCGCTCGTCCATGTTGAGCGTCACCGATGCCTGAAATGTCTTGTCGTCGAAGCGGATCGCGTCCACACGTCCGACCACCACGCCGGCGCTCTTGACCGCTGCGCGCGGCTTGAGGCCGCCGATGTTGTCGAACTTGGTGGTAATCGAATAGGTCTTCTGGCTGAACGAGAACGAGCTCATGTTGCCCGCCTTGAGCGCGAGGAAAACCAGCGCGGCCGCTCCCAGCAAGACAAACAAACCCACCCACACGTCTAATGTTTTACGTTGCATACACTGCCATCCTAAAAATCAATCCGAAGCCCGCGATGAAGTTCGTTGCGGACTTGCCCTCATTATCCTGACCGCCCTGCCTTAGCTGAACATCAGCGCCGTCAGCAGGAAGTCCAATCCCAACACCATCAGCGAAGCGATCACGACCGTGCGCGTGGTGGCGCGCGAGACGCCTTCGGGGGTCGGCTTGGCTTCATAGCCCTGATACAGGGCAACAAAGGTTACCGCAATACCGAAAACGATGCTCTTGAGCACGCCGTTGGCGATGTCGTTCCACACATCCACGCCGCCCTGCATCTGCGACCAGAACGCGCCTTCGTCGACGCCGATCATCAGTACACCCACAATATAACCACCGATCACACCGACGGCACTAAAAATCGCGGCCAGCACTGGCATGGCAACAACACCGGCCCAGAAGCGCGGCGCGACCACGCGCTGCAGCGGATCGACGGCCATCATTTCCATTGCCGACAATTGCTCGCCGGCCTTCATCAGGCCGATCTCCGCCGTCAGCGACGTGCCTGCGCGGCCGGCGAACAGCAAGGCCGTCACGACCGGCCCCAGCTCGCGCGTCAGCGACAGAGCCACCAGCAGGCCCAACGCCTGTTCGGAACCGTATTTGTTGAGCGTGTAATAACCTTGCAGGCCCAGCACGAAGCCGACGAACAGGCCCGACACGGCGATGATGACCAGCGAATAATTACCGATGAAGTGGATCTGGTCGGTGATCAGACGCGGACGCCGCCACAGGCCGCCCGACGAGCGGATCACGGTCCAGAACATGCGCGCGGCGAAACCGAGGCCGAGCACGAATTCGCGCACGGAGCGGCCGATGCCGCCCAGGAAACCAGCGATCATTGACGACCTCCCAGGCCGACGTCCTCTGCCAACGAGCGGCCCGGATAATGGAACGGCACCGGGCCGTCGGCCTCGGCGTGCACGAATTGCTTCACATACGGGTCTTGCGAGGCGCGCATTTCATCAGGAGTGCCTTGCGCGACGATCTTGCCTGCCGACAGGAAGTAGACGTAGTCGGCGATGCCGAACGACTCGTTGACGTCATGCGACACCAGGATCGAGGTCGAGCCGAGCGCGTCGTTGAGCTTGCGGATCAGGTTGGCGGTGACGCCCATGGAAATCGGATCGAGCCCGGCGAACGGCTCGTCATACATGATCAGCGCGGGATCCAGCGCGATCGCGCGCGCCAGCGCCACACGGCGCGCCATGCCGCCGGAAATCTCGGCCGGCTTGAGCGATGCGGCATTGCGCAGGCCGACCGCATTGAGCTTGAGCAGCACCAGGTCGCGGATCAGTTCTTCCGGCAGGTCGGTGTGTTCATGCAGCGGGAAGGCGACGTTGTCGAACACCGTCATGTCGGTAAACAGCGCGCCGTTCTGGAACAGCATGCCCATCTTGCGGCGCAGGCGGTACAGGTCGCGCGTGTCGAGCGACGGCACGTTCTCGCCGTCCACCGTCAGCGTGCCCGACTGCGGGCGCAACTGACCGCCGATCAGGCGCAGGATGGTGGTCTTGCCGGAGCCGGATCCGCCCATGACGGCAATCACTTTTCCACGCGGGAAGTCCATGCGGAGGCCCGACAGGATCGGGCGGTCCCCATAACCAAAGTGCAAGTCGCGGATTTCTACGATGTTAGGCAAGACGAATACCAAGAATTCTCCAAAGGCGACATTGTAGAGCAAAAACAGCAATTGCTTTCGGCGAGACAATAGGCAGTGTAAATACAATCCAACGGCAAGCTGGGCATTTAACGTCTTGAAACAAACAGGCAACACTTTAACTGACCAATTCCAGCGACTTGAGATACGCTTTTTATGTTTCCGCGCCGCAGCACAAAGCTTGCCAAGGATGCCGCTCCGGCCACAGCAAAGCTGCGGACCGGCCGCCCGACTTGATACAATACCGCTTTTGATTAAGAAAGAATTTTGTCATGAGCCTCAAATGCGGCATCGTCGGCCTGCCCAACGTCGGTAAATCGACCCTGTTCAATGCCTTGACCAAGGCGGGCATTCCCGCTGAAAACTACCCGTTCTGCACCATCGAACCGAACGTCGGCATGGTCGAAGTGCCCGATCCGCGCCTGCAGGCGCTGGCAGAAATCGTCAAGCCGGAACGCATTCTTTCGGCAACCGTGGAGTTCGTCGACATCGCCGGCCTGGTGGCGGGCGCCTCCAAGGGCGAAGGCCTGGGCAACCAGTTCCTGTCCCACATCCGCGAAACCGACGCCATCGTCAACGTGGTGCGCTGCTTCGAAGATCCGAACGTGATCCACGTGGCCGGCAAGGTCAGCCCGCTGGACGACATCGCCGTGATCCAGACCGAACTGGCGCTGGCCGACATGGGCACCGTCGAGAAGGCAATCCACCGCGAACAGAAAAAAGCCCGTTCGGGCGACAAGGACGCCGCCAAGCTGGTGGCGCTGCTGGAACGCATCATGCCGGCGTTGGACGATGCCCAGCCGGTGCGCGCACTCGGCCTCGACGCTGAAGAAATGGCGCTGATCAAACCGCTGTGCCTGATCACGGCCAAGCCGGCCATGTATGTGGCCAACGTCTCCGACACCGGCTTCACCGACAACCCGCTGCTGGACCTGTTGACCAAATACGCGGCGGAACAAGGCGCTCCGATCGTCGCCATCTGCGCCTCCATCGAATCGGAAATCGCCGACCTCGACGACGCCGACAAGGCCGAGTTCCTGGCCGACATGGGCATGGAAGAACCGGGTCTGGATCGCCTGATCCGCGCCGCCTTCAAGCTGCTCGGCCTGCAGACCTACTTCACCGCAGGCGTCAAGGAAGTGCGCGCCTGGACCGTGCCGGTCGGCGCCACCGGCCCGCAAGCCGCCGGCGTGATCCACACCGACTTTGAACGCGGCTTCATCCGCGCGCAGACCATCGCCTATGAAGACTTCATCGCCTACAAGGGTGAAAACGGCGCCAAGGAAGCGGGCAAGATGCGCGCCGAAGGCAAGGAATACGTGGTCAGGGACGGCGACGTGATGAACTTCCTGTTCAACGTCTGAGTCAGCGTCGTTCTTATGAGCAGCAAGAAGCACAACAAACCTGCGGCGGCGCCTGCCACTGGCGCCGCAGGTTCCAGCGGCGCCAGCCCTGTCGCAACGATCCCGGAAATCCGGCCGGGCCAGTCGGTCGAACTGCTCAAGGAATTGCACATCCTGACGCGCGACGGCAAGCTCAACCAGGACAGCCGCCGCAAGCTCAAGCAGGTCTATCACCTGTATCAGTTCATCGAACCGCTGCTGCAGGAAATACGCAACACGCATCCCGATGTCAGCGTGGTCGATCATGGCGCCGGCAAGTCTTACCTCGGCTTCATTCTGTACGACCTGTTCTTCAAGGCGCTGGAAGGCAATTCGCGCATCTACGGCATCGAGACGCGCGAAGAACTGGTGCAGAAATCGACCGCGCTGGCCAAACGCCTGGGCTTCCCGGGCATGTCCTTCCTCAACCTGTCGGTGGCGGACTCGATCGGCTCGACCGCCCTGCCCGAACAGATTGACGTCGTCACCGCACTGCACGCCTGCGACACGGCGACCGACGACGCCATCCATTTCGCGCTGAAAAAACACGCGCAGTTCATCGTGCTGGTGCCGTGCTGCCAGGCCGAAGTCGCCTCCGTGCTCAACCGCAACAAGGGCGCCTCGCTGGGCCGCACTTCGCTGACCGAGCTATGGCGCCATCCGCTGCACACGCGCGAATTCGGCAGCCAGGTCACCAACGTGCTGCGCTGCCTGCAACTGGAGGCGCACGGCTACCAGGTCAGCGTCACGGAACTGGTCGGCTGGGAACACTCGATGAAAAATGAACTGATCATCGCCCGCTACAAGGACCTGCCGCGCAAGCGGCCAACCGAACGCCTGCAGGACGTGTTGCAGTCGCTCGGTCTGGAAGAGATGGGCGAGCGTTTTTTCAGCACGCTGTAAGCCAATCGCGGCGCGCTGGTGGTAAGCTTGTGCGTCCGCAGCAAATCCGCTGCCGGGCAAGGGGAACGCGGCTCAGGCCAGCGTTGAGGGTATCAAGGGAAACAAGCAAAAACGGCACAAGACCGGACCACGATGAATAGCGCTGTCGACACCCAGGCACTGATGGAAGAAAACCAGCAGTTGCACGCCGAGTTGCAGGACCTGCTGGAGCAGGCCCGGATCAACCAGCAAATCATGCAGCGCCACCAGGCTTTCGACCTGCGCCTGATCGGCTCAAGCGAATTCCGCGACCTGATCGAAACGGTGTCGCTCTTGATGCCCAACACCTTCAACCTGGAAATCGTCACGCTCTCGCTGGTCGACTACGCGTTCGACGTGCGCCGCATCCTGCACGACCTGCAAATCGGCCTCGACGAATATCCCAACCTGCTGTTCCGGGCCGAAGACGGCCCCGCCCTGCCGCTGGAAAAACCCACGCTCGGCCCCTATCAGGATGACGTGCACCAATCGCTGTTCCCGACCTACCGGCCCGCCAGCGTGGCGATCCTGCCGCTGACGCGTCATCAGACACTGATCGGCTACCTGGCCCTGGGCAGCGCCCATGAAGGCCGCTTCACCGGCAACCTGGCGACCGACTTCATCGAACGGCTGGCCTCGGTGGTGGCGATCTGCCTGGAAAACGTCATCAACAATGAGCGCCTCAAGCACATCGGATTGACCGACCCGCTCACCGGCGTCAACAACCGCCGCTACATCGAACAACGCATGCAGGAAGAAATCGGCCGCGCCCAACGCGACCGCTCGGCGCTGTCCTGCCTGTTCATCGACATCGACCACTTCAAACGCGTCAACGACAAGTTCGGCCACCAGAGCGGCGACGACGTGTTGCGCGAAGTGGCCACACGCATCAAGAAGGAATTGCGCCTGAGCGATTCGCTCGGCCGTTACGGCGGCGAAGAATTCATCGTGCTGCTGACCCAGGCGACCTTGCACGATGCCGAACGCATCGCCGAACGCATCCGCGCCAGTGTGGCCCAGCAAGCCATTGAGATCGTCGGCGCCGACGAAGCGCTGCAAGTCACCGTCTCCATCGGCGCCGCCTCACAAACACCGCCCGACCGCAGCATGCCGGCCGACCAGGCGCGCCAGAAACTGATCGCCAGCGCCGACGAAGCGCTCTACCGCGCCAAGGAAGGCGGCCGCAACCGGGTGATGCTGGCCGGCTGAAAACGCCTCAGCCGGATCTCGCTGCGCGGTCACGCACCAGCCACGGCGTGGCGATGATCAAGGCGCCGCCGATCAGATCCTGGACGCGCAATTCCGCCGCCCCGAACAGCCACGCCGATACCGAGGCGATGATGATTTCCACCAGCATGACCACCGCCGTGATGTTCGCCGGCAGCCGCGCCACGCCGTATTGCAGGCACAGGTTGGACACCATGAACAGCACCGACCACAAGGCCAGCGTCGGCACCGACGGCGCGCCGATGGCGCCGGGCCAGGCGATCAATCCGGATGCCGCCAGCGCCGCACCCAGGATAATCGAGAGCAGCGCGCCGCCGCTCAGCATGGCGACCGCACGGGCGCCGTCGGCAACCCCATGCAGGCGACGCAACATGATGTTGTTGACGGCGAAGAAGAAACCGCCGGCCAGCGCTACCCAGTCGGCCAGATCGTGCGGCAAGGGCACACCGATGGCCGGCTGATACAACACGATGACGGCGCCGGTGAGGCCCAGTGCAATCCGTAGCAAGGCGCGCTGCGTGATCGGCTCGTGCAGCACCAGTCGCGCCAGGATCACGGCCCAGATCGGCATCAGGTAAAACAGCAGCACCACGCGCACCACGTCGCCGAACGCCACCGCGCCGTTGAAGGCGGTGTTGGTCAGGCCGGATGCAATCGCCACGTAAACCAGCTCGGGATGCTTGCCGATCTCGCGCAGCGATTTGCGCTTGAGCAGCAGCATCCAGATCGTGCAGCAGGAAAAGATGATCGCGGTCGCCCACAGCGGATGGATGCCCTGCTGCTGGAGCGATTTGAAGGCGATCCAGGACAAGCCCCAGATGGTGGTGTTGACGAGCAGTGCGCCGACTGCGCGCGGCGGGATGTGTTGCATGAATACCGTTTCAAAAGAAAACGCGACCGTCATTGTAATCGGGTCGCGTGCTTTCTTCGTCTGTTGCTCAGCAATACCTCATATGACCTGGAACCCATGAGTGCCGTCGCGGCCGAGCTGCTCGACCAGGCCGAACTCCCAGTCGAGGTAGGCCTGCATGGCGGAGGCGGGATTGTCGGTGCCTTCGTAGGGACGACGGTAGCGGTCGATGCGCGGCGAGGCCAGCGAGGTCGCGCCGGTCTCAAGCGGCAGGCCGGCGACCTTCCAGCCGTTGTTGCCGCCTTCCAGCAGGAACACCGGCTTGTCGGTCAGCGCCGCCAGGTCGCCGATGACGAATGCCGCCAACAGGCTGCTGCCGCAGGTAACCACGTAACGCTCGGCTGCCGGTACCTTCTGCAAGGCTTGCGCCAGTTGCGAGCGCAAGGCAAACCAGGCGCCGGGAATATGCTGTTTGACGTAATTCGCGCTGGTGGAGAAATCCAGCACCACAGTACCCTTGCCTGCCTTGCCTTTGGCTTTGTCTTGTTCCAGCCAGCCGGCCAATGTCTGCGGCGTAATTTTTTCAGAGGACGGCGCCGGCGGCAATTCACGCGGCGCCGGGCCTTGCTCGCTGAACTGCGGCGCGGTCGCGCCATCGAGCACGTAGACTTCCCACGCCATTTGCGCCAGCCACGACGCCGTCATGTTGGCGCGTACGCCGTCGTCGTCGACCAGCACGATGCGGGCGCCGCGCACGGCGGCGTTGGATTCGGTCTCCTGCACCAGCTGGCCGCCGGGCGCGCTGAGGAAGCCGGGCAGATGACCTGCCTCATACTCCTGCGGCGTGCGCACGTCGAAGCGATAGGTGGTGCGCGCGGTGTCGGCGCGCAGCGCTTGCAAACCCTGCGCATCCAGCCGCTTGACGCCGGCGCGCTCCGCCACGGCGAGAGCGTCGGCCGCCGCCTGTACGCGCGTTGCCGCCGTCAGCTCAACCGGGAATTGGCGGCTGTTGCCGTGTTCGAGCTCTTGCCCGGCCAGCGTCCAGCCGATGGTGCCGTTGCGCAGCGCGTGGACCGGGTTGGGAATGCCGGCGTTGACCAGCGATTGCGTGCCGATGATGCTGCGCGTACGGCCGGCGCAGTTGACGATCACGCGCGTGTTCGGATCCGGCGCCAGCTCGCGCACGCGCAAGACCAGCTCGGCGCCGGGCACGCTGATCGAGGTCGGGATGTTCATGTTCTGGTATTCGTCGAAGCGGCGCGCATCGAGCACCACCACGTTTTCCTTCGCGTCGAGCAGAGCCTTTACCTCGGGCGCCGACAGCGAAGGCGTGTGACGCTTGCTTTCCACCAGTTCGCCGAAGGATTTGCTAGGCACGTTGACGTCCTGGAACAGTTCGCCGCCGGCGGCCTTCCACCCCGCCACGCCGCCGTCGAGCACGCTGACGTTGCTGTAACCGAGCGCGACGAAACGGCCGGCAGCCTTCTGCGCCAGGCCTTCGCCGTCGTCGAGCACGACAATCGCGGTGTCGCGCCGCGGGATGCGCGCGTAGGCCAGCAGCTCCAGGTGCGAGAACGACAGATTGGAGGCGAACAGCGGATGCGCTTCGGCGTGCGGCGCTTCTTCGCGCACGTCGAGCAGTGCAATTTCACGGCGCGCCAGGAGATCGTCGCGGACTTGTTGAAAGTTTCGTGTATCAACGCCAATGGGGATGCGGATGCTGCTCATGTCGTCTTCGTCTCCTTGGATAAATCCCAGATGTTGGGCAGCGTGTCGTTCGAATAACCCGAGATGAAGGCCTTGCGCGTGCCGTCCGGCTGATACACCGAACGATGCACCGCGCCGATGTTGGCGCCGTAGACGTGCACGCTGATCGACACCTGGTCCGCATGCGCATTGTGCACGCGGTGGATATCGTCGAGGCCGTCGACATTGGGCGAAATCGGCTCCACCATGCCGGGCGTCAATTGTATCGGTTCTCCGTGCGGCGCGAGCGAGCGCTTGCCGTCACCCTCGTCCCAACGGTAGGACTGCGAATATTCCGAGCCGCGCAGCATGCCGATCAGGCCCCATACGGTATGGTCGTGCACCGGCGTTTGCTGGCCCGGTCCCCAGACGAAGCTGACCACCGAAAAACGCTGGGCCGAATCGACATGCAGCAGGTATTGGCGATAGCGTTCCGGATCAGGTTGGGCATAGGCTTCCGGCAGCCAGTCGTCGACTGCGACCAGGTCGCGCAGGAGCTCGGCGCCGTCGCGCAGTATCGCCGCTTCGCCGTGTTCACGCTCGAGCAAGGCAGAAAAGGAAGTGATGAAATGACGCAGGCGCTGATGATTGGGCATGGCTGTTTTCCCGGCGGGGCGGCCGCTGGAATCCATCGGCGCGCGCGTGAAACTGCGAAAAAAGTGGCGAGCGACGATGATACCGCGCCAGCAGCGCACGGCAGAAATACCAACTGCCTATATGCAAGCAGGTTTTTCTTATGAGACGAAGGAAAAGAAGAAAGGAAAAGAAGAAAGGAAGTGCGGGAGGAACGATCAGCTCTTGGCCGCGGCCTGCAACGTTTCATACTTGAGCATCAGTTGCTCTTTGGATTCGCGCCAGGCGGGATCGAACGGGATGCAGGCGACCGGGCAGACCTGCTGGCATTGCGGCTCATCGAAGTGGCCGACGCATTCGGTGCACTTGTTGTGGTCGATTTCATAGATCTGCGGCCCCATGTAAATCGCCTCGTTCGGGCACTCGGGCTCGCAGACGTCGCAATTGATGCAATCATCGGTGATCATCAGTGCCATACAAACGCTTCCTTTACATGCAGCATGCCGTCGGACTGCCGACCGGTTTCGTTCCGGCAGGCAATGCAGACATTACAAATCCATCTTGGCCATCTTTTCCTTCAGCCATTTTTCGACCGAGGGAAATACAAACTTCGACACGTCGCCGCCCAGCAGGGCGATTTCGCGCACGATGGTGCCCGATATGAATTGATATTGGTCCGACGGCGTCAGAAACAAGGTTTCCACGTCGGGCAACAGATAACGATTCATGCCGGCCATCTGGAATTCGTATTCGAAATCCGATACCGCGCGCAGGCCGCGCACGATCACGCGGGCATTGTTTTGCCGCACGAAATCCTTGAGCAGCCCGGAAAAACTTTCCACCTGGACATTCGGGTAGTGTCCGAGTATTTCATTTGCTATCGACAGGCGCTCCTCGAGGGAGAAAAACGGCTTCTTGTTTTTGCTGTCCGCTACGCCTACGACCAACTTGTCAAACAATCCCGATGCGCGTCTTACCAGATCTTCATGGCCACGCGTCAACGGATCGAATGTTCCCGGATAAACAGCTGTCACCATCAGGGTCTCTCCTCACCAGCTAAGCAATCAGAACGCGCATTATGCCTGAATTAGTCGATGTTTTTGCGCCGCAATAAATGATAAAACACCATGCCCGCCTTGTCGGCCCGGACAACTTCCCACGGCGCCATCCAGGCGGGCAGATCCTCGCCTTCCAGCGCGTGCTCCGATTCGACATACACCAGGCCGCCGTCGGCCAGCACTTGCTCGCATACGGGCAAGATCCTGGCGAGCCAATCCTGATGATACGGCGGATCGGCGAAGATGAGGTTGAATCCCGCGGTTGAATTTGCCGGCGTCAGGCTTGGCGCCTTGTATCCCTGCAGCAGGGCCAGCGCATCGCCGCGCCGTACTTCGACCTGCGCGGCTTTCAATTTTTCCTTGCTGGCGTCGAGCTGACGGGCGGCGGGACCGTAACTCTCCACCATGACCACGCGCTGGGCCCCGCGGCTGGCGGCTTCGAAGCCGAGCGCGCCGGTGCCGGCGAACAGGTCGAGGCAGCGCACGCCTTGCCAGTCGGCGTCGATCAGGTGCGTGATCCAGTTGAACACCGTCTCGCGCACGCGGTCCGGCGTCGGACGCAGGCCTTCGGCGTCAAGCACCGGCAGCGGCGTGCGCTTCCACAATCCTCCAATGATGCGCACCTGGTGCGGAGCGCGATTGCTGTGGTGGCCGCCGGCGGCCACGCCATGTTTTCTTGCTGTCTTGCTCATGTTTTTATTTTGCCTCGCCGACCACGACCGTACTGAGTTGATCGAGGGCGATTTTACGTTTGAAAGCAGCGCGGATTTGCGCCACGGTGACTTTGCCGATATTGGCGGTCCAGGTGTCGAGATAGTCCAGCGGCAGGCCGTAATAGCCGATCACCGCGAGGTTGTCGAGAATCTTGCGATTGTTGTCGATGCGCAGCGCGAAGCCGCCGACCAGGTTGTCCTTGGCCGCCTTGAGCTCTGCCGCGGTCGGACCGTCGCGCAGGTAGTCGGCCAGCGTGCGGCGCACTACCCCGAGCGCTTCGGCGGTCTGCTCCTGCTTGGTCTGCAGGCCGATCTGGAACGGCCCTTTCTGCGCCAGCGGCGAGAAGTAGCTGTAGACGCTGTAGGTCAGCGCGCGCTTCTCGCGCACTTCATTGGTCAGGCGCGAGACGAAACCGCCGCCGCCGAGGATGTAGTTGCCGACCGTCAGCGCGAAGAAATCCGGATCGCCGCGCACCAGCGCCGGCATGCCGATCAGGATATGCGACTGCGAAGCGGGATGGCTGATGCGCTGGTCCTTGGGCGCGGCGAGCGCGACTTCCGGCAAGGCCGGCAACGCCAGGCCTTGCGGCAACTGCTGCGTCAGCCTTTGCGCGATCTGGTCGGCTTGGGCGCGCGTGACGTCGCCGATCATGGCGACCACGGCGCGGTTGGCGACATAGTGCGTGCGATGGAAGGCGACCAGGTCGTCGCGCGTAATGGCGGCAACGCTGTCTTCGCTTTCCTGGCGCGCGTAGGGATGCGTTCCGTAGAGCGCCGCCCAGAATGCCTTGGCGGCGATATCTTCGGCCTTGGTCTGCGACTCGCGCACGTCGGCGATGGTGCGTGCCTTGTCGCGGGCGAACAACGCCTCGGGGAAGCTCGGCTGCGCCAGCGTGCGCGCCAGCAAGCCGATCGCAGCGTCGCGTTCGGCGGCACTCGACAACATGCGCATGGTCACGCCGGCGCGATCCATGCTGGCGCCGCCGCCGCGCTGGGCGGCGACGTCGGCGAGGCCGTCGAGTATCTGCGCTTCAGTCAACCCAGGCTTGTCGCCTGAAGCGGCTACGCCACGCGTGAGTTGAGCGTTGGCCAGCGCGGCCAGTCCGGATTTGCCGTCGGGATCGCGGCGCGCACCGGCGTCGAATTCCACGCTCAGATCGAGCATTGGAATCGCGTGGTTTTCCACGAACAGCACGCGCGCGCCATTGGGCAGCGACCACGACTGGATCTGCAGGGCCGCTTGCGCCTGCACTGCAAAGCCGCCGAGAACAACAGCGCACAACAACAAGTATTTTTTCATCTTGATACCGGACCAATCTACTTCAAAATAAACGGAAACGACCTGCACTCTTGCTCATCCATCCTGCCCGGCCGGAGCGGCCGCTGCGCCGACAGGAGCGGCGACAGCCTTGCCATCCACCCATTCAATGATCGGCTGCCATTGCTCGATATCGCGCTGCACGCGCGACGGCGCGATGTCCCACAGGGTCAGGCCGTGCGCCGCCAGTTGCACGTAGTTCTGCGTGTCGCGCAGATAACTCAGCACCGGCAGGTTAAGGCCTTCGATGAAGCGATGCAGCTGATCGGCCGAACGCGTGCGTGCGTCGACGCGCATGCCGACGATGCCGACGTCGATGTCGCCCTGGCGCACGGCTTTTTCGTCCGCCAGCCGACGCAGGAAATCCTGTGTCGCCAGGATGTCGAAAATCGACGGCTGCAAAGGCACGATCACCTTGTCCGCCATTTTGAGGACGTCGTTCAGGCGCCAACCATGCAAGCCTGCGGGCGTGTCCAGCACGACGTGCGTGGTGCCTTTGGGCGGCTTGGCGATGTAGTCTTCGCTGATCTCCCAGGTGGCGATCGGCGGCGCTGCCGGCGGCCGGATGTTGAGCCACGCACGCGCCGACTGCTGGCGATCGGTATCGCCCAGCAGCACGCCGTGGCCGCGGCTGGCGAAGTAGCCGGCGAGGTTGGTCGAGAGAGTGCTTTTACCTACGCCGCCTTTGGGGTTCGCAACGACGATCACTGGCATGCTATTCCTCCGTAAGAGTGCAACTGAAGATCAATCTGCAGGTCAGGGTGTTCGTGTATTGCAGCTTGACCTGGCCAAACTGCGTTCAGCGCAGCGGACCTGGCGGCGGCCCCGTCTTCTTGCCGGACAGAGGCAAGGGTTCCAGCGTCGCCACGGTCAGCTTGTCGTCGCTGAAATACTTCTGCGCCACTGCCTGCACCTGCTGCGGCGTGACCGACTTGAGGCGCTCGACGATGCGGTCGATGTTCTTGTGCGACAGGCCGGACATTTCCATCACGCCGATTTCCATGGCCTGGCCGAAAATGGAGTCGCGCTTGTAGACCTGCGATGCAATCAATTGCGTTTTGACACGCTGCAATTCCGGCTCCGACACGCCGTCGCGAGCGATGCGTTCAACTTCGGCGCGCAGCAGGGTTTCCAGTTGCGCGGTGGTGGTGCCGGCGGCCGGACTGCCTTCCAGCGTGAACAGGGTCGGGCCGCGCGTGATGTCGTCGTAGCCCGCGCCGACACTGTTGGCGACCTTGTCGGTGCGCACCAGCTTGTCGTTCAGGCGCGCGTTGTCGTAGCCGTCGAGCACCGCCGACAGCACGTCGAGCGCATAGACGTCCTGGTCTTTCTCGACTTCGCGCAGCGTGGGCACCTTGAACGCCAGGATGACGTAGGGATTCTCCGCCGGCGCCTTGACTGTCACGCGGCGAAGGCCGTTCTGTTCGGGTTCGTTCTGCGGCTTGCCGCGCACGATGGTTCTGGACGGAATCGGCCCGAAGTATTTCTCCGCCAGCGCCGCCACCTTTGGCGCGCTGACGTCGCCGCTGACCACCAGCGTGGCGTTGTTGGGCGCGTACCAGCGGCGATACCAGTCTTCGATGTCGCGGATGGTCATGTGCTGCAGGTCGTCCATCCAGCCGACCACCGGATGATGATAGGGATGGGCCACGAAGGCGGCGGCGTGCAGCGCTTCGTTCATCAGGCCTTGCGGCTGGTCGTCGGTGCGCCAGCGGCGCTCCTCCATGACGACGCGGATTTCCTTGGCGAACTCGTTCTGGTCGAACTGCAGGTTGCGCATGCGGTCGGCTTCCAGCGCCATCACCGCTTCCAGGCGACCGTGCTCGACCTGCTGGAAGTAGGCGGTGTAGTCGCGGTTGGTGAAGGCGTTCTCGCGACCGCCGAGTTCGGCGACCAGGCGGCTGAACTCGCCGACCTTGTGCTTTCTGGTGCCCTTGAACATCATGTGTTCCAGCGCGTGGGCGATGCCGGTGGTGCCGTTGGTCTCGTCGATTGAGCCGACCTTGTACCAGACCATCTGGACCGCGGTGGGCGCGCGATGGTCTTCCTTGACGATGATTTTCATGCCGTTTTTAAGCGTGAATTCAGTAGCCTGCGCGGCTGCCGGCGTGGACGCCTGAGCCGTCGCCGGGCCGGAAGACTGGGCCCGGACCGCCAGGCCGTAGCCCGCCAGGGACGCAAACACCAAACCGGTCGACAGGATTGCTCTGATCTTCAATTTCATGCGCTGTGCTCTGATAGAATGCGGGGGCTGGCCAAGGACCGCCCGGACGGCAGTATCCGGGCATGAGGCTGGCCAATTGTACCTTGTTCATTGCGATTTCCCGCCTGGAAAACGGCCGGAAACGCCCTCCATCAGACACCGCAGCCACTTTCGACAGAGCCAGCCCAGCATCCGATGTTTAGTTTCTTCAAGAAAAAACCCCAGCCCGAACCCGCCGTTGCCAAAGAAGCAGCGCCTCCTGCCGCATCCATCCCGGCGCCGGCTGCAACGGTTCCGCCTACGCCCGAAGAGATCGTCGAAGCCGCACCACCATCGGCCGAGGCCAAGCGTTCCTGGCTGGCCCGCCTCAAGAGCGGCCTGTCCAAAACGTCCAGCAACCTGACCACGCTGTTCGTCGGCGCCAAGATCGGCGACGAGCTGTATGAAGAACTGGAATCGGCCTTGCTGGTGTCCGACGCCGGCGTCGACGCGACCCGGTTCCTGCTCGATGCGCTCAAGAAAAAAGTCAGGGACGAGAAGCTGACCGAGGCCGATCAGGTGCGCCAGGCCTTGCGCGCGCTGCTCATCGAGATGCTGCGCCCATTGCAGAAGCCGCTGGTGCTGGGTCGCCATCAACCGCTGGTGATGATGATCGCGGGCGTCAACGGCGCCGGCAAAACCACCACCATCGGCAAGCTGGCCAAGCATCTGCAGGCGCACGATCAATCGGTGCTGCTCGCTGCGGGCGACACCTTCCGCGCCGCCGCGCGCGAGCAGTTGACGATCTGGGGCGAGCGCAACAATATCACCGTGATTTCGCAGGAGTCGGGTGATCCGGCGGCGGTGGCCTACGACGCCGTGCATTCGGCTACGGCGCGCAGCACCAACGTCGTCATGGTCGACACCGCCGGCCGCCTGCCGACCCAGTTGCACCTGATGGACGAGCTCAAGAAGATCAAGCGCGTCATCGGCAAGGCCATGGATACGGCGCCGCATGAAGTACTGCTGGTCATCGACGGCAATACCGGCCAGAATGCGCTGGCGCAGGTCAAGGCATTCGACGACGCGCTCGGCCTGACCGGCCTGGTCGTGACCAAGCTGGACGGCACCGCCAAGGGCGGCATCCTGGCGGCCATCGCCAGGACGCGCCCGGTGCCGCTGTATTTCATCGGGGTGGGCGAGTCGATCGACGACCTGCAGGCATTCGACGCTGAAGAATTCGTAGACGCCTTGCTAAGCTAAGCAAAATTGAACCACGCCCAGGAAAAACAAATCCACCACCGCCGATGATCGAATTCGCCAAGGTCTCCAAACAATATTCGCGCGACGTCTTTGCGTTGCGCGACATCACGCTTTCGGTTCAGAAGGGCGAGCTGCTGTTCCTGGCCGGCCCGTCCGGCGCCGGCAAGTCGACCCTGCTCAAGATGATCGCCGCGATGGAACGCCCCAGCGCCGGCACGCTCAGCGTCAACGGCCAGAGCATCAACACCATCAAGCCTTCGGGCATGCCCTACCTGCGCCGCAACCTCGGCCTGATTTTCCAGCAACAACGCCTGCTGCAGGATCGCAACATCCTGGCCAACGTGATGCTGCCGCTGATCGTTACCGGCGCGTCGCGTTCGGACGCTGAAAAGCGCGCCCGCGCGGCGCTGGACAAGGTCGACCTGCTCGACAAGGCGACTTCCGGCCCGCAGGAACTGTCCGGCGGCGAACAGCAGCGCGTGGCGATCGCGCGCGCCATCGTCAACCGCCCGCAGATCATCCTGGCCGACGAGCCGACCGCCAACCTCGACCGCGACAACGCCAACAAGGTGCTGGCTGCGCTCAAGTCCTTCCACGGCGTCGGCGTGACCTGCCTGATCTCGACCCATGACGAGCAATACCTGACCGGCGCGGATCGCATCATTTATCTCGACCGCGGCCGCATCGTCGACGGCTGGCACAACGGCGTCAGCAATCCGGTGGAGATTTCGCAATGAACTGGCTGCGCCAACATTTCTTCGCCTTCGCCGACGCCTTCCACCATCTGCTGCGCTCGCCCGGCAACTTCATCCTCAACGTGCTGGTGGTGTCGATCGCGCTGGCACTGCCGTTCGCCGGCCTGACCGTGCTTGAAAACGTGCGTCCGGTCTCGGAACAACTCGCGGTCGAGCCCGAGATCAGCATCTTCCTGAAAATGGACGTCTCGCGCGACAAGGCCATCGCGCTGGCCGGCAACATCCGCGCCGTGCTGGCCGACAATGGCAGCGCCGCACGCGTCAGTTTTACCCCGCGCGAAAAGGCCTTTGACACGCTCAAGAGCAAGACCGGCCTCAACGACGTGCTGGCGACGCTGGGCGCCAATCCCTTGCCTGACAGCTATGTGCTTAAGATGTCCGGCTTCCAGGACGCCATGGACGCCACCCGCGTCGACGACATCGCGCAAAAGCTCAAGGCCATGCCAGGCGTCGACACGGTGCAGATCGATTCGGCCTGGGTCAAGCGGCTGGCTGCGCTGCTGCGCATCTTGCGGCTGGTGCTGCTGTTCCTGGGCATCACGCTGGGTGCGGTGGTGGTGGCCGTGGTGTTCAACACCATTCGCCTGCAGGTCATGACGCAATACGAGGAAATCGAAGTCTCGCGCCTGCTGGGTGCCACCAACGCCTTCATTCACCGGCCGTTTTATTACACCGGCGCCCTGCTCGGCGTGTGCGCGGGCGGAGTGGCGCTGGGCCTGGTGGTGCTGGCGCTGCAGCCGCTAAACCTGGCGATCACCGACTTCGCCCGCCTGTATGCCTCCGAATTCCGCCTGGCGCCACCCAGCCTCTCGGCCATCGGTTTCCTGCTCGGCGTCAGCGCCCTGCTCGGCCTGATCGGCGCCATGCTGTCGGTCAAACGGCACTTGTCGCGGCTGGCCTGAGCCCTCGTCCAATCTCCTCTTGAAATGGCAACAGCTCCTTTGATGGAGTTGTTGCCATTTTTCAATGTTGCTCTGCAAAATTTGTTACAGCTTTATGCTTGAAACAAGCAACTTTGGCCCCCAGATTTCCTCTAATTCTTGCGATGAAATGCCAATTGGCAAAAAAACAGCCATAGAAATTAGCTATTTCTTTCTTCCAGATTCGTTATTAGCACTCTCAATTGAGGAGTGCTAGAATAGTTGATAGAAATAGTGCGGCTTTAAGGCAACTGCCAAATTTACGCATCGCTTCCTCACAGGAACCAAGGAGAATCAATGAAATCAGCTACTGCACTCATGCCCGTCGAGACCAATGCGCTTGCGCTCGGCTTCTCCGGCAGCCTGGGCAACATTGACGCCTACATTTCGGCCGTCAATCGCCTGCCGATGCTGACGCAAGCTGAAGAAGTGTCGCTGGCCCGCGCCCTGCGCGAAAAGAATGACCTTGGCGCCGCTCAAAAGCTGGTGCTTTCCCATCTGCGCCTGGTGGTGTCGATCGCCCGTGGCTATCTCGGCTACGGCCTGCCGCACGCCGACCTGATCCAGGAAGGCAATATCGGCCTGATGAAGGCGGTCAAGCGCTTCGACCCCGATCAAAACGTTCGTCTCGTTTCCTACGCGATGCACTGGATCAAGGCCGAAATGCACGAGTACATCCTGAAGAACTGGCGTCTGGTCAAGGTCGCGACGACCAAGGCCCAACGCAAGCTGTTCTTCAACCTGCGCAGCCACAAGACGGGCCTCGACGCCATGACGCCGGCGCAAGTCGACGCATTGGCCAAGACGCTGGATGTCAAGCGCGAAGAAGTCATTGAAATGGAAACCCGCTTGTCCGGTCGCGATGTTGCGCTGGAAGCGCCGACCGACGATGACGACGACAAGTTCGCTCCGATCGCTTACCTGTCTTCGGACAACAACGAACCGACCCGCGTGATGGAAGCCAAGCAATACGACCGGCTGCAATCGGAAGGCCTGGAAGCCGCGCTGAGCAAGCTCGACGACCGCTCACGCCGCATCGTGGAAGCACGCTGGCTGGCCAATGACGACGGTAGCGGTGCTACCTTGCACGAACTGGCTGACGAGTTCGGCGTGTCCGCCGAGCGTATCCGTCAGATCGAAGCGGTGGCGTTGAAGAAGATGAAGGGTTCGCTGCAGGCTTTTGCCTGATACTGATCAGCAGGCAAACCCGCAGCAATGAAAAAGGCGCTCGATTGAGCGCCTTTTCTTTTGTCCGCAAAGTCCGTTCAGGACAGCAGCAATTTCAGGTCATGCACGATGGGCTCGGCACCCTGGCCGTGCCGCACGAACAGGCGGATATGTCCCTGCGGATCGAACACGTAGCTGCCGGCGGTGTGGTCCATCGTGTAGCTGCCCGCCGTCTTGCCCGGCACCTTCTGGTAGAACACCTTGAATTCCTTGGCCACCTTGGCGGTAGCGGCCTCGTCGCCGTACAGGCCGAGGAAGCGCTTGTCGAAGGCCGGTACATACTGCGACAGGATCTGCGGCGTATCGCGCGCCGGATCGACAGTCACGAACAGCACCTGCACCTTGTCGGCTTGCGGGCCGAGTTCCTTCATCACGTTCGCCATCTCGGCCATGGTGGTCGGGCAGACGTCCGGGCATTGCGTATAGCCGAAGAACATGACCACCGCCTTGCCCTTGAAATCGGCCAGCGTACGCGGCTTGCCGTTGTGGTCGGTGAGCGCGAAGTCCTTGGCGTATTCCAGGCCGGTGACGTCGGTGTTGACGAATTTTTCGGCAGCGCTTTGCTGGCAACCAGCCAGCGACAGCATGCCGAGGGCCAGCAGCGCGGCCGGCAGGAAAGACAGCAAACGTTTCATCAGAAAGTCCTGAACAGCAGGTAATGGTCGACCAGCAGCGCGGCGAACAGGATCGACAGGTAGATGATCGAGAATGTGAAAGCCTTGCGCGCGATCAGATCGGTGTAGTGGCGGTAGATCTGCCAGGCGTAATGGAAGAAAATCAATCCCAGCACAATCGCCGTACCCAGGTAGATCAAGCCGCTCATGCCGACCGCGAACGGCAGCATGGTGGTGGCGATCAGCGCGATGGTATAGAGCAGGATATGGAATTGCGTCAGCTTCATGCCGTGCGTGATGGGCAGCATCGGCAGGCCGGATTTGGCGTAGTCGTCGCGGCGGTACATCGCCAGCGCCCAGAAGTGCGGCGGCGTCCAGATGAAGATGATCAGCACCAGGATCCATGCCTGCATCGGCACGTCGTTGGCAATCGCGGCCCAGCCCAGCGCCGGCGGCATGGCGCCCGACAGGCCGCCGATGACGATGTTCTGCGGCGTCGACGGCTTGAGGATGATGGTGTAGATGATGGCGTAGCCGACAAAGGTCGCCAGCGTCAGCCACATGGTGAGCGGATTGACCAGGCTGTACAGGACCCACATGCCCATGCCGCCGATCACGCCGGAAAACACCAGCGTCTGCGCCACGGTGATTTCGCCGCGCGCCATCGGACGGCGTGCGGTGCGCGCCATGCGCGAATCGATCTCGCGTTCCACCAGGCAATTGATGGCGAAAGCGGCGCCGGCCAACAGCCAGATGCCGATGGTGGCGAACACGACCTTGCGCCAGTCGGGCAATTCCGGCGTCGCCAGGAACATGCCGATGACGGCGCAGAATACCGCCAGCTGCGTCACGCGCGGCTTGGTCAAGGCCCAGTACTGGGCGATGCGATTGGGTTGTGCGGTCAATGTGGTCATGTCTTCAAAACGGTGCGGGAACGACGCGTACGGCCTCGACGGCGGGGGCATGTCTGGTCTTGTAGTTTAACATGACCAGCAAAAGCAGCAGCAGCGCCGCACCGCCGTTGTGCACGACGGCAATGGCCAGTGGCCAGTTCAGGTAAATTGTCGCCAATCCGGTGACCAGCTGCAACGCGATCACGATCAGCAGCCCGCGTCCGGTCTTGCGCAAGCCGCCGTCGCTGAGCGCCTTGTGCGCCAGCC
The DNA here is from genome assembly GCF_026127345.1 of Herbaspirillum lusitanum. Classification (NCBI taxonomy): domain Bacteria; kingdom Pseudomonadati; phylum Pseudomonadota; class Betaproteobacteria; order Burkholderiales; family Oxalobacteraceae; genus Herbaspirillum; species Herbaspirillum lusitanum. Next base: position 34,626 of record NZ_QXFG01000005.1, on the reverse strand, counting down.
AGGCGATGTAGGCGACCACCACGAAGGCGAACGTGCGATGCACCCAATGGATCGCGGTCAGCGCCGGAAACGGCAGGTATTCGCCGTCGGCAGTCTTGCCCAGGTGACGCCACAGCGTGAAGCCGTTGTCGAAATCCATCTGCGGAATCAGCGCGCCGTGGCACAGCGGGAAATCGTTGCACGCCAGCGCCGCATAGTTGGTGCTGACCCAGCCGCCCAGCGCAACCTGCACCGTCAGCAGCAACAGGCCGAGCAGCGCCGGCAACGCCAGCGCACGGCCGGGCGACGACACCGGCGCATGCACATTCTGGCGCGCGCCCAACCAGGTCAGCATGGCCAGCAGCGTCAGGCCGAGCAGCAAATGTATCGTGACGATCACCGGCTGCAGCTTCATCGTCACGGTCCAGGCGCCGAACGCGCCCTGCAGGCAGACGAACAGGAACAGCAGCGTCGGAAACCAAGGCCGGAACTTGAGCTCGGTCCGCCCCGACTTGATCCAGCGCCGCCATGCAATCACCATCAGCGTGATGATCAGCACGCCGACCGCCATCGCCAGGTAGCGATGGATCATTTCTATCCAGGCCTTGGCAACCGTCACCGGCCCGGTCGGCATGGCTTCCTGTGCGGCGCTGATATGTTCATGCGCCAGCAGCGGATTGGAATGGCCATAGCAACCCGGCCAGTCGGGACAGCCCAGGCCGGAATCGGTCAGCCGCGTGAAGGCGCCGAACATGATCAGGTCGAAGGTCAGGAACAGCGTGATCCAGACCAGCTTGCGGTATTTGTCGGCATCGTTGGACACCCAGGTCAGCGTCAGCGGAATCAGCGCGACCAGCAGGCCCATGACGGCAAGTTGAATCAGCATGACAACCTTATCCTATGCTCGATGCGCGCAGCAGTTTGCTGATGTCCTTCTTGACCTTGTTGGGGTCGGCGTCCTTGGGGAAGCGCATCATCAGATTGCCGCGCGGGTCGATCATGTAGAGATGGTCTTCCACACTGGTGCCGGCGTCGGTCGGCAGCCAGGCCTTGAGCAGTTTCGGATCCACGCGCAGCATGTCGGTGCCGTCGTATTCGCGCATGAGCATGGTGTCGAGCGGCTGGGCGTCGGTGATCAGCCAGACGCGCTCGATGCGCTCCATTTCCTTGCCCTGCATCAGGCGCAGCTGGCGCATGGCAAACAAGCGGGTCTTGCAGGCGTTGTCGCATTCGCCGCCTGACACCTGCAACAGGACCCACTTGCCCTTGTAGTCTTCCAGCCTGGCCGGCTTGCCGTCGAGTGCGGTACTGCCCAGCGGCGGGATCGGATATTCGCGCGGGTCGAGCAACGTGCCGTAATTGGTGCGGCTCTCCGGCTTGATTACGTAATAGGTCAAATACGATGCGATCATCGGCGCGGCGCACACCGCCACCACCAGCAGCAGCTTCCAGCGGCCGCTCTTGCGTTGTTGATCCTGCGGTTGATCCCGCGATAGATCCTTACTCTGCTCTTTGTTTTTTTCCACTTCGGAATCCTGTGACAACGAAAAAAATCACGGCCATCAAGGCCAGTGCATACCATTGCACGGCGTAGCCGCGATGACGGTCTATTCCCAGCGACGGCGCCGGCCAATCGCGCACCAAGCCATCCTTGATCTCGCCCGACTGTTCCACCACGAACGGCGCCAGCGGCAATTGGCTGGCGCGCGCGTAGGCGGCGATGTCGAGGTTCTGCATGATCGCACCGGGACGCGGCGCCTCGGCCGTGCCGAGCTGCAGCAAGTGGCCGGCGTCGCTGCGGATCACGCCTTCAATTTCAACTTCATCCGCCGGTGTCGGCACCGTCGGCACGCGCGTGCGGTCATTTGCATCGCGCGGCGTCCAGCCGCGTTCGATCAGGATTGCCGACTCTGCGGAGCCGGCTATTTTAAACGGCATCAGCACATAGAATCCGGGCACGCCATTGTAGGGGCGATTTTCCAGGTAAGTTACCCACGCGGGCACGAAGCGGCCGCGCAGTTTGACGTGGCGGAATTCGGCCTCGGCGACGGCGATCCCGGCGGCGTTTTCCAGCGTCATGGCCGGGGCCGACTGGCGCGCCGCCATCTTCGCCTGGATCGCCTGCTTCTCGTCGCCGCGCCTGGTCTGCCACTGGCCCAGCGACACGCCGATGGCCGCCACGATCAGGGTGGCCAACAGCGGAATCCATCGAATACGGAATCTGATTGGCATTACAATGTCACTTTATTCAACCCGCTCCGCACGCTGCGGCGCCTTCCTCTTTACTCACCTGCACCCGCCATGAAAATCATCGTCGCCATCGCTTTCGTGCTCATCATCGGCAGCCTTGCATCGGCCCTGCTGTTCATGATGCGCGACAAGGGCAAGAGCAATCGCACGGTGTACGCGCTGACGATGCGCGTGGGATTTTCGGTGCTGCTGTTCATCCTGCTGCTGATCGCTTATCGCCTGGGCTGGATACAGCCGACCGGCATTCGCTGACTGCTGTCGCCGCTGCCACCAATACTGCCACTACTGCCCGAGCCGCCACAGCTTACACGATGCCGCGCGCGCTTTCCTGATTTTTCGACGAATGTTTGGCCCGTAAAAAAGCCGCACCGAAGTGCGGCTTTTTTGTTGGCCGAGCGGGTAGTCGTTACAGCCAGTAGACGACGACGTACAGACCCAGCCAGACCACGTCCACAAAGTGCCAGTACCAGGCGGCGCCTTCGAAGGCGAAGTGGTGTTCCGGCGTGAAGTGGCCGCGCAGCACGCGGTACAGCACCACCGACAACATGATCGCGCCCATGGTCACGTGGAAGCCATGGAAGCCGGTCAGCATGAAGAAGGTCGAACCGTAGATGCCGGAGGTGAGCTTGAGGTTCAGCTCGCTGTAGGCATGCATGTATTCGTAAGCCTGGAAGCCCATGAAAATCGCACCCAGCAGCACGGTGGCGAACAGCCAGATCGCGGTTTGCGCACGATGGCCGGCGCGCAGCGCATGGTGCGAAATCGTCAGCGTCACGCCGGAAGTCAGCAACAATGCGGTGTTGATGGTCGGGATCGGGAACGGGCCCATGGTCTGGAACGATTCGATCGTGCGGGCCGGACCGATGTTGCCCCAGTGCGCAGCGAAGTCGGGCCAGATCACCTTGTGATCCAGATCGGCCAGCCACGGCATGGTGATGCTGCGGGCATAGAACAACGCACCGAAGAACGCCGCGAAGAACATCACTTCGGAGAAGATGAACCAGCCCATGCTCCAGCGGAACGAGGCATCGATGCGCGCGCTGTACTGACCGGATTCGGACTCGCCGATGGCCTGGCCGAACCATTTGTACAGCACCACCAGCACGGCGACAATGCCGATCAGGTTGAGCGGCATGCCCCAGGAATAGCTGTTGACCCATGCCGATGCGCCGGCCATGGTGGCCAGCATTGCAATACCCGCCAGCACCGGCCACTGCGAGGGACCAGGTACAAAATAGTACGGCGCTTTAGCGTGTTGAGAACTCATCTCCATCTCCCAATACAAAATTCGGATCTTTTATAAATGACTGCTTCTGACCTGCACTGCCACATCCGTTATGACCTGCCATGACTTGCTGCCCGACTGCGGCTGCTTCACGAAGAAACCGCCGAGCCCACTACCATTTTCACGATCAATACCAATACCGTCACAAAAATCGCCGCGCCGATGACGCCGGCGATGATGACGTGCAGCGGATTCAGCTTGGCTGCGTCACTTTCGTAATCGCTGCGCTTGCGCACACCGAAGAACGACCAGAACACCGCCTTCATCGTTGCCGCAAATGACGCCTTGCGCTGTGATGCATCCTTCAAGTCGCTCATGTGCCGTTTCCTTCCTGTTGCCTACGACTTCAGCTTACGTTATCGACCTTTTCGGCCTTGATTCAGCTGGCCTTTTTGGCCTGCCCACCGATCTCGAAGAACGTATAAGACAGCGTGATCGTCGTTACATCCTTGGGCAGCGCCGGATCGATGTAGAACACCACCGGCATTTGCTTGGCCTGGTTCGGACCCAGCGTCTGCTGCGTGAAACAGAAACATTCCACCTTCTTGAAGAAGGCTGCCGACTGTTGCGGCGCGTAACTCGGGATGGCCTGGGCGTCGACGCTGCGCGCCTGGGTATTGACCACCTCGTACACCACCTGTGTCATCTCGCCCGGATGGACCTTCATGCTGGCCACGGTCGGGCGGAAACGCCACGGTCCCTGCGAATTGCCGTCGAACTCGATCGTCACGGTGCGGCTCTTGTCGATCTGGCTGTTGCTCGGCGCTTCGACCGTCACATCCTTGGGCGTCAGGAAATTGACGCCGGTCACTTCGCAAATCTTTTTATACACCGGGATCAGCGCATAGCCGAAACCGAACATCAACACCGCAATCACCAGCAGCTTGCCGAGCATCCGGCGGTTCAGGCTGCGCTCCGGCGAGGCATCGTTCTTGTCGGAATCGCTCATCAGCGGAACCAGATGCGGTTGATGAAGATGCCGGCAAAGAATACAAACGCCACCAGCGCCAGCAACAAACCCGTGCGCAGATTATTCGGCTTTTTACGATCTGTCATACAAAGTGGGCGGGACCAGCCCGCCGCTCCTTTTTTACTTAACTGTCGGTGGCGTTTCGAATGTATGGAACGGCGCCGGGCTCGGCACGGTCCACTCCAACCCTTCGGCGCCTTCCCATGGCTTGGCTTCGGCTTTGACGCCGCCCTTGATCGACGGGATCACCACGAAGAACAGGAAGTACACTTGCGACAAACCGAAACCGAGCGCGCCGATCGAGGCCACCATGTTGAAGTCGGTGAACTGTGCCGGATAGTCGGCGTAGCGACGCGGCATGCCGGCAAGACCCAGGAAGTGCATCGGGAAGAAGGTCACGTTGAAGGTGATCAGCGAAGCCCAGAAGTGGAACTTGCCGCGCCATTCGTTGTACATGAAGCCTGTCCACTTCGGACCCCAGTAGTAGAAACCGGCGAACAGCGCGAACAGCGAACCGGCCACCAGCACGTAATGGAAATGGGCCACCACGTAGTAGGTATCCTGCATCTGGATGTCGATCGGGGTCACGGCCAGGATCAGGCCGGTGAAACCGCCCATGGTGAACACGAAGATGAAGCCGACCGAGAACAGCATCGGTGTTTCAAATGTCATCGAACCGCGCCACATGGTGGCGATCCAGTTGAAGATCTTCACGCCGGTCGGCACGGCGATCAGCATCGTGGCGTACATGAAGAACAGCTGCGCAGTCACCGGCATGCCGGTGGTGAACATGTGATGGGCCCAGACGATGAACGACAGGATCGCGATCGATGCGGTCGCGTAGACCATCGATGCATAACCGAACAATTGCTTGCGGGCGAAGGCCGGGATGATCTGCGACACGATGCCGAAGGCCGGCAGAATCATGATGTAGACCTCGGGATGGCCGAAGAACCAGAAGATGTGCTGATACATCACCGGATCGCCGCCGCCGGCTGCGTTGAAGAAGGAAGTGCCGAAGTGGCGGTCGGTCAGCGTCATGGTGATCGCGCCTGCCAGCACCGGCATCACGGCGATCAGCAGGTAGGCGGTGATCAGCCAGGTCCAGCAGAACATCGGCATCTTCATCAGCGTCATGCCGGGAGCGCGCATGTTGAGGATGGTGACGATGATGTTGATCGAACCCATGATCGACGAGGCGCCCATGATGTGCATCGCGAAGATGCCCATGTCCATGCCCGGGCCCATTTGCGTCGACAGCGGCGCATACAGGGTCCAGCCGGCGGCAGTCGCGCCGCCCGGCACCAGGAAGGAACTGGCCAGCAGCAGCGCCGCAGGCGGCAGCAGCCAGAACGAGAAGTTGTTCATGCGGGCGAACGCCATGTCGGAGGCGCCGATCTGCAGCGGAATCATCCAGTTGGCGAAGCCGACGAAGGCCGGCATGATCGCGCCGAACACCATCACCAGGCCGTGCATCGTGGTCAGCTGGTTGAAGAATTCAGGACGGAAGAATTGCAGGCCGGGCTGGAACAGTTCGGCGCGGATCAGCAGTGCCAGCACGCCGCCGGACAGCAGCATGGTGAACGAGAACCACAGGTACAGCGTACCGATGTCCTTGTGGTTGGTTGCAAAGATCCAGCGGCGCCAGCCGTGCGGATGATCGTGATGTCCGTGATCATCATGGCTGTGTGCGCCGTGATCATGTGCATGCGAATGATCGTGGCCGTGATCGACTACTGTTGTGCTCATTTCAGTCTCCCAATTCGATACATGTGCGCCTTCCCGGCGCGCAGGTTCTCACTTAGTTCAGTTACTTGCGCGCAGCCAGGACCTCGGCCGGTTGGACGATGTTTTCTTGTGCTTTGTTGGACCAGCTGTTGCGTGTGTAGGTGATCACGGCAGCGATTTCGGTGTCGTTCAAGACCGATTTCCATGCCGGCATGGCGTTCTTGCCGTTCAGCACGACCGCGATCTGCGCAGCCTTCGGTCCGTTCACGACCGGATCGCCGTCCAGTGCAGGGAACGCGCCCGGCACGCCCTTGCCGTTGGCCTGGTGGCAGACTACGCAATTGGAGGTGTAAACTTTTTCGCCGCGCTGCTTGAGTTCGTCGATGGTCCAGACCTTGGTCGGATCGTCAGCCTTGGCAGCCATTTCCTTCTTCTTGCCGTCGACCCAGGTCTTGTAGTCGGCGTCGCTGACGACATTGACCACGATAGGCATGAAGGCGTGATCCTTGCCGCACAGTTCAACGCATTGACCGCGGTAGGTGCCGATCTTTTCAGCCTTGAACCAGGTGTCGCGCACGAAACCGGGGATCGCATCCTGCTTCACGCCGAACGCCGGAATGGTCCACGAGTGGATCACGTCGTTGGCGGTGGTGATGATGCGGACTTTCTTGTTGACCGGCACGACGACGGGGTTGTCGACTTCGAGCAGGTAATTGTCGTTTTTCTTCAGCGAAGCATCGGTGATCTGTTCACGCGGCGTGGCCAGGTTGGACAGGAAGGAAATGCCTTCGCCTTCGCCCTTGAGGTAGTCGTAGCCCCACTTCCATTGCATGCCGGTGGCCTTGATGGTCAGGTCGGCGTTGGAGGTGTCTTTCATCGCGACCACGGTCTTGGTCGCCGGCAGCGCCATGCCGATCACGATCAGGAACGGAACCACGGTCCAGGCGATTTCAACGGTGGTGCTTTCGTGGAAACTGGCCGACTTGTGGCCAAGGGACTTGCGGTGCTTGAGGATGGAGTAAAACATGACGCCGAACACGGCGACGAAAATGACCAGACAGATAATCAGCATCAGATGATGCAAATCGTAGATCTGTTCCGCGATCTGCGTGACCGGCGGTTGGAAATTGGTCTGCAACACGGCCGGACCACCCTGGCTGTCGACGACTTTATCACCCCACGCCCATGACGGCACGGAAGCCGCCAGGAGCGATGCACCAAGTAGCAAAGAGTGAAGGCGCTTCGCAATTATCATGATTTCCTCAAAAGCCCAAAATAATTATAAGAATTGTGCCGACTACCTGACGTTACTGCTTGCTGATAACTCGCGTTCCAGCTCCAGTGCGAATTCGCGTCTCTTCCATTCCGTCAGGTGCCGACCTACATCGACTCGTATTCCAGAGGACTCCAGCCTCACCAGTTTCCCAGCTGAGTGAGACCCTGCCGGCCCAATATGCACATGCTGCAGATCGAGCCTGTAACGACTCGTTTTTCCTGCCTGTACGCATTCGACCAGCAAACAATCTTCGACCAGCGCGATATATTCGCGATCAGTCGCATGACGTGCATAAATCAGAAAAGCAAAACCGACTGCGGACAACTCAAGTACGGAAAAAACCAATATGTACCAGGCTCCACGCAAAGTGAAAACCAACGCTGCTGTCAGTGAAACCGCGCAGAGGATCGCGAAAACCTGCCCCAATTGGCGCGGCGCAATCGAACAGTTGCGCTTCAACAGCCACTCCCGCTTTACCATCGGACATTCTCCAGGCCGTTGGGCCGAGCACGTCCGCACAAGCTAAAACCCTCGGAGTATAAGGGGTAACAGTAAATGTTATCAAGCGGAATAAAGTCGCTTTTTCGCTCTTGACACAATGCCTTTTCAGGCCCTGAAACAATCAATTCCGCGTCCCGAAATCCACCTTCGGCGCGCCCTGCAATGACTCGGCAGTTCGACTTCACGGCATTCATCGGCGGCTCCTTCGGCGGCGGCCCGGCTACTTTCTGGGCAAATCGAAGCGGATGATGGCTTCGCCGCCGGCCGTGGTCTTGGGCACGGGCCGGAAGGCATGGCCGTAAATCACCTCGAAGCTCAGCGGTATCTTGCCGTCGGCGCCGCGCTGCCGGTCAAGCGCCTGCAGCAGGCGGGCGTGGCCGGCGCGGCCGAGCAGGCCGCGCCGCCGGCTTTCCAGCGGATTGCCGCCCCAGGCGCGCAAATCGGCCAGCAGGCGTTGCGGAGAGTCATACGTGACCGTAATGGCCTCCATATCCATGACCGGCGTCGAAAAGCCGGCATTGACCAGCATGTCGCCGAAATCGTGCATGTCCACGAAGGGCAGGCTGTGCGGATCGGCATCGACGGCCTCGAAGGCCGTGCGCAGTTCCTTGAAGGTATCCGGCCCGAAGCAGGAAAACATCAGCAAACCCTCGACCCGCAAGACCCGGCGCCATTCGGCGAAGACCCGGTCCGGCTGCGGATGCCAGTGCAACGCCAGGTTGGACCAGACCATGTCGAGCGCGTTGGGCGCAAACGGCAGCTGCGCGAAATCGGCACAGGCGAGGCTGGCGCCGCCGCCCGGATTGGCCGCGGGCAGCCATTTGTTGAGCAGGCGATTGACGGCGGACTGCGCGGCAAGCTGGTGCTCGCGCGCCAGGGCCACCATGTTGAAGGCGCCGTCGAGACCGACGACCTGGGCGTCCGAAAAGCGCTTTTGCAGCGCGGCGATGTCGGCGCCCTCGCCGCAGCCTGCATCCAGCACGCGCTGCGGCTCGATCTTGATCAGCAGCAGGCGCTCGAGCATGCGCGCCGATACCTCGCGGCGCAGGAAATCGGATTCCGCCACGCGCGCCGGTGTCGAGAACAGGCGGCGCACCAGGGGCAAATCGATGGGCGCGCTCAATTTGGCGCTGGCATTGGGCGGTGGCAAAGACATGAAAAATTCGGACGGACAAGATGAGATAATCGGCGCTAGTTTAGTCCAATTCCTCTTTTCGGGTGCGCCGCCGCCGCGACGCGGCCCCAAATCCGGACCGGTTCCTCGCACGTACGCACATACGCACACTCACGCAATCCACAACCCATGCTCTCGCGCCTGCTGACGATTTCCCGCCGCCTGCTTCCCTTCGGACGCCTGCTGCCGTCGTCTTGCGTGCTGTGCGGGCAGACCGACCGTGAAGCGCTGTGCCAGTCGTGCCGGACGCGCTATTTTTCGATCCGGCCGCGGCGCTGCGTGCAGTGCGCGACGCCGATCCCGACCACCGCCAGGGAAATCCGCTGCGGCGACTGCCTCAGGCACAAGCCCGCCTTCGACGCCACCGTGGTCGCCGGCGACTATGCCGCACCGGCCGACCAGCTGGTGCTGGCGCTGAAATTCGGCGCCACGCTGCCGCTGGCGCCGCTGCTGGCCGACATGCTGCGCGAGGCGCTGGGTCATTACACTGAACGCGGCCTGCCGCTGCCGACCTTGATGACGGCCGTGCCGCTAGGCCCGGGACGCCTGCAGGAGCGCGGCTTCAACCAGTCGCTGGAAATCGCGCGGCCGCTGGCGCACGCACTGGATGTCCGCCTGGAGCCGCAATTGCTGGTGCGCCTGCGCGACACCCAGGCGCAGGCGACGCTGCCCAACGACGAGCGCAAACGCAACATGCGGCGCGCCTTCGTGGTGCCTACCACCGCCATGAATCACGTGCGCGGCGCGCACATCGGCGTGGTCGACGACGTCATCACCACCGGCGAGACGCTCAATGAAATTGCCGAAACCCTCAAGCGCTTCGGTGCGCGGCGCGTGACCAATATCGTGTTCGCCCGCACCGCGGCGAAGTAGTCACCTCATCAAGGAGAGTTATTTGTTCCACGTCGTCCTGGTAGAACCGGAAATCCCGCCCAACACCGGCAACATCATCCGCCTGTGCGCCAATACCGGCGCGCAATTGCATCTGATCGAACCACTCGGCTTCCCGCTCGACGACGCCAAGATGCGACGCGCCGGACTGGATTACCACGACTACGCCAGCATGCAGGTGCATCCGGACTGGGATGCCTTCATCGAGAAACGCAAATCCGATCCGGACTTCGACTCTGCGCGCATGTTTGCGCTCACCACGCATGGGTCGACGCCGTTTGCGAGCGTGGCGTTCCGTCCCGGCGACGTGTTCGTGTTCGGCGCCGAAACGCGCGGCCTGGCGCCGGAACTGCGCGAATCCTTCCCGGCCACCCAGCGCATCCGCTTGCCGATGCGGCCCGACAACCGCAGCCTCAACCTGTCCAACACGGTAGCCGTGGTGGTCTATGAGGCATGGCGGCAGAACGGCTTTGCCGGCGGCGCATAGAATGTGAGCGCCCAATGAAAAAGGCCGCAATCGCGGCCTTTTTCATTGTGCAGAGACTAAGCTCAGCCGAGCAGCAATGCGTCGTCGGACAAGACTTCGCCGCGCGTACGCTCGAACATCTTCAGCAAGTCCGGCACGTCCAGGCCGGCGCGTTCTTCACCCGACACATCCAGCACCACCTGCCCCTGGTGCAGCATCACGGTGCGGTCGCCGTAGTCGAGTGCCTGGCGCATGCTGTGGGTCACCATCATGGTGGTCAGCTTGCTTTCGGCGACGATCTTGGCGGTCAGCTCCAGCACAAACGCGGCGGTCTTCGGATCGAGCGCGGCGGTGTGCTCATCCAGCAGCAGGATGCGCGACGGCTGCAACGACGCCATCAGCAGGCTGACGGCCTGGCGCTGGCCGCCGGACAAGAGGCCGATGCGGTCGGTCAGGCGTTTTTCCAGACCGAGGTTCAGGATCGACAGTTTTTCGCGGAACAGCTCGCGCATGTTGCGCTTGATGGCGAAACCGAAGCCGCGGCGCTTGCCGCGCGCCATCGCCAGCGCCATGTTTTCTTCGATGGTCAGCGCCTCGCAGGTGCCGGCCATCGGATCCTGGAACACGCGCGCCACCATGCCGGCGCGATCCCAGGCTTGCTTTCTGGTGACGTCGACGCCGTCGATTTCAACGCTGCCGGTATCCACCAGCAAGTCGCCCGAAATCGCATTGAGGAAAGTCGACTTGCCGGCGCCGTTGGAACCGATCACGGCGACGAACTGGCCGGTCGGGATTTCCAGGTTGAGGCCGCGCAGGGCGGGGTTTTCAATCGGAGTGCCCGGATTGAAGGTGATCTTGAGTTCTTTGGCCTTCAACATGTCAGGCTCCCTTGCGCAGCAGTTTCAGCTTGCGCTTGCCCATCGGCAGCACCAGCGCCAGCATGACCAGCACGGCGGTGACCAGGTTCAGGTCTTGCGCTTGCAGGCCGATGAAATCGCTGTTCAACGCCAGCGCGATGAAGAAACGATACAGGATCGCGCCGAGGATCACGGCCAGCGTGGTCAGCACCAGACGTCGCGCCGGCAGGATGTTCTCGCCGATGATGACGGCCGCCAGGCCGATCACGATGGTGCCGATGCCCATGGAAATGTCGGCGCCGCCCTGGGTCTGCGCAAACAGCGCGCCGCCCAATGCGACCAATGCGTTGGCCAGCGCCATGCCGGCCAGCGTGGCGCGGCCGGTGGCGATACCCTGGGCGCGCGCCATGCGGGCGTTGGCGCCGGTGGCGCGCATGGCCAGGCCGATTTCGGAAGAGAAGAACCAGTCCAGCAGCAGCTTGGCGACAATCACCACGACCAGCAACACCAGCGGACGCTCGACATAGTCGGGCATCCAGTCCGGCAACAGAATGCTGAAAATGGTCGGTTCGTTGATCAGCGGCACGTTAGGCTTGCCCATCACGCGCAGGTTGATGGAATACAGCGCAATCATCATGAGAATACTGGCCAGCAGATCCATGATCTTCAGGCGCACGTTCAGCCACGCGGTGGTGAAACCGGCCAGCGCGCCGGCCAGGATGGCCACGCCGGTGGCCAGGAACGGGTTGTAGCCGGCGGCGATCATGGTGGCTGCAACAGCGCCGCCGAGCGGAAAACTGCCGTCGACGGTCAGGTCGGGAAAGGTGAGGATGCGGAAGGAAATCAGCACCCCGAGGGCGACCAGGCTGAAAATCAGGCCGATTTCCAGTGCGCCCAACAGCGTATACAGCGACATAAAAAGGTCTTTCTAAAAAAACACATTCGGCATGGGCACGTATGGGTAAATACACGCCAATGCCGAATGTCCTCTGAAAATCACGGCATGCGCCGTCGGTAACGCCGCATGCCGTGCTTCAAGATTACTGCGCCGAACGGATTGCTCCGATCAGTTGATGACCTTGGTTGCCGACTTGAGGAACTCAGGCGACAGTGTCACGCCTTGTTTCTGTGCGGCGGAAGTGTTGATGTACAACTCCAGGTTCTTGCTGGTCGACGATGGGATGTCGCCCGGCTTTTCACCCTTGAGGATGCGCGCCACGATTTTACCGGTCTGGCGGCCCAGGTCGTAGAAATTCACGCCCAGTGCAGCCACGGCGCCGCGCTTGACGCTGCCCGTGTCGGAAGCCAGCAGCGGAATCCTGGCGTCGTTGCAGACCTTGGCCAGCGACTCGAAGGTCGAGACGACCACGTTGTCGGTGGTGGTGTACATCAGGTCGATCTTGCCGATCAGGCTCTTGGCGGCCGGCGCGACGTCAACCGAGCGCGGCGCAGCGGCCTCCACCAGCGTCATGCCCTGCTTTTCCAGCACGGCCTTGATGGCGTTGAGCGCCGAGACGGAATTCGATTCGCCCGGATTGTAGACGATCCCGATGCGCTTGGCGCTTGGCAGGACCTTCTTGATGATCTCGACCTGCTTGACCGGATCCAGCATGTGCGACAGGCCGGTCACGTTGGTGCCGGACGGGCCCCAGTCCTTGACCAGTTGCGCCGCGATCGGATCGGCGATGCCGGAGTAGACGATAGGGATGGTCTTGGTCGACGCCACCAGCGGCTGCGCCGACGGGGTGCCGATGGCGACGATCACGTCAGGGTTGTCGCCGACGAATTTCTTGGCGATCTGGCCGGCGGTGCCGGCATTGCCCTGGGCGCTCTGGAACTCGAATTTGAAACCCTTGCCGCCCTCGTAGCCTTCGGCCTTGAGCTCGTCGCGGGTGCCGTCGCGTACGGCGTCCAGCGCCGGATGCTCGACGATCGATGTGACCATGACGCTCTTGTCCGCGGCCAATGCCGGCGCAGCGCAGACAGCCGCCAGTGCAAGTGCGCCGGTAATGGCGCGCAAAGTTTTACTCAATGTGAACATATCCTCTCCTCTGTGATGCTGTGTATGAAAAAGCGCCTCTAGGCGGGCGCTTGCTTTTTCGCTGATGACCGATTTATTTGATGACTGTCTTGGCCGACTTGATCAGGTCAGCCGACAAGGTCACGCCTTGTTTTTGCGCAGCGGTCGTATTGACGAACAGTTCCAGCTTGCTGCTGGTGGCCGAAGCGATGTCGCCCGGTTTTTCGCCCTTCAGGATGCGTGCGACGACCTTGCCGGTCTGGCGGCCCAGGTCATAGTAGTTCACGCCCAGCGCAGCAATCGCGCCGCGCTTGACGCTGTCGGTGTCGGAGGCGACCAGCGGGATCTTGGCGTCGTTGCCGACCTTGACCAGCGCTTCATAAGCGGACACGACGTTGTTGTCGGTGTTGGTATAGATCACGTCGACCTTGCCGATCAGGCTCTTGGCGGCGGAGCCGACATCGACCGTGCGCGGCGCAGCGGCTTCGACCAGCGTGATGCCGGACTTGCCGAGCAATTCCTTCATGGCCTTCACGACCACGGCGGAATTGGCTTCGCCCGGGTTGTAGACCATGCCGACGCGCTTGACGCTGGGCACGACGCGCTTGATCAGGTCGACTTGCTTTTCCAGTTCCAGCAGGTCGGACACGCCGGTGACATTGGTGCCGGACGGCTTCCAGTCCTTGACCAGTTGTGCAGCGACCGGATCGGTCACGCCGGAATAGACGACCGGGATGGTCTTGGTGGCGCTGACCAGGGCCTGGGCCGAAGGCGTGGCGATGGCGACGATGGCGTCAGGCTTGTCGCCGACGAATTTGCGGGCGATCTGTGCCGCAGTGCCGGTGTTGCCCTGGGCGCTTTGGTATTCCCACTTGAGGTTCTTGCCGGCTTCGAAGCCTTCATCCTTCAGCTCGTCCTTGACGCCGTCGCGGACGGCATCCAGAGCAGGATGCTCGACGATCGCGGTAACCAGAACTGCCTTGTCCGCAGCCAGCGCCGGCGCGGAGCAAACCGCAGCCAATACAAGGGTGCCAACCAGGGTGCTCAACGACAGTTTTTTCATGCTGGACATGAATGTCTCCTCAAAATTATTAGATGAAACCGGCAAAAGACGGTAAGTCTAGCCTAGCGCCTGCCAACAATCAATTTGCGTCGGCGATTTCGGCGCTGCGGCAAAATCGCATGAAATCACATAAAAGCGGGCCGATTCGATCAAAAGACTTCATCCGATGCGATCTTTCGCACATCCGTTCGTATTTCCCCGAAATCCATCCCGGCGGCGCGTTGTCTACGGCGAAACGCCTTACCGCCAGGGTGCTGCCGCCGTGCAAGAAAAACCCGCTTGCTATAATCTGCGCCCTATGCCGAGCTTCCTCCGCCCCGTCGCTGCCTGGATCGCCATCGCCTGCCTGGCGATTGGCAGCCTGCTGCCGCTGGCGTCGGTCGCTGCGGTCAAGTCCTCGCCCGACATGGCCATGGCGATCTGCTCGACTTCTGCTTCATGGCAAAGCCAGTCCGGGACGCCCGGGCAGATGACGCATGCGCATTGCCTGTACTGCAGCGGCGGCCAGCCATATCACCTGGATTTTCCGGACAGCAATGTGGATGCCTTCCGCGCTGCTTTGGTCTACACCACGGCGCCGGTGCGCCAACGCGTGTCGCAACTGCAGCGATTGCGCGAAGACAGCTGGGCGCGCGCGCCGCCAGCCTGAGGGACGCACCGCAAGACCGACCTCCCTCTTTCACTTTCCAAGGATATCCATGTCCCATCGTCATTTATTTTCCCGCCTGGCCCTGATCGCCGGCATCGCGCTGAGCGGCGCCGCTTCCGCTCATGATTACAAAGCCGGCGACCTTCAGGTCGGCCACCCGTGGGCACGTCCGACCGTGCCCGGCCAGCCGTCCGGCGGCGCTTATTTGAGCATCGAAAACAAGGGCAAGGCCGGCGACAAGCTGCTGTCGGTCAGCTCGCCTGTTGCAAAATCCTCTGAAATCCACACCATGTCCATGGACGGCAACGTCATGAAGATGCGCGAAGTCGGCAGCATCGACATCAAGCCATCCGAGAAAATCGCCATGCAGCCCGGCAACGGTTATCACATCATGCTGATCGGCCTGAGCCAGCCGCTCAAGCTGGGCGACAAGATTCCGCTGACGCTGACGTTTGAAAAAGCCGGCAAGCTGGAGGTGTCGATCTACGTCGAAGACAAGACCGCCGGCAAGGACGCGAAGGACGCCAAAGACGGGATGGAGCACATGCATCACTGATGTGCCGCGTGCGCTGACCGCGACCAGAAAAAAAGCGGCCCACGGGCCGCTTTTTTCATCCGCGCCCTGAGCGCCGCAGCGCCGGGCTGACTTTTACTTGCGTACCTTGGCCAGCAGCTTGGTGGTCGAGCGATCGTGTTCGAACGCGATCGCCACGGATTTTCCGCCGTAGGCCGCCACGGCCTGCCCTTCCGGAATCGCCGACATGTCGTAATCGCCGCCCTTGACGTAAATCTGTGGGCGCGCCTCCTGAACCACTTCCAACGCCGTGTCTTCATCGAAGGGCACCACCAGCGACACCGACTCCAGCGCGGCCAGCACGGCCATGCGGTCTTCGCAGGTATTGATCGGACGATCATCGCCCTTGCCGAGACGTTTGACCGAGGCATCGGTGTTGGCCGCCACCACCAGCGAGGCGCCTTCGGCGCGCGCCTGCGCAAGGTAGGTCACGTGGCCGCGATGCAGGATGTCGAACACGCCATTGGTCAGCACCACCGGCTGCGGCAAGGCGGCGACGCGCGCTTGCAGATCGGCGCGGCTGCAGATTTTCTTCTCGAAATCACTCATGGGAAATTCCAGATAACAGTTGCGTTGTACGGTTGCTTAACGATTGCTTAGGTTGCGTTGCACAGTCACATTCACATGTAAAAAAGCCGCACCTGAGTGCGGCTTTGCCGATTCGGAAGCGACCCGGTCAGGCGGCGGCGGGACGTGCCGGCGGCGCCATGCGCGTGACGATTTCCTTGCGATAGCGGTTGAGCTCCTGCACGGTCTCGAACGTGCGCTCAAACAGCAGCGACATGTTGTGCAGAATGCGGTCGACGACCTTCTTTTCCCACTCGCTGTCGAACTTGATCTGCGTGTCGAGCCAATGCTCCAGCCACTCCGGATCCGGCAGACGGCTCTGCACGGTGTCGTTCGGGAACAGCGCCTGATTGACGTGCAGGTTGGTCGGGTGCAGCGGCTTTTCGGTACGGCGGGCGGAGGCCATCAGCACACCGATCTTGGCGAAGGCGGCACGCGCGGTGTCGCCGACTTCGACCAGGGCTTTTTTCATGTAGCGCAGGTAAGCGCCGCCGTGGCGCGCTTCATCCTGGCTGATGATCTTGTAGATTTGCTTGATGACCGGCTCGGTGTGCCAGTCGGAGGCGCAGCGATACCAGTGGTTCAGGCGGATTTCGCCGCAGAAGTGCATCATCAGCGTTTCCAGCGGCGGCGCCGGATCGAATTCGAAGCGCACGTTGTGCAGCTCTTCTTCGGTCGGTGCGAACTCCGGCTTGAAGCGGCGCAGGTATTCCATCAGCACCAGCGAGTGTTTTTGCTCTTCGAAGAACCATACCGACATGAAGGCGGAAAAGTCGCTGTCGCCGCGATTGTCGCGCAGGAACATTTCCGTCGCGGGCAACGCCGACCATTCAGTGATCGCATTCATGCGAATGGTCTGGGCTTGCTCGTCGGAGAGCAGAGAAGCGTCGAATTTGTCCCAAGGAATATCTTTATCCATGTTCCAGCGGACTTGCTCGAGCGATTTAAACAGTTCTGGGTACAGCATTCTGACCTTGCCTATGATTTAACTTGTTGATTTTACCAAGAATTTTCCCCGTCCCCATACTAAAACGGCTTCATTTCAGAATGATGACAAGCGGCAAAGTCTCGCAAATTATGCGGACAAATGTTGTTGTTTTGCGCCGATCAAGGGGATTTTGGCTTGCGGGGGGCTGGCTTGGGTTTGCGAGATTGTACAACAGTCGATTTGGCGCGTGTTCGCGGTTTGGCTGCGGGCTTGGCTTTTGTTGTTTTTTTCTGAGCGGCCGGGGCTGGTGCTTTGGCATCTTTCCCGGCTGGCGGCTGATCGGCCAGCACGTTGCCGACCGCCTGCTGGAATTGCTCCTGCAGCAAGTTCCACCATGCCGTCGGATTGGCCATCGACGCCTGGAAATCGGGCGCGGCGGGGTCGGGCTTGGCTTCTGAAGCGGCCGGCGCGGCGGCGTCAGGCTGAGGCGCCTTTTCAGGTGCAACTTCCGGTTCGGATTGGGGCGCAGGGGCCGGTGCAGCTTCCGCCGCCGGCTTGCCTTGCGGCGGCCATGCCGGGAAGCCGAACGGCGAGCCCGTCTTCGCGGCTGCTGCGCCCTCGCCTTCACGCGCCGTCAGGATCGCGCCCATCGCCTGCAACGTCGTCAGCGTGGCGCTTTGCACTTCCAGCGTTTGTATCGTGGCGCGCAACATGTTCATGTTGAGTTCGAGCCAGGAGGCGACCGTCTTGAGGTCGGAGATCTTCTTGTTGATTTCTTCCACCGACAGCGACGGGATGCCGATCGCCGGCGTGCCCATGCTGCCCCACATCTTGCGCATGAATTCCATGGTGTCGGAAATCGATCCGGCGCCGGGCATGTTGTTGTGGTTCAGCATTGCAGTCTCCAATCGGCAAAATGATCACGTAAGGGTTGCGACGATTGTACGTGGTTTGCACAGGCGAGCAACGCATTCCTCGCCTCCCGATCGCGAGGGCGCGATACACTTGCGCCATGACAGAAGCAACGGCTTTTCCACCCACCAGGCGCTGGCGCATTGCCGCGCTGATCCTGCTCACCATCGTGCTGCACGTACTGGCCATCCACTGGGGCAAGGCGTATTTCAACGCGACCGACACCGATGCACACGCGACGTCCAGCGTGAGCGTCACGCTGCGTCCGCTGGAGTTGCCCAGGCAGCCGGTGTCGTTGCCGGTGGCTGCCGCACGGAAGCTGCCGAAAACCGTCAAGCCGCGTCCGCCGGCCTCACCGGCACCAGAGGTCTCCAATGCCGTTGCTGCCGTCGACGCCATCAGCGACACGCCGTCGACCGTGAACGCAGTTGCGCCGGAACCGGTGCACGCCGCCGCCTCTGCCGAACCCGCGCCCGCATCCGCACCTCCCACAGACGACAGCCCGCCCGCCGTTCAGGGTACGCAATATCACATCGATCCGCCACCCTCCGCCGAACTCGAATACGACGTGCTGGCGTTCTCCGACAACCTCACCTGGCATGGCACCAGCACGCTGGACTGGAAAACCGACGGCAGCCGCTACACAGTCGACGGCGAGGTGTATACGCGCCTGTTCGCCAAGATCGCCTTCCTGAACTTCACCAGCAGCGGCGAGATCGGCACGTTCGGCGTCGAGCCCGAGCTGTACACCGAGAAGAAACGCAATCGCCCCGTCACCAATACGCACTTCAACCGCGAACGCAATCTTGTCAGCTTTTCCGCCTCGACCACCAATTATCCGCGCGCCGGCGGCGAACAGGACCGCGCCAGCCTGATCTGGCAACTGGCCGCCATCGGCCGCGGCGACAGTGCCAAATTCGCGCCCGGCGCGGTCATCGACATGTTCGTAGCCGGCGTGCGCGATGGTGAAGTGTGGCGCATGCAAGTCGTCGGCCAGGAAGAAATCCGCCTCATCACCGGCGCCGCCCAGGTCTGGCACGTCGTGCGCCAGCCGCGCCCGGGATCGTACGAGCAGCGCCTCGACATCTGGCTGGAACCGGGCCGGCAATGGTATCCGGCGCGGCTGCGCTTTACCGAAACCAACGGAGACTATCTGGAACTGTCGCTGTCCAAGCTCAAGACGCCGTGACGAAAAACTCTACGGCAAAAACCCGGCAATAAAAACTCTATAAAAAACTCTATAAACTAGCGCCATCGAGCGTGGTCGAACAAACCAGCAACGCTCCGAAAAACCGTAGGCATGCATCGTCCCGGCAGATACATCGACATCGCCGCCGGACAGTTGCCGAATTTTCAAGTGATCCCACATGCATAGTCAAACCGTCAACACTTCCTCGCAGCGCTTCCTGTCGCGCCTGGTCTGCGCCTTGCTGCTGAGCGCCACCGCCGCCATCGGCCCCCTCGCGCTGGCAGCCGATCCGGCCGAACATCCGGTGCTCAAGCGCAAGGTCAGCCTGCCGCCGTCGGCCGACCTCCACTACAACATCGAAGCCAAGCAAAGCGGCCTGCAAGTCACCGGCGAATCGACGGTCAAGTGGAGCAACGCCAACGGCAAATACAGCGTCAACGCCGAAACGCGCGCGATGCTGGTCGGCAAAATTCTCGAAGCCACCAGCGAAGGCGACATCGATGCGTTCGGCCTGGCGCCGGCGCGCTTCGTGGAAAAACGCTTCCGCCGCGAAGCGTCCACCACCACCTTCAACCGCGAAACGCACGCCATCAATTTCACGCAATCGACTGAAACCTATCCCCTCAAGGGAGGAGAACAGGATCGCACCAGCATCATCTGGCAACTGATCTCGGTGGCGCGCGGTGCGCCGGACAAGTTCACCAACGGTTCCGAATGGCAGTTCTTCGTGGCCGGTCCGCGCGACGCCGAACAATGGAGCTTCAAGGTGGTCGGCCGCGAAAAGATCAAGACGAAACAAGGCGAGGTCAACGCCGTGCACATCTTCCGCGCGCCGCCGCCGGACGACAAGAGCCAGAAGCTCGACATCTGGCTGGCGCCGTCGTCGGACTGGTATCCGGTGCGCCTGCGCTTCACCGATCCGGATGGCGACTTCATCGAACAGACGCTCGATAACGTCAGCAAAAAATAACGGCAACGGCATCCACACCCCATCAATAAAAAGACGGAAACATGAACATCGCAACAACACCACGTCCCTCCCTGCCGCACCGCGCGCTGGTCCTTTTCAGCGGCGGCCAGGACTCCGCCACCTGCCTCGCGTGGGCGCTCTCGCGCTATGAAAAAGTCGAAACCATCGGCTTCGACTATGGCCAGCGTCACGCCATCGAACTGACAGTGCGCCCGGCGCTGCTGGAAAAAATGCGTGGCTTTTCGGACGAGTGGAACAACAAGCTCGGCGAAGATCACATGGTCGATCTGTCCCTGATCAGCAAGATTTCCGACACCGCGCTGACGCGCGACGTTGCCATCTCGATGCAGGAAAACGGCTTGCCCAACACCTTCGTGCCGGGCCGCAATCTGCTGTTCATGACGGTGGCGGCGACGGTGGCCTATCGACGCGGACTGGATGTGCTGGTGGGCGGCATGTGCGAGACCGACTTCTCGGGTTATCCGGATTGCCGCGATGACACCATGAAGGCCTTGCAGGTTGCGCTCAACCTCGGCATGGCGACGCAGCTCAAAGTCGAGACGCCGCTCATGTGGATCGACAAGGCAGCCACCTGGCGCCTGTCGGAAGAACTCGGCGGCAAGGCGCTGGTCGACCTGATCCGCGCGGATACGCACACCTGTTATCTGGGCGAGCGCGGTGCCTTGCACGACTGGGGTTACGGTTGCGGCACATGTCCGGCCTGCGACCTGCGGGCGCGCGGTTACCAGCAATACGTGCAGGCCGCATGAGCACCTGATGCCGACATCTCAGGCGTAAAAAAACGGCAGGGTCGCCCCTGCCGTTTTTTTTGCACTGTCGAATTGCCGATATGGCGGCCGTCAGAACAATTCGTTCTTCATCTGGTTCTTGGCTTTTTCTTCTTCCGGCGACGCTGCAGCACCATGCTCGCCCAGGCCCAGATCGCGCACGCTGGCGCTCGGCGGATATTCCGAATAATAGTATTCGCCGCCTGATTCGATCAGACCGCCCGGCACCGTACGGTCAACCATCGGCACATCCTTGAGCGCCTTCTGCATGTAGCTGATCCAGATCGGCAACGCCAGGCCGCCGCCGGTTTCGCGGTCGCCCAGGCTCTTCGGCTGGTCGTAGCCCATCCACGCGATGCCGACCAGGTTCGGTTGATAACCGGCGAACCAGGCGTCCATCGAATCGTTGGTGGTGCCGGTCTTGCCGGCCAGGTCGGTGCGCTTGAGCGAGAGCGCCTTGACGGCGGTGCCATGACGCACGACGTCGCGCAGCATGCTGTCCATCACGAAGGCGTTGCGCGGGTCGATGACACGGTTGGCTTCATCGCCGGAACGGGCGGGATGCGCTTCGGACAAGGTGTTGCCGTTGTTGTCGGTGATCTTCGAGATCAGGTAAGGATTGATCTTGTAGCCGCCATTGGCGAACACCGAATAGGCGCCCACCATCTGCAGCGGCGTCACCGCGCCGGCGCCCAGCGCCAGCGTCAGGTAAGGCGGGTTCTTGTCGGCGTCGAAACCGAAGCGCGTGATGTACTCCTGCGCATACTTGACGCCGACGCGTTCGAGGATGCGGATCGACACCAGGTTGATCGACTTCTGCAGCGCGCGGCGCATCGAGATCGGACCTTCGAACTTGCCGCCGTAGTTCTTCGGCTGCCACACCTGGCCGCCGGTCTGGGTGAACGTCAGCGGCGCATCGTTGATGATGGTGGCCGGCGACAAACCTTTTTCCAGCGAAGACGAATAGATGAACGGCTTGAACGACGAGCCCGGCTGACGCCACGCCTGGATCACGTGATTGAACTTGTTGCGGTTGAAGTCGAAGCCGCCCACCAGCGAACGGATCGAACCGTCGTTGGGATCAAGCGAGATGAATGCCGATTCGACTTCGGGCATTTGCGTGACGATCCAGTTCTTGCCGTCCTGGAACACGCGGATGATGGCGCCGCGCTTGATCTTTTTCTGCGGTGGCGCTTTTTCGCTGAGCAGGTTGCCGGCAAAGCCGAGACCGGCGCCGGAAATCTTGATCTCGTCGCCGGTCGCCAGCACGGCGGTGATTTCCTTGGTGGTGGCTTCCAGCACGACGGCGGCGATCAGGTCGTCGCTGTCGGGATGGTCGGCCAGTTCGGATTCGATGGCGTCGTCGGCTTCTTCCTTCGACGCGGTCGGGATCTCCATGTAGCCTTCCGGACCGCGGTAGCCATGCCGGCGTTCGTAGTCGATGATGCCGCGGCGCAGCGCCAGGTAGGCGGCGTCCTGGTCGGCCTTGGTGATGGTGGTGAAAACATTCAGGCCGCGTGTGTAAGTGTCGTCCTTGAACTGCGCGTAGACCAGCTGGCGCGCCATTTCCGAGACGTATTCCGCATGCACGCCGAAGGCGGTGCTGTCGGTCTTGACCTTCAGTTCCTCATCCTTGGCCTGGGTGTATTGCGCGTCGGTGATGTAGCCCAGCTGGCGCATGCGCAGCAAGATGTATTGCTGGCGCGCATGGGCGCGTTTCGGATTGACCACCGGATTGTAGGCCGACGGCGCCTTCGGCAAACCGGCCAGCATGGCGGATTCGGCAATGGTCAGCTCCTTGAGCTGCTTGCCGAAGTAGATCTGCGCCGCCGAAGAAAAACCGTAGGCGCGCTGCCCCAGATAAATCTGGTTCATGTAAACCTCAAGGATCTGGTCCTTGGTCAGGTTGCGTTCGATTTTCCAGGCCAGCGGAATTTCGTAGAGGAATTTGCGCGAAGCCTTTTGCAGGAAAGTCGGCTCGTTGCTGGTCAGGAAGAAATTGCGCGCCACCTGCTGCGTGATGGTGCTGGCGCCGCCGCCGCCGCCCGACAGATTGGCGACCGATGCCCGCACGATGCCTTGATAGTCGACACCGCCGTGCTCATAGAAGCGATCATCTTCAATCGCCAGCACCGCCTTCTTCATGATGTCGGGGATGTCCTTGATGTGCACCAGGTTGCGGCGCTCTTCGCCGAACTCGCCGATCAGCACGCCATCTGCGGAGAACACGCGCAGCGGAATCTTGGGACGATAGTCGGTCAGCGTGTCGAGGTCAGGCAGCTTGGGATACGCCAGCGTGACGACAAACCCCAGCACCAGCACCGCCATCAGCACCAGCGCCACCAGCACACCGATGCCGCCCAGCAGCACGCGCAGGACAGGGTGCAGGCGCTTTCTGACTTTCTTGACGGGAGCGGAGGCGGCAGTAGCTGCAGGTGCGGAAGCACTCGCAGGATTCGGTGTTGCGTCAGCGGGTTGCGAAGCTGGCGCTTTGCCGTTGTTTTCTGGGGTGGTCATGCGTGTGAGACTGGTGAGAAAGACAATCCCCGCATTATAACGACTTGCGGGAAGGTGAAATCCGGCAATTCTCCGGAAACGGACTGAACCCCGGCGTCGGGGCGTGCGCACGAAATTCCCGCCGCCGCGGAATCGTTGCTCTGAAACCGTTTGCGCGGGGAAGTTTCGCACGGGCCGTTTTAAGCCTGATGTGATGCCGCCCCGAAAATTGCTTTACAGACAACAAACGTTGTTGCTAGGATGCCGCATGTTGTCTTAACAACAATCATTCTCAGTTGCCCGGTCGGGGTAGTTCGCAACTGCGCCATGCGAATACCTGTTTCCGAAATGCAATCTTGTCCAAGCTCGCCCGATTCTTTTCCCCCGCCTTTTTCCGCGTCCTGTCCCGCGATGTTTCTCCAATGGCCGGCCTGGATATCGGCCGGTCCGAGGTCAGGATGGTCGAATTCTCCGGAAGCCGCATACAGACCGCGCAACTCGCATGCTGCGCGCGTGAAGCGCTGCCCGACGGCGCCATCGGCGATGAAGGCATCGGCAATCTGCGTCAGGTCATGGAAGCCGTGTCGCGTCTGTGGGGAAAAAGCGGATCGCAGGCCAGGCAAGTCGCCATCGCGATCCCCTCCTCGCGCGCGCTCACGCAAATAGTCGCCATCCCCGCGCACAGCAGCCAGGCACAGCGTGCGGCCTTGGCCGAGCGACATGCCGAAAGCCTGCTGCCTTATCCTCCGGCGCAGGCCTTGCTGGATTTCCGCATCATCGGACCGACGCACAATGCGCCCGACCAGCTCGATATGCTGATCGCCGCAGTACGCCGGGATGACGTCGAAGACCGCATCGCCGTGGCGGAGTCGCTGGGTTTGCAGACCGTGGTTGCCGACATCGAAAGCCATGCGGCAGCGGCGGCACTGAACAGAACGCTGCCCGCGGCGCCGGCTTCTTCCGTCTTCGCTATGGCGAACCTCGAGACGCACGGAGCGCTCCTGTCGCTGTGTTGCGCCGGCCGCGTCGTCGGAGAACGGCAACTGGACATCGGCCACCGGCAATTGCAGCACGACTTGCAGCAATACGACGGCGACCAGTCCGATGTTCTCGCCGGTTATCTGGCGCAGGCAGCTGCTCACCTTGCCGGGGCCTTGCAGACGCTGCAGCAGCAGACATCGTGCGTGCCGACGCATATCGTATTGACCGGCGCCGGAGCGACCATTTCCGGCATGGAGGAAGCCGTGCACAAGCGCACGACCATCAGCACCGCCGTAGCGACACCTTTCGCCGGCATGGTGCCGCCGCCCGCCATTGACCGCGCGCAAATTGCGATGGACGGCCCCGCTTGCGCAACGGCATGCGGCCTGGCCTTGCGGCGCTTCGACCGATGAGCGGCCTCAACTTTCTGGCGCAGCGCCATCAGGCAGCAGGCGCGCATCGACGCTTCCACCTGCTGCTGGCTGCGACGGCGACCGGTGGGCTCGCAGTCGTTCTGGCCCTGGCATGGCACATCGCCGGTCAAGCCGCACAACAGCAGCAATTGCTCAATCTGTTGCGCACCGAACACGCGCGGCTTGATGCCGCGATCAGCCTCGGCAGGCAGCAAGACGAAAAAATCGACGAACTTGAACGCAAGCGGCGCCATCTTGAAACGCTGCAACAGCAACGCAACGATGCGCCGCAATTGCTGGGCGAACTTGCACAGCGCATGCCGCCGCAAGTCTTCCTCACCACGCTGGTCCAGCAAGGACGCAACTTTACGCTCAACGGATCGGCTCCGTCGCATCGGCATGTCATGCAATTGCTGGACGCATTGCGCGACGCCGAGGGCGCGCAATTCTTCCAGCAGATTGAATTGCAGGAGGCGCGCAGTGCCGCGAGCGCAGTCCCGACAAATGCCGCACCGTCAGCGATCGCTCCGGGTCGGCTCCATGATTTCGTGATCGTCGGCCATCTCGCCGGGGCGACGCAATGAACGCCACGGCGCTGATCGTGCAGTGGCGCGAGCTCAACGGCAGCCATCCATCAAGCTGGCCGCGCGCGTGGCGCAACGCCTTGTTGCTGATGCTGTTCGTGGCGATCGTGCTGACGGGTTGGCAACTTTATCTGATGCCGGAAATCGCTGCGTTGGAACGCAGCGAACATGATTACGCCGCAGTGAAATCCACCTATCCGGAAAAGCATCGCCGGGCCATGGCGTTCGCGCACTCCGCACGGCGTATTCAGGATCTGGAACAACGCGTGAAGACGCTCGAACAGCAACTGAAGACTTTCATCGACGTTGATCTGGTGCTGGACGGCATCGGCGACGCCGCGCTGCAAAACCGGCTGCAATTCGAGTTCGCAAGACCGGGGCATACCGAGACGAAACACGGTTACGTCGAGGCGCCGATCGCCATCCGCCTGAGCGGCGATTATCACGACGTCGTCCGCTTTACCGCCGACATCGCCGCGATGACGCATCTCGTGATCCTGGGCGACATGCGCGTGAGCAGCGCCGACCGTCCCGGCCAGGTAAGGCTGGAAGCGATCGCCCTGGCCTATCGCATGGCTCCCCGCAAAGAAGAAAAATCATGAACCGAAAATCGGCATGCACGTCGTCATCCGCACTCCTTCTTGCACTGCTGCTGGCAAGTTGCGCCGAGCGCGAGACACCGGATCAGTTACGCGCGCAACTTGAAACGATCCGTCGCGACACGCCTGCACCAGCGCCGCCCATCCTGCCGGAAAATGATGTCGTCCCCTACACGTACGCCGTCGCAGCGGATGAAAATGCCATGACGCCATTTGGCCGGCCTGCCATTGCCCCCATCGACGCGACTGCTGACGAACGCCCCCGGCAGCGCGGCACGAAGCAGCCGCTCGAAGACGTCCCGCTGGAATCGATACGCATGGTCGGTACGCTGTCGCGCGATGGCCGTACTGACGCCTTGCTGCAGGTTGACAAGATTGTGCATCCCTCGCGCACCGGCGATTACCTGGGACAGAATTTCGGCGTCATCCGCCGTGTCGCGGAGGGGCGCGTCGAACTGGAGGAACTTATCCGCAGCAACGGCGACTGGGAAAAGCGCATGACCACACTGGAACTGCAAGGACGCGGAAAATGACGCATTCGATCCGTCGGCTGGCGCTGCTGACGATGTTCTGTTTGCTGGCAGGCAGCGGCGCACATATACATGTACATGCGCAGGCGCAGCGCAATGCCATCGTCGCGATTGACGTCGCGCAACGCGATGCGCGCATCGAGGTCCGCATCAAGCTGCGTACGCCGCCCGCAACCTCGCCCGCGCATTTTTCAACTGCCTCGCCGGCTCGCATCGTCATCGACCTTGCCGACACCGACAACAGCGCCGATGTGCAGACTCCAGGCGCCGGCAACAACTCCGGCGCCTTGCGCGGCGTCACGATCGCCTCGTCCGCGGGCCGCAGCCGCGTCGTGCTCAACCTCAGGCACATGCCGCCCTACTCCGTACGTACCGAAGGCGACACCGTCATTGCCACCATTACCACCATTGCCGCCAGCGCCGGCAATGAGGCCCCTCCGACCGGCGCCAGGCCCTTGATCGGCAGCATCGACTTCCGTCGCGGCGCACAAGGCGAAGGCCGCATCATCATCGATCTGCCCGGACCGGAAACAGCACTCGACATCCGCCAGCAAGGCCGACAGATCGTCGCCGACATTCTCAATGCCGGCGTTCCGGCGCGCGCGCCGCGACGCCTGGACGTCAGCGATTTCGGAACACCGGTCAAGACCATCGCCAGCAGCGACCGCGGCGCGGATGTGCGGCTGCTGATCGACACCGAGGCGCTGGCGGAGTACCACGCCTACCAGAAGGAGGCGCAACTGGTGATTGAAGTGCGCAACCCGGCCGACGCAGAAAAACGGGCGGCGCAACGCCAGCAACCCTATCGCGGCGACAAGCTGTCGCTGCAATTCCAGAACATCGAAGTGCGCGCCATCCTGCAGGTGCTGGCCGATTTCACCGGCATCAACATCATCGCCAGCGACGGCGTCGGCGGTGCACTGACGCTGCGCCTGAAGGAGGTGCCGTGGGATCAGGCGCTGGATATCGTGCTGCAGGCGCGCGGGCTGGACATGCGTCGCAACGGCAACGTCATGTGGGTGGCGCCGCGCGAAGAACTGCTGACGCGCGAGCGGCTCGAACTGGAACAGCGCGCCCAGATCGCCGAGCTGGAGCCGCTGCGCGCCGAAGTGTTCCAGCTCAACTACCAGAAGGCCGAAGCTTTCCGCAAAATATTCGGCGAAGACGTTGCCGCCGGCATCAGTCCGGCCAGCGAACGCCGTCCCACGCTACTGTCGCGCCGCGGCAGCGCGGTGGTCGATCAACGCACCAACCAGTTGTTCGTAACCGACACGCCATCGGTGCTCGACAACATTCGCAAACTGCTGGAAAAGATCGACGTCGCCTCGCGCCAGGTGCTGATCGAAGCACGCATTGTCGAAGCCGACGACAGCTTCAGCCGCAACCTCGGCGCGCGCCTGGGATTTTCCGCCAAGGCCAACGGCATCGCCGCCGGCAGCAGCTACAACCAGGTCGGCGAGGTAGCCGGCCTGACCCCGGCGGCGGCCAATTCGTACAGCGCCAACCACGCCGTCAATCTGCCGGCGCAAGGGATCGGCGGTGCAGCGGCGGGCAGTTTCGCGCTGAGCCTGTTCAATGCCGCCGCCAATCGTTTCCTCACGCTCGAACTGTCGGCGCTGGAAGCCGACGGCAAAGGCAAGATCGTCTCCAGTCCGCGCGTGGTCACCGCCGACCAGCAACCGGCATTGATCGAACAGGGCGAAGAAATTCCCTACCAGCAAGCCACCAGCAGCGGCGCCACCTCGACCGCATTCAATTAGGATAAGATAAAAATGTCTGGCATTTACCCTCCATCAATATCAATTTTTTTGCAAAAATTGTCCACTTATGGTTACGGTTGTCTACTCAAGCTTATCTTCACCTCCTGCAGGCACCTTCGGCAGGCCAGCACTAACCGTCTTGAATGAGCTAAAGGCCCTCGACATTGCGTTCGACCTGCCTAACGACCGACGCTTTCCAATATTCATTTCCGCATTAGGGGAAATAATTTGGTCAGCCACCATTTGGGTTCATTCAGCAGGCATCAAATCGGCCAGTGGCTCGAAGAAAACCATTCAAACGTATACCGAGCACATGGTTTGTTGGTTGAGATTCCTAGAAAGGCACCCGTCAAATATCTCCGAGTCAACCATAGATTCATTAGAAGGCCGTATTGAGGATGCGACCGAAGAGACGCTACTCGCTCTGCGAAATGGAATGCGTGATGGAATTTCTGAGCGAACAGGCAAACCGCTGGAGACCTCCACAATTAACGATCGCACTTCGGCCATAGAACGCTTTTATATTTGGGCCGATAAGAAAGGATTTTTCTCGTCGAGGCTTAGATATTCCCCGAGCCAGTACTACTCTGGCTATCTGGAAAATCAAGCCAATGAAAGCTACAGATTGAAGTTAAACCAAGACGAACAAATACCGCAATTAGTCCCGACTTCCACTTTTCACAGAATTCTCTCATTGGCCACGAAGTCGGAGCGCTTGGCATACCGCTGGATGCTATGCACGGGAGCGCGGCGTTCTGAAACATGCGCATTTAACATTGGAGACGTCCCAGATGTCAGCGACGCTGACCCCTCAATCACACCAATATTTGACATTCGAATACGGCGTAAAGGTGGAAAATACGCCCCGTTAAAAGTTCCTTTTCATTTGATCGAAGAATTGAATTGGTATATCGCCTTAGAACGATTGCCGGAGCTGAAAAGAAGAAAAATATCAGATCGAGAAATTGACGCGCAACCGGTATTCGTAAACTCACAGGGGAATAGATTTTCTGGCGATCACTTTGGGGCTCGCTTCAGAGCATATGCTCGTCAATGCAATATCGATTGCACCCCCCATGATCTTCGACATACGTATGCTACCTGCGCGTTAAAAATGTTAGATGACATGGCCAGAAAAGGGCGTCAGATAAACCCCTTAAAAATTCTGCAGATCCTCTTAGGACACAGCCAAATATCTTCAGTAGAAATATACCTCAAAGCGTTGGATATAAATTCAGCAGAAGTGGTAAAGGTGCTCGACTATTTATATGGAAGCACGCTCAAAAATGTTGATTTGGCAGCCGGAGTTTCCGATGACTAAATCGAACTCCCCCTTTATCAAAACATTCCGGTTCGAAACTGCAAATGATTACACGGTCGACCTTTCACAAGCATCTTTCTCGGCCACTCTAAAAGAGGCAATATTTTCTGCAATCTGCAGCATCGGAGGCGGCTATAGAAGAAAAACCTTAATGACTTTGATGTATGGAGTGAACGTGCTCGTAAAGATGATGGAAGACGACACTCAACTCCGAACAGCCAAAGTCTTTCCGGGCGACATTCTTAATCGTCTTCGAGAAAAAGCCGAAGAAGGGAATCTACATTGGAGCTCAAGAAACGTAATAGTGCATCGATGCGCAGCGGTTCTGACATGGATACATCGACATCGCAATAAGTCTATTGCGCGGAACGCCATTCTTACCGTCGAGTCATTCACAGATGACGGCACTATCGGCCGAAAAAAAACCCATCATAGCGACGAAGTGCTACGCCGCATCATGCGCGCGTGCGAAGAAGAAATTGATATGTATTGGGAGCGGTTTCAACTTGGAAAGAAACTGCTCAAGGGGAAATTCAGTAATCGCGAAGAAGAGCAGCTGGCAGAGCTGTTATCGACACTGACAACTATCGGAAACGGATTTATTCCTAGGCAAAAGGATATAGCGGCTCATGGCCTTGCTTATCAAGCTGGGAAAGCAGGGGGAATTGACTACTTAAGGACTTTTATCCATCTAACGGCTGATTCCGCCCTTCCGTTTTATCTGCATATAACGGCACAACTAGCTGGCAATGCTCTTGCGGTCTTTGACATCAGCAGAGATTGCATTATCAATCACGAAATTCTCGAAAACAGTGAAATAGTTACCTGGGCCAAGGGAAGAAGTAAGCATCAAAGCAGAGCGTTTGACAAAAGAAAGAAAAATGCCGCTCCAAACTTACTCCGTAAGTTGTTCATGATGACGGAGTCGTTGGTGAAACTTGCACCGCCACAAGATGCGAACAAAGTCTTTCTTCACTATTACGGTGCCACGGGATCTAAGCAATTATCGTGGGCGACAATTCATCAACGACTCGAAACTTTCATAAAAAAACATAAGCTTCCTAATTTTGACCCGAATGACCTTCGTCCGTCGGTAGGAGATTTACATGCACAGGTCGCCGGCATCCATGCGGCCAAGAAAGTTCTCAACCAGAAGAAGGTAACCACTACAGAGAGATATTTGAACAAAGAGCGCGTTGAAGAAGCGCAAGACAAACTAATTTGGAAGTTCCAAGGCATTCTCGTAGATAGTGCACAGAAATTACACAGCTCAAATTCAGAACGCATCGCCACCGACGGTCGTCGTGCGACGACTTTTGGATTTGACTGCAAAGACCCGCTTGCTGGAATCGCTCCTGGCTCTAGAAAAGGAGAAAAATGCAATCAGTTCAAAAATTGCGCGGAGTGCTCAGGATCTATTGTTGTATTAGATGACCCACTCATCATCGCAAAGCTTCTTCAAGCACATTCACATTTAACGAATTGGCGGTCTATTGCAAATGCGAGGGGATGGGGGACGCGTTTTATAAAAATATACCAAGACACGTTCGACATTATTGATAGAGAAATACTTCCGCTGGTACCGATGCACACTCGCCCACTAGCTAAATCAATGGTCGACTCGTTACCGCCGCTTCCAGATCTGGAGTAGCCACGTGAAACAGCAAGATATCCGACATCTCGCAAAGCTTTATCCCAATCTTCGGCGGAGTGCCGATGCATGGGTTCACAGCGAAAAAACGGAGGACGGGCAAACCTCTACTATTTCATTTCATTGGGCGCCGATTCTTGCTAAGTCGCATCTATCCCCATCGGCCCGCTCTCAGCTTATAGAAAAAGCAAAGGAATTTTTTGCTTGGCTAATAATATCGCTTGGATCTCGACGTCGTCGCAACAAAATATCGACAATCGTGCATAAATTTGATGAACTCCGATCCCTCTTAAAATGGATGGCATCAATGAAATATGGTCGCTTTGACGATATTGCCCCGGATCGGATAGAGCAATTTTTCTCTTTTCGAGTTGAAGCGAGCAGATTTTTCTCTAAGCAAAAGCTGCAAAGACGGAGTATCAGCGGTCGCTTCCAGTTATTGAAGTATCTACATCAATTTTATTTACATCGCTCTTTCGGTTTATCGTTCGATCCCGAAGTCGAAGTCGATCTTGACCATCTTCATGCCAAAGCGCCAAGAGACCAGTACACATCTCTTCCAGAAGACGTCGTTCTATCCCATCTGCACGACGCGATAAACTGGATACGCTCTCCTGGGCTGAAGTTTCTCGATGCGATAGATGAATGCGCCGCCTTGAAGAAAGCACGGGGAGGAAATGCATTGAATCACGATAATGACTTCAAGATTTTTAAATCTGCTATCAGCGATGAGCAGAAAATTTACTTGTGTTCACTTCTTAAACGTCCTCCTACGATAAAAATTGGCAAGCTTCTCCTTAGTGGAAAAAGAGAAACGTATGGAGCATGTATCTTCATAATTTTTTATATGACTGGATTGCGCGTCGGCAGCCTGATCAAATTAGATGTTAATTGCATAATGCATCACCCTCATTCTGACGGCACCAGTTATCCGTATTTAGTGGGCAACCTATGGAAGAACACAAAACGACAGCATCGTTGGATTGCAAATGAATTGGTAGTTGAGGCGATAAATCTGCTATCCCGCATTTCCTTGCCGCTACGCGAACTGTCTGGAATGACTGCACTTTTCACATCGATGAAAGGCTCCACAATACTTCCGAGACCTGAAACAAATTTCAACCTAAAAGGTTCTCGTGACATCAATGATTTACTCAAATATTTTTGTCTCTCTGAACATCGAACAAGAAAACTGCCAAAAACTACCAGGATTCACGCTCATCAAGGTCGAAAATCATTTGCCAAGTTCGTGGGAGCGAGAGACAAATCCGCTCTTGGCGCGTTGGCTGGATACTATGGACATGCACAAGAAGGCATTACTGACCAAGGATATATCGGTACAGATATTGACCTTAATACTATTTTGGAAGAGGAAGGATTAAACGATCTAGCTGCCGGCCTAGAAGATCTCATAACCTCTCCACGTATAGGAGGTAAAGCTAGCGAACATATTCGAGAGAGTGCGTTCTATCGGAAAAAATTCAGAGGGCAGACGCATATCCGAGCAGAGGTGGAACGAATGATTAAAAACGGCGTTACGCTCGCCCCGTGCAATTATGGCTATTGCCTTTACCGCAAGACTTTATCTGCCTGTCGAGGTGACGACAGTGGCCCCAACGTTGTCAATCGCGAACCAGGCACATGCGGTGATTGCCAGAATTTTTGCATTACCGAAAAACACGAATCTTGGTGGAAGGATCGGCTTGACGTGAATATAGAATTTTTAAAGCGTACCGACCTGCCGGAAATGACTCGGTCCATTTCAGCAATAAGGGCTTCGCAATCAAAAGATCTTCTTAATTCGCTTGCATCTCATAAAGGCCTTAGTGATGTCAAAACCAAAAATGACGGAAGAAAACGTCAGAAAATCTCTGATTAGTGCGAAAAAAGTGCTTCAAAAAAAAGGAGGAAAAGCGCCTTCCGTCAGTGCAATATGTAAAGAAGCAGCGATCAGCCGGGCCCACGTCTATGCATCGTTTCCTCAACTTATTGATGAATTCAGTGCTACTGCTCGCGCTGCTCGTAAAAAACAAAAAAGCATAACGATAGATGGTCTGAAGAAGAACCTTAAGGATGTGCAAAATGCGAATCAGCTGCTCGCACGTTCCTGCATAGAATTGAGGCTCGCCCTAACCCAGCTTCAGTCGAAATACCAGCGTGATATCAAATCGAAACGAAAAGTTGGCGGCCGTAAATAGCATAATCGCGATAGCGTGAATCTCTCGGGTGGCCTTGCTCCAGCCCGAGGGGTTCACTCCACCCGGTCCAGGACTTGGCCGCGGCAAGATGGCTCAAGACCTCACGCGCGCCGTGACACTCACTGAAATCGGGCGGGAAGTCAGCCGACGACGCGTGGGAAAAATCGCCGGATGCCGAATGATGTACCAACTTCGAGCACTCGCCTGGCATCCAGCGCCACTCTGGACTTACTATTGAAAAACTATTTTCCGCTAGCATGTCTGTAGATATCTCAATCGAAACATCCAGGAATCCAAGGTGAGTAAAGAAGTTAAGAGCCCTTGCGTCTCACTCTGTCATTTGAAACACGATGTCTGCACTGGATGTGGTCGCTCCAAGTCTGAAATCACGGAATGGAAGAGCATGAAGCACAAGGCGCAGAAAATGACCGTGGAGCGCGCGGCTGTACGGTTGAAGGAGATGCGCAAGAAGGAAGGGAAGCGATAGGCTAGTTGCCGGCGTCACTACCTTCCACACAAAACCAGTCAACGCTTCATATCCGCGATAGCGACAGTTCCGAATGCCCGCTTCTGGCCGATTGCAGTCACTCGATATTCAACACTGCGGTATCACTATGTTGATTGTGAATTGCTGCCAAACCTCGTAAAAAATCATCTAGTTGCGCAGGATGGGATCGCAGATGAAGTTTTCCTTCGTTGGCAACTTTCTTCCCGTCACAGTCGAAAAATTGCGACTGCAAATGTGCGGTGATGATCAGCATCCCTCGCGCATTGAATTTCAGCAGAAAATGACAAGCCCCTGCAGCGAATTGCGGATCAAACTCTCCGAACCGTAAGTCATATTGGCTGCCAGGAGCCTCCCCCTTGAATGCCTCCAAGGCTAAAACAAGCTGGCCTAGTTGTTCGTGCCCTGCATAGACTTCAGTCTGAAATCGGGAGCGGCCTTCATTGATTTCGATTCGTAGTTCCAGCAGATCGTCATCCGACCATATCTTGGTGAAACATATTCCTGCATTCATTTCATTCTCGTTCTCAGGATGGCCGCCTCTGGCCGAT
>NZ_QXFG01000004.1:0-182156 GCF_026127345.1 Herbaspirillum lusitanum | reverse complement strand
CCGTTTTTCTACTGGTATCAGTTTGCGTGGGTTCCGCTCACTGCGCTGATCATCTGGATCGTCTACAAAGACGGCCTTAAAAAGGGAGTCGAATGATGAATTCCTCTTCCATCAACTGGACGGCACTCGGCGTCTTCATCTTCTTCTTCGCACTGGTCACCGTGATGGGCTTCTGGGCCTCGCGCTGGCAAAGCGGCGGCAAGGCCAACAAGGGCGCCCACCTCGATGAATGGGGCCTGGGCGGCCGCAACTTCGGCACCTGGATCACCTGGTTCCTGGTCGGCGGCGACTTCTACACCGCCTATACCGTGATCGCGGTGCCGGCGCTGGTGTATGCGGTCGGCGCCTACGGCTTCTTCGCGCTGCCGTACACCATCCTGGTCTACCCTATCGTGTTCCTGATCATGCCCAAGCTGTGGCACGCCGCGCACAAGGCCGGTCACGTCACCGCTGCCGATGTCGTCTTCGGCCGCTACAAGTCGCGCAAGCTGGAGCTCGCCATCGCCCTGACCGGCGTCGTCGCGACCATGCCCTACATCGCGCTGCAACTGATCGGCATGGAAGTCGTCATCAAGGCGCTCGGCGTCACCGGTGAACTTCCCCTGCTGGCGGCCTTCGTGATCCTGGCGCTGTACACCTATTCGGCCGGCCTGCGCGCACCGGCGCTGATCGCCTTCGTCAAGGACCTGATGATCTACATCGTGGTGCTGGTGGCGGTAGTGCTGGTGCCGATGAAACTGGGCGGCTACGGCGTGGTGTTCGCTTCGGCGCGCGATGCGTTTGCAGCCAAGGGCGGCGCGACCGGCCTGACGTTGAAGCCGGCGCAATTCCTGCCGTTTGCTTCGCTGGCGCTGGGTTCGGCGATGGCGGCCTTCATGTATCCGCATACCCTGACCGGCATTTTCGCAGCCAAGAGCGCCGACACGATCCGCAAGAATGCCGTGTTTCTGCCTGCGTACACCGTGCTGCTGGGCCTGATTGCGCTGCTGGGCTACATGGCCTACGCTGCGGGCGTCAAGGTCGAAGCCAACAACGACGTCGTGCCTGCGCTGTTCAATGCCATGTTCCCGAGCTGGTTCAGCGGCTTCGCGTTTGCGGCGATCGCCATCGGTGCGCTGGTGCCGGCGGCGGTGATGTCGATCGGCGCCGCCAACCTGTTCACGCGCAACTTCTGGAAGCCGTACGTGAACCCGAACGTGTCGCCGCAAGGCGAAGCCAAGGTCGCCAAGATCGTCTCGCTGGTGGTCAAGTTCGGCGCGCTGGTGTTCATCCTGTTCCTGCCGACCAAGTTCGCGCTTGATCTGCAGTTGCTGGGCGGCGTGTGGATTCTGCAGACCTTCCCGGCGCTGGTGTTCGGCCTGTTCATCGGCTGGTTCGGCGCCAACGCGCTGCTGACCGGCTGGGCCGTCGGCATCGTCGGCGGCAGCTGGCTGGCGTATGCGGACGGCATCAAGCCGGTGCATACCTTCCACATCGGTGCCGACTCCTACACGCTCTACACCGGTCTGATCGCGCTCGCGCTCA
Source organism: Herbaspirillum lusitanum (assembly GCF_026127345.1). Classification (NCBI taxonomy): domain Bacteria; kingdom Pseudomonadati; phylum Pseudomonadota; class Betaproteobacteria; order Burkholderiales; family Oxalobacteraceae; genus Herbaspirillum; species Herbaspirillum lusitanum. Next base: position 180,632 of record NZ_QXFG01000004.1, on the reverse strand, counting down.
ACATCGTGGTGGCAGTCGTGGTGCAACTGGTGTTCGGCAAGGGCGGCGCCAAAGCGCCGGCGCTCAAACGTTGATCCGCAAGGATTGGTGATGCTGCCAGGCGCCCCTCCCTGCGAGGGGCGCTTTTTTTTTGCGCGTTCAGTTGTTCCTGATCCCCGGCGGCAAAGGAAAGTCGCGCGCCAGGATGTCTTTGATGAATTGCTGAACCGCCTTGATACGCGGCATGAAACAGCGCTCGCGATGCACCGTCATCCAGATGGTGCGTTTGACGTCAATCTGGTCCACCAGCAGCGCCCGCAAGCCGAATCGCTCGGCGTTGGAAAATGCCGGCAGCATGACAATGCCGCCGCCCTCGGCGGCCGAAAACAATTGGGCAATCATGCTCGATGAATGAAACACCACCTGCGGATTCTTGATGGCCTCCTCCAGCCAGCGCACCGTGTTTAGTTGAATCAGGTCGTCGACATACGAGACGAACTGATGATCCCTGAGTTCGCCGACCGAGCCCGGCACGCCGTGGCGAGCGAGATAGCTTTCCGAGGCATACAGATGGAGCGGAAATGCCCCCACCGGCTCCACCTCCAACCCCTTGCCTTCAGAGGGAAAGAAGCTCAGGAAAACATCCGCTTCGCGCTGGCTCACATGGACCAGTTGCGTGGAGGTGACGAGCTCAATCTGGATCAGCGGATAGCGCTCCTTGAAACTCACGAATTGCCGCGACAGATACAGTGAGGCGATGCCTTCCATGGTCGCAATGCGCACCGGCCCGGAGGGGATGCGCGAGGTGCCGGACAAGGATTCGCCGATCGCCAGCGCGCCCGACTCCATGGCTTCGACATGCTCCAGCAACTCGCGCCCCTTCACCGTGATGTGGAAACCCTGATGGTCGCGTTCAAATACCGGTGCGTTGAGGACCGCCTCCAGCTGGGCGATACGCCGGCTGATGGTGGAGTGGTCCACACGAAGTTTGGCGGCGGCGCCGGATAGCGTCCCGGCGCGCGCCACCTCGAGGAAGATACGCAAGTCATTCCAATTGGGGATTTTTGTGCTCATCTGCAATTTCGCAATGGGTTATCCAGCGACACGCTGAACAACCAGTATATCGCAGCAAAAATCCCCGACATCAAGCGCCATATCAAGCACGATAAATGTGCATTCGCAGCAATTTACGCACCGAAATAGTAAAAAATACCCATTGCAAATTTGCAATGATGATTGCGCAATCGCCAGTTTTCTTCCTCAAACCGGACTGCTAACCTTCGTTCGCCAAGTGAGTCCCTCCGGTGCCGCTGCCGGTGCTGCTGCTACTGCTACTGCTACTGCAACTGCAACTGCAACTGCAACAGCCCGACGATGTACGGGTATGCGCCGGTTTGGCTTTTTCCGTTTGCTCAACCTTTCAGGGGGCTACATGCAGAACGACAACCTGTCCGACACATGGTCAACCATGTATCGCAATCCGCAATTCCATGCGGTTTCCCGCCAACGCAGAAGGGTGGTCCTGACGCTCTTCATCGTTGGCACGCTGTTCTACTTTTCCATTCCGGCCATCACGACTTTTTATCCGTCGATCTTCCACGCCCGGCTGTTCGGCGTGGTCAACATCGGCCTGGCTTACGGCCTGCTGCAATATCCCATCGGCGGCCTGATCGCCTATGTCTACGCCGTCAACATGCGCAAGCTGGACCTGGAAGTGGCGCGGATGGCAGCCCTACCTTTACCTCAACCCCGAAAGGAATCGGCATGACTTCCTTGCTGAACACCAAACGCGCACTGACATTGGTGCCGGCCATGACGCTGTTCCTGGCCTCCGGCGCCGCCTGCGCCCAGACCAAGGTCCTGGTCGGCGACGATTTCCAGGGAATGACCATGGCGATCTTTGCGATTTTCTTCGGTGCGACCCTGTTCATCACTTACCTGGCCGCGAAACGCAACCGCACCGCGACCGATTACTACACGGCCGGCGGCGGCATCGGCCCCATCCGCAACGGCCTCGCCATTGCCGGCGACTATCTTTCCGCCGCCGCCTTCCTCGGTGTTTCAGGATTGATCGCCCTGTACGGCTACGATGGCATCGCCTACCTCATCGGTTTCTTCGTGGCCTTCATCCCGGTGCTCCTGCTGGTGGCCGAACCCTGTCGCAATCTCGGCCGCTACACGCTCGGCGATGTGCTGGCCTACCGCAACAGCTTTCGCAGCACCAAGGTGGCGGCCGCGGTGTCCAGCATCATCGTGGCGGTGTTTTACATGGTGCCGCAGATCGTCGGCGGCGCCGTCATCCTGCGCGCCCTGATCGGCATTCCCTATGAAATTTCGGTATTGGCGGTCGGCATCCTCATGCTGACCTATGTCGTGTTCGGCGGCATGCGCGCAACCACCTCGGTGCAAGTCATCAAGGCCATCCTGCTGATCTCTTCGTGCTTCGTACTGGTGATCCTGTCGTGGGCGCCATTCGGGTTCAACGTATCCGAGTTCTTTGTATCCCTGACCCGCAACCCGCTGCTGCAATCGTACGTCAGCGAGACCTTGCTCAAGGGCTCTCAGGCACTAGGCATGCAGGAAGCCGGACAACGCTTCCTCGAGTCGGGCCTGTACCTGAAGAATCCGCTGGAACAATTGTCGCTGGGGCTGGCACTGGTGCTCGGCACTGCCGCCATGCCGCACATCCTGATGCGCTTCTTCACCGTCCCTGACGCCAAGACGGCGCGCAGCTCGGTACTGTGGGCGATGCTGGCCATCGGCGTATGCCATCTGCTGATCGTGTTCATCGGCTTCGCCGCCGCTCACTATGTCGGCGCCAAGGCCATCGTCGTGCTCGACAAAGGCGGCAACCTTGCCGCACCGATGCTGGCCCAGTTCCTGGGCGGCGGCGCCGACAGCCTGGCGGGCAATTTCATGCTGGCGTTCGTGGCGGCCGTGGCCTTTGCCACCATCGTGGCGGTGGTGGCGGGACTGACCCTGGCGGCAGCTTCTGCACTGGCGCATGACGTCTACGTCGGCGCCATTCGCAACGGCCGCGCAACCGAGCAGGAACAAGTACGTGCCGCCCGCGTGGCGACGCTGATGATGGCGGTGATTTGCGTCGTCTGCGGGATCCTCGCCAAGGGACAGAACGTCGCCCACCTGGTCGGGTTGGGCTATGCGGTGGCGGCGTCCGCCAACTTGCCGGCGCTGCTGATGACCCTGTACTGGAAACGCTGCAGCACCGCCGGCGTGCTGGCGGGCGTGATCGGCGGCACTACGCTGTCCATTGTGCTGGTGCTGGTGTCGCCCAACATGACCTACCCGCTGCAGCAAAAAGCAGCCGCCCTCGCCACCATCACTGCGTTGGACGCACGCATTGCCGAGGCCGAAACAAGTTCGGCAGGCGTGACGGCGGAAGCGCGCGACAAACTGCACAAGGACAGAGCAAGCGCGGCCGCACAAGCCGCAGGTATCGCCGACGACGCCACCAGCCTGATGGGATTGAAGGCGCCGCTGATCTCCTTGCGCAACCCCGGCATCATTTCCATTCCGGTCGGATTTTTGCTGGTCATCATTTTCTCGCTGCTGATCGCCGACAAACGCGCGATAGCTCGCTGGGAAGAACTCGCGGTGCGTCGCGAAACCGGCATCGGCGTGGAACAGGCCGTCGCCCACTGAATCATTTTTCTTTGCTCAACAAAAGGATCCCATCATGAATCTCCCCACGGTCAAAGTCGCGGCGATGCACGTCGCGCCGGTATATATGGACAGTGCCGCCACGCTGCAAAAGGCCTTGTCCCTGATCGGCGAAGCAGCCGCCAACGGCGCCGAGCTGATCGTCTTCCCTGAATCCTTCATCCCCGGCTTTCCGGTCTGGGCCGCGCTGTGGGCGCCCATCTACAACCACGAATGGTTCAAGAAGATGGTCGCCAACAGCTTGCTCATCGACGGCCCCGAGATGACCGAACTGCGCGCCACCGCCGCGCGTCACAAGGTTTTTGTCTCGATGGGATTCAGTGAGGCGACACCCGTCAGCGTAGGCTGCATCTGGAACTCCAATGTCTTGATCGGCGATGACGGCAGCCTGCTCAACCATCACCGCAAGCTGGTGCCGACGTTCTATGAAAAGATGGTCTGGGCGCCCGGCGACGGCGCCGGGCTGAAAGTCGCCGCGACGCGCATCGGCAAGATCGGCGGCCTCATTTGCGGTGAAAACACCAATCCGCTCGCGCGCTATTCTCTCATCGCCCAGGGTGAACAGATTCACATCTCCAGCTGGCCGCCGATCTGGCCGACCAAGAAACCGGCCAGCGGCGAGAACTTCGACAACGTGGCGGCGAACCGCATCCGCGCCAGCGCCCATTCTTTTGAGGCCAAGGCTTACGGCATCCTGTGCGGAAGCTGCCTGGACCGGAGCGCCTTCGACATGCTGACGGCGGAAGACAAATCCGTGGCGGATCTGCTGGAACGCACGCCGAAAGCCGCCACTCAGTTCGTCACGCCTACCGGCACGCAGATCGGCGATTCACTGCAAGCCGACGAAGGGATCGCCTATGCCAGCTTCGATCTGTCTGCATGCATCGAACCCAAGCAATTTCACGACGTGGTCGGCTACTACAATCGCTTCGACGTATTCGATCTGGCCGTCAATCGTAAACGCATCCAACCGATTACCTGGGAAGGCGCGGAAGCCCCTCTGGCCGACGAGCCCGGCGCAACAGCGGTTTCCGCACCGCTGGCCAGCGATTAGCGGGTAAGTTTGCGATCTGAAAAAACGCAAAAATGCCGCTCGGGTGAGCGGCTTCGGAAGACATTCCTGCTGGAGAGAAATCTAGTCGAAACTCAACTGCACCTTCATCATCTTCGAGCGATCGCCGGCGATCTCGAAGGCCTCGACCGACTTCTCGAACGGATACGTCGCTGAAATCAACGGCTTCACATCGACCAGCTTCCTGTTCATCAATTCCACCGCCAGCGCGAACTCTTCGTGGAAGCGGAAGGCGCCGCGCCACTCAAGTTCCTTGCCGACCAGCAGGTTGGCTGGGAAATTGATGTCGCCGCCCAGGCCGACCTGCACGATCACCGCACCGGGACGTAAAGTATCGAGCGCACCGCGCAAGGCTTGCTCGTTGCCGCTGGCTTCGAACAGCACGTCGAAGGTGCCCTTGTCCTGCGTGAACGCCTTGAGCTCGTCCGCATCCTGCGCGACGTTGATGGCCTGGTCGGCGCCGACTTTCAAGGCGCTTTCCAGGGGCATTTTTGCGACGTCGGTGACGACGATCTGCAAGGCGCCGGCGCGGCGCGCGGCGATCACGGTCAATGCGCCGATCGGGCCGCAGCCGGTCACCAGCACGCGCTTGCCGAACAGCGGGCCGGCGCGGCGCACCGCGTGCAGCGCCACCGACAAGGGTTCTGCCATCGCCGCTTCGCCGTCGCTGACGTGATCGGCGACAACGTGCGCCTGCGCACGCTCGATGATGATTTCCTGGCGGAAGGCGCCCTGCACGTGCGGCATGCGCATCGCACTGCCGTAGAAGCGCATGTCGAGACAGTGGTTCTGCTTGCCTTCCTGGCAGAACTTGCACAGGCCGCAAGGATTGCTCGGGCTGATGGAAATACGGGTGCCGGCCTTGATGTCGCCGATGGCCGAACCGATCTCGGCGATCACGCCGGAGACTTCATGGCCGAGCACCATCGGCTCCTTGATGCGCACGGTGCCGAAGCCGCCGTTGTGATAGTAGTGCAGGTCGGAGCCGCAGATGCCGCCGGCTTTGACCTTCACCTTGAGTTGATGCGGCTGCAGTTCTGCGGTCTGCAATTCCTGCACGCGCAGGTCGTGCGGCGCGTGGATGACGATGCCTTGTTGCATGATGTTTTCTCCGCTGTCTTGTTATTTATAAGGTTGCCGTGACGCCGCCGTCGACGTACAGGATGTGGCCGTTGACGAATTTCGATGCGTCGCTGGACAGGAACACCGCCGCGCCGACCAGGTCCTCGACATCGCCCCAGCGGCGCGACGGCGTACGGCCGATCAGCCACTCGGAGAATTTTTCATCGGCGACCAGCGCCATGTTCATCTCGGTCTTGAAGTAGCCCGGGCCGAGGCCGTTGACTTGCAAACCGTATTTTCCCCAGTCGATCGCCATGCCTTTGGTGAACATCTTTACCGCGCCCTTGGTCGCCGTGTACGGCGCGATGTTGGGACGACCGAGCTCGCTCTGCACCGAACAGACGTTGATGATCTTGCCGCGGCCGCGTTTGATCATGCCTTGCGCGACGGCCTTGGCGGTGAAGAAGACGCTGTTGAGGTTGGTGCTGATCAGGTCGTTCCAGTCGGATTCCTTGAAGTCTTCCAGCGGCGCCCGGCGCTGGATGCCGGCGTTGTTGAACAGGATGTCGATGGGGCCGATGTCGGCTTCGATCTTCGCCACGGCGGTTTCCACCGAGGCCGACGAGGTCGCGTCGAAAGACGATTCATGAATCGTGTAGCCCTCTTCGCGCAGCGTTGCCGCCACGACGGCGAGCTTGGCGGCGTCGCGGCCGTTGAGCACGATGGATGCCCCGGCAGCCGCCAGGCCGCGCGCCAGCGCCAGGCCGATGCCGCCGCTGGAACCGGTAATCAGCGCGAGCCGGCCGCTCAGCGAAAAACTCTGCAGGCCTGCGGGTAGTGTTGCGGTCATTCTGTCTCCTTGCTTGTTATGTGTGGTCGGATGAATCGATGCATGCAGGCTATTTGATGTCGAGCCGCTGGAATGCCGACAGCGCCCGGTATTCGTCGGCCAGCTTGTGCGGAATCGCCATGAAGATCGGTCGCAGGCGATCGTAGATGGCGACGTTTTGCGGAATCGGCAGATGACGGTTGGTCGAACCGACCATGTCGGAAATGACGTCGAGCGACTTGATCTTGCCGAGCGCCAGCAAGCCCAGAACGGCAGCGCCCAGGCAGGATGATTCGACACTTTGCGGCACCACCACTTCGCGGTTGAAGATGTCGGCCATCATCTGTCGCCACAAGGCCGAACGCGCAAAGCCGCCGGTGGCCATCATGCGTTTGGTCGGGCCGATCAGGTCTTCGACCGCCGGCAGGATGGAGTAGAGATTGAAGATCACGCCTTCGAGCGCGGCGCGGATCATGTGTTCCTTGCGGTGATGCAGCGCCAGGCCGAAGAAGGAGCCGCGCAGATCGGCATTCCACAGCGGCGCACGTTCGCCCGACAGATACGGATGGAACAACAGGCCTTCGGCGCCCGGCGCGATATGCTCGGCGATGCGGGTCAAGGCGTCGTAAGGATCGACGCCGTCCTTGCGCGCCTGTTCCGCTTCGGCGGTGGCGAGCTCGTCGCGCACCCAGCGGAAGACATTTCCACCGTTATTGACCGGCCCGCCGACCACCCAATGCCGCTCCGTCAGCGCATAGCAGAACGTACGCCCGGAAGCATCGGTCACTGGCCGCTCGACCACCGTGCGCATGGCGCCGGAAGTACCAATGGTGACCGCCACCTGGCCCGGATGAATGGCATTGACGCCGAGGTTGGACAGCACGCCGTCGTTGGCGCCGATGACGAACGGCGTATCGGCGCGCAGGCCGAGCTGTTCGGCAATCGCTGTGTCGAGTCCCTGCAATTGGTGCGTGGTCGGCACCGGCTTGGGCAACTGGCGCGCATCGACTTGCAGCAAGGCCAGTGCGCCTTCGTCCCAGCCCAGTTGTTCGAGGTTGAACATGCCGGTGGCGGAGGCGATCGAGTAATCCACCAGCCATTCTCCGAACAGGCGGAACAAGACATATTCCTTGATGCCGACGAAGCGCGCAGCCTGCTTGAAGATGTCGGCTTTTTCGTGGCGCATCCACATCAGCTTGCACAGCGGCGACATCGGATGGATGGGCGTACCGGTGCGGCGGTAGATGGCCTGGCCGTCGAACTCGTTCTTGATGCGTTCGGCCCAGACGCTGGCGCGGATGTCGCCCCAGGTGATGCTGTTGCTGAGCAGGCAGTTGTCGCCGTCGAGCGCGATCAGGCTGTGCATGGCGGCGCTGAAGGAGACCAGCTCGATGTCGCCGGGCGCAGCCTTGGCGGCCGCGACGGCGCCGGCGATCGAGCCCAGCACGGCGTCGAACATCTGCAGCGGATCCTGTTCGGACATGCCCGGCTCGGTGCACAGCACCGGATATTCGACGGCATGCTGGGCCACCACCTGGCCGTCCAGCGTGAACACCACGGTCTTGGTGCTGGTGGTGCCGATATCGACGCCGAGCATGAAGTGCGACATGAGTATTTCCTTTACTGCGGGTCAGAACGTTACGCCGTTCAGACCACCAGATTGAGCAACATGATGAATACGAGGGCCACCACCGAGATGATGGTTTCCATCGCCGTCCAGGTCTTGAATGTTTCGCCGACGCTCATGTTGAAGTATTCCTTGACCAGCCAGAAGCCGGCGTCATTGACGTGCGACAGGATCAGCGATCCGGCCCCGGTCGCCAGCACCAGCAGCTCGCGATTGGTGCCCGGGATCAGCGTCACCAGCGGCGCCACGATGCCGGCGCCGGTGATCGTCGCCACCGTCGCCGAACCGGTCGCCACGCGGATCACGCCCGCCACGAACCAGGCCAGCAACAACGGCGAAATCTGCGCATGCACTGCCAGTTGGCCGATCGCGGTGCCGACGCCGCTGTTGACCAGCATCTGCTTGAAGCCGCCGCCGGCGCCGATGATCAGCACGATGGCGGCAGTCGGCGCCAGACTCTGATCAACGAACTTCAACACTTGCTGGCGCGTGAAACCGCGCGCCACGCCAAAAGTGTACAGCGACAGCAGCAGCGCCGCCAGCAAGGCCACGATCGGGTTGCCGATGAAGTCCATCAGGTCGCGCATGGCGTTGCCTTCCGGCAGGGTGACGTCGACGAAGGTTTTCAGCAGCATCAGGAACACCGGCGACAGCACCGTCACCAGCGTGATCGCAAAGCCGGGCAAGTCCTTGGTTTGCGGTTCGCGCGCCAGTTGCTCCATCAGCTCGTCCGATGGCTTGATGTCGACATACTTGGCGATGAAGGCGCCGAACATCGGACCGGCGATGATCACCGTCGGCAAGCCGACCACCAGGCCGTAGAAAATGGTCTTGCCGATATCGGCGCCGAAGATGCCGATCGCCAGCAACGGACCCGGATGCGGCGGCACCAGGCCGTGCATGACGGACAGGCTGGCCAGCATCGGCATGCCGATCTTGAACAGCGGCACGCCCGAGCGGCGCGAGACGATGAACACCAGCGGGATCAGCAGCACGAAGCCGATTTCAAAGAACAGCGGGATGCCGACCAGGAAGGCGCCGATCATCATGGCCCAGTGCACGCGCTGCTTGCCGAAGGCGCGCACCAGCGTTTGCGCGATCTGGTCGGCGCCGCCCGATTCGGCCATCATCTTGCCGAGCATGGTGCCCAGCCCCAGGACGATGCCGACGAAACCGAGCACGCCGCCGAAGCCGTCCTGGAACGATTTGACGATCTTGACCAGGGGCATGCCGGAGATCAGGCCGAGGAAGCCCGAGGTGATGATCAGTGCGATGAAGGGGTGGATGCGCAGGCGGGTGATCATGACGATCAGCACCACAATCGCCAGGAAGGCGTTCAACAACAGGCTTGCTTCGTTACTCAATCCGAACATGTGGATGTCTCCAGGGTCGATAGCGCACACAGCATGCGGCGGAAGGAAACCGCATCGCCGCGCCGTCAACACCATGCCTGCCATCCGTTGCGGAGTCTTTACATTGTCTCGACGAGGCGTCCCGGTGCATGCAGAACATTGCAAACAAGATTGCATATGCGGCTGCTTCGGGACTGCCGTGCCCACTATCTGCGTAGTGTTTATGAAAGGGAATTTTTGTTTTACGCCAAAATGTTAGCGTTAACATCGGCAGCGATGATAACGCTACCAAATTTTGCGTGTCAAATCATTTGTATGAATATCTCGGGCATGGAAAACCCCGGGGAGGCCGATGCGGCGGCGCAGCATGGTTTTGTATGCGTGATTATCCGGGCGCTGAGGGTATGATGTCGGCAATCGAAATTTCCGTCCCGCCATGAGCAAAACCGTCGCCGCCGAAAAAACCGCCAAGCCAGTCAGATCCGCCGCCAAAACGGCCAAGGGAAGCCGCGCCACCGGCCGCGTCACCATCGTCGACGTGGCCGCTGAAGCACGTGTCAGTCCGATGACGGTATCGCGCGCGCTGAAGTCGCCGGAGCTGGTCCAGCAGGAGGCGCGCGACCGCATTGCGGCGGCCATCGGCAAGCTCGGCTACGTGCCCAACCAGGCCGCCAGCACCCTGGCGTCGGCGCGCTCGCAGGTGATCGGCGTGCTGGTGCCGTCGCTGACCAACGCGGTGTTCATCGAGACCCTGAGCGGCATCCGCGACTACCTGTCGCAAGCCGGCTATCAGTTCCTGATCGGTGAAACCGGTTACTCGAAGGAAAAGGAAAGCCGGCTGATTTCCACCTACCTGGCGCACGCGCCCGACGGCTTCCTGCTGTCGAGCTCGGACCAGCACGACATCCTGCGGCGACAGCTGGCGGCTGCGAATATCCCGGCCGTGCGCATGTTCGATCTGGGCAAGAGCAACAGCGACATGTCGGTCGGCTTCTCGCAGACCAAGGCCGGCTACGCGGCGGCGCGCCACCTGATCGAGCGAGGTTATCGCCGCCCCGCTTTCCTGGCGGCGCAGCTCGATCCGCGCATGATGAAACGGCGCGAAGGCTTCCGCAAGGGACTCAGCGAAGCCGGTCTCGATCCGGACGTGGAAGTGCTGCTGCCGGCGCCGACCACGGTCGACATGGGCGCGCAATTGCTGGCGCGCGTGCTGGAAATCGCGCCCGACTGCGACGCCGTGTTCTGCTGCAACGACGACCTCGCGCTGGGCGCCCTGTTCGAATGCCAGCGGCGCGGCATCAAGGTGCCGCAGCAGATGGCGATCGCCGGCTTCAATGATCTGTCGTGGGCCGCCTGCGCCACGCCGTCGATCACCACCATTGTCACGCCGCGTTACGACATCGGCTACAAGGCGGCGGAGATGTTGATTCGTCAACTCAAGGGCGAACCCGTGGAGAAGGCGCGGCTCGATCTGGGCTTTGAGCTGGCGGTGCGCGAGAGCACCTGAATCCCTGGCGGTACAGCGTATTTCACCAATACGCCGGACTACCCTGCGATTGATGAAGCGCCCTCGACGCCCCGCTCGCAAGCCGGAAATGGGGGAGCAGATTTCTGGATTTTTCTATGGACATCGAACTTCCAGGGACTACAATCGTCTGATGCGAAAGCATGCGTTTCACCATAATTACAGACAACCTCAGGAGAACCCCCATGCGGAAAATCAACGGCTTGTTCAAGCCGGCTTCCATGGCATTGCTGCCGCTCTGCACTTCCCTCGCCTTCCTGCCTGCCCATGCACAGACTGCCGCACCTGCAGCTACACCCGCAGCTGCGCCGGTGGTCAAGTACGACCTGACCTACGACATCATCAGCCCGGTGCAAGCCAGGAACGGCATGGTCGCGTCAGAACAGGAACTGGCGACGCAAGTCGGCCTCGACATCCTGAAACGCGGCGGCAACGCGGTTGACGCCGGCGTCGCGGTCGGCTTCGCACTGGCGGTGGTGCTGCCGAATGCAGGCAACATCGGCGGCGGCGGTTTCATGATGATCCACGATGCCAAGACCGGCAAGAACGTCGCGCTGGACTTCCGCGAGATGGCGCCGGCCAAGGCCAGCCGCGACATGTACCTGGACGACAAGGGCAACGTCGCACCGGGCCGCTCGCTGTACACCCACCTCGCGGTCGGCGTTCCCGGCACGGTCGCGGGCCTGACGCATGCGCTGCAAAAATACGGCACGATGAAGCTGTCCGACGTCATCGCGCCCGCCGTCAAGCTGGCGGAAAAAGGTTATGAAGTCAGCCCCAGCCTGGCACTGATCCTGGCTGCGGAACGCGACCACCTGGGCCAATGGGATTCGAGCAAGGCGATCTTCTTCAAGGACGGCCGTCCGTTGCAGGCCGGCGAAAAGCTGGTGCAGAAGGACCTCGCCAAATCGCTCAAGCTGATCGGCAAGAAAGGCCCTTCGGTATTTTACGAAGGCGAGATCGGCAAGAAGATCGTCGCCGAAATGGACAAGCACAACGGCCTGATCACCGCCGCCGACCTGAAGAACTACAAGGTCGTCGAACGTGAACCGGTGGTCGGCAATTACCGCGGCTACCAGGTCATGTCGATGCCGCCGCCAAGCTCTGGCGGCATCCACATCATCCAGATGATGAACATCCTGGAGCGCTATCCGCTGAAGCAATACGGCGCCGACAGCGCGCAGACGATTCATCTGATGGCTGAAGCGATGAAGCTGGCGTATGCCGACCGCGCCGAATATCTGGGCGATCCGGATTTCAACAAGGTGCCGGTCAAGGGCCTGACCTCGCGCGCGTATGCCGACGAGCTGGCGAAGAAGATCAATCCTGATCGCGCCACGCCGTCTGCGGAAATCAAGCCGGGCAAGCCGCAGCCTTACGAAAGCGACCAGACCACGCACTTCTCGGTCGCCGACAACAAGGGCAACCTGATCGCCACGACCTACACGCTGAACCTGAACTTCGGCAGCGGCATCGTCGCCGGCGGCACCGGCATCACGCTCAACAACGAGATGGACGACTTCTCGGCCAAGCCGGGCGTGCCGAACGCCTTCGGCCTGGTGGGCGGCGAGGCCAATGCCGTCGGTCCGGCCAAGCGTCCGTTGAGCTCGATGTCGCCAACCTTCGTGCTCAAGGACGGCAAGCCCTTCCTGGTGACCGGCAGCCCTGGTGGGAGCCGCATCATCACGACCACGATGCAGACCATCCTGAACGTGATCGAGCACGACATGAACGTGGCCGAAGCAACCGTCACGCCGCGCGTCCATCATCAATGGGCGCCGGACCAGTTGCGCATCGAAAAAGGCATCAGCGCCGATACGATCAAGATCCTGCAGGACAAGGGTCAGAAGATCAGCGTGCAGCCTTCGATGGGACGCACGCAGACCATCCAGATCAAGGATGGCATGTTCTACGGGTATTCGGATCCGCGTAATCCGGACGGACGTACGCTGGGGTTCTGATGCGCGTCTAGCAGCGCTTCATCGTTTCAGACGAAAGGCCAATGCAAAATGCATTGGCCTTTTTCATTGCGCGGTCCGGAACGGTGAATAGCTAAACCTGCGATGTCAGCCGAGACGCTGCATCTTGTCGCGCGCGCCGTTGACATGCGTCACCAATGCGTCGATGCAAGCGAGGAAATCATTGGAGAATCTTGGTTCATGCCGGATGCGATCAAGAAAATCGTCGGCGAGTCCCAACGCGCGAACCCAGGTGCCGGCATCCACGCAAGCGCGCAGATTGGCCGGCGCCAGCGTATCCGGCAAACCGCCCCCGGAACGCGGCGCAAAAGCCATCGGCAACATGTCGTAAGCTGGCGCCAGGCCGTAAGGACGGCCGTGCTCGCTGGTAAAGGACAGATTGCCGTTATGCATGTCGGTGTTGCCGACCAGCGTCCCGAACGCATACAGCAGCGCGGCGCCGTCGGCAGCCTCGCGTGTGATGTGTCCGTCGGCTGCCAGTCGCGTGGCGATCACCGGCCATGGAGAGCTTGCATCACCGACGAACTCGGCCTCGACTGCCGTCAGCGAAAACATGCCGCGTCGACCCAGTGCGCCAACGCGATCGAACCGCTCGACTTCAAGGAAGCGCTGCCCTCCATGGTCGATGACGGACGAGCCTGCGGCGTCGACTCCCGCTGCGGCAAGTGTATTGAGGGCGTGATGCTCGGCCAGCAGCAGATCGCGCCAACGGGCGGTCACGGGATTGACGTCGGGCAGTGAAAACTTGACCAGAACATGCCGCGGACCGTCCGGCGTTTCAGCGAAGGTAAGGAATTTTGGCTGTTCGCCCCCGGCGGAGGATCCGGGAATATCTCCTCTGGCGGCGTCTTGCGCCATCCGCGCGTAGGCCGCGCCTTTGGCATGCATCGCAACCGGTTCGGGCGCCGGCGTTTCCATGAAGCGATCACGCGCTGCATCGCCAAGCAACAGATTGCCCACGGCATCATGGCCATGCGCCATCAGCGCTCGCAATACGTCCGTGTCGCTCCATTCGGCAAGTTGAACAGGCAGGCCCAATGTGTTGGCATACCTGGCGGCATAAGCACGTCCGATGAATCCTTGCGGACGCATGTCCAGCAACCACCAGGGCAGGCTATCGCTGTGCAGCATGACGCCATCCGCCTGACGCATCACGAATCCATCCTGGCAAACCGGGATGAGTATTCCCAAATCCCTTATTTTGCCGTCGGCACCAACGCGATATATGGGAACATCGCCCAATCCGCGTCGGCCGTCTCGCAAGGCATATTGAATAGATCTTGCGGCACCAAGGCGTATGATTTCATTGCCCATTGCCGAGATGGAACGAGACAGAGTCGGCTGGCTAATCTCAATATTTTCAATGAGTTGCCGAGCATTTTTAACACCTTGAGCCAGCTGGAGCCGGACTTGATCAGTGTGATCCGCCATGAACTTGAATAGATACTTGAATAGATATATGAATAATTAAATATAGCATGAAATTATCAACATCCACGACTCTTCCTCTACTCCAGCTTCCGTGTTGCTCAACAGGCAGATTCCCTCAGGACTTGTCGTCCTTGCTTATTGGGCGTCGGCGTCAGGCCGCTCCACAATCTTCCTCAACACAAACCCCGCCGCCACCAGTCCAAACGATGCCGTCACCACCATCGCCGATCCGAATCCGGCGCAATTGAGTCCGGTCACGCCGGCATCCTGCTTGCGTCCATCGGCGTCGACGGTGTCCAGCCCATCCGCAGCGTCGTCCGTATCGACCTCGCACACCTCCCCCTCGGGAAAGCGCAGCGGCTCGGTCGAAAACACCGCATCGATGCCGAACTTGTTCTTGGTCCCGCGCGGAAACTTGTGCCACGCGCGCAGGCGCTTGCGCACCTTGGCCAGCAAGGGTTCCTGCTCGGTGCGGCACAGATCGCGGATCTCGATCCTGGTCGGATCGATCTGGCCGCCGGCGCCGCCGCTGGTCAGCAGAGGCACCTTGTGCTCGCGGCAATAGGCGATCAGCGCCACCTTGGCGCGCACGTTGTCGATGGCGTCGACGACGTAGTCGAAACGTCCCTCGCCTATCATTTCGGCCACATTGTCGGGTGTCAGGAAGTCTTCGATCTCGGTGACCTGGCAATACGGATTGATCTGCATGATGCGCTCGTGCAGGGCGGTGACCTTGGCCTTGCCCAGCGTGTCGGTCAATGCGTGGATCTGGCGGTTGACGTTGGATTCGGCCAGGTTGTCGAGGTCGATCATGGTGATCTTGCCGATGGCGCTGCGGGCCAGTGCTTCGACGATCCAGGAGCCGACGCCGCCGACGCCGACCACGCAGACATGCGCCGCGCGAAAGCGCGCCAGGCCTTGTGCGCCGTACAGGCGGGCGATGCCGCCGAAACGGCGGTCGAAATCGATATCGGCGTCGTTGGCAGCAACGACAGGTTCAAGCTTGGACATGATGGTTATCCAGATAACAAAATAAAACAGGCTGTTTCCTGGGAAACAGCCTGCGGCAGTACAAACCTTACGCGTGGAAAACTTATACCACGGCGCCGTCGGTTTCGTCTTTTGGCTTGGCCGGCTTGATCAGGTCTTCGCGCTTGACGCCCAGCCACATGGCGATGGCGGCGGCGACGAACACCGACGAATAGATACCGAACAAGATGCCGATGGTCAGCGCGACGGCAAAGTAATGCAGCGTCGGGCCGCCGAAGATCAGCATCGACAAGACCATCATTTCAGTGCTGCCGTGGGTGATGATGGTGCGCGAAATGGTGCTGGTGATCGCGTGGTTCAAGACTTCCGGCGCGCTCAGCTTGCCGTAGCGGCGGTCGCGGAATGCTTCGCGCACCCGGTCGAACACCACCACCGATTCATTGACCGAATAGCCCAGCACGGCCAGCACCGCCGCCAGCACCGTGAGCGAGAACTCCCACTGGAAGAAGGCGAAGAAGCCGAGGATGATCACCACGTCATGCAAGTTCGCGATGACGGCGGCGACCGCGAATTTCCATTCGAAGCGGAAGGCCAGGTAGATCACGATGCCGATCACCACCATGCCCAGCGCCATCAGGCCGTCGTGCGCAAGTTCGTCGCCGACCTGCGGGCCGACGAATTCGACACGCTGCAACTGGACGTCAGGATCCTGCGCCTTGAGCGCGGAGATTACCTTCTCGCTTTGCTGTGCCGAGTTGACGCCGTGCTGCGCCGGCAGGCGAATCATCACGTCCTGCGCAGTGCCGAAGCTCTGCACCTGCGTATCGGTGAAGCCGAGGCCTTCGACCGACTTGCGGATGTTCTCGATGTTGGCCGCCTTCGGATAGGCGACTTCCATCACCGTGCCGCCGGTGAATTCAATCGAGAAATGCAAGCCGCGCGACAGCAGGAAGAACACTGCCAGCACGAATGTCAGCGCCGAGATGACGTTGAATATCAGCGCATGGCGCATGAAGGGGATATCTTTTTTGATGCGGAAAAATTCCATCACATACCTTTCTGTTCTGCGCCTTGTCCGGTCATCCGGTCAAGGCGCATTGGATCATGTCGATCGCTCTTGTTGGTTCTGCTGCGCTTATTTGGCGTCGGCCGCTTTGCTGTCGGTCTTGGCGCCAGGCTTGCTGCCGGCATCGCCCTGCGGCTTCCAGATCTGGCCGATGGCCAGGCTGGTCAGCTTCTTCTTGCGGCCGTACCACAGGTTGGCCAGGCCGCGCGAGAAGAACACGGCCGAGAACATCGACGTCAGGATGCCCAGGCAGTGAACCACCGCGAAACCGCGGATCGCACCGGAACCGAAGATCAGCAGCGCCAGGCCGGCGATCAGCGTCGTCACGTTGGAGTCGAGGATGGTTGCCCATGCGCGGTCGAAACCAATCGAGATCGCCGCCTGCGGCGAATTGCCGTTGCGCAGTTCTTCGCGGATGCGCTCATTGATCAGCACGTTGGAGTCGATCGCCATACCCAGCGCCAGGGCGATCGCCGCGATCCCGGGCAAGGTCAGCGTGGCTTGCAGCGTCGACAGCACCGCGACCAGCAGCAACACGTTGACCGACAGCGCCAGTGCGCTGAACAGGCCGAACAGCTGGTAGTACACGATCATGAAGACGGCCATCGCGGCGAACCCGTACAGCGTCGCGTCGAAGCCCTTGCGGATGTTTTCAGCACCGAGTTGCGGGCCGATGGTGCGTTCTTCGATGATGTCCATCGGTGCGGCCAGCGAACCGGCGCGCAGCAGCAGCGCCAGGTCGCTCGACGATTCGGCCGAACCCATGCCGGTGATCTGGAAGCGCGAGCCGAGTTCGGAGCGGATGGTTGCCACGGTCAGGACTTCGCCCTTGCCTTTTTCGAACAGCACGATGGCCATGGCCTTGCCGACTTTTTCACGGGTGGCGTCGCGCATCTTGCGGCCGCCGTCGCCGTTGAGGTCGATGCTGACCGAAGGCTGGTGGTTTTCGTCGAAGCTGGCGGAGGCGTTGGAGATGTAGTCGCCGGTCAGGACCGGTTCCTTGTACAGCACCACCGGAGCGCCCTTGCCGATCTTGAACAGTTCGGAGCCGAACGGCACGGCGGCGGTTTCTTCGGTGCCGCGGGCAACCGAGTCGTCGACCATGCGCACTTCCAGCGTGGCGGTGCGGCCGATGATGTCCTTGGCGCGCGAGACGTCCTGCACGCCCGGCAATTGGACCACGATGCGGTCGGCGCCCTGGCGCTGGATGATCGGCTCGGCCACGCCGAGTTCGTTGACGCGCTTGGACAGGGTCGAGATGTTTTGCTTGACGCCGTCTTCCTGGGTCTGCTTGAGTGCTTCCGGACGCAGTGTCGCGATCACCTTGAGGTCGTCGCCGCTGCCGCTGTCCGCCAGCGCCAGTTCGGACACGTCGGCAGCCAGGGCGCTCTTGGCCTTGTCGCGGGTGTCGGCGTCGCGGAACAGGATTTCGATACGGTCGCCGTTGCGGTTGATGCCGTTATGGCGGATGTTCTTGTCGCGCAGCACGCTGCGCACACTTGATTGCAGGCCTTGCAGGCGCTTGTTCAGCACCGCCTTGACGTCAACCTGCATCAGAAAGTGCACGCCGCCGCGCAAGTCCAGGCCGAGGTACATCGGGAAGGCGTGCAGGCTTTGCAGCCATTGCGGCGTGTTCGGCAGCAGGTTGAAGGCGACGATGTAAGTCGGATCGACGGGATCGGTGTTCAGGTCTTTTTCCAGCAGGGCCTTGGCCTTGAACTGGGTATCGGTATTAGCGAACCGGGCGCGCACGGAAGGCGCGCTGCTGTTGTCGAATGCGACGCTCTCTGGCGCAAGGCTGCCTTGTTGCAGGATCTGTTGCACGCGCTCGGCGACGGCGCTGTCGACCTTGATGGTGGACTTGGCGCTGCTGATCTGCACGGCAGGCGATTCACCGAAGAAGTTGGGCAGCGTATAGAGCGTGCCGAACAGCAAGGCGATGACGATTAAGACGTACTTCCAGAGAGGATAACGATTCATAGTGATTCAGCGTTGATGATGAACGTCCGGATGGACAGGTTCAAAACAAGGGCGCATCCGCTCGCGGCAAGATGCGGCAGAATGCGCCCTGTCAGCCGTAGGGCCGTATTACGGAATTACAGACCCTTGAGGGTGCCCTTGGGCAGCAGCGTGGTGATCGCGGCTTTTTGCACGACGACTTCATTGCCTTCGGATACTTCAACGGTGATGTAGGCATCGCTGACCTTGACGATCTTGCCCAGCAGGCCGCCGGAGGTCACGACTTCGTCACCCTTGGCGAGTGCTTCCATCATGGCCTTTTGTTCTTTTTGACGCTTCATCTGAGGACGGATCATCAGGAAGTACAACACAACGAACATCAGGATGATAGGCAGGAAGCTGGTCAGATTGCCCATCAGGCCGCCTGGGCCTGCAGCAGTAGTTTGTGCAATTGCATCGGTAATAAACACGTGGCGCTCCAAATGGTTGTTTAAAAAATAGCCCCGCATTTTAGCATTGCGCCGGGCGCATACCCCATTCCGCAGCGGCCGAAACAGGTGAAAGCGCCTTCAACAGGGAGAAATAGGCTTGCCGCAAGGAAAAAATTGCCATAACGGCATCGCCAACATGGGGGCGTGGCGTTACATTAACAAGCAAACTTACAAAAATCAGGAGACTGCCTCATACCATGCTGCCCATCAATCCACGTCCCTATCAGGACATCTGCAACGCCTTTCGCTGGGACATTCCCGAGCACTACAATATCGGCATCGACGTCTGCGACAAATGGGCTCTGCGCGAACCCGGCAAATTGGCGCTGATCCACGTCGGCGCCGATGGCGCCAGCCGCGATTACAGCTTCGGCGAAATCAAGGACAGCTCGGACCGCCTCGCCAACCTGCTGCTGTCGGCCGGCGCCAGCGTCGGCGACCGCATCGGCATCCTGCTGCCGCAAGCGCCCGAAACCGCCATCGCGCACGTCGCCGCCTACAAGATCGGTGCGATTGCGATCCCGCTGTTTGCGCTGTTCGGCGCCGAAGCGCTCGAATACCGGCTGCACAACAGCGGCGCGCGCGTGGTGGTCACCAACGCCGTGGGCGCCGCCAAGCTGGCTGGCATCCGTGACCGCTTGCCGGCGCTGAAAACCATCTTCACGATCGACGGCGCCTTCGACGGCACGGTCGATCTGCATCAGGCGCTGAAGCACGCCAGCAGCGATCTGACGCCGGTGCTGACCAAAGCCGACGATCCGGCCGTCATCATCTACACCTCCGGCACCACCGGCCAGCCCAAGGGCGCGCTGCATGCGCATCGCGTGCTGCTCGGCCATCTGCCGGGCGTGGAGATGTCGCACAATCTGTTCCCGCTGGAAGGCGACCGCATCTGGACGCCGGCCGACTGGGCCTGGATCGGCGGCCTGCTCGACGTGCTGCTGCCGGCCTGGCATCACGGCGTCGCCGTGGTGGCGCATCGCTTTGAAAAATTCACCGGCGAAGCGGCGTTCCAGTTGCTGCAGGATCAGGGCGTGCGCAACACCTTCCTGCCGCCGACTGCGCTGAAGATGATGCGCACCGTCGCCGATCCGGAAACGCGCTGGCGCTTCCAGTTGCGTTCGGTCGCCAGCGGCGGCGAATCGCTCGGCGTCGAGTTGCTCGACTGGGGTCGCAAGACGTTCGGCCTCACCATCAATGAGTTCTACGGCCAGACCGAATGCAACATGACGGTCTCGTCGAACGCCGCCGTCATGGCATGCCGCCCCGGCGCCATCGGCCGCGCCGCACCCGGACATACGCTGGCCATCGTGGACGCCGACGGCCGGGTGCTGCCGCCGGGCAGCGACGGCAACATCGCGGTGCAGCGGCCCGATCCTGTGATGTTCCTGCAGTACTGGAACAACCCGCAAGCCACCGCCGCCAAGTTCATCGGCGACTGGCTCCTGACCGGCGACACCGGCTGCATGGACGACGAGGGTTATATCCGTTTCGTCGGCCGCGACGACGACGTCATCACCTCAGCCGGCTACCGCATCGGCCCCGGCGAAATCGAAGACAACATCCTGCAGCACGCTGCCGTCAAGATGGTCGCGGTGATCGGCTCGCCCGATCCGCAGCGCACCGAAATCGTGGTGGCCGTGATCGTGCTCAACGACGGCGTCACCGGCGACGACAGGCTCAAGCGCGAAATCCAGGATCACGTCAAGGTGAAGCTGGCCGCACACGAATATCCGCGGGAAATTTTCTTCGTGGATGAATTGCCGATGACGACCACCGGCAAGGTGATCCGGCGCGAGCTGCGAGCGCAGGTCGGGGAATGGCGCAAGCTGGGCGATGCGGCATAAAAAAACATCCGGCGGGCAGGACCCGGCCGGATGTTAACCTCAAGCTTCAGGGGATGTTGACCTACAAAAAATCTACTGAGGACTCGGCGTCGAATCCAGCTTAGAACAGGTGACGGAAACCAACCATCAGCACAGTCTGGTTGCGTCCCGACGATGGCGAACCGTTTTGCGAATCGCCGACCACGGCCACGGCATCGACGATGCTGCCGGCCGTTTTACCCAGGGTCTTGCCGCGCGCCAGCTGATACGCTTCCAGCAGGTAGATCGCCGAACGCTTGGAGAACGAGTAGGTCTGCTCCAGCGCGACCTGATGGTATTTCGCCGCATCGCTGATGCCGTTGGCCGACTTCTCGAAGGTGTAGCTGTAACCGCCGGCCAACGCCACTTGCGGCGTCAGCTGATAGGTCGTGATCAGGCCCAGCGTCTGGAACGTTGCCTTCTGCGTGAACAGCGATCCGTTACCCGGCTTGTATTGCGCGTTGGCGTAGTTGGCGCCGAACATCCATTTGTCGATGGTGTAGCGCATCGCGCCGGCGATCATCTGCACGTTGTCCGAAGACACATAGCCGTTGTTGACCGCCGAGGTCGAGAAGCTGCCGGAGGCCGTGGAGTTCCACGCGTTGGCAGGACCGGAACCGTTCTTCAGGCGTTGATAGCCCAAGGCGAAGTTCCAGGCGCCGACGTCGTATTTGGCTGCAAGGCTGTAGGTATTCCCGGTCGATGTGCTGCCTGCTGTTTCGCCGAAACCGTACAAGGCGCTGACTTGCGCGCCACCGAACACCGGCGACGAGTAGGTCACCGAATTGCTGATGCGCACCGTGGTGTCGAGGCCGTCAACGTCGCCCGGGTGAGCGCCGGTGGCGCCGGTCAGGACGCTGGTCGGGCCGATCGCGCCGACATACAGGAAGTAAGGCGTGTACTGGCGACCGGTTGTAACGGTGCCGTAGCTGCTGTTGGTCAGGCCGACGAAGGACTGGCGGTTGAACAGCGTGTTGGCCGAACTCATGGCGCCGGTGTTGATGTCAAAACCGTTTTCCAGCGTGAAGATCGCCTGCGAACCACCGCCCAGGTCCTCAGCGCCCTTGAAGCCGATCTTGCTGGCCGCCAGGTTGCCGGTGCGCAGGTACAGATTGTGCAAGCCGCCCTGATTGTTGGTGTAGACCAGCGCGTTATCGAGCGCGCCGTAAATCGTCACGCTACTCTGTGCGGATGCCTGCATCGAAGCGCCGGCGGCGGCGATGACCAGTCCTCCCATTACCCAACTGCGTCGTAATTTCATTTCCTCTCCTCTTCTTGGATGATTGCGGTATTGCTCCGCCCTAAATTGATTCCGGCCTGCGGGGCGAGACCGGATTCAAAACTGTTGCGCGGCCCGACACACAGGGCCGCAAACGTCGATCGCAGACGCACAAACTCCCCCTTGCGGCAGGGGCGAACCTGCTGCAATGCTTGCGTAGTCAAAGGGGAACGCCGCTGGCGCGGCGCTGATCAGTTCAGGCCGCGTCCTATGTGAAGGGCGGGAATGCGCACAAGGCTGTGCAGATGCTGATTGTTTTCATCGCTGTCTCCGTCATGTGTGACGTCCTCTGCGGGACGCTGCGTCAACATGGCGATGAAACAGGTTCTATCGCCATGCTTTCTTGAATTCGTTCATCACCCGTTCCAGGTGCTCGCGCATCGCATCGCGCGCGGCCACCGGATCGCGCGCCACCAGCGCATCGAACACCTTCTGATGTTCTTCGAGCGAGGCTTCGCGCAATTGCGGCGTGTGGAAATGTTCTTCCAGCTTCTTCCACAACACGCCGCGCAACTGGTCCCACAATGCCGTGACGACTTGCGCCATCACGCTGTTGCCGCTGGCTTCGGCGATGCGGATGTGGAACAGCCGGTCATCCGCTTCATTGGCCAGCTTGTCGTTGAAGTTGCGCCCCATCGCCGCCAGCTGCGCATAAATCCTGTCGATGTCGGCGTCGGTGCGGTTCTGCGCCGCCAATGCCGCCACTTCCGATTCGATCACCCAGCGCGCGCGCAACAATTCGAACGGGCCGGCGCCGCCATCGGGAATGAAGCCGACCGGCTTGGTCGCCGCGTCGCACACATAGATCCCCGAACCGCCGCGCACTTCCACCAGTCCCTGCACTTCCAGCGCGATGATCGCTTCGCGCACCGAGGTGCGGCTGATTTCAAACCGCTCCGCCAGGCTGCGCTCGGAAGGCAGGCGTTCGCCGACCTTGAACTCGCCCTGCAGGATCAGATCTGCAATCTGCTCCGCCAGCCGCTGATACGAGCGCTCCGGCGCTGAAACTGGTTCCAACAATTCTGAACGCGCTGCTTTTTTAACTGCCTTTACTGCCGTATCCACATTTGCGGCTGATGATCGACTCTGACGATCTGCCATAAACACCCTCTTTTTTTACTTTAAATTGGTCTATCCACTGTATAGAAAAGCAGCGTTCAAAGCAAACAGTGGCTTACCAATTTCAGCGATACTCTCATTTTGGTCTAACCATGTCAACGATTATGCAGACCAATCTGTGGCTTAAAAACAAACGCCGGCGGGCGATCCCACTGACACCGGTATTGCAACAAGCAAATTGGAATGCCATAATCAATATTGGTTAGACCAAATTTATTTTTCACCCAGAACAGCGGGGCGCCCGGCACACACCGGACCGTTCCACACCGAGACAAGGAAATCGCATCCATGAAGATCCTCAGCGCCAAGGTCATCGTGACCTGCCCGGGCCGCAACTTCGTCACACTCAAAATAGAAACCGACCAGGGCATTTACGGTATTGGCGACGCCACCCTCAATGGACGCGAACTCGCGGTCAAATCCTATCTTGAAGACCACATCATTCCCTGCCTGATCGGTCGCGATGCCTCGCGCATCGAAGACACCTGGCAATACCTGTATCGCGGCGGCTACTGGCGCCGCGGCCCGGTCACCATGACCGCGATCGCCGCGGTCGACATGGCGCTGTGGGACATCAAGGGCAAGGCCGCCAACCTGCCGGTCTACCAGCTGCTGGGCGGCAAGAGCCGCGACGCCGTGATGGTCTACGGCCACGCCAACGGCCGCGACCATGCCGAGGCGCTGGACGCCGTCGGCCACTACATCGACATGGGTTACAAGGCGATCCGCGTGCAATCGGGCGTACCAGGGCTGGACAAGGCCTACGGCGTCGGCAAGGGCAACATGTACTACGAGCCGGCCGACAAGGGCCTGCCCGACGAAGAAATCTGGGACACGCCGCTGTACCTGCGCCACACGCCCGACCTGTTCGAGAAGGTGCGCGTCAAGTACGGCAGCGATCACCATCTGCTGCACGATTGCCATCATCGCCTCAAGCCGATCGAAGCGGCGCAGCTGGGCAAATCGCTGGAGCAGTTCAAGCTGTTCTGGATGGAAGACGCCACCCCGGCCGAGAATCAGGAAGCGTTCAAACTGATCCGCCAGCACACCAGCACACCGCTGGCCGTGGGCGAGATCATGAGCTCGATCTGGGATTGCAAGGACCTGATCCAGAACCAGCTGATCGACTACATCCGCACTACCGTGGTTCACGCCGGCGGCATCACGCATCTGCGTCGCATCGCCGATCTGGCCTCGCTGTACCAGGTGCATACCGGCTGCCACGGCGCCACCGATCTGTCGCCGGTGAGCATGGCGGCGGCGCTCAACTTCAATATGTGGGTGCCGAATTTCGGCATCCAGGAGTACATGCGCCATACGCCGGAAACCGACGCCGTGTTCCCGCACGGCTACTACTTCGACAAGGGTTACCTGGTGCTGCCGGATGCGCCGGGCCTGGGCGTGGACATCGACGAATCGGCTGCGCTCAAATTCCCGTATGAACGCGCCTATCTGCCGACCTGCCGCCTGCGCGACGGCACGGTGTGGAACTGGTAAGCACGATTTGCTCCCTGCAATGCCGCACGCCGTGCGGCATTTTTATTGTCCTGAAAGATCAACATGACGACACCGCAAGCCTGGTTCATCGGCGAATGCATGATCGAACTGCGACCCACCCACCTCCTGCAGCCGCCGCATGATGCACAACACATGCCGCGCGCGATGGCGCAATCGTTTTCCGGCGATGTCTACAACACGGCCGTGTATTTCCGTCGTCGCAGTCGGCAAATCGGGAGCCAATTCATTTCGGCCGCAGGCAACGACAGCATCAGCGCCTCGTTGCGCGACGAGGTAACGCGACAAGGCATCGGCGTCAGCCTGATGGCTGTCCATCCCGACGCCCTGCCCGGCTTGTACTGGATCGAAACCAATGCCGCCGGTGAACGCTCCTTCCTGTATTGGCGCCAGCAATCCGCTGCGCGCCACATGCTCGACGAAGCCCATGCCGATGCATTGATGCAGCAGGCGGCCCACTGCAGCTTGTTGTATTTCTCAGGCATCACACTGGCCATCCTCGACCGCGCGCGCCGCCGGCGCCTGCTTGATCTGGCGCAGGCGGTGCGGGCTCACGGCGGCTGGGTGGCGTTCGACAGCAACTACCGTCCGCGCCTGTGGGAGTCGCGCGACGAAGCCTTGCACTGGACCCGGCTGGCGCTGGCGCAGGCCAGCCACGCGCTGGTCACGCTCGATGACGAAAGCGCCCTGCACGGCGACGCCGACGCGCAAGCCTGCCTGCAGCGCACGCGCGCCGCCGGCGTCGGCGAAGTGGTGGTGAAGCTGGGGGAGCAAGGCTGCCTGGTGCAGGCGGTCGGCATGGACGCGGCACAAGCGGTGACTACGCAAAAAGTGACGGCGATCGATACGACTGCGGCCGGGGATTCCTTCAACGCCGCTTATCTGGCGGCGCGCCGACAGGGCGCCACCGCCATCGCTGCAGCCGAGGCGGGTTGCGCGCTGGCGGGCTGCGTGGTGATGCATCCCGGCGCGATCATGCCGCCGGAAGCAATGCCACCGTTGTGATTACGCGCCGCGCGCGCGATCTTCCTTGAACTTGACGACGAACTGCGCGAACTGTCCGACCTCGATGGCGGCACGGATTTCCTTCATGATCTGCAGGTAGTAATGCAGGTTGTGAATCGTGTTCAGGCGCGCGCCGAGGATTTCGCCGGTGCGGTGCAAGTGATGCAGGTAGGCACGCGAGAAGTTCTTGCAGGCGTAGCAATCGCAGGTTTCATCGAGCGGCTTGGTGTCTTCCTTGTAGCGCGCGTTCTTGATCTTGATGTCGCCGAAACGCGTGAACAGCCAGCCGTTGCGCGCATTGCGCGTCGGCATCACGCAGTCGAACATGTCGACGCCGCTGGCCACGCCCGCGACCAGATCTTCCGGCGTGCCGACGCCCATCAGGTAATGCGGCTTGTCGGCCGGCAGGCGCGGGCCGATGTGTTCCAGCACGCGCATCATGTCTTCCTTCGGCTCGCCGACCGACAAGCCGCCGATGGCGATGCCGTCGAAATCGAGTTCGTTCAGGCCAGCCAGCGATTCGTCGCGCAGGGTTTCGAACATGCCTCCCTGGACGATGCCGAACAGCGCGTTGGGATTCTCGCCCTTCTGGAATTCATCGCGCGAACGCTTGGCCCAGCGCAGCGACATGCGCATCGACTGCGCCGCCTCCACTTGCGTGGCAGGACGACCGTCGATTTCATACGGCGTGCATTCGTCGAACTGCATGACGATGTCGGAATTGAGCACGCGCTGGATCTGCATCGACACCTCCGGCGACAGGAACAGCTTGTCGCCGTTGATCGGCGAGGCGAAGTGCACGCCCTCTTCCGTGATCTTGCGCATGTCGCCCAGCGAGAACACCTGGAAGCCGCCCGAGTCGGTCAGGATCGGTTTGTCCCAACCCATGAACCCGTGCAAGCCACCGAACTTGGCCATCACCTCCAGCCCCGGGCGCAGCCACAGGTGGAAGGTGTTGCCGAGGATGATGTGGGCGTCAATCTCTTTCAATTCCAGCGGCGACATCGCCTTGACCGAACCGTAGGTGCCGACCGGCATGAAGATCGGCGTCTCGACCACGCCGTGGTTCAGTTTGACGCGACCGCGACGGGCGTTGCCGTCGGTTTTAAGGAGGGTAAATTCAAGCATAGTTAGGCGTTAAAAGCGTCACAAGTTAAAAGCATGGCGTCGCCATAGCTGAAGAAACGATATTGCTGCGCGATGGCGTGCGCGTAGGCAGCACGGATATTGTCGTAGCCGGCGAAGGCCGAGACCAGCATCAGCAGCGTCGACTTGGGCAGGTGGAAGTTGGTGATCAGGCGATCCACCGTCTTGAAGGTGTAGCCCGGCGTGATGAACAGCTTCGTGTCGGCGCTGCCGGCTTCCAGCGCTCCTGCCTGCGATGCCGACTCCAGCGCACGCATGCTGGTGGTGCCGACGGCGACGATCTTGCCGCCCGCCGCCTTCACCGCGCGCACCTTGTCCACCGTCTCTTGCGCGATGGTGTACCACTCGCTGTGCATCTTGTGTTCGGACAGGTCTTCCACGCGCACCGGCTGGAAGGTGCCGGCGCCGACGTGCAGCGTGACGAAGGCGGTATCGATGCCTTTCGCCTGCAACTGCGCCAGCAAGGCTTCATCGAAATGCAGGCCCGCTGTCGGCGCGGCGACCGCGCCCGGTTCCTTGGCGTAGACGGTCTGGTAGCGCGTTTCGTCGAACTCGTCGGCTGCGTGCTCGATGTAGGGCGGCAACGGCAAGCTGCCGTATTGCTCCAGCAGCGCGAACACGTCGGATGGAAACTGCAGCGTATAGAACTCGCCGTAGCGCTCGCCGACGATCACATCGAACGCATCGGCCAGATGAATGCGCGACCCCGGCGGCGGCGATTTGGAGGCGCGCACCTGCGCATGCACGCTGCGGTTGTCGAGCACGCGCTCGACCAGCACCTCGACCTTGCCGCCGGTTTCCTTGATGCCGAAGAAGCGCGCCTTGAGCACGCGGGTATTGTTGAAGACAAGCAGGTCGCCGGGCGCCAGCAGGTCGACCACGTCGGCGAAGCGGCGGTCGGTCAAGGTCGCGCCGTCAACCTGCAACAAGCGCGAGGCGCTGCGCTCGGCCAGTGGAAGCTGCGCGATCAAGCCGGGCGGCAAGTCGAAATCAAAATCGGAAAGTGAATACATAAAAATAGCCAATGAAAGCGGCAAAGCAGAAATACTGTGAAAAATACTGTAAATAAGCACAGTAAAAGCACAGTAAAATAGCGCCGAACCCTCTATTTTACGCTTTCTCGACATAGAAACCCTCTGCATGCCAGCACCGAAGAAGAAAGCTTCTGCCGACAGCACGAAGACGGCGACGGCAACGGCGACCGCGGCCAAGGCCGCCAAGAGCGCGCCGCCGTTGAGCAACGCCCAGAAAGCCCTGAACAAACTGGCCAAACTGGGTCTGCGTTCGGACATGGACCTGGCGCTGCACCTGCCGCTGCGCTACGAGGACGAGACCCAGGTCATGAGCATCCACGACGCCAGCCTGCGTGGCACGCAAGTGGTGCAGGTGGAGGGCGTGGTCAGCAAGAGCGACGTCCAGTTCCGCCCGCGCCGCCAATTGGTGGTGACGATTACCGACGACAGCGGTCCGCTGGTGATGCGCTTCCTCAACTTCTACGGCAGCCAGGCCACGCAACTTGCCGAAGGCGTGCGCGTGCGCGTGCGCGGAGAACTGCGCCACGGCTTCTTCGGCGCCGAGATGGTCCATCCTGCTTATAAAGTCGTGCTGGAAGGCGCGCCGTTGCCGACCGCGCTGACGCCGGTCTATCCGGCCGGCGAAGGCCTGTCGCAGGCCTACCTGCGCAAGGCCATCGGCGGCGCGCTGTCGCGCCTCGACTGGCGCGACACGCTGCCGCCGGCGATACTGGCCGAACTCAAGCTGGATGGTTTCGAAGCCTCGGTGCGCCAGCTGCACAACCCGCCGACCGACGTCGATGAGTACGCGCTGGAAGAGCGCTCGCATCCGGCCTGGATCCGCATGAAGTTCGACGAACTGCTGGCGCAGCAGTTGTCTCTCAAGCGCGCCCAGGCTGCGCGGCGCGCGCGCAACGCCAGTGCGTTGCCGACCATCGGCAAGATTTCCAAAGCCTTCGTCAAACAACTGCCGTTCAAGCTGACCGCTGCCCAGCAACGCGTGCTGGAAGAGATCCGCCACGACCTGCAGGAGTCCTTCCCGATGCAGCGGCTGCTGCAAGGCGACGTCGGCAGCGGCAAGACCGTGGTCGCCGCCATCGCGGCCGCGCAGGCCATCGACAGCGGCTTCCAGGCGGTGCTGATGGCGCCGACCGAAATCCTGGCCGACCAGCATTTCCGCAAGATCGCCGCGTGGATGGAGCCGCTCGGCGTCAAGGTCGCCTGGCTCACCGGCAGCCTCAAGAAGAAAGAAAAAGCCGCCGCCAATGCCCTCATCGAATCCGGCGAAGCGCGCCTGGTGATCGGCACGCATGCGCTGATCCAGGACAACGTGCAGTTCCGGAAACTCGGGCTGGTGATCGTCGACGAGCAACATCGCTTCGGCGTCGGCCAGCGGCTGGCGTTGCGCAACAAGGCGCGGGATAACACTGCGGGCGATGCCGACATCGACGCCGCGCCGCAAACCGTCCCGCATCAGCTGATGATGTCGGCCACGCCGATCCCGCGCACGCTGGCGATGACCTATTACGCCGATCTGGAAGTGTCGGTGATCGATGAACTGCCGCCCGGCCGCACGCCGATCGTCACGCGCACCATCGACCAGAACCGCCGCGACGAAGTGATCGCGCGCGTCCATGCGGCGGCGCAGGAAGGCCGCCAGGTTTACTGGGTCTGTCCGCTGATCGAAGAGTCCGAAGCCCTGCAGTTGCAGACCGCCACCGATACCTATTCCATGCTGGCCGAAGCGCTGCCCGACCTGCGCATCGGCCTGGTCCACGGCCGCCTCAAGCAAGCGGAAAAGCAGGACGTGATGGACGCCTTCAGCCGCGGCGAGATCCATGTGCTGGTCGCCACCACCGTGATCGAAGTCGGCGTCGACGTGCCGAACGCCTCGTTGATGGTGATCGAACACGCCGAACGATTCGGCCTGTCGCAGTTGCACCAGTTGCGCGGCCGCGTGGGTCGCGGCGCCGCCGCCAGCGCCTGCATCCTGCTGTACCAGAGCCCGCTCGGCGGCACCGCCAAGCAGCGCCTGATGACCATGCGCGAAACCGCCGACGGTTTTGAAATCGCCCGCCGCGACCTCGAAATCCGCGGCCCCGGCGAATTCCTCGGCGCGCGCCAGTGGGGCGAAGCGTTGCTGCGTTTCGCCGATCTCGCCACCGATCAGTGGCTGGTGGAAAAGGCGCGCAACCTGGCGCAGACGCTGCTGCAAAATGACGACGCCATCGTCGATGCGCATTTGCAGCGCTGGCTGGGCGGCAAGGAAGACTTCCTCAAAGTTTGACGATATCAGGCGTTTTTCCATCGGGCCCTCCGCCGACGCATTTACAAGCCGGTCGACTTCAACGACATTAGCGTTTTCCAACGGAGCCATCATGTCCACTGCCCTGCCCAACAACGCACCGCCGGATGACAACGACGTCCTGCACTCTCCGGCAAGCATCCTGTCCGGCCGCCTGCGCGTCGCGCTGGGTGTGGCGCAAGGCGTGCTGCTGTATGCACTGTATTCAAGCTGGAATGCCAAGACCGGCCTGGCGACGCAGCCGCTGCTGTTCGTTCCCGCGCTGATGCTGGCGGGATTCCTGCCGATCATCGCGGTGTCCGGCATCGGCCATCTGTCGCGACGCAATCTGCTGATCTGGCTGGCCGCGCTGGCCGTCATCCTGTCCGGCCTGGGCGTCTACGATGCCTGGCGCGCCGACCTGTCGTCGCTGCTGCCATCGGCATCCACCGGCAGTGGCATGGACGGCCGGCCGGAGCTCCTGCCTTCCGCCACGCTGTTCCTGCTCGCCGTGGCCGGCCTGTTCATCGCGCAAGCCATGATGCTGGCCGGCGATGCCGACGGCAGGCGCATCGCGACCTACCGCAGCTATTTTGAAATGGCGTGGAAGCTGCTGGTGCAGCTGCTGTTCGCGACGCTGTTCACTGGCCTGTTCTGGCTGGTGCTGGAAACCGGCAACGCGCTGTTTTCGCTGATCAAGCTCGACTTCCTCGGCAAGCTGCTGGAAAGAAGCTGGTTCAACATCCCCGTCACCACGCTGGCGTTCTCCTCGGCGCTGCACCTGAGCGACGTCCGCCCGCAGATCGTCGCCGGCATCCGCAAGCTGCTGCTGACCTTGCTGTCGTGGCTGCTGCCGATCGCGACCATCGTGATCGGCGCCTTCCTGCTGAGCATTCTTGCCACCGGCCTGGAACCACTATGGCAGACACGGCGCGCCACGCACGTGCTGCTTGGCGCCGCCGCACTGCTGGTAGTGCTGATCAACACGGTCTATCAGGACGGCAATCACCTGACGACACGCTCGCATCGGTTCTTCACGGCGTGCCTGCGCGTCGCTTGCCTGCTGCCGGCGCCACTGGTCTTGCTGGCGGTGTATTCGCTGGGATTGCGCGTGGCCGAATACGGCTGGACCGTAAGCCGCGTGGCGGCGGCGACGTGCGCGCTCGTGGCCGCCATGTATGCCGCCGGCTATGCGCTTGCGGCCCTGAGCGCGCGTGACAAGCTGCAGCGCATCGCCTCGACCAATGTGCTGGCGAGTTTCGCCATCCTCATTGTGTTCCTCGCGCTGCTGTCGCCGCTGGCCGATCCGGCGCGCATCGCCGTGGCCGACCAGCTGCATCGCCTGGCAATCGGGAAAACCGTTCCGCAACGTTTCGACTTCCACTTCCTGCGTTTCGACGGCGCACGTTTCGGCGTGCAGGAACTGAAACGCTTGAGCGAACAAAAGAACGGCGCCTATCCCGTTGCGGTGGAAGAAAAAGCAAGGTCGGCGCTGGCCGGCACCAACCGCTGGGACAGGGAGGAGTTCGACGAAATCGCGCCCGACGCGGCGAAGAACATTCGCGTACATCCCGCCGGCAGGCAATTGCCTAAAGAATTCATCGCGCAAGACTGGCGCAGCGACAAGCAAAGATGGAGTTTGCCGGCCTGCATGACGCGCGGTGATCGCCAGTGCGATGCCTACCTGGTCAAACCCGATCCGTCCGGCACGGAACAGGTGCTGGTGTTCGACGGCAACAGCATGCCGGCTCTGTTCGCATGGTCCGGCGTCGGCGCCTGGCAATTGGCCGGCAAGCTGATGGCGACGCCCTCCTGCATCGATGAATTGAAGAAGACGGCAGAACGTGGCTCCCTGAACTGGCAGCCGCCGTTACAGCACGACATCGACATCAATGGCGTGCACCTGCGCATGCAGGTCGAGCAGACGGTGACGAAATGCGCGCCTGACGAACTCAAGAAATAGACGTCAGGGGAAGCTTTTCATGTATGCCAGCAGGTTGTTCAGCTCCTGCGCGTTGCTGATGCCCCAAAAGCGCATCCTGGTCCCCGGCACCACGTCGCCGGGGGATTTCATGAAGGCCCGCAGCTTGTCTTCGGTCCAGACGATGTGTGAATTCTGCATCGCCGGCGAGTATCGATAATCTTTGGTCGCCGCCGCAGGACGGCCGACGATACCGTTGAGTTGCGGTCCGAAGCCGGCGCGCGCCGACGGTCCGATCTGATGACAACTGGCGCATTTGGCGAAGGCCGCCTTGCCGGCGGCGACATCACCTGTGACGGCGTGCGCTGGTCCGGATATTCCCATCCAGACAGCCGTCGCCAGCAATGCCAAGGCGGCTGCCTTACCTGCGTCATTGCCTTGTTTGTGATCTTCTTTGTTACCCGATTTCATCCCTGCAAATCCCATGATTGCCTCTGTCATTGGCGGCAACTTTAGCACGCGGCGCCTACCCTGCATGCGGCCCGCAAATGAGCTATAGTCTGCGGATACCAGCTCGCAGAAATCGTATGACACTCACCGAACTCAAATACATCGTCGCCGTCGCCCGGCAAAAGCATTTCGGTCATGCCGCCGAAGCCTGTTTCGTGGCGCAGCCGACCTTGTCGGTCGCCATCAAGAAACTGGAAGATGAGCTCGGCGTGGTCATCTTCGAACGCGGCGGCACCGAAGTATCCGTCACGCCGCTCGGCGCCCAGATCGTCGCCCAGGCCGAACGCGTGCTGGAACAGACCGCCGCCATCAAGGAAATCGCCAGCCAGAACAAGGATCCGCTGTCCGGCCCGCTGCGCCTGGGCATCATCTACACCATCGGCCCCTATCTGCTGCCCTCGCTGGTCAAGACCATGATCGAGACCGTGCCGCAGATGCCGCTGATCCTGCAAGAGAATTTCACCACGCGCCTGATCGAATTGCTGCGCCAGGGCGAACTGGACGCCGCCATCATGGCGCTGCCGTTTCCCGAGCACGGCCTGATCGTGCAACCGCTGTACGATGAAGAATTCGTCATTGCGCTGCCCAGGAACCACAAGTGGGCCGAGCGCAAGGAGATCACCGCGCAGGATCTCAAGACCGAAACCATGCTGCTGCTCGGCAACGGCCATTGCTTCCGCGACCAGGTGCTGGAAGTCTGCCCCGAAATGTCGCGCTTCTCGACCGCCGGCGACGGCATCGCGCGCACCTTCGAAGGCTCGTCGCTGGAAACCATCCGCCACATGGTCGCCTCCGGAATCGGCATCACCGTGCTGCCGCGCGCCTCGGTAACCGACATGCACACCAAGGACGGCACCGTGCGCTATGTGCCGTTCACCAAGCCGGTGCCGTCGCGCCGCGTGGTCATCGCCTGGCGCAAGAGCTTCACGCGCCACACCGCCATCGATGCCGTGCGCAAGGCGGTGTTGTCGTGCGCCCTGCCGGGCGTCGACATGCTGCATGAGGCCGAATTGACCGAAGGCTGATCCGTCGGGGCCCGCAAAGGAGCAAGCGCCGCGCACACCGTGCAGTGGATCGTCTGCGGGGCCCGTGATTTTTGCCGGCAAATGCATACGCAATAAACCATCGCAGGAGAATTCGTTTGAGCCAGTCGCCCTTCGCGCTGTACGTCGACGCGCAATTCATCAGCCCTTACGCCATGTCGGCCTTCGTTGCGCTGACCGAAAAACAGATCGACTTCACGCTGCACACCGTCGACCTGACGCTGCAGCACAACCATCTGCCGCAATACGCGCAATGCTCGCAGACGCGCCGGGTACCGACATTGGGCGATGGCGATTTCCACCTGTCGGAATCGTCTGCAATCGCCGAGTATCTGGAAGAGCGTTTCCCCGCGCCCGGCCATGTCTCGTTGTATCCCGCCGCCCTCCAGCACAAAGCCAAGGCGCGCGAAATCCAGGCCTGGCTACGCAGCGACCTGATGCCGATCCGGCAGGAACGTCCGACCGAAGTGGTGTTCCTCGGCGAAAAGCGCGCGCCGCTGTCGACCGCCGGCCAGTTCGCCGCCAACAAGCTGATCGCCGCCGTCGACATCTGGCTGAGCGAAGGCGCAGAACACCTGTTCGGCACCTGGAGCATCGCCGACCTCGACCTCGCCGTCATGCTCAACCGCCTCGCGCTGCATGGCGACGCGCTACCGTCCAAGCTGTCCGACTACGCTGCGCGCCAGTGGCAACGGCCGTCAACGCAACAGTGGCTTGCCTTGCAACAGGCGGCGCGCTGAACCTGCATTGATTTGCTTCAACAACATAACTACATCTCAGGGAACGCCATGAACATTGCTGGATTTTTCACTCTTCGCCGCACGGCATTCGCCGCTATTGCCGCAACGCTGCTGGCCGCCGCGCCGGCCTTCGCGCAAACCGCCTCGCTGCACCTGATCAATGAATATCCGGCGACGTCCGTCACCGCCAGCGCCGACCTGCAATTCGCCGCCGCCGTGAACAAGCTGTCGGGCGGCGACGTCGTCGTGGCAACCCTGCAGGAAGCCGCCAATCCCTACAAGGGCAAGGACCAGGTCAGCGCCGTGCGCGACGGCAAAGCCGAAATCGGCACCCTGTTCGCCGGCATACTGGGCGGCGCCGATTCGTTCTTCCTGCTGTCTTCGCTGCCGTTCGTGGTCGACGATTTCGAGCAGGCGCAAAACCTGTTTACCTGTACCCGTCCCGAACTGGAACGCCATCTGGCGGCGCTCAACATGCGCTTGCTGTACGCCACGCCGTGGCCGCCATCCGGCATCTGGTCGGCCAAACCGGTGGCCGGGGTCGGCGACGTCAAGGCGCTCAGCATCCGCACCTATGACGACAACAGCCGCGGCGTCTTCCAGCGCGTCGGTGCGCAAAGCGTCAACCTGCCGTTCTCGGCCGTCGGCGCCAAGCTGACTTCCGGCGAACTCAACGCCGTACTGTCGTCAGGCGACGGCGGCGCCGGCAATCGCCTGTGGGATTACCTGCCCAATTTCACCGCAATCAGCTACGCCATCCCGCTGAGCTACACGGTCATCAACAACGAAGCCTGGAACAAGCTGACGCCGGCGCAGCAGAGCACGCTGACGCAAGCGGCGAAGCAGACCAATGAGGCCAGCTGGGCCACCGTCAAGAGTCGCATCCAGGACAACTACACCCGCATGAGCGAGCACGGCATGCGCCTGAACCTGCAACCGGCCGCAGCGGTCCGCGTGGCGTTGCGCCAGGCCGGCCAGGAACAGGCCGACAGCTGGTGGCAGCAAGATAAAAATAATGAAATCCGCGCGCGCTGCGTGCCGCCGGTGCAGGCAAAATAGGCGTTGAGCAGTACACACCGAACACACTGAGGAGACCGCCATGCCCACCAAGGAAACCCTGGAAAAATTCATCGCCCGCGTCGAAGCCAACGCGCACATCGAGGCGGTGGAAGAGTTTTATACCGAAGATTCGACCATGCAGGAAAACACCGAGCCGCCGCGTTTCGGCCGCGACGCCCACGTCGCCAATGAACGCAAGGTCATGGCGCGTGTGAAGTCGTTGAAATCGAAATGCGTGCGCCCGGTATTCGTCGAGGGCGACAAGGTGGTGGTGCGCTGGATTTTTCGTTTCGAATGGCTGGACGGCACCGTCACGAACATGGAAGAGCTGGCCTACCAGCGCTGGGAAGGCGAACGCATCGCCGAAGAGACGTTCTTCTACGACCCGGCGCAACGCCTGCCGCGCGTAGAAGAAAAATACTGACCAAACCTGTTCACGATCTGTAGCGAGAGGCCATCAGCCGGTGTCGAGCACTGATCGGCGCCGGATCATGGCCTCGCAGTATGATCGTGGACAAGTTTCAGAACAGATCGATTTCGCCGCCTACAGGTTTCTTTGCGAGTTTGCCGGCGTAATCGCGTTCCTTCATTTCCGTTGCGGCGTCGGTCGACTTCAGCTTCTTGACCAGCACCTTGCCCGAACGCGGGAAGTAGTGCACCTTGCGCGGCCAGATGTCGTTGAGGTCTTCGGCGACCACGCGAATGCCTTCGGTGCGCAGGTACGTGCGGACGAAGGCGGCGTTTCGTTCACCCACGTTGATGGCGTTGAAGCCGCGCAGCACGGCGCCGCCGCCGAACACCTTCGACTCCAGATTTTCGCGCTTGGCGCCGGACTTCAAGATTTCATTGATCAGGATTTCCATGGCGTAGGTGCCGTAGCGCATCGACGAGGAAATCGGGCTGTCGGCGTCGTTGCCGCCGTCAGGCAGCATGAAATGGTTCATCCCGCCGATGCCGCTGACACGGTCGCGGATGCAGGCCGATACACATGATCCCAGTACCGTGACGATCATCATGTCGTGATGCGTGTGGTAATACTCGCCGGGAAGAATTTTTGCCGTATCGCAATTGAAGTTGCGGTCGTGATACACGTGGGAGGCAAACTGCTCGATATTCTGGCTCATTGTTTTTGTCCATTTCTGGCGTGGGGGCCGCCTTTACCGACCGCGATCTCATGATCACATCTTCTCCGGTATGTTGAAACGATTTTAGATAAACCGGACCGGCCGCGATATAAGGGAATACCTTATAGGCCTGTGGAAACGGCGCGTCTCGCTGCCGCTGTGTTCCATACTCCGCAAGGCTTTGCGGAGCACGTTGAGATTGGATTTGCCGGGATGCAAGAGACTGGTAGAAATACGCTGTGCTGACGATACAACAATAATTTTCGCAAACGGACGTCGATCTTGCCAGTTCAGCCGATGACGCCATTCCAGAACTGCCGGTCCGCTTCGCATTCCTGCAGCAACCAGTTGGAGAAGGCGGCGATATTGCCGGCGGTTTCCCCTTCCTGCGGATGGACCAGCCAGTACGCCTGCGCAAGCGGCAGGCTCAGCGACACCGGTGCGACCAGACGACCTTGCTGCAACTCGCGCACCACCAGCGACGAACGCGCCAGGGCCACGCCTTGTCCGGCCAGCGCAGCGTCGACGGCGGCGCTTTCCTGATTGAAGACAATGCCGGGGCGCTCGTTCAGCGACAGTCCGTGCGAGGCAAACCAGTCGCGCCAGGATTGCCGGTCATGGCTATGCAGCAGCGGCGCGGTGCACAGCGCCGCGATGCTGTCGACATCCAGCGCCGGCGCGCACACCGGCAACAGGAATTCGTCACCCAGCCGCGTACACGACAAACCGGACCACGGGCCGTCACCGTAACGGATCGCCAGATCGATGTTCTCGCGCAGGAAATTGACCTGGCGCTCGCTTTGTTCGACATGCAGGTCGAGGTCAGCATGGCGCGCAGAAAACCCGCCCAGACGCGGCGCCAGCCATTTGGCGCTGAAATTGGGCGAGGTGGAAATAGTCAGGCGCGCGCGCTGCGGCCGCTCCAGCAATTGGCGGGTGCCGCTTTCAATGCGATCGAAAGCCTCGCCGGCGACGACCAGGTAGCGCTGCCCTGCCGCAGTCAGCCGCAGCTGATTGGACAGCCGCTCGAACAACGGCACACCAAGTTCTTCCTCCAGCGCCTTGACCTGGTGGCTGACGGCGCCTTGCGTGACGTGCAATTCCTGCGCGGCCAGCGTGAAACTCTGGTGCCGCGCGGCCGCCTCGAAGGCGCGCAAGGCGTTGAGCGACGGAAGTGTGCGAGCGGTCATGGCGATATGAGGAACGGGCTGAGAAACGGGCTGAGAAACGGATCGAAAAATACTGGGGCTGGCCTGAGAAAAGATGCTTTGCCGCGCAGGCAGACGGGAATTTATTATAGACCCCATCCCCGGCAACTCCGCCCAACCATGACAAGGAAGCTCCATGAATCTCGACCAACGCCTGACCGAATTAGGTATCGTGCTGCCCGCCTCCGCCGCACCCGGCGCCCAATATGCAACCGGCGTCGTGCATCAGGGCCTGGCCTGGATCGCCGGCCAGTTGCCGCGCGACGGCGACCGCGTGCTGGTGTCGGGCAAGCTGGGCCGCGAAGTCTCGATCGAGGACGCCAGGATGGGCGCCCGCGCTGCATTGATCCGCGCATTGGCGGCCTTGCGCGACACCGTCGGCGACCTGCAGCGCATCGACAAGATCCTGCGCCTGAACGTCTACGTCAACAGCACCGAAGACTTCAGCCAGCAGAGTGCGGTGGCCGATGGCGCCTCGGCGCTGATCTATGAATTGTTCGGACCGGAACAGGGCCGCCACGCGCGCACCAGCGTCGGCGTCGCTCAATTGCCGCGCAATGCGGCGGTCGAGCTGGATATCGTGGTGGCGCTGGAGAGCTGAACCCTGCGGACAAAAAAACAGCCGGCAACGATATGCCGGCTGTTTTTGTTTGCAACGTAAGGGTCGATATCAGTCGATACGATGCGTGGTCTGCGGATCGAACCAGTGCAGCAGGTTCGCATCGACGCCGGCCGTGACCTGCTGGCCCATCGCCACTTCGGTGCCGGCCGCGCAGCGGATCACCATGGACTGGCCGCCGCAACGTGTATGCACCAGCAGTTCCGCGCCCAGCGCTTCCACCAGTTCGACTTCCATGTTCAGGCCGGGACGTCCCAGTTGCAGATGTTCCGGACGAATGCCGAGGATGCGCGCGCCGCCGCCGATCTTGGCCGGCGTCGACAGATCGAAAACGGAGCCGTCGTCGAAAGTGAAACGCGCGCCGTCGTCGCCGAGCTTGCCGTTGAGCAGGTTCATCGGCGGCGAGCCGATGAAGCTGGCGACGAAGGTGGTGGCCGGCTTGCCGTAGACTTCCGCAGGCGTGCCGATCTGTTCGGCGCGGCCCTTGTTCATCACGATCATGCGTTGGCCCAGGGTCATCGCTTCGACCTGGTCATGCGTCACATACAGGCTGGTGGTGCGCAACGAGGCGTGCAGCTTCTGGATTTCCAGGCGCATCTGCACGCGCAGCTTGGCGTCGAGGTTCGAGAGCGGTTCGTCGAACAGGAACACTGCCGGCTTGCGCACGATCGCGCGCCCCATCGCCACACGCTGGCGCTGGCCGCCGGACAATTGACGCGGCGTACGGTCCAGCAATGCGCCCAGTTCCAGGATCTCGGCCGCGCGCTGCACGCGGGTGTCGATCTCGGCTTTCGGCAAGCCCTGGATCTTGAGGCCGTAGGCCATGTTTTCGTACACGCTCATGTGCGGATACAGCGCGTAGTTCTGGAACACCATCGCGATGTCGCGTTCTTTCGGCTCCAGGTTGTTGACCACGCGGTCGCCGATCATGATGTCGCCGGAACTGATTTCTTCCAGTCCCGCCACCATGCGCAGCAATGTCGACTTGCCGCAGCCGGACGGACCGACCATGACGATGAACTCGCCGTCGGCGATGTCGATGTCGATGCCGTGGATGACGTCGACTGCTTTCGGCGCTTTGCCGTAGGTCTTCTTGACTTGCTTGAGATGAATTTTTGCCATGTTATTTCTCGGAATCGACCAGACCTTTAACAAACCATTTTTGCATGACCACGACGACCAGCCCCGGCGGCAACATTGCCAGGATCATCGTTGCCATCACCATATTCCATTCCACCGCCGAGTCACCGCCCGAAATCAGCGTCTTGATGCCGATGCCGATCGGGTACATGGTTTGCTCGGTGGCGATCATCAGCGGCCACAGGTACTGGTTCCAGCCGTAGATGAACATGATCACGAACAGCGCAATCACGTTGGTGCGCGACAGCGGCCACAGCACGTCCTTGAGGAAGCGCAGCGGCCCGGCGCCGTCGATGCGCGCCGCTTCAGCCAGCTCGTCGGGCACCGTCAGGAAGAATTGCCGGAACAGGAAAGTGGCCGTGGCCGAGGCGATCAGCGGCACCGTCAGGCCGGCATAGGTATTGAGCATGCCGAAGTCGGACACCACCTGGTAGGTCGGCGTGATGCGCACCTCCACCGGCAACATCAGCGTCACGAAAAT
Source organism: Herbaspirillum lusitanum (assembly GCF_026127345.1). Taxonomy (NCBI): domain Bacteria; kingdom Pseudomonadati; phylum Pseudomonadota; class Betaproteobacteria; order Burkholderiales; family Oxalobacteraceae; genus Herbaspirillum; species Herbaspirillum lusitanum. The sequence continues at coordinate 140,518 of NZ_QXFG01000004.1, read as the reverse complement.
CATCCAGAAGAACAGGTTGCGTCCGCGGAAGCGGAAGTACACCATCGCGAAGGCCGACAGCATGGAAATCGAGATCTTGCCGATCGCGATCACCAGCGCCGTCACCAGGCTGATCCACAGCATGCGCGACACCGGCGGCGACGAGACGTTGCCGGAAGCGCCCTGGGTCAGGACGGTCTTGTAGTTGGCGACCAGCTCGGTGCCGGGCAGCAGCGACAGCGGCGACATGGCCGATTGCTCGGCGGTCTGGGTGCTGGCGATGAAGGCGACGTACAACGGGAAGATCACGATGATCGCGCCGATGATCAGCACCAGATGGCTGACGGCGTCGAGGATGGGGCGACGTTCAATCATGCCGGCGCTCCCTTCTGCATTGATGAAGCCTTGTGCGACTTAAGCATATTGCACCTTCTTTTCCACGTACTTGAACTGGACCACGGTCAGCAGGATCACGATCACCATCAGCACCACCGACTGCGCCGCGGCGCTACCGAGATCGCCGCCCTTGAAGCCATCGCTGAAGACCTTGTAGACCAGGATCTCGGTGTCCTTGCCGGGACCGCCGTGGGTGGTCGCCTCCACGATCGCAAACGTATCGAAGAACGCGTACACGATGTTGACCACCATCAGGAAGAACGTCGTCGGCGAAATCATCGGGAAGATGATGGTGAAGAAGCGCTTGACCGGACCGGCGCCATCAATGGCGGCCGCTTCGATCAGCGATTTCGGAATCGATTGCAGGCCGGCCAGGAAGAACAGGAAGTTGTAGCTGATCTGTTTCCAGATCGCCGCGATGACAATCAGCGTCATGGCCTGGTTGCCGTTGACCATGTAGTTCCAGTTGATGCCGAGCCATGCCAGCACATGCGAGAGCAGGCCCAGCGAAGGACTCAGCAGGAACATCCACAGCACGCCGACCACCACCGGCGACACGGCATACGGCCAGATCAGGAAGGTCTTGTAGATCGCCGCGCCCTTGACGACGCGATCGGCGAACACCGCCAGGATCAGCGACAGCACCATGCCGCCCACCGCCACCAGCACCGAGAAGATGGCCGTGGTGCCGAACGCCGCCAGATAGCTCGGGTCGCCGAACAAGGCGGCGAAATTGTCGAACCAGACGAATTCCGAATAACCGCCGAAGGCGTCCTGCAGCAGCACCGACTGGTACAGGGCCTGCACCGCAGGCCAGAAGAAAAACAATATCGTGATCAGGATCTGCGGTGCGACCAGCGCATACGGCAGCCATGATGAAGTGAAGCGAGCGCGTTTTTCCACGATAGCTTATGTCCCTAAAAGCGGTGTTTGAGAGGATGCGTGATAACGATTACATCCGGCACCGGTGAGTTTTCCGAGCAGCTGAAAAATACATCGCCCCGGAGAACCGGGGCCAAGTGTCTTGCACAGGTCTTTCCTGAAGCGGCAGCACGGCAAATCGATCTTGCCGCGCTGCGTTCAGCAGACTTCTTATTTGTTTGCTTTTTCGAAGCGGGCGAGCAGTTCGTCGCCACGTTTCACGGCGCTGTCGAGCGCTTCTTTCGGCGCCTTCTTGCCGGTCCAGACGTTTTCCAGTTCTTCGTCAATCACGGTGCGGATCTGTGCGTAGTTGCCCAGGCGGATGCCGCGCGACTTGTCTGTGGTCTTGACGATCATCTGCTTGACGGCGACGTCGGTGCCCGGATTGCGCTCATAGAAACCGGACTTCTGGGTGATTTCGTAAGCCGCCTTGGTGACCGGCAGGTAACCGGTTTCCTGATGCCACTTGGCTTGCACTTCAGGCTTGGAAAGGTAAGTGAAGAACTTCGCCACGCCCTTGTATTCGTCAGCCTTCTTGCCGCCCATGACCCACAGCGAAGCGCCGCCGATCACGGTGTTTTGCGGTGCGCCCTGCACATCGCTGTAGTAAGGCAGCGGCGCCACGCCGAACTTGAACTTGGCGTTCTTGCGGATATCGGCGTACGCGGACGAGGAACCGGTGATGATGGCGCACTCGCCTGCGTTGAACTTGGCGTTGGCTTCATCCTTGCGGCCGGCGTAGATGAAGTAGCCTTGCTTGGCCCAGTTGGACATGTTTTCGATATGGCGCACTTGCAGCGGGCCGTTGATCTTCAGGCGTGCGTCGAGGCCGCCGAAGCCGTTGCTCTTGGTTGCCGTCTCGGTGTTGTGCCAGGCCGAGAACGATTCCAGGTGCACCCACGATTGCCATGTGGTGGTGTAAGGACAGGTGATGCCGCTGGCCTTCATCTTGGCGGCCATGCCGACGAAATCCTGCCAGGTTGCCGGCGGCTTGTTCGGATCCAGGCCGGCCTTGGCGAACAGGTCCTTGTTATAGAACATGATCGTGGTCGAGCTGTTGAACGGGAAGGACATCATGCCCTTCGCGGTCGAGTAGTAACCGGAGACTGCCGGCACATACGCGTTCTGGTCGAACTTCTCGCCGGCTTGCTGCATCACTTCATAGACCGGTTTGATGGCGCCCTTGGAATACACCATGGTGGCGGTGCCGACTTCAAAAATCTGCAGGATGTTGGGAGCGTTCCCTGCGCGATAGGCGGCGATCGCAGCGGCCATCGATTCGTCGTAAGTACCCTTGTAGACCGGCGTCACTTTGTAATCGGACTGGCTCTTGTTGAATTCGTCGGCCATGGCGTTGACGCGTTCGCCCAGGGCGCCGGTCATGGAATGCCACCAGGCGATGTCGGTAACCGCGAAGGCCGAAGTTGTCATTGTCGCCAGCAAAGCCGCAGCGGCAAAGGTTTTCACAGGGTATTTCATTAGGCAAATCCTCCCAAAAAGGTGACCGATGTTATCAAGTCATTGTGACTGTCTCGTTACACCGGTCGTACATTAGCGTCTAATGCCCGCCACGGCAAATAATTTCGCCTTTTTGAGCAAAAATTCACAAGGCATGTTACATCCGTTCACGGAGATGCAAATTGCATGAAAAAAAATTCTGCAAAAGAGCGCGTCAATTCCGTCAAAAATATCCCATTCATCCACCCAGGCGAGTTTTTTGAGCGCGCCTTTATAATGGCGCTTTCCTTTTTGTCCGCCTGACATGAATCGCCTTAATCTCTATTTCCACCTTGTGCGCCTGCACAAACCGATCGGCATCCAGCTGTTGCTGTGGCCGACGCTGATGGCGCTGTGGTTTGCCGCCGACGGCCGGCCGGACTGGCATATCGTGGCGATCTTCGTGCTGGGTACGGTGCTGATGCGCTCGGCCGGTTGCGCCATCAATGATTACGCCGATCGCGATTTCGACAAGCACGTCAAGCGCACCGTCGACCGTCCGCTCACGGCCGGCAAGATCCACGGCTGGGAGGCGCTGATGGTGGCGGGGGTGCTGGCGCTGGCGTCTTTCCTGCTGATCCTGCCGCTTAATACACTGACCAAGCAGATGTCGGTGCCGGCGCTGATCGTGGCGGCCAGCTATCCGTACTTCAAGCGCTTCTTCGCGATTCCGCAGGCGTACCTGGGCATCGCCTTCGGCTTCGGCATCCCGATGGGTTTTGCTGCGGTACAGGGCCAGGTGCCGGCGGCGGCGTGGCTGATGCTGCTGGGGAATGTGTTCTGGTCGGTGGCCTACGACACCGCCTACGCCATGGTCGATCGCGACGACGACATCAAGCTCGGGATGAAGACCTCGGCGATCACCTTCGGCCGCTTCGACGTGCTGGCGATCATGCTGTGCTACGTGGCGGCGCTGGGAATTTTCTGGGCGGTGGGCTGGCATTTCGGCCTGCGCACCTGGTTCACGCTGGGCATGCTGGCCGCAGCGGGCTGCGCTATATATCACTACACCCTGATCCGCACGCGCGACCGCGCCGGTTGTTTCAAGGCGTTCGTGCACAACAACTGGCTGGGCGCACTGATGTTCGCAGGCGTCGCCGTGGATTACGCGCTGCGCTAGTCTGCTAGTCTTTTAGCTGCGTGGCTTCGGCAGCAGCGGCACCGGGTTGAGCGCCTTGCCGTTGCTGCGGATTTCGAAATACAGCTTGACCGTGCGGCTGTCGGTGTCGCCCATCTCGGCGATCTGCTGCCCGCGGTTCACGGTCTGCCCTTCCTTGACCATGATCGATTTGTTGTGCGCATAGACCGACAACAGCGTGCGGCTGTGCTTGACGATGATCATGTTGCCGTAGCCGCGGATGCCGCGCCCGGCGTAAGTCACCTTGCCGGCTTCGGCCGCCCACACCGGCTGGCCCGGAGTGCCGGTGATGTCGATGCCCTTCAGGTTGCGGTCGGTGGTGGCGGTGAGCTTGCCTTGCGCAGGCCACATCCAGTCGAGGCGTTCGGCCTCAGTCGCTGACGGCGCTGCCGCTTCACGCTCTGTCTTCGGCTCCGCCTTGCGTTCATGCACTGCAGCTGCCGGCTTCGCGCGCGAGACGGGGGCTGCTGCTACAGCGGCGGTCGCCGGCGGCTTCAGGCGCAAGACGTCGCCGGGATAGATTTCATTCGCGTCGGAAAGCTTGTTCCATGCGGCGATGTCGTGATGATCCTTTCCGACCGTGCGGGAAATGCTCATCAGCGTGTCGCCCTTCCTTACCGTATAGGAGTCGCCCTGATACGGCGCACTCGCGCACGCCGTCAGCGCTGCAACGCCAACAGCCGTGGCGACAATCGAAATATAACGCAGCACTTGCAAACTAATCCTTGCCAAACTCCTCCCCCAATTCTTTCCCTCTTGCGGCGGCAGCCTTGACTGCCGTCACGATGTGTTCAGCCACGCCGGCGCCTTGCATTGACGTCAAGGCGGCATAAGTGGTTCCGCCCTTCGATGTCACCCGTTCACGCAACAGCGACAGCGGCTCCGGCGAACGGATCGCCAGCTCAACCGCGCCGGCAAAGGTCGCCTTGGCCAACTCGACGCCTTGTTCGGCGCTCAGTCCCAGTTCGACGGCCGCCTTTTGCATGGCTTCCATGAAATAAAACACGTAGGCCGGGCCGCTGCCCGACACCGCCGTCACCGGATCGATCAGGTCTTCGCTATCAAGCCACACGGTGGCGCCGACGGCGCGCAGAATGGCGTCGGCAGCGGCGCGCTGCCCGGCGCTCACGCCGTCCAGCGCCACCATGCCCGAGATGCCCTTGCCGATCAGCGCCGGCGTGTTCGGCATCGAGCGCACGATGGCCGGATGATTACCGAGCCAGCGCGACAGGTCGGCGCTGCGGATGCCGGCGGCGATCGACAGCACCAGTTGGGCGCCGATGAACGGCTTGAGGCTGTCGGCCACCTGGCGCATCTGCTGCGGCTTGACCGCCAGCACGATGACGTCAACCTTGGCCAGCATCTCGTCGACTTGCAGCGCGGTGGTGACGCCGAAGCGCTGGTTGAGTTTTTCCAGCGACTCGGGATTGAGGTCGACCACGTGGATGTTCTTGCCGTCGGTGAGCTTGCCTGCCAGACCGCCGATCAGTGCCGCGGCCATGTTGCCGCCGCCGATGAAACCTATCTTCAACATATGTTTTCTTCCTGTAGAGGACTACGGATAAAGCAAAAATCAGTGCGTCCGACGTTGTCCGAAAATGGCCGTACCGACGCGCACGATCGTGGCGCCTTCAGCGATGGCGGCGTCCATGTCGGCCGACATGCCCATCGACAAAGTGTCGCAGGCAATGCCGCCCTTGGTCAGCTGTTCCGCCAGTTCGCGCAAGCGCCGGAACGCTGCGCGCTGTTCTTCTTCCACCTCGGTCGGCGCCGGAATCGCCATCAGTCCGCGCAAGCGCAGACCGGGCAAGGCGGCAACCGCCCGCGCCACCGGCAGCAATTCGTCCGGCGACAAGCCGCTCTTGCTGTCTTCGCCGCTGATGTTGACTTGCAGGCAGATGTTCAGCGGCGGCAGCCCGGGCGGACGTTGTTCGGCCAGGCGGCGAGCGATCTTTTCGCGATCGACCGAATGCACCCAGTCGAAATTTTCCGCGATCTGGCGCGTCTTGTTGCTCTGTATCGGTCCGATGAAATGCCATGCGACCTGCGCTTCGGGCGCCGCCAGCTTCAGCGCGGCGATCTTGTCGAGCGCTTCCTGCAGGTAGTTTTCGCCGAAAGCGGTCTGCCCGGCGCGCACGGCGTCCAACACCGACGCCGCGTCAAAGAACTTCGACACCGCCAGCAGCAGGATGTCTTGCGGATTGCGGCCGACGGCTTGCGCGGCGGCCGCAATGCGCGCGTTAACAACTTGCAACTGTTTTGCGATTGACGACATAATTCTTTGGTTCAGGGAGGGACAACGCTGTTTTTTCAGTCAGAGATTATAAATGGACATTCCCGACCTGCTCGCCTTTTCCGTCAAGAATCAGGCTTCGGACCTGCATCTTTCCACCGGTTTGCCGCCCATGCTGCGACTGCGCGGCGATATGCGGCGCGTCAACTTGCCGGTATTGCTGGCGCAAGACGTCGACGACATGCTCAACGCGATCATGGAACCGGCCCAGGCCGAGGCGTATCGGCGCGACCTGGAGTGCGACTTCGCGATCGATATCGCAGGACTGGCGCGCTTCCGCATCAATGCCTTCCAGCAGGCGCGCGGCCCGGCGGCGGTCATCCGTACGATTCCCCACAGCATCCGCAGTCTGGCCGACCTCGACGCACCGCCGGTGCTGGTCGAACTGGCGCTGCGCCGGCAAGGCCTGATCCTGGTCACCGGCCCCACCGGCTCGGGCAAATCGACCACGCTGGCGGCCATGATCCGGCATATCAACGAGCAGCGCCCGGCCCACATCCTGACCATCGAAGATCCCATCGAATTCATCCACGCGCCGGACAAGAGCCTGATCAGCCAGCGCGCCGTCGGCGCCCATACGCACTCGTTCGCCAATGCGTTGCGCTCGGCGCTGCGGGAGGATCCGGACGTCATCCTGATCGGTGAATTGCGCGACCTCGACAGCATCCGCCTGGCGCTGACGGCGGCGGAAACCGGCCACCTGGTGCTGGCGACGCTGCATACGTCCTCGGCCGCCAAAAGCATAGACCGCATCGCAGTTAGGTAGTGAGGCAGTGTATGTATGTAACCAATGCGCAACTTATCATGGCTCGCTCACGTTATCGCGAGAATGAATGTTAGCTCTGCTAGACGATCAAACTAATGATTTCCCCCCGTACCATATGTTCGATAGTGCTCCTGACATGGCAGTAGGATCATCAAGACTGCTGTAGTCACATCTCCATGGTGAGAAAAATGGTTGGCTGTTTATGACCATCAGCATCTCTCGAAACGTTTTTCCACTGAGATGATCTGCAGCTAAAGTCAGCAACGCTGTCGCACCTATTACATTTGCTGACGGCATCCGAACTCTTGTATGAAGATTAGGAATCGGCAAAATTTCTGGAATTCCCGTATTAAAAACTTTCACGGCGTCGCCGTTCAAAGTTCCTGCTTCTAACTGAGCGTGAAAGATTGGATGTGCCTCATAGGCCTTTGCGTAGTCATAGCGAACGCATAAAAGCGTTTGCCATTTATCCTTTATTCTTTGGTAGTAGCCGACCCTAACCGTCGATTTCCATAAAAAACTAGTATCAGCACTAACTTTTCCACTAAATTTAAAAATTTCTTCTGAATTCAGTAGTACAGAAATTCCTCGATCCTGCGCAGCCGAATTCTCATCCCTCCGTCGATACGGAAGACGATCTATTATTAAGCCACCTCGTATTTCAACTGAATTCTTATGAGGAGCTGGACTTTGATTGACCGAAAAATACTCACCGCTCAATGCCGGCTTCAAGGCCACACTTTCTAAAAGAGCCTTACGATAAAAGTTCTCATATACGTTTTTATGCGCGAGTTTTGCACGGTCCATGAAGACCTCAATTGCAGTGCGTTTAGCCATTTCAGGCCCCAATCCATGGAGCCAATTTTCGATAAGTCTTTTTAGTTAGCCGAGCCAAATCTGCACCAGGTGGAAACCAACTAACCCGCCCTGATGAATTTTCCGCACTTATCGGAGCATCTGTCGCCATGCAGTAATATCCCGCGTGGAGTTTGTCATCCACAGAGCATGGGCAAAAGCGAAGTCTTTTGATACCTTTTGAAGAACACAACTCCAGCCCAGAAGTCACACCAACCTCATTAATGAGGTCATCCAAACTGTGTCTCCACCACATTGGTTGTTGTGGATTGGCAAATGGAAGATTTTTGTATTCGGCTTCTTTGAAGATATTCCGGACAGCTTCTTTTCTAAAATCCGTTGGATGTATGTCCAAATAGCTTGCTGCAGCAATTTCATTTAACAGAACACCGGGATATTGCATAACAAGATCGGCAATCCAAACACCTAGTGCAACAATTAGCACTCGTTGATCGTTCTTATTGAATTGCGCTTTGTCCTCGGCAGACATTGTCAGTATCTCAGCAATAGCTCCTTGGTCACCGCAGGCATAAGTGTCAAAATGACTGGCGGCCTCTGGATGCTGCAGTATTTCTGCGAGCAACATACCTGGCGACTGATGATCTGCAATTGCAACCTTACTCCCCTTCTTCCCTGTTTTCGGGCGCAAACGTAGCATGTCTTCAAGCTGCACAAATCCTTCGGCTAGAAGCACTACCTGACGAGCCAGTTCTTCCTGATCGTTTATTGGCAATTCGATGCGACCATCGCCTGGAATTCGTCGCAAGCGTTCTTCTGGTACAAGTTTAGCCTGACGATAGCATGCAACAGGCAGACCAAACTCCTGAGCGGCTCTTGTGACAGCTGCCTCCGAAAGACCACCCCATTGCTGAGTCGACAAATCGCGGTCTGTCACGATAAGGACAACGTTCTTGTAGACGTCATCACGCATGGCTGACACCAAGCGATCCTCGAAAGGACCACTATTTTTTTTCGGTTTTTCGTTCAAAGGAAACACCAAAAGCTCAAACGTCGCGCCAAGATTTTTCTCAATCTTAGCGCTCAAGTTTCTGATAACGGTCTCGTCATCCTCAAACAGTAAGATCGATTTTTTATTTGTATTATTTTTCATTGGAGCCCCTGGGTATAGCAATACGAATTGAAGTTGAAAAAGGTGTCGGAGATTCGATGATCTCAGCACGACCGCCAACTCTTTGTACTAAATCTTTTACAAGTGAGAGGCCTAATCCCATTCCGGTTCCTAAAGGACTATTCACTCGAGATGTCGTCGTGAAAAATGGGTCCCAAATACGGCGACGTAATTGAGGAGGAATCCCGACACCGGTATCGTGGACCGTTAGATAGTGAAAGCGACCATCATTCTTAGCAGCGATAAGAATTTGTGGAGGGACTCGGTCGTCCCCTCGCGCAATGATTGCTTTAGTTGCATTGCTGTATAAATTTAAAAGTACCGCGCTATACATTGCGACAGGAATAGAGGGCGCCAACAACTCATCATCGCAGTCAATATTTGTCTTGATCCCTCGACTTTCTGCGATTCGTCCAAAGTTATCGATTACCCATTCGATCTGTCCCAACGCAGAGAATGATCTAAGCTCATCACTCCGCAAAGAATCTGTATAAAGTCTCGTATAGCGAATGTAACCATCCAATCTATCTCGAGCCTCCTGGATTTCACTGATGTCTGAGTGAAGCGCCTTTTCAGTTGAGGCTTTGAGTTTCAGTTTCTTGATAACAGAGTCAAGTGCCAAGAATAGTTTTTCAGCTTCATGGGTCATGAAGCCCGCGACCACGCCTAATCCGGCAGCAATCTCAAGACGTTGCCGCGCATTTCGGTCGTATTCTTCTTGTTCGACGACCCTGACAGCCAGTTGACTGTAATGATTGACTAACGCAGCCTTTTCTTCTGAGGCAAGTCTAGGATCATTTTCGATTGCATCGACGGTCTCGGCCAAATCCTCTCGTAACTCCGCGCGATTCTGAATTGCCAGCGTTTCCTCGATTTTTAGCAGGCGCTCTTTGTCAGCTTTCGCTAGAAATTCAATGCCACCCCGAACAATTTCTACCATCTGATGGTACGCGAGATTGATAAGAAAACCCTCACGATCCATAGCGGGAATCAAATCTATCTCATGCTGCTCGGCTGGCGCTCGCGACGATACATTTACCGCACCAATAACTTGATAGCTCGTTGGAACATTCAAGGCAGGATTTAGTCCTGGCCGTGCTTGTTCCATTTCGCTTAACGAGAAGTTTTCTTCAGCAATGAGTGAACGCCATGTACGGCGATTGTGAGCGCCATCCTGATTAAGATAGAGCCAATCGTCATCGGTAAATCCATATGGTCGAATTCGGAACCCGTTGTCGATAATACCAATGCCAGAATTCTTACGAATCCAAGTCCAGACTTCTCTTCGATCTACTGCTATGCCGTGAAATGCGTCTTTTCTTTTAGGCGCGAAAACGATGTCGGCATATAAGCCGCTTTTAATTTCATTCGGATAATCGAATTCCAATTCGACCTTCTCCGGATCGTCACGAAAGGTGACGATATACTTTACTTTGGAATTAGTAGCCTTAATCTTTAAACGAGCCCATGCATGTCCAATTACTGCCTTGGCTAAGTCAGGTTCGTCATCAGATTGAGGGAAACCATAGAAATTGACAGAGAATCCCGGATCGCTTTCTTCACCGTTACCAGCAAGTCGCGCAAATGGGCCTGCATCAAACGCAGAGATAGGAGAGACAATCTGCAAGACGCGGGTCAAAAGAGCCTTACTAAATACACCACCCAAGTCTCCCTTGAGTCTGGTGACCGTAAGTTTGGTTCCTGTAACGGAATCGGATGGAGCAATGGTGACTCTAAAAGGGACCTTCGCATCTCGCAAATTAACGTTACGATCCAACCGCCGCCAGTCAAAAATTGCTTCCAGTTTTTGCTTTTGGCCTGTGGCTGGATCAACGCTTATTGAATCCAAGCGGACAGCTGCCCCCAAAAACCGGATCGCAAATCGACCAATTCCTTTCTGGCCAGTTACCGCTCGACCGTATTTTTTCGTAGTCGGATTCCGTTTGCTATCCGCGGCAATTCTCATCCACCGTGTACGAAAGTCGTCCTCACTCATCCCCGCGCCATTGTCAGCGATGACTAGGGCAGCCCGGCCTTTCTCGGAAGTGAGCGACACTCGACACTCAGGTGCATCAGCATCGCTCGCATTTTTTACTAATTCAAGTATGGCGACTTCGGGGGAGGCAACAAGCCGCTCACCAAGCTCTTGTAATAGACGCGCCTCCACATCAAATACGACGCTACCTTGAGAGAGAACCGTACGTGCGGCCCATGTCTGCATCGCGGTCATACAAATTCCTTTGTTTTTGCTTATATATTTTTGGAGCAACCAATCACGTCGACGCCACTTATAGCTAAATTAAGTATTTACGGGTGCATATATTTAATTACGAGGATCAAGCGATAATCGACCTAAGCAAGCCATTCATCTGATTCACCTCAATTTTTGTAAAGCCTCTAGAAAGGGCGACCACCTTCGTCTGCAATTCCGTCGCTAATAAAGATTTCAAGACATGTGATGCCTTAACTGCAGTTGGCGTGTAAATTCCACATACAGAACCAACTGCAATTGCTCCGATAGTATTTAGCATTAGCTTGGGCCTGGGCCCGCGAAACCCCGACGCATATAAAATTCTAGGGGCCACTGGCAACTCATATTTCCACCACACAGCACGCTTACTACACGTAGAGTTATTTTTGCATCGACCACCTACGTCGTTCAGATAAGACATAAGAGATTTACTCGGTGTGTCTGTAGGTCTAACCAACCAGCAAGATTCCCCTGCGTCGACGAAATTGCGTTTGAAGAAAGCTTCCGTCAAATTACTATTTTCAAGACTCACCTCTCGCAACGAGGAAACCGCCGCGACGACATCCTCACCAATTTCCAGTCCGTGATGCAATCTCTGACTTTCTGTCAAAAGAAATACTGTTTGATCCCCCGAGCTAAAGCCTCGCTGCGCGTACACATCGGCATCCTTACGCACATACTCAAGCGGCGGGTTAGATGAGAGAGTTGGGTTATCTATCCGAACCGCGTCGCCATTGTCAGGCAACCGATAATATTGAATAGATTTTCTTTTTTTCTGCTTATCAACGATGACAATACAAGCAGTAGTTAACACGCCTGGGAATGGCTCTGTATCAAATCTATAGATATCTAATTGCCATTCATTATTCGCGATAAATTCCCTCAATGTTCTTGCAGCGGGGCGTGTTACCCAGTCGAACGGTACTAAGTAAGCGACAAGTCCGTCGTTCTTTGTAGTGATAAGCGCCAACCAAAGAAAATAAAGATAAGCATTCGACCATCCATTGGGGGTAACGCCGGTTTGTTCTTTGATCCATTTAGAGATACGTTCACGCCATGTATCACTTAAGTCATGATGCCTTACATAAGGAGGGTTTCCGATCGCCAAATCAAATGCCTTTGGCAAAGCTTGCGCGAATGCGCAAGCCCTCAATATCGTGGCATTTTCTGGCAAAGGTGCAATAGGAATGCGCTTAGAATCCAGCTCATAGCCAATGTACTGGTCATATACGCCACCCACAGAAAAACGGCCATCGCCTGCTCCGGCATCAAATACGTTTTTACTTTTTGTTCGATACTTGCGAACTATTTCCCACACACGCTTCACGATTTCCGGAGGTGTATCCACCTGACATTTCTCAAGATAGTTACTGTTTGCTGCAAGACCATAACCATCAATTCGATGCGTGGCCGTCCTGACTGCGGATGCCGCATCAGTGAGTTCGCGTATAAGTACTTGGATTAAGTCGGTGGGAGTTGATGTAACCGCGCGTTTATTAGCTGCTTTTTTGTCGGCTCGCATCATTTTTTTCACTTCACGTTAGCTCTGGACCACTTCATTGGCTGGCTGCGCATGACGCGCCAACTACAATGTTTAGGTTGGTTTATTACTTTTTGCCTCAGCTGAAGGCTCTACATACGACCCTGCAGCGTTCTTAGGAAAGAGCTGGATCCCCCCAGCCGTTCGCCACTACTCCCCCTCTCTTGGCAAGTTCAGAAACTAATTACAAGAGCTTTTTTGCCTTTGCAAAAGAGAAAGATTTTGCAGAATACCATAAAAAAACTCCCGTTAAATGTGGGCAGGCCTTGTAGGCCTTGACATTTCAGGCAATCAAAACAATAATCCGTATTACACCTACGAAAATAAAAATAGAGTTCCATCAATCATCTAATTTCAGTTATGGCCACAAGTACCCAACAGCGGATTAAAAAACAAAGAGAAGCTCGATTTAAAGAGGGGTGGGCCGAAGTCCGAGTATGGGTGCCCACTAAAGAAGACGCGGAAAAGGTTCAGCAATTTGCAGAATCGCTTCGCAAACACGTAATGGAGCTAGAAGGGTTTAACGAACTTAAAGGGGTTAAAAAAATGCCGTTTAATAACCGAGAGAAAATTAAGGAGGCCATTGCTATGCAAGGTTCCGCAGCCTTTTCCACTCCCTCTGGCGCTGTTCAGACACTTTTGTCCGATTTCGCCCGGGATGGATACCTAGAGGATTTTTCGAAAGCCTTCACTATATTTGCTAGGGCTTATCCGAGCAATGCCGTTTACGTTGAAGAAAGCGTGCCGGCCAAGATCATGAATCACTACTGGATCCGTAATCAGGATATTGAGGTGAACAAATTCAGCGCTTGGGAAAAGAAGAATCCAAATTGGGGAGATGTCTTAAAAGACACTCTTCGCGATGCAGATGCATTTGAACGGCAAGTGAAACACATGTGCCAGCAAATGAAGGCGTAGAACCTTGAAGCGGAGCACCTTTTTCCATCGAAATCCGCCTTGGAAACTACGCCAGATTCTTTCTGCCAGGCAGCCATGTTAACTATCGAGTCTTCTCTTTTTTTGAGACAGTAGGATATGTGGATGCTGTCGATCGAAGCACTCGAATCGTTTTACTGGAATTTTTAGCACGAGATATCCGTGAAGAAAAAATTCGGCCGAGCCATACTTTTTTCGGCACCGACGTGACAGTGATTGCGCCGCCTTGCACGGTGAAAAAGACTCGCTGCCCGGTCTTCCAAGAATTCATCGGGCTAGGAATCATGACTATTCCTCGTCTCAACAATGTACTACTTATCGATGCCGGCTGTTTTCTTTTTAAGTTCATATACTTGTCGACGCAAAACACCCAGTCGCCTGTTTTTCCGTAATAGATAGTTTATTTTTGGATCTTAAGTTCTAGCTTCTTTCTCAATGCTATGACCTCGGCATTTAATTCGATGCATACTCCAAGCAGCGCTTGATATTTCTCCTCAGTTTCTTTTAACTTCTGAGTGACATCATCATTGCCATGGACTTTCTTCTTCCGCTCCTTCGCCTCTGCATTCCTTCCAATTGCCTGCCGTAATTCACTAATCAATTCGGGATGACTAGAATAGAGATTTGCACGATTGATCCCTGCCGTCCGACACACTTCGGCAATGGAAAGTGAGTGCAGGCCTTGCTCACTCATTCGAATTCTAACGGCGGCCCGGAACTTTTCCGTTACTGTTAGCAGGTCTTGAGGATTTTCCTTCTTCATGTTGCATCAGTTGAGAGCTTAACTATCAACGTAGCCAGAACCTGATGAGATTTTTTTAATCGCTCTTTTGCTAAAATTTTGGCTTGTTCCGAAACCTGCGGATTAAGTATAAATCGCTCTTCTCTCTTTACTCGCTCTTCCCACCATGGCCGATGTTCCACGGTTGCTACAAAATTCTTGCAGCTCGAACATACGCCGGGAGAACGAGCGACTTCGTTGGGCCCAGTTTGGTCGCCCCCACATGCTGAATATACTTTGGAGTAAATGCAATATCCCCAATCGCACGGAGCCAGCATTACTCCCTGTCCAATTAATTTGTCGACCAGACTTTTAAGAGCATTTTTACCTTTAAAAGACGACACATCGTTGCGAATCTTTTGAATAGTCGGTGCTGCAGCACCGCCGATATTGGCACATTCCAAAAGGTGCCTCAATCTTATCGCTAACTCCTTTCTATCTGCGATTGCCAACATCCTCGACAACTCATGGTCGCTCCCGACATAGCGATCATCGGTAAATTGCTTGTAAGCGTGGCCAAACTGAGCGGCAACAGGGCCCAGCATACTTTTATTACGGAGAACTGCCAGCTGAGCAAAAGACTTCCGTGTCATATGAGGATGAAATTTATCAATATAGACGTCACCCTTTCTATATTGGGAGGAAACGAACTTCCGAAGCTTGCTTCTCAGCGATTTTTGCGACCATCGAATTGCACAGGATTCTTCCGGAAAAAAAGCTCCGGACTGCCGCAGCAACAGTAATGGTCTATCCGAACCTTCTTTGTAACCATCAGTCGTGGCTATGGAAGCTACTTCTTTGAGAAATTCCACAACTTTCACTAGCATCTTACCGGCAACCCATTTTCTTTCTTCTCCGTTTCGTTTCGCTGCGATCCCGCATATAAAAGTCTGCACTTCTCCAGGCTCTTGCTCGACGTACTCTGTGCAATTCACATTGAGCGACAACAGTTCGCTAACTCGCATACCAGACAATATCAGTACTAGATAAGCACAAGCCCCTTCCAGCACCGTAAATCCTGCTGTTAAAACTTTTTTAATCGATCGTGAATCCCGTAGTTTCAGTTCAGCTTTAAGTCCTAGATAGAGATCGCTCTTCTCAGCTTCCCTGTAGAGCCCAACTAACGCCTTATTTCTAGTCCCATATGATCTGCCGTTGACAGTGCCGCATTCTCGATCGGATCGGATCAAGCGGAGATAAGATGGACCATAATGCTCTAACCAATTGATTGCCTGACCAATCAATTGAATAGCCTTCTTCTCATCAATTCCCACCCACGGACGATCTTGCCTCGTGCGCACGAACAGTTTAAGTTCTTCAAAATGCGCGCCTATATTGAATCGTATAGGTCGCTCATATCTGGCACGCGAATCCCAAAGTAATTGAAAGAGAGTATATAAATTATGGAAGTGCTTCTGCGAAATTGCTTTTCCAGATGCACTTCGAGGGCGTCTAGACTTGAAAAACTCTAAGACATCCTCAATCAAGAGATCCGAAAAATTCCAAAGCTGACGTGCGGTCATCCAACGACAAATCGAACCAAGCATTTCAAAAGCCACCCTCATTGCATTCGGAGAGAGGCACCATGCTTGGTCAGTTCTCTCTCCCCAATTGGCTAGAAAGAAGTTTTGCGCCGACAAAGTGAGATTCCTTCTTTCCTCCTCACATCCCAATGTAGGGTGAAGTAACTTCGTCCAGTCTAATTTGAATTCTTTATCTGGATATAAACGACTAGTATTTAAACTCCATGTTCGTACGCCGACATAGTTCGAGCTGTAATCCATAGTCGTCACTCTAGCTCTAATGTTGGGTAACGCATCGCAAGGTCTCGCGCCTTTACAACGACGCTCTCCGGAACAAACGGAAGAATAGAATTATTTATAGTTAGTAAAGTGTCCGCATAAAGGGCCTGAAAGCGCGCGCCCCAACCTTCAATATCCGCACTATTTTTTGCTTTTTCTAGCGTAGTTTTTGCGCTCAGAATTCGAGCAATAACATGTACATCATCCAGAGTAATCACCGCACCAGGACAAGTGCAACACTTTGTAAAACTCAAACAGCGCTGACCGGATTCTGTAATGCCGTCTAATCCAGAAAAAGGATCTCTACACGAAAATCCGAATACTGTTTCTTGACGTCCTTTTCCTGAAATTTCTTTATGCAGTTCTTTATCTGGAGATGTCCCCCTCGCTTTCTTCTCCAAGCTTCCCTGAAACCAATGAAGAGCTCGATATTCAGTTTCACTGAATTCCTTCGAGCTAATATAGCGAGAAGTTGTTTTTACAGACTGATGATTAAGGCGTTGTTGAGAAACTTTTACATTTCCAGTTTTTTTAAAATGCAATTCCGCATTGGTATGACGCCAGTCCGCGAAGTCAAAGTCTGATAGATGGCTTTCTGAAATAAAATCTGCCAACGCATTGTGCAGTGTCTGCCTGCTCGGTACAGCAGCAACTTGGCTTATTGATCCGAGCGCAAGAAATGCCTTACTTTGTTCACTTGACTCTGCCAATGAACATAAATTCTCATTGAGCTGAATTAGCTTCCTAAGCACATTCGGAGCTGACCAATGTTTATCTTTGGGAAAATCAACTCGTTGTTCTCTTCTGACTTTTAATTTATTCCAGTCCAAAAACTCTAGGTCATCGCGCAAAGGATGCTGCC
This sequence comes from Herbaspirillum lusitanum, assembly GCF_026127345.1. Classification (NCBI taxonomy): domain Bacteria; kingdom Pseudomonadati; phylum Pseudomonadota; class Betaproteobacteria; order Burkholderiales; family Oxalobacteraceae; genus Herbaspirillum; species Herbaspirillum lusitanum. The sequence continues at coordinate 123,372 of NZ_QXFG01000004.1, read as the reverse complement.
GAATACTATCCCTGTCCATGCTGATGATAGACGCGGCATTTCCTGCGGATTGAATGAGTACAACCAGATAGAACGGCAATATGTCTTCCAAACAAATTGCAAATAGTTTTCTATACCTTTTTAATCCTCCGGTATTTCGGACCAACCCTAGTAGCTTAATACCCGGCCTATTAATATCGTCGATTTGGGGAACCAACCCTGAGCCCACCCTCAATAGGGATTTAAATATATAAGATATTTTTTGATCTTCTTCGGAAAGATCAGATCTTTCTAGAAGTGCTCTGCCGTATAAAATGCGGATTTCTATGGCTTCTATTTTTTGGTAGCAAATAGCAAGAACCTGTTTAACAAAGATTTCATCCAGGCGTTTCCGATGACTAATCGAGTCTTTATTTAAACTAATTTCAGGTACTTTAAAATCCATATCAAGTGCCACTATCCTTGAGAAATTTCTATGGCACCAACGCAATACTGCTAATACTTCATTTTGAATCGCTCTCTGCGTCGTATTCATTAGATGTGTTTTACAGAGCCATCTATGAAATTCATGCATAACATCATTGGGAAGAGACTCGCGGGAAGACAAGCCTGATTTTTCTAAGAACGAAACAAAATAGCGCAATCGATATAGAGTCGCGACCTGGGACTTAACCGTAGAGTGTCCGTGCAACGCGGCTATAGCTCTTAAAAATCCGGTAGCTAAATTTGATGAAAGCAGAGTATTTGATAAATCAATTTTTGCGACAGTCCTCCCACTTTTATCGACAAGAAGGTCACACCTATTTTCGCTTACTCGGATTATGGAAGAAATCACAATGACGCTCCATAGAGGTAGTCCAACGCAGCGACAACAGTAGGACTGGTTATCTTCATCGAGGACAAATAGATTTCTGTTGTAGCCGAATTTGAATGACCGAGCAACATCTGTAAGGTCTTCAAACTATTTATTTTTTCTTCGGATGAATCTGCACTCTCATTTTCTAAAAATCGTAGAACATTTGTGGCATAAGTGTGGCGCAGATGGTGCAAAGTCGCCTTGCTTCCGATGCTGTCAGCAGCTTTACGAAACTTATTACTCATTGACCATTTTGAGATCGGTCTTCCGTCTCTATTGAGAAAGATGAAATCTGAAAATTTTTCTTCGGCCGGCTTCGGTCGTATTGAAAACAAATACCACTGTGTTTCTTCAATAAGCGGAACTGGAACATATACTGAGACCTCCTTTCCTCCTTTACGTCTTATGACCATATCAATCAGACCGCTCTCGTTAAACGCAACAGTTTCGGGAGAAGGAAGGTCCGTGCGGCGTAGAGATGCAACCTCCATTCTCCGCATGCCTGTAGCTATTGCCCATCGAAAGGCGAGTCGATATGGATCTTTGACATATTTAAACAGGCACGATATTTCCTCCCCGCTCAACACTTTTGGATGTCGCTTCACTACTCGTACGGAAAACACTCGTGGGCACTTGCGCTCTGTGAGAAATCGCCCCAACGATGAGACTTCTCCATGACGCTGACACCAGTTATAAAATTGCTTCACGACAGTAACGCGTAAATTTACAGTTGCACTGGAAATCGGTTCTCCGCTTTCAGTCAATCCGTGATTTTGGCTTGAACGATATAGTTGCAGAATTTCCTCATCCGCCCTATCAGCATCAACAGAAGAATCAGCTAAAAATCGAAACCAAGAAACAAGGCTTTCACCGTATGTCCTCTGTGTATCCGCCGTATAGCCTTTATTAACAATCGCTACATATATTAAAAATCTTGTGGCGGTCCAAATTGGAGTTCCGTCGCGTCCCACCAGTACATACAGCATAAGATTTTGAAACTTACGCAAAGAGCTAAATTGGTAACGTTCGACGTCAGCAATACGAATCAGATCCTCGGAAGTTAATCCTTGAATTTTCGCCAACGAAATTAATTTGATGCCAGTTGCTTGGGATGAGAGCATATGATTCACTCCACTAATAGATAGGCCGTGATCGGGGAAACATAGAGGACTTTATCTACTACTGATACATACATACAGTTTTCATCACCTAATCATCGACGTGTTCCCCGGCGACGAGAAGGACATGGTGCGCAGCATGCTGTCCGAGTCGCTCAGCGCGGTGGTCTCGCAAATCCTGCTGAAAACCAAAGCCGGCGACGAGCGCATCGCCGCCCACGAAATCATGCTCGGCACGCCCGCCATCCGCAACCTGATCCGCGAAGGGAAAGTGGCGCAGATGGTCTCGGTCATGCAGACCTCCGGCGGCGCCGGCATGCAGACGCTGGATCATTGCCTCGGCGACTTGCTGCGCAGGGATCTGATCACGTCGGAGACCGCACGCGCAGCATCCCGCACGCCCGGCCAGTTCGCCTGAAGCATGGGCTATGATGGATGCCATTCCCATCCACTTCGACGAGGCCATCATGCCCAGCATCTACGACTTCCATCCTGCCCTGCCCGACAACACGCCGGCGGCGCTCGACCAATACCGCGGCAAGGTCGTCCTGATCGTCAACACCGCCAGCAAATGCGGCTTCACGCCGCAGTACCAGGGGCTGGAAAAGATTTATCGCGAGTTCAAGGACAAGGGCGTGGAAGTGCTCGGTTTCCCCTGCAACCAGTTCGGCGGCCAGGAGCCCGGCACGGCGGAAGAGATCGGCGCCTTCTGCGAAAAGAATTACGGCGTCAGCTTCCCGCTGTTCGCCAAGATCGACGTCAACGGCGACCAGGCCGATCCGCTGTTTGCCTACATCAAGGCGGAAGCCCCCGGCCTGCTCGGCAGCAAGGCGATCAAATGGAATTTCACCAAATTCCTGGTGCGTAAAAACGGCAGCGTGTTCAAACGCTACGCACCGGCCACCAAGCCGGAAGACATGGTGGCCGATATCGAGAAATTGCTGGCGGAGTAAGCTGGGTTCAGTGCACGTTGCAAATGCCGTCGCCATACGGTGCGGCGGCAAATTCGGGCAACTTTTCGGCCGCTGCCGACAAGGCCGCCAGCGCCGGATAACGATCTGCCGGGACTACGTCGGCCACCAGTTGCCGGCTGAAATACCAGGCTACCGCCGTCGTCAGCGTGGCCTGGTCGATAGTTGCACTGGTCACACCGGTCACGACTTTCGGCCGCTTGACGAACTCTTCTTCCAGCGCCTTGTAAGCCTCCAGCAATTGACCCGACACGCGCGCCAGCCAAGGTTCATGCAACTTCTCGGCCGGACGCAGCTTATGCTCATAGACAATCTGCACACTCTTCTCACAGGCCGTCATCGCCAGCCCGATGATGCGCAGCGCGCGCTGCAACTCACCCAGGTCGGTCGGCAGCAGACTGCGCTTCTTCTGTGGGAACGCTTCGGCGTATTGCGTGATCAGTATCGAATCCATCAGCACCGTGCCGTCGTCGCAGATCAGCGACGGCGCCTTGACCAGCGGATTGATTTCGCGGAAACGATCAAAGGCGCTGAACACCGAGATCGACTGGTGTTCGAACGGCAGGCCGAGCAATTGCAGGGAAATGGCGGCGCGGCGGACATAGGGCGAATCGAGCATGCCGATGAGTTGCACTGGGTTCTCCTTGATGGGCGAAGTGGCGGCGGTGAAGCCTCGGGACGTAAACATACCGCGAAATAAAAAAGGACGCCTTGGCGTCCTTTTTGTCATCGACAAATAGTCGATTAGTTCTTGGTCTGATCGACCAGCTTGTTGGCCTTGATCCAAGGCAGGCTGGACGGGGTTTCGCAAAGCAACGCTTTGCGCCGTCCTGCCCAGGGCACGCATGCTTGCGTGTCCTGTGATGATGCCTACGATCGCGGTTCGTGGTCGTATTAGTTCTTCGACTGGTCCACAAGTTTGTTGGCTTTAATCCACGGCATCATCGCGCGCAGCTTCTCGCCGACGATTTCGATCTGGTGTTCGGCATTGATGCGACGACGCGACAGCAAGGTCGGTGCGCCGGCCTTGTTTTCCAGGATGAAGCTCTTGGCGTATTCGCCGGTCTGGATGTCGTTCAACACCTGCTTCATGACCTTCTTGCTCTCTTCGTTGATGATGCGCGGGCCGGTGACGTATTCGCCGTATTCCGCATTGTTCGAGATCGAGTAGTTCATGTTGGCGATGCCGCCTTCATAGATCAGGTCGACGATCAGTTTCAGTTCGTGCAGGCATTCGAAGTATGCCATTTCAGGCGCGTAGCCGGCTTCCACCAGGGTTTCGAAACCGGCCTTGATCAGTTCGACGGCGCCGCCGCACAGCACTGCCTGCTCGCCGAACAGGTCGGTTTCGGTTTCTTCGCGGAAGTTGGTTTCGATGATGCCGGCACGGCCGCCGCCGTTGGCGGTAGCGTACGACAGAGCAACGTCACGCGCAGTGCCGGACTTGTCCTGGTACACCGCGATCAGATGCGGCACGCCGCCGCCTTGGGTGTAGGTCGAACGCACTGTGTGGCCCGGGGCCTTCGGCGCGATCATGATGATGTCCAGGTCGGCGCGCGGCACGACCTGGCCGTAGTGGATGTTGAAGCCGTGGGCGAAAGCGACTGTCGCGCCTTGCTTGGCGTGCGGCGCGACGTTTTCTGCATAGACCTGGCCGATGTTTTCATCCGGCAGCAGGATCATGATGACGTCGGCGCCCTTGACCGCTTCGTTGACTTCGGCAACGTTCAGGCCGGCGTTCTTGGCCTTGTTCCACGAAGCGCCGTCCTTGCGCAGCGCAACGGTGACCTTGCAGCCGGAGTCGTTCAGGTTTTGCGCGTGGGCGTGGCCTTGCGAACCGTAACCGATGATGGTCACGTTCTTGTTCTTGATCAGGGACAGGTCTGCGTCTTTGTCGTAAAAAACTTTCATGGTCTTCCTAAATTCCTCAATGTGAGCGGAGCTCTTTTATTTTGTCATGGGCGCCGCCCGAAAGCGGCACGATGGGTTTCGATCAGGCCGCGTACGACGCGAAATGCGTCGGCATGGCCTGGTCGCGCACGTGCGGAATATCCAGCTGGCGCAATTTGCGATACAGCGAGGCGCGGCACATTCCCAGTTGCCGCGAAGCGGCGGAAATGTTCCAGCGACTGCCGACCAGCGCATCGATAACGCGCGTGCGCTCGTCCCCGAGCGGGCCGCCTGATGGGCGCGGGAGGATATCGGCAGCACCGGCTTGTGGCACGATGCTGCGGACGTTGGAGGCCGGAGAAATAGCCGGCCCCTCGTAGTGAATGGCGTGCGAAGTTGATGACGCGAACGTCTCCATCAGCTCCTCCGGCAGATCGCCGGCTTCGATGCGATCACCGTTCATGACGGCGCAGCAGTAGCGGATCACGGCGTGCATCTGGCGCAAATTGCCGGGCCAGGAATAGGCCAGCATCTGCTGCAGAGCGGCCGGCGCAATGATGCCGTCGTCAACATCTGCGCCGGACATTTCGTCGGCGATCATCTGCATGATCAACGCGCGGCGGTCGGTACGGCTGCGCAGCGACGGCAAACGCAGCACGCCGCCGGCGATGCGGTAATACAAATCTTCGCGGAAGCGCCCTTGCGCCACCAGCGTTTTCAGATCCTGGTGCGTGGCGCAGATCAGATGCACGTCGACCGGCACCGGATGCGCCGCGCCCAGCGGAATCACTTCGCGCTCGGACAGCACGCGCAGCAGGCGCGTCTGCAACGCGAACGGCATGTCGCCGATTTCATCGAGGAACAGCGTGCCGCCGTCGGCCTGCTGCACCTTGCCTTTCATGCCGCCCGGCAGCGCGCCGGAAAACGCGCCCTTGCAATAGCCGAACAGTTCGCTCTCGGCCAGGCTCTCAGGAATCGAAGCGCAGTTGACGGCCACCCAGTTGGCGGCGCGGCGTTCGCTGTAGGCGTGCAGCGCGCGCGACAGGTATTCCTTGCCGGTGCCGGTTTCGCCGAGGATCAGAATGGGGATGTTGCGGTCGATCAGGCGCTTGCCGCGCGCGATCAGGTCTTGCATCTGCGGATCGCCGCCACAGAGTTCATCGAGTGAGCGATAGCGTGCGCTGCTGACATATCTGCGCGCCGTAGCGAGGTCTACCGTGGATGTCGGCATGATTTGTCTCCTGTCCATGAACTGCTTTTTCTTATGTGGCGGCGAGGCCGGCTCGTGGCCGGATTGCCTGGGAGTCAGTCGCAAGTAAGCTGACTCTGCGGCAAAGAATAGCCAGCTTGTTTGATAACTTCCAATACAATATAGGCACACAATTAATACCTTAAAGGTATCAAATGATCGAACTGCGCCATCTCACTTATTTCCGCACCGTAGCAGAAACCCTCCATTTCGGCCGTGCCGCCGACTTGTTGCATATCTCGCAACCGCCGCTCACGCGCCAGATTGCGGCCTTGGAAAAGGAGCTCGGCGTGCAGTTGTTCGACCGCAGCAAACGCAGCGTGCAGCTGACCGAAGCGGGCAAACATTTCTACCGGGACACTGCTGAAATTTTTCATGCGCTGGAGCGCGCCCGGCGCAATGCCGTCAGCACCGGGGCCGGCAACAGCGGCGCGCTGCTGGTGGGTTTCATGATGTCGACCGCCTATAACATCCTGCCGTCGGTGACGCGCCACTATTCGGCGGCCTATCCCGAGGTCGACATGCGCCTGACCGAGCACGTGCCGAACCTGCTGGCGATAGATATCAGGGAAGGGAAACGCGACGTCGGCATGATGTACCGGCCTGAAGATTGCAGCGGGCTGGACAGCCGAACGATCTTTTCCGAACCGCTGGTGGCGGTGCTGCCGAAAAACCATCGCCTGGCGACACGTGAAAAAATTTCAGCCAGGGATCTGGCCGACGATCCCTTCGTCAGCATCCCGCGCGCGATTGCGCCGGTGGTCTACGACCTGATCGTCAATTGCTGCCTGGCCGCGGGCTTCCGTCCGCGCATCAAGCTGGAAGCCAACCTGCAGCAGACCATTGTCAATCTGGTCGGGGAAGGCCTGGGGGTGGCGATGGTGCCGGACTCGATGCAGGCCATGCATCTGGAAACCACCGTCTTCAAACCGCTGGTCGATGCGCCGGTGGTGGAAGTGGCGGTGATCTGGAACAAGGACAATCGCAATCCCTGCATCCAGACCTTTGTGCAGACGGCGGAAGAAGTGTGGAACGGCCTCAAAAATACCCAGCCTGCGCCGCTGCCTTCGCCGCCAACGGGGCGCACGCGACGACCCGCCCTCAGCCGTTTTTCAAAGAACTGAGCGCCAGCCGCAGACGTGCGTTATTGCCGCTGCCGAGGCGAGGCGAGGCGAGGCGAGGAAATCCTACACGCACTTGAGGCTGAGGCCGCCGTCCACGATCAGGTCGACGCCGGTCACGTAACGCGCCGCATCCGACGCCAGGAACAAGGCCGCATGCGCCACGTCCCAGGCATCGCCCATGTGGCCCATCGGACATTGCGCATGGCGCTTGCGGCGCATTTCTTCGATGTCGCCGCCATAGGATGCTTTCAGCGGCTCGCGGATCATCGGCGTGTCCATCAGTCCGGGCAGCACGCAGTTGGCGCGGATGCCCAGCGGTGCGTATTGCATCGCGATGTTCCTGGTCAGCGCCAGCATCGCCGCCTTGGACGCCGAATAGGCGACATACGGAAAGCCGACCCAACGGATCGCCGCCAGCGACGAGATGTTGACGATGGCGCCCTTCTTCTGTTTTTCCATCACCGGCAGCACGTGCTTGCAGGTCATGAAGACGCTGGTCTGGTTGATGGCGATGACGCGGTTCCAGCTCTCTTCGCTGGCTTCGACCGGGCCGCCGGTTTCAGCGATGCCGACGTTATTGTGCAAGACGTCGATGCGGCCGAAATGATCGAGCGCGGCTTGCACCATGGCTTCGATGTCCGGCGTCTTCGACACGTCGGCGGCGACCACTTCACAGGTGCCGCCTTCGCTGCGGATCAGGTCGCAGGTTTCCTGTGCGGCCTGCAGGTTGCGGTCGACCGCCAGCACGCGCGCACCTTCGCGCGCATACAGCACCGCCGCCGCCTTGCCGTTGCCCCAGCCCTCGCCGACCGAACCTGCGCCGCTGACGATGACGACCTTGTCTTCCATTGCGCGTGCCATGAAGTGCTCCGGTCAGATGTCGAGGATGCCGGCGGCTACGAAGCCGCCGTCCACCGGCACCACGTGACCGGTGATGTAGGACGAATCGTCGGCCGCCAGAAACGACACTGCCGCGGCGATTTCGTCGGTGCTGCCGTAGCGGTGCATCGGCACGCCGGCGGTGAAGCTCTTGCGGGTTTCCGGCGAGTGCACGGCCTGCGTCAGCGGCGTATCGACCGGGCCCGGCGCGACGCTGTTGACGGTGACGCCATGCTCGGCCAGCTCGATCGCCATCTGGCGCGTCAGGCCGATCACTGCCGCCTTGGAAGTGCCGTAGGCGGTGCGGCCGGAGCCGGCGCGAATACCCGAGATGGAAGAAATATTGACGATGCGGCCCCACTTGCGACGCACCATCATGCGCGCGGCATGCTGGCCGCACAGCATCACGCCGGTGACGTTGATGTTCATCGTCAGCAGCCAGTTGTCGATCGGATAATCGAGGAAGGGGAAGGTCTTGGCGACGCCGGCATTGTTGACCAGCACGTCGCAGCGGCCGTAGTCTTTTTCGACGTCGGCGAAGGCTTTCCCGATGGATTCGGGCTTGCTGACATCCATTGCCAGCGGCGCAGCTTTGCCGCCATCGGCATTGATCTTGTCGGCGGTCGCGGTGGCCGCTTCCAGGTTGATGTCCGAGACCAGTACGGTGTAGCCGTCGCGCGCCAGACGCTGGGAAATTGCGGCGCCGATACCCATGGCTCCGCCCGTCACGAGCGCCACGCGGGCGCCGCTGTCATTTTGGTTCATGTTGTCTCCGTGAGGATGGCGGCTTGCGGAGGAAAGGTGCAAGCCGCCGTTTTCAGATGTTGTTAATGCGCTTTAATGTTCCAGGAAGCCGATCGAAATCCACGGCACCGCAGCCACCACCAGCAGCGCAATCACCAGCGCGGCCAGGTAGCCCCATACCCGGTTGAAGACCTTGTCCGGCGACACCTTGCCGATCGCGCAGGCGGCATAGAAGCCGACGCCGAACGGCGGTGCGAACAGGCCAATGCCCATCGCCAGGATCACCACCATGGCGTAGTGCACGTCGTGGATGCCCAGCGAACGGGCCACCGGGAACAGCAGCGGTCCGAACAGCACGATCGCCGGGATGCCTTCCAGGATGCTGCCCAGCACGATGAAGATCACGATGGTGATCAGCAGGAAGCCGAATCCGCCGCCCGGCACACCCTGCATCAGCGACACCAGCTTGGCCGAGAAGCCCGACTGCGTCAGCGCCCAGGCCATCGAAGTGGCCATGCCGATGATCAGCAGGATCGCGCCCGACAGGGTTGCCGCTTCCACCAGCATCGGGTAGATGCGCCTGAAGTCGAGATGCTTCATGAAGGCGTGCATGACCAGGCCGACCACAATCGTGTACGCGACACCGATGGTGGCGACTTCGGTTGCAGTAGCCACACCTTCGATCACGGCCACTCGAATCAGCATCGGCAAAGCCAGCGCAGGTATCGCCGCAATCAGGGTCTTGCCGATCACGCCGATGGTGGCGCGCTTCACATCCGGCATCGGTTCGCGACGGGCGCGGAACCAGCAGACGATACCGATCGCGATCGTGGCGATCACGGCAGGCATCAGGCCGCCGATGAACAAGGCGGTGATCGACACGCTGCACACCGCGCCGATGGTGATCAGTACCAGGCTCGGCGGAATCGTTTCGGTCATGGCGCCGGAGGACGACAGCAAGGCCACCAGTTCTTCCGGCTTGGAGCCGCGCTTCTTCATTTCCGGGAACAGCGCCGGCGCAATCGCTGCCATGTCGGCCGCCTTGGAGCCGGAGATGCCCGAGACCAGGAACATCGCGCCCAGCAGCACGTATTGCAAGCCGCCGCGTACGTGGCCCAGCAAGGCCGCCATGAAGTCGATCAAGGTACGTGCAAGGCCGCTGATTTCCAGCAGCGAACCGAGCAAGACAAACAGCGGCACCGACAACAGGATCAGGCTGGACATGCCTTCATCCATGCGGCTGACCACGATCATCATCGGCGCGCCGGTGGCAATCGTCAGATAGGCCATCGTCGCCGTACCGAAGGCGAACGCAATCGGGATCCCGCCTGCGACACACGCGCCGATCAGCACCACGAAGAACACGATCAGGTTGTAGTTGCCCATGGCCAGCAAGGCCGGCTTGCAGATCCACAGCACGGCGCCGATCACGGCCACGACGGCAACGGCGGAGAGCACCTGCCTGACGCTGGAGCGGCTCGCCATGCGCGCAATCGCCGCCAGGAACATCAGGATGGCGCCGACCGGCAACGCAGCCGCGCGCAGGCCGTCGGGGATTTCCAACGCAGGCGTCGTGATCGCCATCTGCTCCGACGCATGGTCGACCGCGGGATGGATGATCATCAGGACAAAGATGCAGACGATCAGGGCGGCGACGGTTTCCAGCCAGACGCGCCATTTGTCGGAGAGCTTGTTGACGATGGCGGTCAGGCGCATGTGTTCGCCCCGGTCCAGCGCCAATACCGCGCCCAGCATCGACAGCCAGATGAACAGCGTCGAGGCCAGCTCGTCCGACCAGATCAGCGGGTCGTGCAAGGCATAGCGGTAGATCACGCCGGCCAGCAGCACGCCGGTTTCCACCACCACCAGCGCCGCAGCAACCGCGGCGACAACGTGCATGACGCCGCGATTGACGCCCGCCAGCAAACGCGCCAGCGGGTTGGTCGGCAATGGCGTGGCGTCAGCGTAGTTCATTGCTGCTTCCATTTACGCGAGCTTCCCGGTGTACTTCTCCAACAGCGCCCACGCCTCGGGACCGAACTTTTTGTGCCACTCGGTGTAGAAGCCGGAAGCGCGCAGCTTGGTGCGGAAGGCTTCGTTGTCGGTGTCGTTGAACTGCATGCCCTTGCCCTTCATGTCGGCCACCAGCGATTCATTCAAGGCCTTGACGTCGACACGTTGCTTGAGACCTGCTTCGTTGACGTTGCGCGTAACGATCTCTTGCAGCTCTTTTGGCATGCGTTCAAACGACTTCTTGTTGCCCATGAACCAGAAGCCGCTCCATACGTGGTTGGTCATCGAGCAGTATTTCTGCACTTCATAGAACTTGACGGTGGAGATCACCGCCAGCGGGTTCTCCTGGCCTTCGGCGATCTTGGTCTGCAGCGCGGAATACACCTCGGCGAAATTGATGCTGGTCGGCGCCGCATCGAACGCGCGGAACAGCGAGGTCGCCAGCGGGCTTGGCGGCACGCGCAGCTTCATGCCCTTGAAGTCCTCGGGCCTGGTGATCGGACGCGTGCTGGTGGTCACCTGGCGATAGCCGTTGTCCCAGCAGCGCTCGAACGCGAACAGCGACGTCGTCGCGGCGATCTGCTTGCGCACATAGGCGCCAAGGTCGCCGTCCATCGCAGCCCAAACCTGGTTGTAATCCTTGAAGGCGAAGCCGACGCCGCTGATCTGGCCGGCCGACACCAGCGTGCCGAGCACTTCCGGCGAGATGGTGAAGAAGTCGATGGCGCCGGCGCGCACCTGCGACAGCATGTCGGTGTCGGTACCGAGCTGGCCGTTGGGATAGACCTGGAAGTCGACGCGGCCCTTGGACTCGGCGGCGATCCTGGCGGCCATTTCCTTGGCGCGCACATTCATCGGATGCGTCATCGGCAGGTTGTTGCCGTACTTCAGCGTGAATTCAGCGGCGGCACTGGCCGAGCCTGCATACAGTCCGGTTGCGGCAGCGGCCGAGGCGACGGAAGCGGTCTTCAGAAAGTGGCGGCGGGTCATGGCGTGCATTGCGTATCTCCTGGATTTTTATAGGTCGTAGAGGGCTGCAGATTCTGTTCGGTCAGCGAAGATCAGCGCATCGATGCAGCGAAAAAGGTTTTCCGCCGATGCTGTCTCCTTGTATATTCTTGATGTTATTTGATTTGTCTAGATTGCTTTTTGCAGAGAATAGGCTTTGAATTCAGACAGGTCAAAGCAGATTCATGATGGTTTTTGATGTAAACATAAAATATCCAGCCATGGCATTTTCTCCCGATCCCCGCCCGCCGGTCGATGGCGCCGGCGAAGGCAACAACGAAGGCTGCCGCGCCCGCGTGACCGACATCGCACGCGCTGCCGGTGTGTCCACCGCGACGGTCGACCGCGTACTCAACCAGCGTCCCGGCGTGCGCGCCGCGACCATGCAAAAAGTCCTGAAGGCCGCCGCCGCGCTCGACTATCTGCCGGAAGCCGATCTGTACAAGGCAATGCAACCCAAGCCGATGCGACTGGTGTTCTTGCTGCCGCCGCAGAGCAACCGCTTCATGCAGATGCTGGGCGACTACATCGCGTTTTCCGAGGAGCAGCTGGCGCCGTTCAACGTGAAATGCAAATGCCACCACATCGAAGGCTTCAACCCCAGCGTGCTGGCCAAGCGCCTGCTGCACTACGGCCGCCAGGCCGACGGCGTGGCCTTCATGGCGCTCGAGCATCCGCTGGTGCGCGAAGCGGTCAATACGCTGGTAGCCGAAGGCATCCCGGTGGTGACGCTGATTTCGGACCTGTCGAATTCGCGCCGCGCGGCTTACGTCGGCATGGACAATCGCGCGGCGGGACGTACCGCCGGTTACCTGCTGGGGCGTTTTCTTGGCGGCGCAGGTAATGCCAAAGCCAAGCCGATGAAGGTGGCGATGATCGCCGGCAGTCTCAGCTATCGCGGTCATGAAGAGCGCGAGATGGGATTCCTGCATGTGCTGGAAGAGATGTTCCCGCATCTGCAGGTAGTCGGCCTGCGCGAGGGGCACGATGACGCCGACACCAACTACAAGCAGGCGCGCACGCTGCTGGAGCAGTATCCGGATCTGGTAGGCATGTACAACATCGGCGGCGCCTCGGATGGCGTGGGCCGCGCGCTCAGGGAGAGCGGGCGCGAGCAGAAGGTGGTGTTCATCGGGCACGGCCTGACGCCGGATACGCGTGGGTTGCTGATCGACGGGACGGTGGATGCGATTTTGACGCAGCATCCGCAGAACATGATCATGAATTGTGTGCGGATATTCGGGAATTTGCGGGAGAAGAAGGAGGCGTTGGCGGGGGTGGAGGCGGTAAGGATCAGTGTGATGTTGCGGGAGAATTTACCTTAAGGTTTTGCACTTGTCCCGACTTCTGTTTGCCGATAGCTTCTGCTTTCCTTTCGTCGATCAACCCTTCGCCGGGGGTAGCCCGGCAGCTACTCACTTTTCTTGCTTCGCCAAGAAAAGTAAGCAAAAGAAGGCGACCGCAAGTTCGTAGCCCCCTTCGGGGGTTCCCGGCGTCGGCAGGCACAAATCGGGAGAGGAAACAAACTCGCTGCGCTCAGACAAGTTTCCCCTCTTTATCCGATTTGCACCTGCCGCCACCGGCTACTCGCAAGCGGACTTCCAGACTGGCTCGCTGCGCATCGCCAGGGTACAGAGATAAAGCAACGGTCGCAGTTCTCCGCTACCAATAAAACCAAGAATGAGAATCACGATGCCGCAGGCGAGCCACCCAAGGCAATGCGAAGCGAGCCGAAAAAAGAATTCCGCTTATGAGTCGCCGTTGGCGNCGTGCTCAAATCGGATAAAGAAGGGAAACTTGTCTGAGCGCAGCGAGTTTGTTTCCCTTCCCGATTTAAGTACGGCGCCAACGAGAACCCCGCGCAGCGGGGCGGCGAATCGCGGTCGCCTTTCTTTGCTTACTTTCTTTGGCGAAGCAAAGAAAGTGAGCGGCTGCCGGGCCGCCCCCGGCAACCACGGTCGTCCGAAGAAAGAACAGCATCAGCAACACAAACAAACAATCAACCAAACACACCCAAATCCGAAACTGACAGAAATGTCATATTTCCGTCAGCCTCAAGTTGACCTCCTGTCTATAAAGTGAACACCGTAGAAAAAGGTGTCGACGGCCGTCCGCAATTTCCGCCCGTCAACATGTACATTTTGATCGCCAGCCCAATGCAATGCCGTCCACCATGCCGCCAAACCCACCCATGACAGCGACCACCAAATCGCCACCCCGCCCGACCGCATTCCAGCCAGCCCTGCTCTTGTCCGCCATCGCGACCGCCCTGCTGCTCGGCGGCTGCGCGGTCGGTCCTGACTACGTCCGCCCGCAACTCGACCTGCCCACCGCCTACAAGGAGCAAGGGCCATGGAAGAAGGCCGAGCCCGGCCAGATCGACAGCAACCAGCGCTGGTGGGAAGCCTATAACGACAGCGTGCTCAACGGCCTGATCGAGCAAGCCAACCAGGCCAACCAGAATATCCGCCTTGCCGAAGCGCAATATCGCCAGGCCCAGGCCACCGCCGCCATCGCGCGCGCCAGCCTGTGGCCGTCGATCGGCGCCTCGGCCGGCGCGACGCGGGCGCAGACCAACAGCCCGACCGCCGGCAGCCGGTTGACCGACACCTATTCGGTCGGTCTCAATGCCTCGTGGGAAGCCGACATCTGGGGTCGCGTGCGACGCTCGGTGGAAAACGGCGACGCCGCCAGCCAGGCCAGCGCGGCCAGCCTGGGCGCGGCACGCCTGAGCATCCAGGCGACGCTGGCGCAGAATTACCTGCAATTGCGCGTGACCGATCTGCAAAAGGATTTGTACGCGCGCACCGTGGCTGCCTATACGCGCTCGTACCAGCTGACCCAACATCAATATGACGCGGGCGTGGCGCTGCGCTCCGATGTCGCGCAGGCGGAAACGCAATTGCGCTCGGCGCAGGCGCAACTGATCGACCTCGACGCGACGCGCAACCAGCTTGAACACGCCATTGCCATCCTGCTCGGCAAGGCGCCCGCGGCTTTCTCGCTGGCGCCGCTGACGACCGACGCTGCGGCGTTGCAAGCCAGCATGCCGGCGACCCCGACCGGGTTGCCGTCCGATCTGCTGGAGCGTCGTCCCGACATCGCCAATGCGGAACGGCTGGCCGCAGCAGCGAACGCCAACATCGGCGTGGCGCGCGCGGCATATTTCCCGGCGTTGACCTTGAGCGCATCCGGCGGCTACAGCGGCGTGTCGTTCTCCCAACTGTTCGATACGCCTAGCCGCGTGTGGTCGCTGGGCAGCACGCTGGCGGCGGTGCTGTTCGACGGCGGCGCACGCAGCGCGCGCAACGACCAGGCCACTGCGGCATTCGACGGCGCGGTCGCCACCTACAAACAAACCGTGCTGGGCGGCTTGCAGGAAGTCGAAGACAACCTCTCGACGCTACGCGTGCTCGACCAGGAAAGTCGGGTGCAGGACCAGGCGGTGAAGGCGGCGCAATTGTCCGAACGGTTGGCGCTGAGCCAGTACCAGGCCGGCACCACCACCTATCTCTCGGTCGTGACGACGCAGGCGACTTCGCTGACCAACCAGCGCACCGCCGTCACCCTGCTGGGTCGCCAACTGGTGGCCAGCGTGGCGCTGATCAAGGCGACCGGGGGCGGCTGGACCGTGGCCGACATCGACAAGGTTGCTGCGTCCGGTAAAGCCGACAAATAAGCCGCCCCATAAGCCGACAAATAAGCCGACCAATAAAAACAATTTCGCGAGTGAAAGCATGACTACTTCTTTGACACCCAAACGTTCCACCCTGTTGATTTCCGTTGCCGTGCTGGTCGCCCTCGGCGGCGGCGCCTGGTCATTGTTCCATCGCGCCGACGCAGTCGCTGCGTCCAAGGAACAGGCACAGCAGGCGCCGTCGATTTCCGTCACCACCGTGCAGGTGCAGGAGCGCGACATTCCGCTGTACCTGTCGGGCGTCGGCACCGTGACCGCCAACGCCAGCGTCGTCGTCAAGGTGCGCATTGACGGCCAGCTCGACAAGGTGGGCTTCACCGAAGGCCAGGACGTCAAGGCCGGCCAGTTGCTGGCGCAGATCGATCCGCGCGCGCTGCAGGCGCAACTGGCGCAGGTACAGGCGCAACAGGCGCGTGACCAGGCCCAGCTGACGAATGCAAAAATCGACTTGCAACGCTACACCACGCTGCGTCAGCAAGACGCCGCCACGCAACAGCAACTGGATACGCAAAAGGCCCTGGTGGCGCAGCTCGAAGCCGCCGTCAAAACCGATGAAGCGCAGATCAGCTACGCCAAGGTCCAGCTCGGCTACACCACCATCAACGCGCCGATCAGCGGCCGCGTCGGCGCGCGCCTGGTCGATCCGGGCAATATCGTTCACGCCTCCGACGCCAACGGCCTGGTGATCATCAACCAGATCGATCCGATCACCGTGCAATTCACCTTGCCGGAAGAAGCCGTGCCGGCCATCAACCGCGCCCAGCTCGCCAGCCGCAAGCCGCTGAAGGTCACCGCTTACGCACGCACCAGCAACGAGCCGCTGGCGACCGGCACGCTGATCCTGCTCAACAACCAGATCGACACCGCCAGCGGCACCGTGCAGCTCAAGGCGCGCTTCACCAACCAGCAGCACGTGCTGTGGCCGGGCCAGTACGTCAACGTCAACCTGCAGATGGACGACCACGCGCCGGCGCTGACCCTGCCTGCCGCGGCGATCCAGCGCAACCAGCAAGGCACCTACGTGTACATCGTCAAGGCCGACGAAACGGCGGCGATCCAGCCGGTCAAGGTCACGCGCATCCAGGACGGCGTCGCAGTGCTGAGCCAGGGTCTCGAGGTCAATCAACGTGTTGTGCTGGACGGTCAGTACAAGCTCAAGCCCGGCAGCCACGTGATTGAGAACAAGGCTGCCGCCAACGGCGCCACTGCTTCTGCTAATGCGCCTGCTAATGCTCCTGCTGCGAAAGGATCCGCAAAGTGAGTGTGTCCGCTACCTTCATCAAGCGTCCCATCGGCACCACGCTGCTGGCGCTGGCGATCCTGCTGGTCGGCATTGCGGTCTGGCCGTTGCTGCCGGTCGCGCCGCTGCCGCAGGTCGACTTCCCGACCATCCAGGTTTCCGCCAGTTTGCCCGGCGGTAGTCCCGAAACCATGGCCTCCAACGTTGCGCAACCGCTGGAACGCCAGTTTTCGCTGATTGCCGGCCTGTCGCAAATGACGTCGCAAAGTGCGCTGGGCAGCACCCAGATCACCTTGCAGTTCGATCTCAACCGCAACATCGACGCTGCCGCGCTCGACGTGCAGGCGGCGATCAATGCGTCGACCGGGCAACTGCCGTCCAACCTGCCGAATCCGCCGACCTTCCGCAAGGTCAATCCGGCCGACTCGCCGATCATGATCATGTCGGTGCAGTCCGATGCACTGCCGCTGACGCAGGTCAGCGACTTCGCCGACAACATCCTGGCGCAGCAAATCTCGCAGATCTCCGGCGTCGGCCTGGTCAACGTCAACGGCGCGCAGAAACCGGCCGTGCGCATCCAGGTCGATCCGGCCAAGCTGGCGACGCTGAACCTGAGCCTGGAAGACATCCGCGGCGTGATCGCCACCACCACCGTGAACCAGCCCAAGGGCACGGTCGACGGCACGCATCAGAGCTTTACCGTCTACACCAACGATCAGTTGCTGAGCGCCGATCCGTGGAACGACATGGTGCTGGCTTACCGCGCCGGCGCACCGATCCGCGTGCGCGACATCGGCGTGGCGATCGACGCGCCTGAAAACATGAAGATCGCCGCGTGGGCGTTCTCCGGCGCTGCGGCAGAAACCGATACGACGCTGACCAATGGCCGCTCCATCGTGCTGGCGATCACCAAGCAGCCGGGCGCCAACGTGATTGAAACGGTCGACCGCATCAAGGCCGCGATGCCCCGCCTGCGCGCAGCGATCCCGGCCAGCGTGCACGTCAATACGCTGATCGACCGCACCCAGACCATCCGCGCTTCGGTGGAAGACGTCGAGTTCACGCTGGTCCTGACGATTGCGCTGGTGGTGATGGTGATCTTCGTGTTCCTGCGCAACATCGCGGCGACGCTGATCCCGAGCATCACGGTGCCGCTGGCGATCATGGGTACCGCCGCCGTGATGTACCTGGTCGGCTACAGTCTCGACAACCTGTCGCTGATGGCGTTGACGATCGCGGTCGGCTTCGTGGTCGACGATGCGATCGTGATGCTGGAAAACATTTACCGCTATGTCGAAGAAGGCATGTCGCCGATGGAAGCGGCGTTGAAAGGCTCCAGCGAAATCGGATTCACCATCATCTCGATCTCCGTGTCGCTGGTGGCGGTGTTCATCCCGCTGCTGCTGATGGGCGGCATCGTCGGCCGCCTGTTCCGTGAATTTGCCGTGACCGTGACGCTGACCATCGGCGTGTCGGTGATCATTTCGCTGACGCTCACGCCGATGCTGTGCTCGCGCTTCCTCAAGAACAGCCACGCCGAACAACACGGCAAGATGTATCAGTTGTTCGAGCGCTTCTTCGACGCCTTGCTGAACGGCTACAAGCGCGGCCTCGATCTGGTGCTGCGCCACCAGTTCATCACGCTGATGAGTTTCCTCGCCACCGTTGCGGTGACCGTGGCGCTGTTCATCTTCATCCCGAAGGGATTCTTCCCGCAACAGGACAACGGCGTGATCGCCGGCTTTGCCGAATCGGCGCAGGATATCTCGTCGAGCGCGATGCATCGCCGGCTGTTGCAAGTGGCCGACGTGGTGCGCAAGGATCCGGACGTGACCGGTTTCGCGATGAGCGCGGGTTCGACCACCTTTAATACCGGCAACTTCTTCATCGCGCTGAAACCGAAGAGCGAAGGCCGCACGCTGGACGCCAGCGAAATCATCACGCGCCTGCGACCGCAAGTGGCGAAGATCCAGGGTGTCAATCTGTTCATGCAGGCCAGCCAGGACATCAACGTCGGCGGCCGTCTGTCGCGTACGCAATATCAATACACGCTGACCGACTCCAACCTGGATGAACTCAACGTCTGGGCGCCGAAACTGGTGGATCGCCTGCGTCGCCTGAAGCAACTCACGGACGTCGCCTCCGATCAGCAAAACTCGGCGGCAACGGCAACCATCACGATCGACCGCGCGCGCGCATCGAGCTTCGGCATTTCGCCGGCGCTGATCGACGCCACGATCTATGACGCCATCGGCCAGCGCCAGGTCGCGCAGTACTTCACGCAGGTGAACAGCTATCGCGTGATCCTGGAAGTCACGCCGGAGCTGCAGAAGGATCCGGCGCTGTTCAACAAGCTCTACCTGACCTCGCCGCTGACCGGTCAGCAAGTGCCGCTGTCGACCTTCATCAAGGTCGACACGACCAAGACCGCTTACCTGTCGATCAGCCACCAGAGCCAGTTCCCGGCGGTGACGATTTCGTTCAACCTGGCGCACGGCGTGGCGCTGGGCGAGGCGGTCGACGCCATCAACCAGGCCCAGGCCGAGATGGGCGTACCGACCACCTTGACGGGCGCGTTCCAGGGCACGGCCAAGGCGTTCGGCGATTCGCTGTCGTCGCAGCCTTACCTGATCGCGGCGGCGCTGATCGCGGTGTACATCGTGCTGGGCCTGCTGTATGAGAGCTACATCCATCCGCTGACGATCCTGTCCACGCTGCCGTCGGCCGGCGTGGGAGCATTACTGATCCTGATGGCGGGCGGCTACGACCTCAGCGTGATTGCGCTGATCGGCATCATCCTGCTGATCGGCATCGTCAAGAAAAACGGCATCATGATGATCGACTTTGCGCTGACCGCCGAACGGCAACACGGCATGAAACCGGAAGAGGCGATCTATCAGGCTTGTCTGCTGCGCTTCCGCCCGATCATGATGACCACCATGTGCGCGCTGCTGTCGGGACTGCCGCTGATGCTGGGCCATGGCGCCGGCTCCGAACTGCGCCGTCCGCTCGGTTACGCGATGGTCGGCGGCCTGGTGCTGTCGCAAGCGCTGACGCTGTTCACGACGCCGGTGGTGTATCTCTACCTGGATCGCGCGCATTACTGGTACATGAACAAGAAGGAAGCACGCGCGGCGCGCAAGGCGGCACGCAAGGGCGGCGCCGCTCCTGTAATAGAATCGCACTAGTTGATGTCCATGCACGCGGTACCTGGAGCAGGAATGAAAATTCTGATTGTCGAAGACGAGCACAAGATGGCGGAGTACCTCTGCAAAGGGTTGACTGAGCAGGGATGCACCGTGGATCTGGCCGCCAACGGCATCGACGGCCAGCATCTGGCGATCCAGCACGATTACGACGTGATCGTGCTGGATGTCATGCTGCCGGGGCTGGATGGCTTCTCGGTGCTGCGTTCGCTGCGCACCGTCAAGCAGACGCCGGTGATCATGCTGACCGCGCGCGACCGCGTGGAAGACCGCATCAAGGGCTTGCACGACGGCGCCGACGATTACCTGATCAAGCCGTTTTCCTTCCTCGAACTGCTGGCGCGTTTGCAGGCATTGACGCGTCGCGGCCGTGCGCAGGAACCGGCGCAGCTGCGCATCGGCGACCTGCAGATCGACCTGCTGAGCCGCAAGGCCTACCGCAGCAACACGCGTATCGACCTGACCGCCAAGGAGTTCGCGCTGCTGGCGATCATGGCGCGGCGCCAGGGCGAAATCCTGTCCAAGACGGCGATTGCCGAACTGGTGTGGGACATGAATTTCGACAGCAACACCAATGTCGTCGAGGTCGCGATCAAGCGCCTGCGCGCCAAGATCGACGCGCCGTTCGACCAGAAGCTGCTGCACACGATACGCGGCATGGGCTACGTACTGGAGCCGCGCGCTTCGGAGGCGCCGGCGCCGGAGCATGACGAATATGATGAACATGACGGGGAACACGGATGAGGCATTCCATCATCGCGCGGCTGGTCATGATGTTCGCGGCCGCCGCGCTGGTCATTTTTTCGCTGATCGGCGGCGTGCTGTACGCCGTGGTCAAGAACGAGCTGCTGCGCCATGAGCGCGACGGCCTGGTGACGACCTTCAACGATATTGAATACATGGTCTCGCGCGTCGGCACGGTGGAGCGCTGGGCGCGCGTACAGACCAAGCTGGACACCCTGACCCCGGCCGACGGCAAGGTGCGTTTCTGGGTGTTCAGCGACGATCCGCAATTCAGCTACGGCAAGGACCTGGCCGAACTGCACGACTTCGATTACGACCCCAACAACATCGGCCGCCTGCGCATCAAGGGCAAGGAATTCCCGATGCACACGCTGACCAAGGTGTTGCCGGCCTACCTCGACCGCCCCGCCATCCGCCTCACCATCGGCGTCGACACCGAACCTTATTTCGAGACGCTGCGCACCTTCGTGATCGCCATGATCGGACTGTCGCTGGCGGGGATTTTCCTGGTGATCCTGTTCGGCTACTGGATCGCGCGCGCCGGCTTGCAACCGCTCAAGAAGATGTCCGACAAGGCGCAGACCCTGAGTCCGCAAACCCTGTCGGAACGCCTCACGGTGTCGGCGCTGCCGGATGAATTGTCGGATCTGGCGCAAGCCTTCAACGGCGCGCTGGATCGCATGGAAAACGCCTATAAACAATTGGAAGCCTTCAACGCCGATGTGGCTCACGAGTTGCGTACGCCGCTGGCCAACCTGATCGGCGAGACCCAGGTGGCCTTGTCGCGCGAACGCAGCGCGCCGGAGTTCGAGATCGTGCTGCAATCGAACCTCGAAGAGCTGGATCGTCTGCGTTCGATCATCAACGACATGCTGTTCCTGGCCCGCTGCGATCAGGGCGAAGCCGCCACCAGCCTGGTTTACACGGCGATTGCCGACGAGGTGCAAAAGACCATCGAGTTCTTCGAGTTCGTGCTGGACGAGATGCAGATGAGCGTGGAAGTGGTTGGCGACGTCGATGCGAAGTCGATGATCGAGACCGCGCTGTTCCGTCGCGCCTTGACCAATCTCCTGCAAAACGCCATCCAGCATTCACCTGCCGGCGCGCGCATCACGGTGTCGATCGATGCGCAGCAACAGGATGTGCAGGTTGCCGTTTCCAATCCTGGGGAACCGATCGAACAACGCCATTTGCCGCGCCTGTTCGACCGCTTCTATCGTGTCGACAGCGCGCGTCGCGACTTCGACGGCGTGCATGGCCACGGCCTCGGCCTGGCGATCGTCAAGGCGATTGCGCTGATGCATGGCGGCACTGCGTTCGCCAGCAGCAGGGGCGGCAAGACCACGATAGGTTTCACCGTCGGCGGCAAAGCGGCCTGACTGCGTTGAATTCTTGGATTTGAAACCGGAGGTCGGAGGTCGGCGACTGAATGAACTGCGTCGTCGTCGACTGCTGTTGAATACTTCCTGAGAAAAACTGAAGGAAGAGGCGAGCCTTGTCTGCGGCACTTGCAGGAAATGGCTGTGGCTGCTTCGTTCCCGACCTGACCAGGTTGACCATGCCACAATGCGCAGGGGCCCGCCGGCAGGAATTGTACCTCATCTGTGCAGCCGGCGCGAGCGCTGTTCGCGCAGACAGGATAATTGCAGCGCACACCAATGCGCCGCAACGCAGACAAATTAAATTCCCAGCTCGTCCCAGATGCCGTCCACGCGCTTCTTGACGGCGTCCGTCATGGCGATGGTCGTGCCCCATTCACGGTTGGTTTCACCAGGCCACTTGTTGGTGGCGTCAATCCCCATCTTGCTACCGAGGCCGCTGACCGGCGAGGCGAAGTCGAGGTAATCGATCGGCGTGTTGTCCACCATCACAGTGTCGCGCACCGGATCGACGCGCGTGGTGATGGCCCAGATCACTTCCTTCCAGTCGCGGATATCGACGTCTTCATCGACCACCACGATGAACTTGGTATACATGAACTGGCGCAGGAAACTCCATACGCCGAACATCACGCGCTTGGCGTGGCCGGCGTAGGACTTCTTCATCTGCACCACCGCCATGCGGTAGCTGCAGCCTTCCGGCGGCAGGTAGAAATCGGTGATTTCGCTGAACTGCTTTTGCAGCAGCGGGATGAACACTTCATTGAGCGCCACGCCAAGCACGGCCGGTTCGTCGGGCGGTTTGCCGGTATAGGTGGAGTGATAGATCGGATCGCGGCGCATGGTGATGCGGTCGATGGTGAAAACCGGGAACCAGTCCTGCTCATTGTAGTAACCGGTGTGGTCGCCGTAGGGACCTTCGAGCGCATGTTCGTAGCCGGAAGGATGAGGGTTTTCAGCGCTATCCGGGTAGATATGCCCTTCCAGCACGATCTCGGCCGAGGCCGGCACGCGCAGTTCGCTGCCGATGGCCTTGACCAGCTCGGTGCGGCTGCCGCGCAGCAGGCCGGCGAACTGGTATTCGGACAGGCTGTCCGGCACCGGCGTGACTGCGCCTAATATGGTAGCGGGATCGGCGCCGAGTGCGACCGCGATCGGATACGGTTTGCCGGGGTTGGCGATGCAATGTTCGCGGAAATCGAGCGCGCCGCCGCGATGGGCCAGCCAGCGCATGATGACCTTGTTGCGGCCGAGGACCTGCTGGCGATAGATGCCGAGATTCTGGCGCTTCTTGTTGGGGCCTTTGGTGATCACCAGGCCCCATGTAATAAGAGGAGCGACGTCGCCCGGCCAGCAGTGCTGGATCGGCAGGCGGTCGAGGTCGACGTCGTTGCCTTCCCACACGATGTCCTGGCACGGCGCCGAACTACGCTCCTTGGGGGCCATGTCCCACAGCGACTTGACCAGGGTGCCGAGACCCATGACGTCCTTGAAGCCTTTCGGCGGCTCGGGCTCTTTCAGCTTCGCCAATAAATGGCCGATGCGTCTTAATTCGCCGACATCTTCCGCCCCCATGCCCAGCGCCACGCGACGCGGCGTGCCGAAAAGATTCGCCAGCACCGGGATATTTTTGCCCTCGACCTTGTCGAAAATCAGCGCCGGACCGGAGGCGCGCAAGGTGCGATCGCAGATTTCAGTGATTTCCAGGTAGGGCGAAACGGGTGTCGAGATGCGTTTTAATTCGCCGGAAAGTTGCAACTGCGAAATAAAATCGCGTAAATCTGAATATTTCATTTTTTTTCGCTGGATTTCTGTAATACAGCCCTTAGGTGAGGTAGACCGGGCAAACGGTTGATTCTATTGATTTTTGGCGGCATACCCCTCCAAAAGTCAGACTTAAAAGTTATATTAAATCGATTTAATAGTATTGACTTGATATAAAGTGGCTTCTACAATTCGGCCACCTTGATTAAAGGAGCCGGGTCAGGAACCCGAATCAGCTCACAAGGTTTCACGGGAACGGGGTCCCACTGACATTTTAAGGAGTGTTGTCAAAAGGCGTCAGCCTTCTCCCCCGAACATGGTTGTCTTGCACTGCACAGGAGCCACCGGCCCTGCAGTAACCGCAAACAACCCCAAGCTTGCCGTAACGCCTTGCGACGGCAGTTTTTTGATTGTGATGCATGTAGCCAGTAATCCGGTTTTCACTCTTGGCCGGTTTTGCCCTATGTAATTTGCAATATTCAGGAGGTTCAATGTTAAACCAACCCATAGAGGCGCCGTTAAGCGCCGCCTCGGATATGGTTGACCAGTCGGCGCAATGGGCGAAGTCCATTCAAAGCCGCATCGGTCGCTTTTTTACCGCAGCGCACTATGCCCTGACCTTGGTCGGCATCGCTGCACTGTTCGTTCTGGGCATGATGTTCTTCAACCCGGATTTCGCCGACAAAATCATCGCCCTGTCGCCCTTCTCGGACGGCCAGGTTGAAGAAGCAGCGCCGGAAGCGCCGCCGCTGACCAACCTGATGGATACGCCGGCGCCTGCCCTGACCGGGGCGGCAGCAGCGGCCATCCCGCTCAGCGATGAAGAGCGCAAGATGCTCGGCACACCGCGTCAGCAGAAGCTGGTGACCAACTGGCTGTCGAAGCGTTACCGCGTTGCCGGCGACGCCACCGACATGCTGGTGTCCGCTGCGTACCTGACGGCACGCGACATCAAGCTCGATCCGTTGCTGATCCTGGCGGTGATGGCAATCGAATCGCGCTTCAATCCGTTCGCGGAAAGCCCGATGGGCGCACAAGGCCTGATGCAGGTCATGTCCAAGGTCCATCACGACAAGTTCCAGGAACTGGGCGGCGTCAAGGCGGCGCTCAATCCGGTCGCCAACATCAAGGTCGGTTCGCTGATCCTGAAGGAATACGTAACACGCGGCGGCTCGGTGGAAGCCGGCCTGAAGAGCTACGTCGGCGCAGCCGAGATGGACAACGACGGCGGCTACGGCCTCAAAGTCCTGTCCGAATATCAAAACCTGAAGGAAGTCGCGGTCGGCAAGAACATCTCGATCTTCACTACCGCGCTGATCAAGCCGGCACCGCGTCCCGCCGCACCGGCAGCGCCAGTGCAAGCCAAGCCGACCGCTGTCGGCGACATGGCTTCGGCAGCGCAAAAGAAGCAAGGTGCGAACGTGACCGAAGAAATCGCCGCGCTGTAAATACTGCAGCAACGCAAATGAAAAAGGAGCCGAGCGGCTCCTTTTTCATTTTCTGCGGATCAATGTCCTCGGCTAAATCTTCCTCGGATTACGCCGCCTTGCGCTCCGCCAGATATTTCTCAAGGCGCCGCACCGCTTCCTGCAAATTCTCCATCGACGTGGCGTACGACAAGCGGATATAACGATGCGCCGTAGCCGGACCGAAATCGAGTCCCGGCACCAGCACCACGCCTGCCTTGTTGAGCATGTCGATGGTGAAGGCGTCGGCGTCGTCGCTGAGCGCGCTGCAGTCGGCGTAAACATAGAACGCGCCGTCCGGCATCACCGGCACCGTGAAGCCGAGACGTTCGAGTTGCGGCACGATGTAATCGCGGCGGCGCTTGAATTCGGCCTTGCGTTCTTCGTACAGTGCAATCGACTCCGGCGCGAAGCAGGCGATGCCGGCGTGCTGCGCAATCGATGAAGCACAGATGAACAGGTTCTGCGCCAGCTTCTCGACTTGCGGCACCAGGCTTTCGGGCAGCACCAGCCAGCCGAGACGCCAGCCGGTCATGTTGAAGTACTTTGAAAAGCTATTGATGACGATGACGTCTTCGCCGAGCGACAGTGCCGAGAATGGCGCGCCTTCGTACGACAGGCCCTGGTAGATTTCATCGACGATGGTGAAACCATTTTTCTCGCGCACGACGTCGACGATCTTCTTCAATTCATCGGGCAGGATCGAGGTGCCGGTCGGATTCGACGGCGACGCCAGCAATACGCCCTTGGTTGCCGGCGACCAATGTTCCTGAACCATGCCTGCGGACAACTGGAAGCGATGTTCCGGTCCGCTTTCGATCAATTTGGCGCTGCCTTCGAAGGCGGCGACGAAATGGCGGTTGCACGGATAAGACGGATCCGGCATCAACACTTCAGCGCCCTTCTCCACCAGCGCCGCGCAGGCAAGCAACAGGGCCGCTGAGGCGCCCGCTGTGACGATAATTCGCGACGGCGCGATGTCCAACCCGTACACCCGCCGATAATGGGCTGAGATCGCTTCTCGTAAAGCCGGCAAACCGGTTGCCGAGGTGTATTGCATCTTGCCGTCGGCCATCGCTTGTGTCGCAGCGGCAACAACGGCGGGGGCGGCAGTGAAATCAGGCTCGCCGATGCCCATGTGGATGATGTGATGGCCTTGTTGCTCCATGGCAGCGGCCATCTTGGCCAGCTCCATCACATGGAAGGGCGCGATGTTTTGCAGGCGGGAGGCAAGATCGTGAAAGCTCATGGGATTGTGCGGTAGGACGAAGCGGAACGAACGAGAAGGAACAAGCGCGAAGGTCAGCAAGAACTTTGCCGGACGCTGCCATGGATGCATCAATGCATCAGCAGCGTCGGCTTAAACGAACGACGACAAACCAACGACGACGGATCAGCGGCGGCCGGCGCCCACTTCGACTTCGCGCGCCTTGGCGGCGAAACGGTCGAGCACGCCGTTGACGTACTTGTGACCGTCGATGCCGCCGAACGACTTGGTCAGTTCAACGGCTTCGTTGATGACCACGCGATACGGAATCTCGAGATTGTTCTTCAGTTCGAATGCGCCGATCAGCAGCGCTGCGTGTTCCACCGGCGACAACTCCGTGATGGAGCGGTCGATCAGCGGCGCCAGGTCGGTGCGCAGTTCCGGCGCCTGTTTGATCGCGCCGTACAGCAGCACGTCGAAATGCTCGGCGTCGGCCTTGTCGAAACCGTGCGCTTCGCGGATGTGCGCTTCGATCGCGCCGGCGTCTTCATTGTTGAGCAGCCATTGATACAGGCCCTGCAATGCGAACTCGCGGGCGCGGTGACGCGGCGTACGGTTCTTGCTCGGGTTGGCGTGTTGGATTTTATTGGTCATGATGAAAATGAGGAAACCGGGTCAATACAAAATCGAAACAGACGCGCAATCAACAATCGATTGCGCCGCCGGCCGTCGCTGCACATGCAACAACGACCGGCCGGCCTGCCTGCTTATTCTTCTTCAGCCACTTGCGCGAGTTCGTCCAGCGCCAGCGACAGGTTGGCCATCTCGACGGCGACGCGGGCGGCGTCGGCGCCTTTGACCGCCATGCGCGCTTCGGCCTGTTCGTCGTTCTCGGTGGTCAGCACGGCGTTGGCGATCGGGATGCCGGCATCGAGGCCAACGCGCGTGATCCCTGCGCCGGATTCATTCGAGACCAGTTCGAAGTGATAGGTCTCGCCGCGGATCACCGCGCCCAATGCGATCAGCGCATCGAACTGGTCGGTCTCGGCCATCTTCTGCAGGGCCAGCGGGATTTCCAGCGCGCCCGGCACGCTGACGTGGAGGATGTCTTCATCCTGCACGCCGAGATGCTTGAGCTCCGCCAGGCACGACGCCAGCAAACCGTGGCAGACGTCTTCGTTGAAACGCGCCTGGACGATGCCGATACGCAAGCCATCGCCATTCAGATCCGATTCGTATGTACCAATAGTCATGGCTTTTCCTTATACGCAAACTTGCGTTGTGTGAGTGTGATAGTGCCGCGATGCGTTGCGGTCGGTACTGTCGGTCAGGCGTCCGGCTTGGCGCGATAGCCGGTGACTTCGAGGTTGAAACCGGTCATCGACGGCATCTTGCGCGGGCTGGCCAGCAGCTGCATCTTGCACACGCCGAGATCCTTGAGGATTTGCGCGCCGATGCCGTAGGTGCGCAGATCGAGGCGGTCGGCGCGGGCCGGCTTGGCCGCCTGCACGTTATTGAGCGCAGTGAACTGGGCAAACATCTGGTCGGCCGATTCTTCGCAATTGAGCAGCACCACGACGCCGCTTGGCGCCGCCTTGATCGCGGCCATGGCCGAGGCCATGTTCCACGAGTGCGTCGTCGCTTTGGTTTCGAGCAGGTCGAGGATCGAGACCGGCTGATGCACGCGCACGAGTGTTTCTTCACCCGGACGAATGTCGCCATGCACCAGCGCCAGGTGGGCGCCGCCGCTTGGCGTGTCGCGGTAGGCGATGGCCTTGAACGACCCGTGCACGGTGTGCATCTCGCGCTCGGCGACGCGCTCGATGATGCTTTCGTGCTGGCTGCGGTAATGGATCAGGTCGGCGATGGTGCCGATCTTGAGCTTGTGTTCTTCGGCGAATTCGAGCAGGTCCGGCAGACGCGCCATGGTGCCGTCGTCCTTGAGGATTTCGCAGATCACGGCAGCCGGCGTCAGGCCCGCCATCTGGGTCAGGTCGCAACCGGCTTCGGTATGGCCGGCGCGCATCAGCACGCCGCCCTTTTGTGCGCGCAGCGGGAAAATATGACCAGGCTGCACGATGTCGGCCGGCGTCGCATCCTTGGCGGCCGCAACCTGAATCGTGCGCGCACGATCGGCGGCGGAGATGCCGGTGGTGACGCCTTCGGCGGCTTCGATCGAGACGGTGAAATTGGTGCCGAACTGGGTGCCGTTGCGGGTCGACATCATCGACAGGTCGAGACGGTCGCAATGCTCTTCGGTCAGCGTCAGGCAGACCAGGCCGCGCGCATGCTTGACCATGAAGTTGATGGCTTCGGGCGTGACGAAATCGGTGGCCAGCACCAGGTCGCCTTCATTCTCACGATCTTCTTCGTCGACCAGGATGACCATGCGTCCGGCGCGCAGTTCGGCGACGATTTCTTCTGTTGTTGCGATAGGCATAACGATTTCCTCAGTAGCCCCGTATTTTAAAGGATTTGCGGGCGATTTTTTGCCTGATTGCCGGCATGGGCAGGCAAGGACGGCCCGGATGCCGGCTTATTCCAGCGTCACCAGTTGCGTATGCGACAAGGCTTCCATCAGCAGCGCCGGATCGCCCAGCGCCAGCCGCCTGGAATCCGACAAGGTCTGGCGGAAGGCGCGCGCGCCCGGCAGGCCGGCCATCAGGCCCAGCATGTGGCGGGTGATGCTGTTCAGGCGCAGGCCCTTGCCGCCATCGCCGTGCGCCGCCAGTTGCGCGCGCGCGTATTCCACCATCGCCGCGATGACGTCGTTGCGCGTGGGCTGCAGGCCGCCGTCGAGCTGGCTGTAATAGCGCGCGTCGAAGCCGGCCATCAGGAAGGGATTGTGATACGCCTCGCGGCCGAGCATGACGCCGTCGACGTGCTGCAAATGAAGGTCGATTTCAGCCACGGTCTTGATGCCGCCGTTGATGAGGATTTCCAGCGCCGGGAAGTCTTTCTTCAGCCGGTAGGCGTACTCGTACCTGAGCGGCGGAATCTCGCGGTTTTCCTTGGGGCTCAGGCCCTTGAGGACGGCATTGCGGGCGTGCACGATGAAGGTCTTGCAACCGGCTTCGGCGATCGTGCCGACAAAGTCGCGCACGAAATCGTAGGACTCGACGTCGTCGATGCCGATGCGATGCTTGACGGTAACATCGATGTCGACGGCGTCGCGCATTGCCTTGACGCAATCGGCGACCAGTTTCGGTTCAGCCATCAGGCAGGCGCCGAATGCGCCCTTCTGCACGCGCTCGGAAGGACAGCCGCAGTTGAGGTTGATCTCGTCATAGCCCCATTGCCGGCCCAGCCTGGCGCTCTTGGCCAGATCCTCGGGCTCGCTGCCGCCGAGCTGCAGGGCGACCGGATGTTCTTCTTCATTGAAATTGAGATGGCGCGGCACGTCGCCGTGCAGCAAGGCGCCGGTGGTGACCATTTCGGTGTACAGCCAGGTGTGCCGCGTGATCTGGCGATGGAACAGCCGGCAGTGCCGGTCGGTCCAATCCATCATGGGCGCAACGCTGATTGTTCTTGGTCCGTAAGACATAACACCTATCCAAAATGAGCAACGACATGGGCCTGCGACGCTTTTTACGCTCCGCCGGCTGCACTAAAGCAATCCGCCCGAATACGCACCACGCGCCGCACGCCGCAAATAGAAAGCCCGCAACGTTTGCACGTTGCGGGCTGGTGTCCCCTCTATCCTCTGTGAGATAGGATTTTTATACTGCGGGGGTGATTCTGCACCACAAACCAGCATTCGTCATTTCGCAACGCACAATTTAAGTGCTTATCTGTTTTTCAGCGCTGAAAAACGTTTGCGGACGTTCCAATTTTGCAACGCTTCTTTCGCCTTCATCGCGCAAATGCATGTCGGCAGGCAAAAACAAGCAAAAAGATTCAGGTAAAAAAAAACCCGCTCACCTTTCGGTTGCGGGCTTAAATCCAATTCTTTAGGAGGAAATTGGAGGAGACAAGTGTAACTATATCGCACCGCATCATAGTCGTCCGCTTTATTGTGCTGATATCAGGTATTCACAAAACCAATATCAGCACGGCGTTACTGCTCCTGCATCTTCCTCATCGCTGACAGCAATTACGCGTCGCGCGATGCCTTCTTGCGCTCGTGTTCCTTCAGGAAACGCTTGCGCAGGCGAATGCTCTTCGGCGTGACTTCGACCAGTTCGTCGTCGTCGATGAATTCAACCGCGTATTCCAGCGACATTTCGATCGGCGGAACCAGGCGCACCGCTTCGTCGGTACCGGACGAACGGACGTTGGTCAGTTGCTTGCCCTTGATCGGGTTCACGACCAGATCGTTGTCGCGCGAGTGGATGCCGATGATCATGCCTTCGTAGACCGGATCGTTGTGGCTGACGAACATGCGGCCGCGGTCTTGCAGTTTCCAGATCGCGTAAGCAACGGCTGCGCCGTCGTCTTGCGAAATCAGCACGCCGTTGCGACGGCCGCCGAGTTCACCCTTGCTGTTGTCAACAGGAGCGTATTCGTCGAACACGTGGCTCATCAGGCCGGTGCCGCGTGTCAGCGTCATGAATTCGCCTTGGAAGCCGATCAGGCCGCGTGCAGGGATACGGTATTCCAGGCGGACGCGACCCTTGCCGTCCGGTTCCATGTTTTGCAGATCGCCGCGACGACGACCGAGTTCTTCCATCACGCCGCCCTGGCTGGTTTCTTCGACGTCGACAGTCAGGTTTTCATACGGCTCGTGGCGCACGCCATCGACCATCTTGAACACCACGCGGGGACGCGACACGGCCAGCTCATAGCCTTCGCGACGCATGTTTTCGATCAGGATGGTCAGGTGCAATTCACCGCGACCCGACACTTCGTAGGTCGAATCGT
This sequence comes from Herbaspirillum lusitanum, assembly GCF_026127345.1. Taxonomy (NCBI): domain Bacteria; kingdom Pseudomonadati; phylum Pseudomonadota; class Betaproteobacteria; order Burkholderiales; family Oxalobacteraceae; genus Herbaspirillum; species Herbaspirillum lusitanum. Next base: position 91,978 of record NZ_QXFG01000004.1, on the reverse strand, counting down.
CGTTCTCGGCTTGCACGACGCGCAGCGCCATGTTGGCTTTCAGTTCGCGGTCCAGACGATCGCGGATCTGACGTGTGGTCACGAACTTGCCTTCTCGGCCGGCCAGTGGCGAGTTGTTGACCATGAAGTTCATGGTCAGGGTCGGTTCATCAATCTTCAGCATCGGCAGGCCTTCGGGCGTGTCCGGTGCACAGATGGTGGAACCGATGCTGATTTCTTCGATGCCGTTGATCAGGACGATGTCGCCGGCCAGCGCTTCGTCGACAATCACGCGATCCAGGCCGCGGAAAGTCAGCACTTGGTTGATGCGCGCCTTGGTTGGCTTGTCGTCGGGACCGTTCATCCAGATCACGTCTTGCAGCGCTTTGACGCGACCGCGCAGGATACGGCCGACGCCGATCTTGCCGACGTAGGACGAGTATTCCAGCGAAGTGATTTGCAATTGCAGCGGACCGTCCGGGTCATCTTCACGCGCAGGAACGTGTTCCAGGATCGCGTCGAACAGCGGCTCCATGTTGCCGTCGCGGACGGTGTCTTCGAGGCCGGCGTAGCCCTTGAAGCCCGATGCGTAAACGATGGGGAAATCCAGTTGCTCGTCGGTGGCGCCCAGCTTGTCGAACAGTTCGAACGTGGCGTTGACGGCCTTTTGCGGATCGGCGTTTTCGCGGTCGATCTTGTTGACCACGACGATAGGCTTCAGGCCCAGCGCCAGTGCCTTACGTGTCACGAAGCGCGTTTGCGGCATCGGACCTTCTTGCGCATCGACCAGCAGCAGCACGCTGTCGACCATCGACAGCACGCGTTCGACTTCGCCGCCGAAGTCGGCATGGCCCGGGGTGTCGACGATGTTGATATGGGTGCCCTTGTATTCAACGGCGCAGTTCTTCGACAGAATCGTGATGCCGCGTTCTTTTTCGATATCGTTCGAGTCCATCACGCGGGCGTCAACCTGCTGGTTGTCGCGGAAGGTGCCCGACTGACGCAACAGTTGGTCGACGAGAGTGGTTTTGCCATGGTCAACGTGGGCGATGATGGCGATGTTACGAATAGCGCGTTTATTGTTTGACATGATTGAATTGAGTTGGTCTGCCGAATCCGAAGGGCCTGGGGAGGCCCTGAAAGGCGCGCATTATAGCATGTTGCGACGCACGAACTTTAAAAAGCCTAATAATTTCAAAGAGTTGCTGTACACAATACAACTGGCTCGCACAGCGAAAATTGCGCTATTCCGACAAGGTCGAAATCAGCCGTTCCGGCGCCAGTATGCCGAATTCCTGCATCAGTCCGGTGCCCAGAAGGCGCCCGCTGCTTTCCTGATAAACCCTTGCCCGACCTGACTCTGCGGGCAATGCAATACCTTCTTTACCGAGCGCCAGACGCTGACCGTGCAGGAAGCGCTGAGTCAGCACGTCCGTCAGCATCACCGCCGGAAACGTCCTCAGCAATCCGTCTACCGGCAACAGCGCTTGCGTGCGTTGGCCGTCTTCCAGTGCGATGAATTCATCGAGCGTGACGCTGCCGTCCAGCGTCAACGCGCCCACGCCGGTGCGACGCAATTGCTGCAAATGGGCGCCGCAACCGAGCGCGGCGCCGATGTCTTCACCGAGCACGCGAATGTAGGTGCCTTTGCTGCACAACACGCGAATGCGCAGGAACGGCGCTTCATACGACAGCAGCTCCAGCTGATGAATCGTCACCGGCCGCGCCTCGCGCTCCAGCGTGATGCCGGCGCGGGCATATTCATACAGCGGCTTGCCGTCGCGCTTGAGCGCGGAATGCATGGGCGGCACCTGGTTGATCGGTCCGCGGAATTTTTCCAGCACGGCTTCGATCTGTTCCGGCGTGACGTCGACGGCCTTGGTGCTCAGCACTTCGCCTTCGGTGTCGCCGGTACTGGTGACGATGCCGAAATGGACCACGGCTTCATAGGTCTTGTCGGCTTCCAGCAAGTCCTGCGAAAACTTGGTCGCCTCGCCGAAACACAGCGGCAGCAAACCGGTCGCGAACGGATCCAGCGTGCCGGTATGGCCTGCCTTCAGGGCATTGAGCAAACGCTTGGCCTTGATCAGGGCATCGTTGCTGGACCAGCCGACCGGCTTGTCCAGCAACAGCACGCCATGCACGGGCACGCGCGGCGCTCTTGGCGGCCGGGATGATGGGGGCGATGATTGCGCCATGATTGTGTAGTCCGGGAATTTCCTGAATCGATGCGCTTGAATCAAGCAACGACGTTTTCCGGCGGGCGGGTGCGCGACGCACACGCGCCGCAATTTATCCCGCTTGCTCAGCTCTCGTCGGCATCCTTGGCGCGGGTGGCATTGGCCTCGTCGATCAGGCGCGACATTTCAATGCCGCGCGCCGTCGAGTTGTCATGCACGAAATGCAAATCGGGCAAGGTGTGGATCGTCAAACGACGTCCCAATTGGCCACGCAGGAAACCGGAAGCCTTCGAGAGGCCGGTCACCGTATCCTGGATCGCCTGCTTGTCGTCCTTCAGGGTCGTGAAGAAAACCTTGGCATGCGCATAGTCCGGCGTCACTTGCACTTCCGTGATCGTGACCATCCCCACACGCGGGTCTTTCAACTCGAATGCGATGATTTCCGACAGATCGCGCTGGATCTGGTCGGCGACGCGCAAGCCGCGCCCGGGAATGGATTTGCTGTGTTTTGCCATGCTGGGAAACTGACCTCGGCCGACGCGCCAAAGCGGGACGGCATAAAAATTCTGTGATGCTGTTGAATGAAACAAGGCGGGTGTTTGCTGCGCAGACACCCGCCCTCGTGACGACTGAGAGAATTACAAAGTACGCGCGACTTCCTGCACTTCGAAAATTTCCAGCTGATCGCCTTCCTGGATATCGTTGTAGTTCTTCAACGACAGACCGCACTCGAAGCCCGATTTGACTTCCTTGACGTCGTCCTTGAAGCGCTTGAGCGAATCCAGCTCGCCGGTCCAGAGCACCACGTTGTTGCGCAGCAAACGGACTTGCGAACCACGCTTGACCAGGCCTTCGAGCACGTAACAGCCGGCGATCGAGCCGACCTTGCTGACCACGAACACCTGGCGAATCTCGACCAGACCCAGGGCCTGTTCGCGCTTCTCCGGCGACAGCATGCCCGACATCGCCGCTTTCACTTCATCCACGGCATCGTAAATGATGTTGTAGTAGCGGATGTCCACGCCATTGGCTTCGGCCAGCTTGCGGGCGGACGCGTCGGCACGGGTGTTGAAGCCGATGATGACCGCCTTCGATGCCACCGCGAGGTTGACGTCGTTTTCGGAAATGCCGCCGACCGCTGCATGCACCACCTGAACACGCACTTCGGCGGTGGACAGTTTTTGCAGCGATTGCACCAGCGCTTCCTGCGAACCTTGCACGTCGGTCTTGATGATCATCGGCAGGTTCTTGACCTCGCCTTCGGCCATCTGGTCGAACATGTTTTCCAGCTTCGCTGCCTGCTGCTTGGCCAGCTTGACGTCGCGGAACTTGCCTTGACGGAACAGGCCGATTTCACGCGCCTTGCGTTCATCGGACATGACCACAACTTCTTCACCGGCGCTCGGCACTTCAGTCAGGCCCTGAATTTCAACAGGGATCGACGGACCGGCTTCGGTGATGCTCTTGCCGCTTTCGTCCAGCATTGCACGGACGCGGCCGTAAGCCGAACCCGCCAGCACGACGTCGCCGCGCTTCAGGGTACCGGACTGCACCAGGATCGTGGCGACAGGGCCGCGGCCCTTGTCGAGCTTGGCTTCGATGACCAGGCCCTTGGCCGGGACGTTGATTGCCGCTTTCAATTCCAGCACTTCGGCTTGCAACAGCACGTTTTCCAGCAACGAGTCGATGCCTTCGCCGGTCTTTGCAGACACGGAGATGAATGGCGCTTCGCCACCGTATTCTTCCGGTACGACGCCTTCGGCAATCAGTTCCTGCTTGACGCGGTCCAGATTGGCGCCCTGCTTGTCGATCTTGTTGATCGCCACGACCAGCGGCACGCCGCCGGCCTTCGCGTGAGCGATCGCTTCCTTGGTTTGCGGCATCACGCCGTCGTCGGCAGCCACCACCAGAATCACGATGTCGGTTGCCTTGGCGCCACGGGCACGCATCGCGGTAAACGCTTCGTGGCCCGGAGTGTCGAGGAAGGTGATCATGCCGCGCGGTGTTTCCACGTGGTACGCGCCGATGTGCTGGGTAATGCCGCCGGCTTCGCCGGATGCAACCTTCGCGCGTCGGATGTAATCCAGCAGCGATGTCTTGCCATGGTCGACGTGGCCCATGACGGTAACCACAGGCGCACGCGCCAACAGTTCCGCGTCAGGATGCTCAACGCCTTCTTCCAGCAATGCTTCCGGATCATCCTGCTTGGCTGCATGCGCGCGGTGGCCCATTTCTTCCACCACGATCATGGCGGTTTCCTGGTCCAGCACCTGGTTGATGGTGACCATCTGGCCCAGCTTCATCAGATGCTTGATGACTTCGGAAGCCTTGACGGACATCTTGTGGGCGATCTCGGCGACGGTGATCGTTTCAGGAACGTGGACGTCCTTGACGATCGCTTCGGTCGGCGCCTGGAAATTGCTTTCGTGGTCGTCGTGATGCGAATTGCGGCGGCCCTTCGGACCTGCACGCCAGCCGTCGCGACCACCGGTGCCGGTGTTGCCGCGCGTCTTCATGCCGGTGCCGCGCTTCTTGGCGTCGTCCTGCCAGGTCGACGAGACGTTGGCCGACTTGATCGACTTCTTGTCGACTGCAACCGGCGCCTTCTTGTCGTCTTTCTTTTCACCAGGCTTCTTGTCGGCAGGCTTGTGCAGCGTGCCTTCGGAAGTCTTGGTTGCAGCGACGGGTGCAGGCTCGGGAGCCTTGATCACGCGGCGCGGCGCATTCATCATGGCCTTGATCTGGGCGACTTCGTCTTCCACGACCTTGCGGGCGCGGTCGGCGGCAGCTGCGCGGTCGGCGGCTTCCTTGGCGACCTGGGCAACCTTCTTCTTGGCTTCCTCGGCGGCAGCGCGCTTCTTCTCGTCAGCGGCGGCGTCTTCTGCCGATTTCGCTACGGGAGCAGCAGCACCGGCGCTCGGCTTGGCCTTGTCGGCAGTTTCTGCAGCAGCCTGGCGGGCTTCTTCTTCCGCCGCCTGCTTGGCTTCCTGTTCGGCCTTCTGCGCTTCCAGTTCGGCCGCCCTGGCTTCCGCGGCGCGCTCCGCTTCGAGTTGCGCCAGACGTTCCTGCTTCTCGCGCAGTTCAGCTTCCTGACGTGCGATCAGCTCTTCCTGGTGACGCGCTTCTTCCGCGCTTGGCTCGGGTTCGACCTGATCGATCGAAGCGGTTGCCGGCTTGCCGGCTTCGTCCGCAGTCGGTTCGTCGCGCTTGATGAAGGTGCGCTTCTTGCGCACTTCGACCTGGATAGTGCGCGACTTGCCCGTGGAATCGGCCTGTTTGATTTCGGTCGTTTCCTTGCGGGTCAGCGTGATTTTCTTCTTCTCGCCTTCCGGAGCTGCGCCACGCACGCGGCGCAGATGCTCCAGCAAACGGTCCTTGTCTTCTTTTGACAAAGGATCGGACTCGGAGCTCTTCTCAACTCCTGCAGATCGCAGCTGGGTCAGTAGCAAATCCGCCGGCATTTTCAGCTCGGTGGCAAATTGGGCTACGTTGTTACTTGCCATTCAGTCCTCTTTTCTATGTGGCTCGGCGATGATGTGGTCCTGGACGCTTACTGCTTTGCTTCCACGGTGGCCCATGCTTTGGCTTGCAGTGCCTTGGCACGCTCGTCGTATTTAGCATCGATGAGCTTCATTTCATCGTCGGTCACATCTTCAAATTCATTCTCAATCAGTTGGCGCGCGCGTTCGGCCGAGAGGGCCAGAATCGCGCCGAACTCGTCGTACGCCAGTGCGGCGAAAGCAGGCACGTTCTTGACGCCCGCCAGGCCCAGCTTGCCGGCAACGACACGATCCATTTCTTCGAAATTGATCAGTTCCTCGTCCATGCCTTCCAGACCTTCTTCGGAGGCAATCGCCTCGGTCACCAGTGCATCGCGCGCGCGGTTGCGCAGCTCGTTGACGGTTTCTTCGTCGAAGGATTCGATCTCCAGCATTTCGTTGATCGGCACGTAGGCAATTTCTTCCAGGCTGGCGAAACCTTCTTCCACCAGGATGTCGGCGACTTCCTGGTCGACGTCCAGCTTTTCCATGAAGAGGATGCGGGTCGCGGCAGTTTCCTGCGCCGATTTGTCGGCCGATTCTTCCGCCGTCATGATGTTGATCTGCCAGCCGGTCAACTCTGCTGCGAGGCGCACGTTCTGGCCGCCGCGGCCGATGGCGATCGCCAGGTTTTCTTCGTCGACGACGACGTCCATGGCGTGTTTTTCTTCATCCACGACGATCGAGCTGACGTTGGCCGGGGCCAGCGCGCCGATGACGAATTGCGCCGGATCTTCCGACCACAACACGATGTCGACGCGTTCGCCGCCCAGCTCGCCGGTCACGGCCTGCACGCGCGAACCGCGCATGCCGACACAGGTGCCAATAGGATCGATGCGCTTGTCGCTGGTGAAGACCGCGATCTTGGCGCGTACGCCCGGGTCGCGTGCCGCCGACTTGATTTCCAGCGAGCCTTGTTCGATTTCCGGAACTTCCAGTTCGAACAGCTTCATGATGAATTCAGGCGCGTTACGCGACAGGATCACTTGCGGACCGCGTGCATTGCGATCGATGCGCAGGATATAGGCGCGGACACGGTCGCCGATACGCAGGTTTTCCTTTGGAATCGTCTGGTCGCGCGGCAGGCGAGCCTCGATCTTGCCGGATTCGACGATGGCGTCGCCGCGTTCCATGCGCTTGATCGTGCCGGTCACCAGCGAATCGCCGCGCTCAAGGAAGTCGGCGAGGATCTGTTCGCGTTCAGCGTCGCGGATGCGCTGCAAGACGACTTGCTTGGTGTCCTGGGCAAAACGGCGGCCGAATTCCACGGACTCGATCGGCTCTTCGATGTATTCATCGACGGCGATGTCAGGAATCTGTTCCTTGGCTTCGAAGTGCAAAACTTCCTGGTCGGGCAATTGCAAACCTGCTTCGTCAGGCACCACGTGCCAGCGACGGAACGATTCGAATTCGCCGCTTTCGCGGTCGATCGACACGCGGATGTCGACTTCGCCTTCGTAGCGTTTCTTGGTAGCTTGCGCAAGCGCGTGCTCCAGTGCTCCGAAGACCACATCCTTATCGACGTTCTTTTCGCGCGCCAGCGCATCGACCAATAACAAAACTTCGCGACTCATGCTTTGCGACTCCTAAAATCCACTTTCGGCACCAGGCGTGCCTTATCCACATCGGCGAGCGTAAAGTCCAACAACGCTGCCGACCCATCGTTTGCTTCAAATTCCAGTTTTAAATTCTCGCCCTCGGGCGCCCGCAAGATGCCTTGGAACGACTTGCGATTGGCTGCGCCCGGCATCGGCATGCGCAGCTTGACGATTGCTTCCTGATCGGCAAAGCGCACGTAGTCGCTGAGCTTTTTCAGGGGGCGATCAAGCCCGGGAGATGACACTTCCAGCCGTTCGTAGTTGACGTTTTCGACGGTAAACACGTGCAACAGCTGATGCGTGACTTTTTCGCAATCCTCGACCGTGATCGGGCCCTTGTCGGCGTCGGCGAACGGAAAATCGATAAACACGCGCACCAGACCGCGGTCCGCTTTCTCGAGGTCGACCAGTTCATAGCCCATGCCCGACAGGGTGGTTTCAATCAGATCCAGCAATTGCAAGGAAATCTCTCCGCGCTTCGTTCTGCGCATTTCAAACAACCAGCACAGACACGTCAATTTGTTCAGCAAAAAAAAAATGGGCAGATGCCCATCGTTCTTATCGTTTATTCAACTATGGACCGCTTCACGATGTATTTCACCGTGAAGACACCCCGTTAACTTGCGCATTATAACCGATTACGGTATGTCCGGCAATTCAAGATTGCCGGACATACCGCAGACACCCCGATATTCGCAAAAAAAATACCAGAGCAATCAAAGACTTATCCGCGGCGGCGGCGCTGCTGACCGCCCGCGCCCATGCCTTGACCGGGCATGCCACCGCTGCCGCCATTGCGTTGCGGACGATTGTGGCGACGCTGGCCGGCGTCCGGGAAACCCAGCGCGGTCTGCAACGGGTCAGGCTGACGCGGCTTGTTGCCCTGCGGACGGCCACCCTGGCCTTGACCTTGCCCCTGCCCTTGGCGCGAACCTTGACCCTGGCGCGGCCCCTGCCCCTGGCCTTGCCAGGACGGTTGCTGGTCGCGACGCGGACCACGTGGTTGCATGGGGTTGGCGTTGGCGTTGCTGCGCGGCTGACTGTCGCCGTTGACATTGCCATTGCGATTATCGCCGTTGCCATTGCGATTGCCGCTGTTGCCGCCTTTGGACTTGCCCGACGGCGCCTCGGCGCCGCCCGGTTTTTCCAGACCGCACACCGTCAGCAGAGTACGCACGGCGTTTTCTTCCAATTCTTCCCAACGACCGCGTTTCAGGCCTTGCGGCAGCGTCATGACGCCGTAGCGTGTACGGATCAGGCGCGACACGGTCAGGCCGATGGCTTCGAACATGCGGCGCACTTCGCGATTACGGCCTTCGCCGATGGTCACGCGGTACCATTTGTTGACGCCTTCGCCGCCGCCGTCGGCGATCTTGGAAAACTGTGCAACGCCGTCATCGAGCTCGACGCCGTGCAACAGTTTCTGGCGCATGCCTTGTTCCAGTTCGCCCAGCGTACGCACGGCGTATTCACGCTCGATGTTGTAACGCGGGTGCATCAGCCGGTTGGCCAGGTCGCCGGAAGTCGTAAACAACAGCAGACCTTCGGTGTTGAAGTCGAGACGACCGACGGCCAGCCATTTGGCTGCCTTCATGTTCGGCAGGCGATCGAATACCGAAGGGCGGCCTTCCGGATCGTTGTGACTGACAATTTCGCCGGCCGGCTTGTGATACACCAGCACGCGCGGAGGCTTCTTGCTGACCTTGCGCTGCAACAGCTTGCCGTTGATGCGGACCTGATCGGTCGGCAGGATGCGCTGGCCGATGTGAGCAGGCTCGCCATTGACCGACACCCGGCCGGCCACGATCAGTTCTTCCATGTCGCGACGCGAACCCAGGCCGGAGTCGGCCAGCACCTTGTGCAGCTTTGGTGCGTCGTCTTCCGACGTCAGGTCACGGCGGCCGTTCTTGCCGCGCAGCTGATGCGTGCCGCGCGCGCCGCTGCGAGCGCCGTCTTCCTTGTCATAGGCATCGGAGGTGACGAACGAAAATACGTCGTCGCCGGCGTCATGCGAACGCAAACCCAGTTGCGGCGCCTTCGGCTTGCCGCCCTTGACGAATGGTTTCTTGCCTTTTTGCTGGCGATTGCGATCCTGGCCCTGACCGTCGCGGCGCGATTCCGCCATGGCCTGGTCGGCCACCGGAACCGGCGCATTGGCATCCACCGAAAGCGGTTGTTCGTCGCCGGCAACGGCATGATGCGGCTCACCTTCGCCGGCTTCAGCGGCGCGCTGTGCGGCGCGATTGTTGCGCAAGGCGCGCGGACCGCGTACACCGCGGCGGGCCGGCTTGGTGCGCGCACTGTCGGTCGGTGCATCAAGCAGGACCGGCGCGGCAGTGATTTCTTCACCAATGGTGACAATGACCTTGGGCGCTTCCGCCGCAGGCGAAGCGGACTCGGCAACCGGGGCTGGAGCAGGCGCAGTATCAGCATCGGCATCGGCAACCACCTTCTTGGCGCGTGGCGCGCGCTTCTTCGGTGCGGGCGCATCGGCGGCGGCTTCAGCCGCGACCGGTGCAGGCGCGACCGTTTCAGCGGGCGCTTCCGCAGCGACCTTTTTGGCGCGCGGTTTGGCCGGCGCCTTGGCGGGCTTTTCGATCGGCGCAACTTCGGTGGCGACATCTTCCGCCGCGGCCTTCTTGACGCGCTTGCGAGCCGGCTTGACAGCGGTGGCATTATCGGCTGCGGCGCCGAGCAGATCTATCTGCTGATCATCATTGGAACTAGATGGTTTCATTATTTGAATCGCGGTTATTCAGACCGGGCGCGGCGTCACTTGCGTGGCCGGAGGCGAGGTCGTTGGTGTGAATGTCTTCAGCAGAAGCAGGGCTTTGAGCCGGCACTTCTTCGTGATTGGCGACGCTTGGTGCGATGGCATCCACGTCATTCTCGATGTCTTCCCCTGGAATTTCTTCCACGGCAGTTCCGGCAACCGGCTCTTCAGCCACATCGGCGGCTTCAGTTGTTGCATCCGTTGCATCTGTTGTACCCGCCTCGTCGACGGACTCAGCCGATTCGGCAACTTCTTCGGTCGTCAGTTCCGCTGCAATGCCGTCGGCAACTTCGGCAAGCTCGGCCACATCGACAGGTTCGCCGGCGGCTGCCTCCGCTTCGCCCTGCGCGAGCAGGTCGGCCTGCATGCCGGCTTCCAGCGCCTGCAATTCCAGCAGCGCGCCCGGATCGACTACGCCGTCCTTGGTCACGGTCTTCAGCGGCGGCAACTGATCCAGCGAAGTCAGGCCGAGGTCGTCGAGGAATTTCCTGGTCGTCGCAAACAGTGCCGGACGGCCGGGCACGTCGCGATGGCCGATGGCCTCAATCCAGGCGCGGTCTTCCAGCAGCTTGACGGTCTGGGTGCTGACCGTCACGCCGCGAATCTCTTCGATGTCGCCGCGGGTGACCGGCTGGCGATAGGCAATGATGGCCAGGGTTTCGAGCGTGGCGCGGGTGTATTTCGGCGGCTTTTCAGGATTCAGGCGATCCAGGTAGACTTTCATCTCGGCCCGGCTCTGGAAACGCCAGCCGGTCGACAGGCTGACCACTTCCACGCCCTTGTCGATCCAGTCTTCGCGCAGTTCTTCCAGCATTTGCCGGATGATGTCCGCAGTTATTTCACTGGCGGCATCGTCGCCTGAGACATAAAGCTTCTTCAGTTCGTTGATTGATAATGGCTCGTGGGCGCATAGCAATGCTGTTTCGAGGACTTTCTTGGCCTCAATAGTATTCATGTACGACTCGTGTGCGGCTTGTTTAATAAAAGTTCGCGGCTGACTATTCGGATATATCGGATATACGGACTATACGAAGCCTGGCTGCGCGGGTTGAGTTTCATCACAGCGCCAACGGTGCTGCCAGGTTGTCGAACCTGAATATGCTGCTGATGCTGTTGGTGCTGCTTCCCGGCGCTCGATTTATAGGAGGTTGAAGATGAGCGGGAAAATAAGGCTTGGTTGCGAACACAGAATCTTGAGTTCCCAGATTCTCGCACCATTTCAACTTTTGACCTTGCAGGCGGCGCCGAGCTGAGTTTTCGGGTGGCCGGAGGCAAAATGCAAAATATACTGCGCGGAGTTTAGCACAAAGGCCCGGACGGTTGTCGCCTCAATCGTGCATCGTTGCAGCAGTCAGACAGAATTTACAACGTGACTGCGAGGCAACAAATACCGGCTGCGGCATGCTCCCACGGCTGGCCGGATCAGCCGGCCGCCTTCTTTTCCAGCTCCAGCCGGCGCGTGAAATCCTCTGCCGGCATCGGCTTGCCAAGCAGATAACCCTGTACCTCATCGCAGCCGTTTTCGAGCAGGAAGTTGTATTGCTCCTGGTCTTCCACCCCTTCGGCAATGACCCGCAGGTTGAGGATGTGACCCAATGAAATCACTGCCTTGACGATCGCCGCACTGTCGGCGTCGCGGGCGATGTCGCGCACGAAGGATTTGTCGATCTTGAGTGCATCCACCGGGAAGCGGCGCAGGTAGCTCAGGCTCGAATAGCCGGTACCGAAGTCGTCCACCGACACCTGCAAACCCAGGCGCTTGAGCGCATTGAGCGTGGCGACGGTCTTTTCGGCATCCTTCATGACCACGTTTTCGGTGATTTCCAGCTCCAGCCAGGCGGCCGCGAGACAGCTCTCGGCCAGCACCTGGCGCACGAACTCGGGCAGATTCTGGTCGAGCTGGCGCGGCGACAGGTTGACCGCCACCGGAATCGGCGCCAGGCCCGCATCCTGCCAGGCCTTGTTCTGGGCGCAGGCGGTGCGCAACACCCATTCGCCGATCGGCACGATCAGGCCGGCTTCCTCGGCAAACGGGATGAAACGGTCCGGCGGCACCATACCCTGGTCCGGCGTGATCCAGCGGATCAGCGCCTCGGCGCCGATGATGCGGCCGCTGGCCAGACTGATCTTGGGCTGGTAGTACAGCTTGAATTCGTCGCGGTCGAGCGCGCGCCGCAGGCTGACCAGCATTTCCAGGCGATTGCTGACCTGCGCATCCATCCAGCCGGCGAAATACTGGAAGTTGTTGCGCCCCAGCTCCTTGGCTTTATACATGGCCGAATCGGCGTTCTTGAGCAGCGTTTCGACGTCGCGGCCGTCGGTCGGGCAGCGGCTTACGCCGATGCTGCAGGTGACATGGAATTCGCGATCGCCCACCACCCACGGCCGCGCCACGGCGGTGAGGATGCGTTGCAGCACTTCGGTGATGCGATTTTCGTCGGGTTGATTCTGCAGCACCAGCACGAATTCGTCGCCACCCTGACGCGCCACCATGTCGGTTTCACGCACGCACGACACCAGCCGCTGCGCCACGGTCTTGAGCAGCTCGTCGCCGACCTGGTGGCCGAGGCTGTCGTTGATGAACTTGAACTGATCGAGGTCGACGAACACCACCGCCGTCAGCGTGCCCTTTTGCCGCGTGCTCTGGATTGCGCGCTGCAAATGGTTGTGCAGCATGGTGCGGTTGGGAAGGCCGGTCAGCGCGTCGTGCGTAGCCTGATGGCGGATTTCGGCTTCATACAGCTTGCGTTCGGTGATGGCTTCGACGGTGCCTTCATAAAACATCAGGGTGCCGGCCTCGTCACGCACGGCGCGGGCATTTTCGGAAATCCAGATGATCTCGCCGTCACGCCGGTAGACGCGCGATTCGAAGTTCGACACCGAACCGAACTCGGCCATCATGCGCATGAATTCGGTGCGGCGCTCCGGCTCGACATACAACTGATGCTTGATGTCGCGCAGACTGACGATCAGATCATCCGCCGACTTGTAGCCGTAGATGCGCGCCAGTGCCGGGTTGACCGCGATGTAGCCGCCGTCCGGCGTCGATTGAAACACGCCTTCGATGGCGTTTTCAAAAATGCTGCGGTAGCGCCGTTCCGCTTCCAGCAAGGCCTGATCCGCTGTCTTGCGCGCGGTGACGTCCTGCACGTAGCCTTCCAGCGCATCCAGAGTCCCGGCGGCGTTGTAGATGCCGACGCCGCGCTCCCACACCCAGCGCACTTCGCCGTCGGCGCGCACGATGCGGTATTCGAGCTCGAAGCGGCGCTTGCCGTCCAGGCAGGACTGGATGGTCCGGCGAACCTTTTCGCGGTCTTCGGGATGGGTGATGTCTTCGTAAGAGATACGGTGATTGAACAGCAGTTGTTCCGGTTGATAGCCGGTCAGCTCAAGACATCCCTCGCTGACGAACTCCATGGTCCATTCTTCGTCGTCGCGGCAGCGATAGACCATGCCGTCCAGATTGGCCAGCAGGGTTTCCAGCAAACGCGGGGGCCTGGCGATGGACGTGATGGCGGCGGCGTTGTCTGGCGGAATCACGGAAGCGACGATCTTCATAGGTTCATCAATGGGGTTACACAATCCATGCCACACGGCAATAACGAAAGGGAATGAGCGGAGATTGCAACAGGTTCTGACGGGCTACATTGCGTCCAGGCAATGATGAGCGGCCACCCATTTTTTGATCACAATAAGCAATAACAATGCCATTCAACCATCTGGCCCGGTACGTCAAGCCCAGCCCAAACTCTTGAGTATGTATATCCACAAAGCAATACCTGTGCCGCTTTCCCGGCAGTTGTCCCTCCCACGCAACGCACCAATCTGGCGCAACCCTGAAGCCTCCGGTGATTGCCGTAAATACCATTCTTTTCGGCCCATGCCACTCCCCTGGCAGCAGTAGAATCCCAACACCGCCTGACAAACAACAAAAAGGACGCTGGTATGTGGGCAACTCGTTACATGATCTTGTGGTTCATGATTTTCCTGACGCTGGCGCTCGCCATCCTCGCCTCGGGCCATGTGGTCAGCTGGTGGTGGGCTGCAGCGCCGCTGGCGCTAAGCATGATCGGTGTGCGCGATATCGTGCAACGCCGCCATGCAGTACTGCGCAACTACCCGTTGATGGGCCATTTCCGCTTTTTGTTCGAAGCGATCCGCCCGGAAATCCGCCAGTACTTCTTCGAAGGTGAAAACGATGGCGCGCCGTTCACGCGCAAGAAACGCAGCGTGGTCTATCAGCGCGCCAAGGCCGACGTCGACAGCCGCCCGTTCGGCACCGAGCTCGACGTCAAGCTGGCCGGCTACGAATGGATCGGCCACTCGCTGTCGCCGACCAGGATCGCCAGCCATGATTTCCGCGTCGTCGTCGGAGAAGGCCTCGCGCAACCGTATGCAATGTCGGTCTTCAATGTCTCGGCGATGAGCTTCGGCTCGCTCTCGTCCAATGCCATCCGCGCGCTTAATCAGGGCGCCAAAAAAGGCAACTTCGCGCACGACACCGGCGAAGGATCGATCTCTACCTATCACCGCGAATTCGGCGGCGATCTGGTCTGGCAGATCGCCTCCGGTTACTTCGGCTGCCGCCATCCGGACGGCAGTTTCGACGAAGAGAAATTCGCCGTCCAGGCCAACGCGCCGCAGGTGAAAATGATCGAAGTGAAGTTGTCGCAAGGCGCCAAACCCGGCCACGGCGGCGTGCTGCCGGCGGCCAAGATCACGCCGGAGATTTCCGCCACGCGCGGCATCCCGATGGGCGTCGACTGCATCTCGCCGGCGGTGCATTCATCGTTCTCTTCGCCGATCGGATTGCTGCAATTCATTGAAAAACTGCGCACGCTGTCGGGCGGCAAACCGACCGGAATCAAGCTGTGCGTCGGCCATCCCTGGGAATTCTTCGGCATCGCCAAGGCCATGCTGGAAACCAACATCGTGCCCGACTTCATCACTGTCGACGGCGCCGAAGGCGGCACCGGCGCGGCGCCGCTGGAGTTCACCGACCACGTCGGCATGCCGCTGCAGGAAGGCCTGCTGATGGTGCACAACACGCTGGTCGGCATCGGCATGCGCGACCGCGTCAAGATCGGCGCCAGCGGCAAGATCATCACCGCCTTCGACGTCGCCCGCACGCTGGCGCTCGGCGCCGACTGGTGCAACTCGGCGCGCGGCTTCATGTTCGCACTCGGCTGCATCCAGTCGCAGAGCTGCCACACCGATCGCTGCCCGACCGGCGTGGCGACGCAAAATCCGACGCGCGCCCGCGCGCTGGTGGTGCCGGACAAGGCCGAACGCGTCTACCGCTTCCACCAGAGTACGCTGCATGCGCTGCAGGAACTGGTGCAGGCGGCCGGCTTGCCGCACACCTCGGCGCTGCGTCCGTTCCACATCGTTCATCGCATCAACGACCATGAAATACAACTACTGTCGGAGATGCTCAAATACCTGGAGCCGGGCGACCTGATCACCGGCAATTACCGCTACCAGGTCTACGAAAAATACTGGCCGATCGCACGCGCCGAAAGCTTCCATCCGGAAATCGGCAGCAGCTTCCATTGAGTTGTTTTACGTGACGCGGCCAGGACGGCGCGCCAATGAAAAACGCCCGCGATTGCGGGCGTTTTCATGCTGGTCTTCTACAGAAGCGGCGCGTGCGCCAAGGTAAATATTCTCGAAATTATTTACGCTTCATGAAGAAAATGAATTCCTGATTCTCTTGCGACTGCGACAGCAAATCGTTGCCGGTCTGCTTGGCGAATGCCTGGAAGTCGCGCACCGAACCGGTGTCGGTCGCCGTCACGCGCAATACCTGACCGCTCGACATGTCGGCCAATGCCTTCTTGGTTTTCAGTATCGGCAGCGGGCAATTCAGGCCCCGTGCATCCAGCTCTCTGTGAAATTCAATAACCATACTGTGAATCAAAAATTCCTAGTGATCGTTCGAGAATTCTACTCCAACCTGAACCGCCTTGGTGCGTCGCAACATACTGTGTTGTATTTCGCGCACTACTGTTGTGCAGGGGAAACTAGCGGGGTGGATGAGCCGGCAAATTCAACGAACTGGACCGGCAAATCGTGCCGCCGCATCCACTCCGCCACAGCGTATCCCGTCCCCGCCGGCCAAGGCCGCAAATCGGGTGGGGCCACCAGGCGATACTCCAGCAATTCCGGAGACAACCTGATCTGGCCCGAGGCTTTCACGTGATACGCAATGATCAGTTCATTCTTGCGCATGAACTCGTAAACGCCGATCAGGGTGATCTGGTTGGCATCCAGATCGGTTTCTTCTTTTATTTCTCGGGCGATGCCCTGCTCCGGCGTTTCATCGCGCTCCATGAAGCCGGTAATCAGCGCGAACCGGCCTTCCGGCCATGCCGCATTACGCGCCAGCAACATCTTGCCGTCGATCTCGACCAGGGCCGCCAGCACCGGCAAGGGATTGTCCCAGTGCGTCCAGTGGCCGTCGGGGCAGGCAAGCCGCAGCTTGCCCGCCTCTTGTTCGTCGGCGCGCATCACCAGCGAGGTGGCGCAGACGGGGCAGAACTTGAAATCGCTCATGGATGCGCTCGTGCTTACGCTTTTGCGCCGACCCAGGCGACGACGCCTTGCAGCGCCTTCGGCAAGCCGCTCGGATCGGTGCCGCCGGCTTGCGCCATGTCGGGACGTCCGCCGCCCTTGCCGCCGACTTGCTGGGCGACGAAGTTGACCAGTTCACCAGCCTTGACCTTCGATGTCGCATCGGCAGTGACGCCGGCGATCAGGCTGACCTTGCCGTCCTTGACCGATGCCAGCACGATGGCGGCGGTCTTGAGCTTGTCCTTGAGCTTGTCCATGGTTTCGCGCAGCGTGGCGACATCGGCGCCTTCCAGCGTCGCCGCCAGCACCTTGATGCCATTGACGTCAACCGCTTGCGCGAGCAATTCGTCGCCCTGGCTGGAGGCCAGCTTCGACTTCAATGCCGACAATTCCTTTTCCAGCGCCTTGACGTGATCCTGCACCTGCGCGATGCGCTGGGTCAGTTCTTCCGGCTGCGCCTTCAGCGCCGCAGCCGCTTCGGCGATGCGGTTGCTCAAGCTCTGCACCAGCGCCAGTGCGCCTTCGCCGCTGACGGCTTCGACGCGACGGATACCGGCGGCAACGCCGCCTTCCGCAACGATCTTGAACAGGCCGATATCGCCCGTGCGCGACACGTGCGTACCGCCGCACAGTTCACGCGACGAACCGATCGACAGCACCCGCACTTCGTCGCCGTACTTCTCGCCGAACAGCGCCATTGCACCGGCGCCGACGGCGTCGTCGTAGCCCATCAGTTTTGCTTCCGTCGCGGCATTGGCCAGGATTTCGCGGTTGACGATTTCTTCGACGCGACGGATTTCCTCGGCGCTCATCGGCGCATTGTGGCTAAAATCGAAACGCGTCTTGTCGGCGTCGACCAGCGAGCCCTTTTGCGACACATGGTCGCCCAGCACTTCACGCAGCGCCTTGTGCATCAGGTGAGTGGCCGAGTGGTTGCGCATGATCTGTGCACGTTGCTCTGCATCGACCTTGGCTTCCACGGCATCGCCCACCGACAGTGAACCCTTGATCAGGCTGCCGTGATGACCGAACACTTCCGGCTGGATCTTTTGCGTGTCGGCCACGGCAAACAGCGCGCCCGACGATTCCAATGCACCGGCATCGCCTGCCTGGCCGCCCGATTCTGCATAGAACGGCGTGGTGTCGAGCACCACGATGGCGTCCTGGCCGGCTTCGACCTTGGCGACGGCGCTGCCGTCGACGTACAGCGCAGTGACCTTGGCCTGCTGCGTCAGCGCGTCGTAACCGACGAACCTGGTCTTGCCACCGCTGTATTCGATGCCGGCGGCCAACTTGAATTTACCGGCGGCGCGGGCGGTCGATTTCTGACGCTCCATGGCCGTGGCGAAACCGGCTTCGTCCAGTTCGACATTGCGCTCGCGGCAGATGTCGGCGGTCAGATCCAGTGGGAAGCCGTAGGTGTCGTACAGCGTGAAGGCTGTCTCGCCGTCGAGCCTGGCGGCGTTCTTGGCCAGCGCGGCTTCGAGGATCTTCATGCCGTGCTCCAGCGTCTCGCCAAAACGCTCTTCTTCCTGTTTGAGGACTTGTTCGACACGCGCAGCAGCGGCCGGGAGTTCCGGATAGGCCGCGCCCATTTCGGCGACCAGGTCCTTGACCAGCTTGTAGAAGAACGGCTGGGTCTGGCCCAGCTTGTGGCCGTGACGCAGCGCGCGGCGGATGATACGGCGCAGCACATAGCCGCGGCCTTCGTTGCCCGGAATCACGCCGTCGACGATGAGGAAGGACGTCGCGCGGATGTGGTCGGCGATGACCTTCAGGGAATTGTTTTCCAGATCAGTGACATTGGTCTCGCGCGCGGCTGCCTTGATCAGCTTCTGGAACAGGTCGATCTCGTAGTTGCTGTGCACGTGCTGCAGGATCGCAGCCAGGCGTTCCAGGCCCATGCCGGTGTCGACGCACGGCGCCGGCAGCGGGGTCAGCGTGGCTTCGCCGGTCTTCGGATCGATCTGGCGGTCGAACTGCATGAACACGTTGTTCCAGATTTCGATGTAGCGGTCGCCGTCCTGCTCAGGGCTGCCCGGAGGACCGCCCCAGACGTCGGGACCATGATCGTAGAAGATTTCCGAGCAGGGACCGCACGGGCCGGTATCGGCCATTTGCCAGAAGTTGTCGGAAGCGTACGGCGCCCCCTTGTTGTCGCCGATGCGCACGATGCGTTCTTTCGGCAGGCCGATGACCTTGTGCCAGATGTCGTAGGCTTCGTCGTCGGTTTCATAGACGGTAGCCCACAGCTTTTCAGCGGGCAGGCCGTAGACCTTGGTCAGCAGCTCCCAGGCCCATACCAGCGAGTCGTGCTTGAAATAGTCGCCGAAGGACCAGTTGCCCAGCATTTCGAAGAAGGTGTGGTGACGCGCGGTGTAGCCGACGTTTTCCAGATCGTTGTGCTTGCCGCCGGCGCGCAGGCAGCGCTGCACGGAGGTGGCGCGCACGTAATTGCGCTTGTCGGTGCCCAGGAACACGTCCTTGAACTGGACCATGCCGGAGTTGGTAAACAACAAGGTGGGGTCGTTGCCCGGCACCAGGCTGGACGAACGGACGATGGTGTGTCCCTTGGATTCAAAGAATTTCAGAAACTTGTCGCGGATTTCGGCTGAGTTCATGTTCTAGGACTGTAAAGAAAACGGTGCAAAAATGAGTTGGCAGAGAAAGCTGCTGTAATCGGCTGCTGTGAACCGGTGATTATACGTGATTAGCCCTGCCGCAATCATGGTCGGCAAGGCCTGCAGCACGTTTGCCGCAAGTCAACACGTCCGATCGAAAAAAAGACGTAAAAAAACCCGTTCGGATTGCTCCCAACGGGTCAATGGCGATATCAACCTGCAACCTGAATCAGACCGGTCTCGGAATTCTCCGACCTATCCCCCTCACGACTTGCCTGGCCAAAATCCCCTCCGGTAAATCAAGCGCCTTGATACAGCTTGCCGTTCTTGCTCTTCTTGGCGTGTTTCTTGTGCTTTTTAGCGTGTTTCTTGTGCTTGGCATGCGGCGCCTTGGCTGCCGGTGCTGCGGGTGCGGCCGCTGCAGGAGCGCCAGGTGCTGCGGGAGCGTTCTGTGCCAGAACAGGCATGGCGAAAGCGGCGACGAGTACGGCTGCCAATAATTTATTCAGTTTCATCTTTTCCTCTTAAGTTGGTTCTTACAAGCTCGCTGACGATTGTTTGTCACGTCCCCCGTCAATTCGGCGAATCCGCTCTGACATGCGGCCTGTCTTTGCTGTAACGCCAGAATTCTGATTCGCGTTGACATAGTTTAAGCGGAGCGCACCAGAAATCCATTCAGGAATTACCTGATGTATTTCACCGCAGTTGTGCGGATCGGTTCGGCTTTTTTGGTGGCAGCGCGATCTTTCTTGCTCACCGCTTTGGCCGGCTGCTCCTTCACTGCAACCGCGTAGTGGGGCTTGGCGAGGTGATGGTTTTTTCCTCCATGCGTTTTTTGCGCTGCGTGCCGGGGATGCGGACTGGTCAATTGCCTGACGGGCGCCTTGTTTTTTTTCTTGAGGGCTTTACCCGGCTTTACCGGTTTGGCGGCGTGCGTCTTCCTTGCAGTCGCGCCAGTCTTTGCCGGAGTCGCCGGCAGCGTTGCGGCTGCCGCCTTTACCGCCGCATGATCGCGACGGTCTTGCAGGATTTGCGCCTCGCGCACCGTCAGCTTGCCGGCCTTGAGGTCGCGCACGATGCTGTCGTCGGTGTATTTCTTCTGGCTGCCGCCGGACTGAGCGCCGGCGTTGCTGGTGATGACGATGACGGCTGCTGCCGCCAGCATGCTGAGCATGCCCTTGGTTTTCATGTTCCTTGCTTCCCTGACTGGTTTCTCTTTGTTTCTCTTGTTGTGCTTATTCCGGACCGATCAGATCAATGCGGTCGGTGCAAAATCCATCCACGCCCCAGCCCAGAATCTCTTCTGCGCGGGCCGGATCGTTGACGGTGTAGCAGAATAAACCATATCCCGCCTGTTTCACCGCCTGCGCCAGCGCCGGCGTCAGATTCTTGTGACTGGTGTGCAACGCCACCGCCTCGAGCGCCTGCAAACGCGCTTCCCAATCCGCGGGAATGCGATCGACCAGGAAGCCGCGCGGGATACCCGGCGCGACCCGCTTGGCCGCCATCAGCGCGTCGAAGGAAAACGACGAAAACAGCGGCAGCGTGCGGTCGTTCCGTCCCGGCACGTGGGCAGCGATTTCAGCGGCGAAAAACCGCGCCGTCACCTCGCCCGCCACTTCGCCGGTGCGCACAGCCCAGGCGTCGCCGGCCGGCTTGATCTCAATGTTCATCCAGATGCCGTTGGCGCGGCTGAACTCCAGTACCTGTTGCAAGGTGCAGACCGCTTCGCCGGCATATTGCGGGCTGTGCCAGCCGCCGGCGTCAAGCTGCTGCAATTGCGCCAGCGTGTGCTCGGCGACCTTGCCTTCGCCCGGCAGCGTACGGCCGAATACCGGGTCGTGCATCAGGATGGCCTGCTCGTCGGCGGTCAGCATGACGTCGAACTCCACCGCGCGGAAACCGTGCGCCATGCCGCAGCGGAAGCCCGCCAGCGTGTTTTCCGGCGCCAGCGTGCCGCCGCCGCGATGCGCCGCTACTTTTGGATAAGGCCACATGTTTTTCTCCCGCATAATTTAGTGCCGACATTCTATGCCGGGCGGCGACGCGATAACAGCATTTCATCGCCCGGATTCGCCGCTTCGTCGCCGGCGGCTGGTGCAGCTGCCGAATCGGGTTACCATTCCCGAATTCGTAACCCAGTCGCAAATTCGAGAACTCACCGGATCCGCTCAGAACTTTTCATGACCATCCCCGCTTCACGCTTACGCCTCATCCCGCCGGAACTACTGCGCGGCCTGCTGCCGACCATGATCATCAACCTGCTGTGCGCGCTGGTGGTCACTTACCTCATGCGCATCGGCGCCGGCTTCGTTGAAAACCTGGTGTTCTCGATCTGCATCGGCACCACCGCGATGGTGCTGATCGACTGCGGCCGCCTGCTGCTATGGGGCGAGGACGAGCCGAACAAACCCGGCTTCCTGCTGATGCTGGTGATTTTCGCGCCCTTGTCGTTCGTCATCGGCAACATGATCGCCGGCGCCCTGCTCGGCTATCCGCTCAGGATTTTCAACACCGGCCAGGCCAACAACACCATCGGCGTGATCGTCCTGATCCTGCTGGCCTGCGTCGGCGCCACCCTGTTCTACTGGAACCGGGAAAAAATGGCCGCGCTCGAAGCGCGCAATGTCGTCATCGAGAAGCAAGCCTTGCAAGCCCAATTGCAGATGCTGCAGGCGCAGATCGAGCCACACATGCTGTTCAATACGCTGGCAACGCTGCAGACGCTGATTTCCAGCGAGCCAATACGCGCGCAGCAAATGCTCGACCAGTTGATCCATTACCTGCGCGCCACGCTGTCGACCTCGCGCAGCGAACAGACCACGCTGGGCCAGGAATTCGACCTGATCAAGGCCTACCTCGGCCTGATGTCGCTGCGCATGGGCCTGCGCCTGACCTACAGCCTGCAGTTGCCGGACGAGTTGCGACGCCAGCGCATTGCGCCGATGCTGCTGCAGCCGCTGGTCGAAAACGCCATCCGCCACGGCCTCGAACCCAAGATCGACGGCGGCGACTGCACCGTCAGCGTAACCCAACATCAGGAGTTGCTGATCATCAGCGTGTTCGACACCGGCATGGGCCTCAACAGCACTGCCAGCTACAATCGCCCGGACAGCACGCACCTTGGCCTGGAAAACATCCGCGCCCGCCTGTCAGTGCTGTACGGGCCGGAGGCCGAGCTGACCTTGACGCATAACATCCCCGAAGGCACGGTCGCGCAAATCACCATTCCGGTGTACGCCCTCAAGAAGTCCTACGTCGAGCCCAATTAATCCGTCAACCATGCCAGCCACGCCGCCTGTCCGCGCCCTGATTGCCGAAGACGAAGCCCTGCTCGCCGACACCCTGTCCGCACAGCTGCAACGATTGTGGCCCGGCCTCGACATCGCCGGCATCGCGTCCAACGGCATGGCCGCCGTCGAACAGGCGCTGGCGCTGCAACCCGACGTTCTTTTCCTCGATATCAGGATGCCCGGCCAGAGCGGCCTGGAAGCGGCACGCGAACTGGCCGACGAATGGCCGCACCAGCGGCCTTTCCCCTTGCTGGTATTTGTCACCGCCTACGACGACTATGCGATCCAGGCGTTCGAGCAGGCGGCGATCGACTACGTGCTCAAGCCGGCCAACGACGAACGCCTGGCGCTCACCGTGGCACGCCTGCAGGCGAGATTGAAGAAGACGAATGATCAGGGACTGGAACAGGTGCTGGCGCAGCTGCGCAGCCTGGCGCCAGGTGCACTGGCTTCACCCGTGGCGCAGGAGCGCCTTCGCATGATCCGCGCCGCCGTCGGCAACCAGGTCAGGCTGATTCCGGTCGACGACGTGGTGTATTTCGAAGCCACGGACAAGTACGTCAACGTCGTCACCGCAGACGGCGAAGCGCTGATCCGCACCAGCCTCAGAGAATTGATCCCGCAGCTCGACCCCGAGCGTTTCTGGCAGGTCCATCGCGGCACCGTCGTGCAAATTGCCGAAGTCGCCGCCGCGCAGCGCGACGAGGCCGGCAAGCTGTCATTGAAACTGCGTCAGCGCCCCGAGACGCTGGCCGTCAGCCGCCTGTTTGCGCACCTGTTCCGGCAAATGTAGACCCGCGACCATTAGCACCACGCCCAGCATATGGAGGGCCTTGAGGAAGCCGACAGACATGGAATTCTCCCGTTGATCCAATCAAATCAGGATTCCAGTATCTGCAGCCGTGTCGGGAAGAAACAGCGCAATGCGACGAAACGCCGCCCGCGAGGAGCGAATTGCAGCGGCGGATCAACGACCGCCGTAATAGCCGCCGCCACCGTAATACGGCCCATGGCGGTAATAACCACCGCCGTGCGGCGGGCCGACCGGGACCACGATGCAGGCGGACAGCGAGGTGGCGACCAATATGCCGGCAATGGCGAGTTTGAGCAGCTTCTTCATGACATCCTCCTTGGACTTGGCGATGGGCACAGCTTGCCAGCGAAGGAAAACGGCAGGTAATTCGCATCCGTATCAGGTGTAATCAATTATTTCCCGCCGTGCGCCTGCGGGCAGCACTTCCAATGCGCCGCAAAACCCCGTCAACACCCCTTGCTGCGGTAAAATGACTGTCTATACCTATATGTCTCCCCACAAAGCATCCATGAGCAACGAACTGAAAAACGGTCACACTCCGGCACCATCCACCAATTTCCTGCGCGGCATCATCGAAGCCGACCTCGTTTCCGGCACCTATGCCGAACGCAGCGACAAGCAGGGCCAGGCCCTGCCGCAGGTAGTGACCCGCTTTCCGCCCGAACCGAACGGCTACCTGCACATCGGCCACGCCAAGTCGATCTGCCTCAACTTCGGCCTGGCGCGCGACTACAACGGCCGCTGCCACCTGCGCTTCGACGACACCAATCCGGAGAAGGAAGACCAGGAATATGTCGACACCATCATCGACTCGGTCAAATGGCTGGGCTTCGACTGGGACCACGACGGCCAGCCGCACCTGTACTACGCCAGCAATTATTTCGACGTCATGTACGCCGGCGCGCAAGCGCTGATCCGCAAGGGCCTGGCTTACGTCGATGAACAAAACGCCGAACAGATGCGCGAAACCCGCGGCACGCTGACCGAACCCGGCACCGATTCGCCGTGGCGCAACCGCCCGGCCGACGAATCACTGCGCCTGTTCGAAGAAATGCGCGACGGCAAACACGCCGACGGCACGCTGATCCTGCGCGCCAAGATCGACATGGCCAGCCCCAACATGAATCTGCGCGACCCGGCCATCTACCGCATCCGCCACGCCACCCACCACAACACCGGCGACAAGTGGTGCGTGTATCCGATGTACAGCTACGCGCATCCGATCGAAGACGCGCTGGAAAGCATCACCCACTCGATCTGTACGCTGGAGTTCGAAGACCAGCGACCATTCTACGACTGGGTGCTGGAACGCCTGGCCGAAGAAGGTTTCTTCAAGAAGCCGCTGCCGCATCAATACGAATTCGCGCGCCTGAACCTGACCTACATCATCACCAGCAAGCGCAAGCTCAAGCAACTGGTCGATGAACACATCGTCAGCGGCTGGGACGATCCGCGCATGCCGACCATCGTCGGCCTGCGTCGTCGCGGCTACACGCCGGAAGCGATCCGCCTGATGTGCGACCGCACCGGCGCCTCCAAGAACAACAGCTGGATCGACTACAGCATCCTTGAAGGCGCGCTGCGCGACGACCTCGACCCGAAGGCGCCGCGCGCCGTCGCCGTGCTGCGTCCGCTGAAGCTGATCATCGACAATTTCCCGGAAGGCCAAAGCGTCGAATGCAGCGCACCGGTGTATCCGCCGGCGCACCCTCTGCACGACAGCGAGCATCGCCTGTTCCCGATCACCAGGAACCTGTGGATCGAAAAGGAAGACTTCATGGAAGTGCCGACCAAGGGCTACTTCCGCCTTTTCCCCGGCAACAAGGTGCGCCTGCGCTACGGCTACGTGGTCGAGTGCACCGGCTGCGACAAGGATGCGGACGGCAACGTCATCGCCGTGCATTGCAACTACTTCGAAGACAGCAAGAGCGGCACACCCGGCAGCGCCAACTACAAGGTCAAGGGCAACCTGCACTGGGTCAGCGCCGACCATGCGCTGGAAGCCGAAGTGCGCCTGTACGATCGTCTCTTCACCGACGCCCATCCGGACGCCGGCGGCAAGGATTTCAAGCTGGCGTTGAACCCGTCCTCCAAGGAAGTCATCACCGCCTACCTGGAACCGACGCTGAAGACCGCCGCAGCCGGCGCGATCTACCAGTTCGAACGCCACGGCTATTTCGTCGCCGACCGCGTCGACTCCGTCGCCGGCAAGCCGGTGTTCAACCGTGCCGTCACGCTCAAGGACAGCTGGGTCGCCAAATAATCAGTCCAATCATATTCTTCCCGCCGGCATCCCAGGACGTCGGCATTTTTTTGCGAGTCCATGATGTTTGAAACATTGCAAATCCAGCGCTTCTCGTTCGGCACGGTATACAAGATCCTGTTCGTCGCCGCCACTTTCTCGATGGTGCCGCTGGCTGTCCTGATGGGCTTGTTCGCCTTCTTCGGCGCCGAAACCATCGTCTGGAACGGCCAGCATCTGACCGGCCTGATGGGCCTGATCGCCTCGCCGTTCGTCGGCATCATGATGGCGCTGATCTTCACCGGCTTTCTCGGCACGCTGTTCGCCTGCGGCCTGTGGCTGTACTCGAAATTCCGCCCGCTTCATCTCAGCTATACAAAATAAACCCGGACATGCGCAGGTGCGCATTCAGGCAACTCCACCAAAGGACAGCAACATGACCATCTCTTTCTACAACGCTTCAGTACCCGTCTTCAAGCAAGGCCTGAACAGCCTCAAGGGTATCCTCGCCAAGGCGGAAGCGCACGCCACTGCGAAGAACATCGACGCCGACGCCTTCCTCAAGGCACGCCTGTTTCCCGACATGCTGAACCTGACCCGCCAGGTGCAGATCGCCGCCGATTTCGCCAAGGGTGTGCCCGCGCGTCTGGCCAATGTCGAGGTGCCGCCGTACGAAGACAACGAAGCCAACTTCGCCGATCTGCAAGCGCGCCTGGACAAGACCTTGGCCTTCATCGAAGCCCTCAAGCCGGAACAGTTCGACGGCGCCGCCGATCGCGAAATCGTGCTGCGTCCCGGCACGCCGAAGGAAAAGCGTTTCACCGCTGAAGCCTACCTGCTGCACTACGGCGTCCAGCACTTCCTGTTCCACGTCACCACCGCTTACGACATCTTCCGCCACAATGGCGTCGAAGTCGGCAAGAGCGATTACATCGGCACTTACTGATTTTCAGCAAGAAGCGCCCGCCGTTCATCACGGGCGATCAAATAGCACAGAGCGTATTGAAGATCCTTCCGTCGTTGTTTACGGAGGGATTTTTTTTGACCGGCGTATCCGGTACGGAGCTGAACTTCCGCTGAAGTCTCGTCAAGACCTGCTTGAGCTGAAACGATTTCAAATGTAATCAAATGCATTATCCGTTGGCGATCGAAAAATTCTCGGTATAGTGCGATTGTCCCAAAATCAAAAAGAGCCACCACATGAAACGCTATTTATACGCATCCGCACTCGCCCTCAGCTGCATGGCGGTGCTCTTGCCCGGTCAGGCCGCGGCACAAGTCAGCGTCAACATCAATATTGGCACGCCGCCGCCGGCGCCGCGCTACGAAGCGGTCCCTCCGCCACGCGGCGGTTATATATGGGCGCCCGGGTACTGGAACTGGGATGGATATCGCCATGTATGGGTGCAGGGGCATTGGGAACGCATGCGCCGCGGCTATGAATATGACCGCCCTGAATGGCGTGAGGGGCCACGTGGATGGGAACTGCATCGCGGCGGCTGGCGCCGGGGTGAAGAACGTCATCGCGAACATGACGACGACGATCGTCGCGACGGCCCCCGCTATCATTGCCCACCGGGACAGGCAAAAAAAGGAAATTGCTGATCCGGGCATCGTCAACCGGCAGTCGGCCGGTTGGATCGCACAAAGCGCATCACTGCGCTTTGTGCATCTTTGTGCATTTCTCCGCAGTCGCGTCGAATGCCAGGAATATTATTTGACGAAACGGGCAGCCGTCACCAGATCTTCAGCCATTTGAGCAAGCCCACGGTGGCCACGCCCAGGCCCATCATCACCCACATCACCATCGTGAACGAAGCCTCGTCGTGCAGTCCCGGCAAACCCGCCACGTTCATCCCGAAGATCCCCGACACCAGCGTTGCCGGCATCAGCAGCGCGGTCAGGATCGACAAGGCCATCAGGTTGCGGTTCATCTGCTCGGACATCTGCGAGGCGATCTCTTCCTGCAGCAGCTTGGCGCGTTCATACAGCGCTTCCAGCGTCAGGTGCAGTTCATTGAGCTCATCGAGCGCGTGGTTGAGTTCTTCCAGCGCGGCGGTCGGCACCCAGCCCGGGCGCAGGCGATTGAGCTGATTCAGCAGGCGCCGCTCCGGCGTGATGTGGCGCCGCAATTCCGCCAGCTGGCGACGAATCGCACTGAGTTCGCTGCGGTCTTCCGGTCGACGATCCGACAGCACCGACTCTTCGATGTCGTCCACCTTGTCGTTGAGCGAGGCCACGCGCGCGTCAAAACCGTCCGCCAGGCAGCGCAACAGCTCAGCGAACAATTCCATCGGATTGTCGAACAGCGCGCCGTCGAGCACCTTCTGGCGCAGCATGTTGGTCGAACACAGCGGTTGCGTACGCAAAGTCAGCAGACGGTTGCCGTCGAGGAAAAAATGCAGCGCGCCCTTTTCGGTGCCGGTGTCGCCGATTTCCATCTTGAGATCGGCCAGCGTGCCGTAGGCGCCGTTGGCGGTGGTGTGCAGGCAGGGGTGGGTGTCGCTGCTGAGCAGGAATTCCGCGATGTGTTCGGGAATGTCGTCGCTGGTTTCCATCCAGTGGCGCACCTTGACGTCGGCCGTCTTGACGTGCAGCCAGCTGAACGCCGGCGCCGCGACCTTGCCCGCCAGGACTTCATGCCACTTCAGCTGGGTGGCGCGCCCTTCGTCGAAACGGAACGCGCAAATGAAGCCTGCGGGCTCGTACAGCAAGTGCAGGGCCTGAGGCGTGTCCGGGGGATTGTGCATGGCGCGGCGCTATCGACGTGAAAACGCTGGATTCTACCGGCCGACTTTGACAATTTTGTGACAAGGCCGGCGCCATGAAGGCGCGCCAGCCCGATCAACACGATCAGTAGTTGTAGTTGCGGTTGGCGTAGGCGTCGCGGGCGGCATCGCATTGCGACATCTGCGCCTTGGACATGCCCGAGGTGCCGTTCATCTGGCATTGATCCGCCACCGATTTGGCTTCATCCAGATGCTGGCGGAAATAAGCGTAGTCCTTCTTGCCTGCCAAGGCGTCGCAACCGGACAAAAGAGGTGCAGCGGCGACGCACAACAACGCGAGGGAATGTGTCAGAGAGATCTTCATACGGCGTGTTCCTGTTTTTTTGAGTGATAAGCCGCTGCCGGCAAGAGGCAATTCCTTCGTGCGCATCGCAGTCCCCTTCCCGGTTCTGTCCGATGCAAAGCTATTGCCCCGCGTGAGTATAGTAAGTTCAGGAACATTGCTCAATGGAAATCTGGCAAGTAGTTGGCAAGTTCGAGAGTTTGAAACCGGTAAAGCCTTGCATATGAAAACGCGGCCATCAGGCCGCGTTTTCATTTCGACAACTTATGCGCCGCGCTTTCTCAGCAAGGCGTACAAGAGGATCGCACCGAACGTGGCGGTACCGATGCCGCCCAGCGCAAAGCCGCCCAGCTTGAGGGTGAAGTCGCCCGCGCCCAGCACCAGCGTCACCGCGGCCACGATCAGGTTGGTGTTGTTCGAGAAGTCGACCTTGTTCTCGACCCAGATGCGCGCACCCGATACGGTGATCAGGCCGAACACCACGATCGACACGCCGCCCAGCACCGCGCCCGGAATCGTCAGGATCACCGCGCCGAACTTGGGCGAGAAGCCCAGCACGATCGCAATCACCGCCGCCACCACGAACACGAGCGTCGAGTAAATCTTGGTCACTGCCATCACGCCGATGTTCTCGGCGTACGTGGTCACGCCGGTGCCGCCGACGCTGCCCGACAGGATCGTCGCCAGGCCGTCGCCGATGAAGGCGCGTCCCATGTACTTGTCGAGGTTCTGGCCGGTCATGGCGCTGACCGCCTTGATGTGGCCGAGGTTTTCCGCCACCAGGATGATGGCGACCGGCGCCAGCAACGCCATCGCCTCAGCCTTGAACACCGGCGCCGCGAAGCCCGGGATGCCGAACCACGCCGCATTGGCGACGCTGCTGAAATCGATCGGCTTGCCGAGGCCGGCGCCGTTGGTCAGGATCGCGTAGATCACGTACGCCAGCAGCAGCCCGATCAGGATCAGCAGGCGTTGCATCATGCCACGCGTGAACACCGCCACCAGGCCCACACACAACACCGTGCCCAGCGCCATCCAGGCGTCGAAGTTGTTGCCGGTCACGCCATTGACCGCGATCGGCGCCAGGTTCAGGCCGATCACCGCGACCACCGAACCGGTCACCACCGGCGGCATCAGGGTTTCGATCCAGCGCGTGCCGACGATGCCGACCAGCAAACCGATGAGCGTATAGACCACGCCGCAGGCGACGATGCCGCCGAGCGCAACGCCGAGGTTGGCGTTCGGACCTTGTCCGGCATAGCCGGTGACGGCGATCACCAGGCCGATGAAGGCGAAGCTGGAACCGAGATAGCTCGGCACGCGACCGCCCACCAGCAAAAAGAACAGCAAGGTGCCGACGCCCGACATCAGGATCGCCAGGTTCGGATCGAAGCCCATCAGCAGCGGCGCCAGCACGGTCGAACCGAACATCGCCACCACGTGCTGCACGCCCATGGCGACCGTCTGCGGCATCGGCAGGCGTTCGTCGGCTGCGATGACCTGTCCTTGTCCATCCGACGTGCCGCTGCGCACACGCCATTGTGGGAAATATGAACCCGCCATGAATTTCCTTCCGAGTTGAAGTTGTAGTTGTTATGAGGCGCCCATCGGCCGCCAGCC
The DNA here is from genome assembly GCF_026127345.1 of Herbaspirillum lusitanum. Lineage (NCBI taxonomy): Bacteria > Pseudomonadati > Pseudomonadota > Betaproteobacteria > Burkholderiales > Oxalobacteraceae > Herbaspirillum > Herbaspirillum lusitanum. The sequence goes on along the minus strand of NZ_QXFG01000004.1, from coordinate 61,674 downwards.
ACCAGCCGCGATGGACCTTGTTGTTGAATGACCGCTAGTGTATTGAGGCAACGTCCAAATGACAATTGCCCGCAAGCCTTAAACGAGAGAAAAACGCAAAAAATTTGCACGCCCCGACCTGCTTGCGTTGTCGCGGTGCAGAATTCCCCGCCATGGGCCGGTGCTGCCCCAATTTGGCCGCGCCGACGTTGAAAGTTTTTCAGCCGAGGCTCGACCATGCTCACGCGATGCCGCCGGGAAAATGTAATAATCAAGCCCCGCTTCACCATACACTTACTTACACGCTCAAACGGAGACAACAATGATTCTGGAACTTGCCGACATCCGCATCCAACCGGGCAAACAGGCTGAATTCGACGAAGCCATCCAGCGCGGCATCGCGCAGACCATCGCCACCGCCAAGGGCTATCTCGGCCATCAGGTGCAAAAAGGCATCGAAGCGCCGGAACGCTACCTGCTGATGGTGCAATGGGCGACGCTGGAAAACCATACCATCGACTTCCGCGAATCGCCTGCCTTTACTGAATGGCGCGGCATCGTCGGCCCGTTCTTCGCCGGCGCACCGAATGTCGAACACTTTGCGCTGCTGGGCGGCTCTAAGTAAGAACCGGTAAAAACCAGTTAGAAATAGTTAAAAATAGTTGGAAACAGTCCACATGTCATTGCGGCAGGCGAGCCTGCCGCAATGTACAAACACCGGGAACGCAATGCCGATTGCCCGACCTAACTGATTAATGACATTGCACCTCCACATCGATACACCCGGACCACGCGCATGAAGATTCTTACCCGCCTCGCCGCTTTGTCGGCGGTCGCCTTCGCGGCCGGCTGCGGCGAACCGCCGGACGATACGCACTTGCAGGAGAAAGTGATTTCCGGGTTTTACCAGCAGCACCTGAAAACCCACAGTCCGGGCATTCCGAGCGCGGACGAGCTGAAACAATTGCAGCCGTTCGTCTCGCAGGCGCTGTTCAAGCTGCTGAGCCAGGCCTCCGAAACCGAAATCAAATACCACGCTGCCGCCACCGATCCGGTGCCGCCGCTGGTGGACGGCGACTTGTTTACTTCGCTGTTTGAAGGCGCCTCGACCTTCAAGGTCGACAGTTGCGAAAGCGACGACGCGCATGCCTCCTGCCAGGTCAGCTTTACCTACAAGGGCAGCAGCGGCAGCGGAGGCAAGGGTGACGAAGAAGAGAAGTGGAAGGACAAGCTGCTGCTGGTCAGGGAAGACAAGCAATGGCGTATCGACGACATCGAATTCCTCGGCAGCGATCAGTCGTCGCAACGTGAATATCTCACCGATACCCTCAGCAGCATCATCAACGAGTTCAACTGAGCAACCGGGACTCATCCCTCGCTGCCGGCGCATCCGATAACATCCCTGCAGACGGCTGCGACATACACGCAAAGTCCGACGTTTGATTTATCATGCTTGCTGCATTTCCCTGAGAAAAAACGGGAAAGCTGACAACATGACAACACAGCATTGGCTTTGCCGTGCGGGCAATCGTCCGTACTGCCGTCGCCCGACGGCGGCAGGCTGCATCGCCGGGGAGAGGAAGATCGTGAAGCAATTCGGCAAAATAATGATTCTGGCCGTGGCCCTGGCTGCGACTGCGTGCAGCGCCAGCCGCGAGCAGGAAGCCAAGGATCTGGTCAACAGCTTCTACCAGACCCACCAGTCGAATCGCCCCATCGGCGCGCTGTCGCTGAAGGAACTGATCACCTTCCGCCAATTCCTGTCGGTGCCGCTGTTCGACCTGCTCAAGGACGTCTCCGTGGCGGAAGAAGCCCACCTCGCCCAGACCGACAGCCAGACCCCGCCGCTGGTCGACGGCGACCTGTTCACCACCCATCCCAAAGGCGCCTCGACGTATCGCCTGCTGCGCTGTGAGATCAGCCAGAGCAGCACCGACAGCAACGGTGTCTGCACGGTCGAACTGATCTACAGCGACGCCAAACTGCAGGCGCCGTTCAAGTCGAATGACCGCGTCCTCCTCACGCGCGACGCGCGCGGCTGGGTCATCGACAACATCGAATACGGCGGTGCCGGCAACAACAGCACCGCCACGGTCCACACCGGCGACCTGCAAAAGACCCTGAAAGACGTCCTCAACAAGAACGAACGGCGCATCGTCCAGTAAGCAGTCGGCAAGAAGAGCGGCGCTATCGGTTAGAATCGCGGAAAGTTTTGCCGGCTCCGCCGGTGCCTCCGCGCTGCAACCACCGAACCGTCACTGTACTGTCACGATGTCCAATCACACCTTCCTCTGGCACGATTACGAAACCTTCGGCGCCCAGGCCCGTCGGGATCGTCCTGCCCAGTTCGCCGCAATCCGCACCGACGCCGACCTCAACGAGATCGGCGATCCGATCATGATTTACTGCAAGCCGGCGCCCGACTTCGTGCCCGATCCGCAGTCCTGCCTGATCACCGGCATCACGCCGCAAATCTGCCTGGAGCGCGGCATCCCCGAGTACCAGTTCGCGGCGCAGATCGAACAGGCCATGTCCGAGCCGGGCACCATCGGCGTCGGTTACAACACCATCCGCTTCGATGATGAAATCACGCGCTTCATGTTCTGGCGCAACCTGATCGATCCGTATGCGCGCGAGTGGCAAAACGGCTGCGGCCGCTGGGACTTGCTCGACGTCGTGCGCACCACTTACGCGCTGCGTCACGAGGGAATCGAATGGCCGAAGAAGGAAGATGGCGTCACGCCCAGCTTCAAGCTGGAACACCTGAGCAAGGCCAACGGCCTGCTGCACGAAGCAGCGCATGATGCGCTGTCCGACGTGCGCGCGACAATCGCTTTTGCCCGCCTGATCCGGGACAAGCAGCCGCGCCTGTTCGACTTCTGCCTGGCGCTGCACAAGAAGGATCGCGTCGCCACCGAACTCGGCCTGCCGCTGGCCAAGCCTTTCCTGCACGTGTCCGGCATGTTCCCCGCCGCGCAAGGCTGCCTGGCCGTGATGTGGCCGCTCGGCACGCACCCGACCAACAAGAATGAAGTGATCGCCTGGGACCTCAGCCGCGACCCGCGTGAACTCGCCGGCCTCGACGCCGACACGATCCGCACGCGCATGTTCAGCAAGACCGACGACCTGCCCGAAGGCGTCACGCGCCTGCCGGTCAAGACCATCCATCTGAACAAGTCGCCGATGGTGATCGCCAGCCTGAAGACGCTGACGGCGCAGCGCGCTGCCGAATTCAATCTCGACATCGACGCGGCCTTGCAGAACGCCGTGGCGGCGGCCGCACTGCCGGAGATGAGTGCGATCTGGACCAAGGTATTCCAGCGTCCCAAAGAAGCCCCCAACGATGTCGATGAAGATCTCTACGGCGGCTTTGTCGGTAACAACGATCGTCGTCAACTCACGCAACTGCGCGCCTTGACGCCGTTGCAGCTGGCGCAAACGAAGGTCAGTTTCGACGACGTGCGGCTGGAGGAATTGCTGTTCCGCTACCGCGCGCGCAACTTCCCCGAAACCCTGTCGCCGGAAGAAACCCAACGTTGGGAAGAGCATCGCGCCGCGCGCCTGTTCGACGGCAAAGGCGGCGCCCGCACGCTGGACGGCTTGTTCGAGGAAATCGATCAGTTGTCGGAGTCGGTCGATGAACGCGGCGAGGAGATTCTCGGCGCGCTGTATGACTATGCCGAAATGATTGCGCCTGAACGCAACTGAACAGGCCGTTCAGGCCGGCATGGGTCGCCGGGTGTCGGTACTCGCCTCACTGGCGCAGACGCGATTCCTTCCCGTCGATTTGGCCAGGTACAAGGCCTTGTCGGCCCTGCCGATGAGCGACTCCGCGAGATCGCCTTCGCTGACTGCATCCAGGACCGCGACGCCCGCGCTGACGGTGACGATTCCCGTGGCATTACCCTGATGCGGCAGCTGTAGGGCCCGTATGCGCTCCAGCGTTTCTTCCGCAATGGCCCGCGCATTGTCGCCATCGCAATCGGGTAGCAACAGCACCAGTTCTTCGCCGCCGTAGCGCGCAGCCAGATCACCCTCGCGCTTCTGTCCCTGCCGGATCGCCTGCGACAACTTGCGCAGGCATTCGTCGCCGGCGAGATGGCCATAGGTATCGTTGTAGCGTTTGAAAAAATCGACGTCCATCATGATCAGCGCCAGCGGCTTGCCTTCCCGCGCGCAACGCCGCAAAGCGCGCGCCATCTCCTCATCGAAACAGCGGCGATTGCCCAATCCGGTCAGGCCGTCTTGCGTGGCAAGGTTCTGCAGAGCCCGATTCAGGAATTCGACATGCTCACGTGCATGGTTGGCTTTGTTCTCGGCCTCCACCCGCAATTCGATCTGGCGGATCAGACGCCCGCCCAGCCAGCCGAGAAGCGACAGCAGCACGATCAGTCCGCTTACATGCAACAGCACATCCGACCGCCAGCTCGCCAGCACTTCCTGCTCGGATAGCGCCGCCGCGACGAACAGCGGATAACGGTCGAGATGGCGATAACTGTTGATCCGCGTGACGCCGTCTTGCGAAGAACGGATGCGCGCGGTTCCGCTCGTGTTGATGGCGGCATGGTCGCGAAATATCGCCGCCTCCGCCAGGCTCTTGCCGATCGAATCATTCATCAAGGGCCGCCGTACCAACAGGGTGCCCTGGTTGCTGGCAAGAATCACCGCGCCGCCGTCGCCGATGTCGAAGTTTTCATAAAACTTGCTGAAATAGGTAATCCGGATCGCCGCCATGACCACCCCGTCAAAGCTGCCATCGGCGCCATTGAGGCGCCGTGAAATGGTGACAATCCATTCGCCGTTGGCGCGGCTTTGCACCGGCATGCTGATATGCGGCGACAGGTCTTCATGCTGGCGGTGATAGAGATAATATTCACGGTCGCGGCTGTTGACGTTCCCCGCCTGATATTGACGTGAATTGAGCAGCCACTTGCCGTCCTTGTCGATGACGAACAAGCCGTGCAACTGGGGCAATTCCATTGTCTGCTGCGCCAGAAATGCTTCCAGCTTGCGCAGCGATGCCGGCTTGCGTTCATCGTGCAGGAGCCGTTCGGCGAGGAAGACCAAGGTGGTGTCGGCTTGCCTGAAAGTGTCGTCGGCATGCCGCGCCAGCGCGAGCGCAATGTTGTGGCTGGTGGTCCCGGCCTCTTGCAGTTGCTGCTTGCGCGCACGCCAGTCGGTAACGACGGCAAGAACGACGAGCAGCGCGCATGCCAGGATCACCAGGGTCTTGGCGAGGAAGATGACGTAGGTTTGTTTCTTGTGAGGCATCGTGGTTCATGTATAGGCAGAGAAAAACGGGCATTTTCATGCTAAAGAAAATACTTGTCTTCCGCACATGACTTGCGTCAAAAATCACATACCGAGCATCTTTTTACAACACAGTTGCGCCCCTGCATTCTTGCCCGTCATCAATACACCTTGCCCGTCTGCCCGGCTTGCAGGGCAAGGACGATGCCGAGAGACATCTGCGGCGACCATTTCGCCGGCTTGATACAAGTCAAACGCCCGGGGTATCGCACCTCGGCGGCGACAGTGCTTCAGCGTTTGACATACATCAAGCCATCGCCAACATGCCGATGCTAAGTTGCTTGCATGCGCTGGTGGACATGCTCCATCAGGTTTCCCACATCGTCCGAACCAAAAGGTGAGCTCATGACTTACAAAACCATACTCGTCCACGTTGATCAATCCAGACATGCGGCGGCGCGCATCCGACTCGCCGCACAACTGGCGGCAAGCCAGGAAGCGCATCTGGTGGGGACCTCCATGACCGGCATTTCGCGCTTCATTTATCCCGACGGCGTCGTCTTCATCGGATCAGTCATCGACTCCTTGCGGGAAAGCGCGCAAGCCGAACTGCAAAAATTCGAAGAGGCCGCTCGCCGTGAAAATGTGACTTTCGAGCGACGCCTCAGCGAAGACGATCCGGCCGGCGCACTGGTTTTGCAGGCGCGCTATGCAGACCTCGTGGTACTGAGTCAGACCGATCCGGACGAGCGCGATTCCGGCGACGTCTACGACCTGCCCGAATACATGATGCTCAATACCGCACGTCCGGTGCTGACGATCCCGTACGCAGGCGTGTTCGACAAGGTCGGCGACAACATCCTGGTGGCCTGGGATGGCAGCATGGAAGCCACGCGGGCGGTGACCAACGCATTGCCGTTCCTGCGCCGCGCCCGCAACGTCGACGTCGTGCTGTTCAATCCCGACGCGCTGTACGACGTCCACGGCCAGCAACCGGGAGCTGACATCGCACTCTATCTGGCGCGCCACGGCGTCAAAGTCAACGTCCTGCAGCAACCCACCGAAATGGACATTGGCAACGCACTGCTCTCACTGGCTGCCGACACCGGCGCCGACCTGCTGGTGATGGGCGGTTACGGCCATACCCGTTTCCGTGAAGTGCTGCTGGGCGGCGTCACCAAAACCATCCTCAATTGCATGACCTTGCCGGTGTTGTTCTCGCACTGACGCGTCGTCCGCGCGGCTTCGGCGGCAACGATTTCTCGGCGCTGGTGGATGTGCCGTGCGAGCTGTCGGATACGCCGAAGGCGCGACCGGCCAAGTAAGCAAGTAAGTGAGCAAGTAAAAACGGATGGCAAAAAGCGGCAGCAAGGCATCAAGCCCTGCTGCCGCTTTTCATTGCGGAAGACGGTGAGTTACTGCGCCTGGTCCTGCGCGCCGGCGCTGCGGCCCTGGCCGAGGCTGGCGAAGGCCAGACTGGAGGTATCGGTCTTGAACACCTGGTCGATCAACTCCATGCATTCCTTGGCGGCGGACAAATAATCCTGCTCGCCGGGGAAGCCGTTGGAAAGATTCGCCAGCTTGCGCGCCCGTTGCACCGACTCCAGCGCATCGTCGCGCGTCAGGTAGTTCTTGCGCACGAGGAGCGCGAGAATGTCGAGGGTCACCACGTAGTTGGCGATGCAATAGCTCAGGGAAATTTCGTTGTTGCTGGTGGTCATCGCAAGCTCCGTTCTTGTATTTTTCCGGGATGGAAGAAGCTTACGGGGGCAATGTTGTTAAAGGTATCAGGAAATTCCCGATACTTCCGGCAGGGCCGCCGCCGGCTCAATTCCCGCCTCCCGCACCACGGCGTGAACGAAACGCAATTTTTCCAGCACCGGCGTCGACAGCATGAATGGATAGGAATCCGGCATGCCGATGCTGCGGTTGAGGCTGTTGAGCACGTAAGTCAGCGCAAACCATTCGCGCGCCAGCGCGTCGAAACTGTCTTCCTCCACCGGCGACGCGGCGATCACCAGTTGCTGTTCGCCGCGATGCTGCGGACGTAATTGCACACCGCAGGCATAGGCGGTTTCCAGCGTGTCGAACATGTGCAGGTAATGCGCCCAGGTTTCGGCCCAGTCTTCCCACGGATGGCTGCTGGCGTAGACGCTGACGAAATTCTGCTCCCATCCCTGCGCCGGGCCGTTGTCGTAATGCCGTTGCAGGCTCTGCCCGTAATCAGCGGTCTCGTCGCCGAACAGCGCGCGAAAAGCCTCCAGCCGCGCCGTGCCGGCGATCAGGCGATCGAAATAATAATGCCCGCTCTCATGGCGAAAATGTCCGAGCAGCGTGCGATAAGGCTCGGCCATCTGCTCGCGCATCTTCTCGCGGTAGGCCGGATCGGCTTCGGCGATGTTGATGGTGATGACGCCGTCGGCATGTCCGGTCATGATTTTTTCATGCGGCATGTCTTGCAGGAATTCAAAGGACAGTCCGTTGCCGGCATCGTCCATTTTGGGAGCCGGTTGCAGGCGCATGGTCCAGAGCGAATGCAGCAGGCGGCGCTTGGCGACTTCCAGCCGCTGCCACAGAATGCGATTGCCGGGATCATCCAGCGAAGGGATCACCGTAGTCAGGCGGCATGAAGCGCACAGCGCGTGTGCATCCTGGTCGTCGAGCATCCAGTTGCACACCTGTTCCTGCGCGTAGTTGCTGCATTGCCGGAACAGCTTGCCGGCATTGAGCGGATTAACGCTGCGCCAGCGCAGCGGCGTATCGGATTTGTCCGATGCATCCACAGCAGCCTCGGTTCCCGCTTCGCTCGGATCGACCGGCGTAAAACTGCTCATGATCTGCTGCTCAGGCTGATAGCCCAGCATCCAGCCGCAATGATTGCAGACGGTGTTTTCAAAAAAAACCTGCTTGTTGCAATTGTCACAGTGGAATGTCTTCAAGGCGCGGGGGCTCCCATAAGCATGTCTTCAGGCTGCGCAGGCCGCACCTGCGTGCGCGTGCGTGTGGGCGTGAGGCGCACCGGGATCGACTTGGCGGCAGGCACCTTGCTGTCCCTTGCATGATGCGCCAGCGGAATCAGCGGATTGAGTTCAGGAAAGTAACCCATGATACATCCCGCCGGAATGTCGAAGGCGTGCACGCGCAAATTGTCGACGCTGCGCGCGATGCCGTCCTGCGACACGGTGGCGGCCGTCACCATATCACCCTCTGCCAGTCCCAGCCGTTCGATGTCGGCGACATGCATCAGCAACATATGACGCGTTCCGTGTACACCGCGAAAGCGATCGTCGAGACCATATACCGTGGTGTTGAACTGGCTGTCGCCGCGTGTGGTCATCAGTCGCAGCACGTCGGGACCATCGGCCGGCATGTCGGGATCTTCATCGAAACTGTCGGGCGTGATGAAGTTGGCCTTGCCGTTTTCCGTATTCCATTTACGCTCGCGCGCCGCCAATGGCCGCGCAAAACCGCCGGGCGTCCACATGCGTTCGTTGAAGTCGTGGAAGATTTCCGGATAGGTTTCTGCGATGGCGTTGCGTATGCGCGAGTAGTCGGCCCTCCAGGCGGTCCAGTTGACGCGTGGATTGGGGATCAGGATGCGCTTGGCGATCTCGGCAACGATGGCAACTTCCGACAGCAGATGTTCCGACGCCGGCTTCATCATGCCGCGCGAACCGTGCATGCAACCGGTGCTGTCTTCCACCGACACGGCTTGCGCGCCGCCGGCTTGCTGGTCGATCTCAATGCGGCCCAGGCAGGGCAGCAGATAAGACCGGCGGCCGTGGATCACCGAGCTGCGGTTGAGTCGCGTGACCACCTGCACCGTCAACGGGATCTTGCGCCAGGCCGGTTCCATGCGGCCGTGGTCCGGAATTGCCCGCACGAAATTCCCGCCCAGCATGAAGAACGCGGATATCTTTTCCTTGAGAATTTCTTCGCAGGCTTCGACGGTATTGAGGCCCTTCTTTTCGGGCACGTCAAAGCAGTATTGCTGTTTCAGTTTTTCCTTCGGCACCATCTCCGGCTTTTCGGTGATGCCCACGGTGCGCTGGCCCTGCACGTTGGAATGGCCGCGGATAGGACAAATGCCGGCGCCAGGCCGGCCGACATTGCCGCGCAGCAGGAGCAGGTTGGTCAGCATGTGGATGGTGCGCACCGCTTCGCGATGCTGGGTCACGCCCATGCCATACATCAGCATGGTCGAACGGGCATTGGCGTACGTCTGCGCAGCCTGCTCCAGCTCGGCGCGCGAGACGCCCGAGCAGCGTTCGATCTCGTTCCAGTCGGCGCTGCGCGCGGCGGCGGCGAATTCTTCAAAGCCGGCGGTATGGTCGGCGATGAAGCCGACGTCAAGCAGGCGCGGCTGGCGCGTTTCGCGGGCGACGTCATCGGCTTCGATCAGCCACTTGGCCATGCCCATCACGGCGGCTGTATCGCCGCCGATCTTGATCTGCACATATTGCGAACTGATGGCGGTGCGCGCCGGCGTCAGCATTTCCAGCGGCGATTGCGGATTGACGAAACTGACCAGGCCGCGTTCGCGCAGCGGGTTGAAAGTGATCACCGGTACGCCGCGTTTGCGCACTTCCTCCAGCGAATGCAGCATGCGCGGTGCGTTGGTGCCGGTGTTGTGACCGAAGAACAGCAGGCAATCGGTCGCCGCGAAGTCGTCCAGCGTGACCGTGCCGACCGCCACGCCGATGGTTTTCGGCAAGGCCACGGAGGTCGATTCGTGGCACATGTTGGAACTGTCCGGCAAGTTGTTGTTGCCGTACATGCGCGCCATCAGCTGATACATGTACGAAGTCTCGAGCGAGGCCCGGCCGGAGGTGTAGAACACGACTTTCTCAGGGTCGGCGGCACGCAATGCGGAGCAGATCTCGTCGAAGGCCTTGTCCCAGGGAATGGGAAGATATTTATCGCTGACGTCGTCGTAGCGCATCGGATGCGTGACACGGCCGACGGCCTCGAGTTCGAGGTCGGACCAGCTTTCGAATTCAGTGACGGTGTGTTGGGCAAAGAATTCCGGCGTGGCGCGCTTCTCGGTAATTTCCCAGGCAGTCGCCTTGGCGCCGTTCTCGCAAAATTCAAAAACGTGCGGATCGGCCGGCTTGGCCCACGAACAGCTGACGCAGGCGAAGCCGTCCGGCTTGTTTTGCTTCATCAGCACGCGGGTGCCGCTGGCGAGTACGTGTTCCTGCGTCAGGATGGATCCGAGCGCACGCACCGAACCCCAGCCGCCGGCGGCATGGTTGTATTCGGTGAAGGTGGCTTTTTCGGGAATGTCTTTGGTGTTCATGCGCAACTCCGGGCCGACACGGCCCACAGAAAATCAGCACGGGCCAAAGTCACATCTTCCACCTGCAACGAGGATTTGACTGTAGGCCGGGAGCCGATTTACATACAGTGCCTGTCCTACAACGCAACACAAAGACGATAGAGATATGGCTAGTCCGGCAACTTGCCGAGGTCGACCGGCTCGGCGGTGGACTTGCCGTTGTGGCGTGCCCGGAATCCTGCGGAAAAACGGTAAGCCGCCTTGCGGATACGCATGACGGAACCGATCGGCCGATGGGCAACGACCCCGTGCCAGGGGCTGAACGACATGCCGTCATCGATTGCTTGCGAGCGCGCTTCGCTCCATGCCGCCTGGCGCGGCACGCGGATGCGCGCAACGGTCACGTACGGGCTGAGATCTTCGGGCCAGACCACCGAGGCATCTTCGATCGGCATGTGCTCCAGGTCGTTGCATAGCTGCACGCGCAATTCCCATTCCGCATCGTTGGCGGCAAAGAAATCGCACACCGCTTCACGCAGGCCGTCCGGCTTGCCGCGCAAGTCGACCTGTGTCCCGGTCAGCGCTTTCAGATTGGCCGACGCCGGCGCCACCGAGATCTTCGACATGAACGGTCCGCACAGCAGCGGTACCTGGCTGTAATAGGTTTCGCCCAGGACGTGATTGGGCGGATGGCCGCCCATCGCCATCAGTGTGCTGCTCTGCTTGCCGGCCGACTCCAGCATTTCTTCGGCGCCGCGCAGCAACAACGACAAGGCTTGTTTAAGTTTGGGCGACTTGTCGGTGGTCTTGGCCAGCAACTTCAGCGTACCGAGGAATTTTTTGGCATTCGAGACCGCAAACGCCGGCCCGTTGACCAGCACAAAATCCTGGGTCACGTCGGTTTCCGAATCCGGCAGGCGCGCTCCGGAGACGCCGACGATCTTGATCGCCATGCCGCGCGGCGTTGACACCTTGTCGTCGAGCAGGTCGCCCGGCGTGGTCGACAACCGCATCACCAGCGGATAAATACCGGGGCGGGCGAACACACCGTGCGCCAGGGTCGCCGGCAAACCTTCCAGCACCCTCAATTCGCCGCGCAGCAGGCCGTGACTCTTGGCATGGACGCTGCGCATGGCATGGCCGGAATGCTTGAAGGTGGTTTCCGAGATTTCCCTGAGGGCCGCGATCAAGCCGGCTTCAATCTCTTTCTCGTCGGGCTCGAGCAATTCATACGCCGGATCGTAGTAAATCGGCGCCTCAAGATTGCGGTCGTCCGGCTTCATCGGCGTGTCCTCCGTTGATGGCTGAAAACCGTTTCAGGTGGTTTTAGAAGAAACGGACCGGTGCCTGGATTGTCGGCTAGCGTGCGCCGCCGACGCCACCAGCCGCACCACCGCCAGCGCCGACGCCAACCCCGGCATTACCGCCTGCACCGGTGCCGCTGGTGCCGCTGGTGCCGTTACCGCCGTTGCCACCGCCATTCACGCCGACACCGGCATTGACGCCGCCATTCGTACTGCCGCTGCCCGAACGCGTTCCGGAATTGGCGCCGCCGTTCACGCTGCCGTTCACATCATCCTTGATGCCCGCGTTGCCGCTGCTGTTGACGCCCGAACGGCCGCGTGTGGACGATGTGCCGGACTGCGTCGTGCCGGATTGCGCACCGCCTGCAGCGCCGCCGTTACCTGTCACTCCGGCGGAACCGGAGGTGCCAGCGCCCGATGTCGTTCCACCGGTGCCAGAGGTCCCGGCTGTACCCGCTCCACCGGCCGCGCCGGACGAAGTCTGCGCATAAGCGCCACCGGCCAACGATGCCGCCACCAGCAGGGTCAATACCCGGATCGATGTCTTTTTCATGCTATCTCCTTGATGATTCGGTGAATACGTAAATGAGGACGCCAATGAGGAGGCCAAAACCCCTGAATGGACTGTGCGCTCTCAGCGGTCGCAATGATTCTGCGCAGGAATCCAGCCTACCCTCGACACTTCAACAGGTCAGTCGGACAAGCGGCAAATACATGTCGGCGCATGCAGGATTCCGCCATCGGCGAAGCGCCACAGACCTTTTGAGTACGGCTATCAGGACTTCTCCTACAAGCAAAGGCGGGCTTTTCCTCTAGCCTGCAAGGGCCGGCGGCTCAACACTGCTGGTTCAGCGTCCCGCACTTCGTTCGGCGTTTCCGCTTGCCGCCGCTGTGCCTGTCGTTTTTGCTCGTCTTGGAGACCAACCATGTCCGACACCAACACCATGCCGCCGCAGCACCAGCAACACCAGCCCGGCGACGAATATCTGATGGATCCGAAGCCGCACAGCACCCCGCGCCTGCAAGCGCCCGGCACACGGCTGAGCCAGAAGGTTGCACTGATTACCGGCGGCGACAGCGGCATCGGCCGCGCCGTGGCGCTGGCGTTCGCAGGAGAAGGCGCCACCATTGCCGTGATTTATCTGGACGAACATGAAGACGCTGTCGAAACCCAGCGTCTGGTGCGTGAAGCCGGCGCCGAATGCCTGCTGTATCCGGGCGACGTCGGCTCTGAAAAATTCTGCCGTGACGCCGTCAAGGCCGTCGTCGACCAATTCGGCCGGCTCGATATCCTTGTCAATAACGCAGCCCAGCAGTTCCCGTCCAATGACATCGAAAAGATCACGGAAGAACAGTTGGAGAAGACCTTCCGCACCAACATCTTTTCCATGTTCTACATGGTCAAGGCGGCGCTGCCCTATCTTGTCTCGGGCGCGCGCATCATCAACACGGCCTCGGTCACCGCTTATCGCGGCAGCGCCCACCTGGTCGACTATTCCTCCACCAAGGGCGCCATCGTGGCCTTCACGCGTTCGCTCGCGCAACAACTGGTCAAGCATGAAATTCACGTCAACGCGGTCGCTCCCGGGCCGGTCTGGACGCCGCTGATTCCGGCCAGTTTTTCTGCGGAAGAAGTCGCCAAATTCGGCGCCAACGTGCCGATGCAACGCCCTGGCCAACCCGATGAGATCGCGCCGTCCTACCTGTTCCTGGCGACCGAGGGTGCGTCTTACATGACCGGCCAGGTGCTGCATCCGAACGGCGGCGAGATCATCAACGGATAGCTTCCGCGGCGACGGGCATAGTGAATCGGGAATCCGGAATCGGAAATCTGTGCTTCGGCGCCACTGCACGACGACCCGGCCTGACAACAAACATAAGAAGACCAAGCAATGACAGAAGCACAGCCCGCTGCCGCAAGTTCGCCCGCAGCTCCTGACCGACCGCCGTCCGCCCCCCGCCGGCCGCTCTTGCACGCGATTCTGCGCATCGCGTTGTGGGCGTTGGCGGCATTGCTTCTGCTGATTGCCGCATTGCTCATCGCCGTCGCCACGGTGGACTGGAATGTCGCGCGCCCCTGGGTCAGCCGCAAGGTGGTCGAACTGACCGGCCGCGCGTTTGCCATCGGCGGCAACCTCAAGGTCGGCTACACGCTCGGCCTGCCGACCGAACCGGGATGGCAGCGCTACGTGCCGCGCCTGCGCATCACCGGCGACAATGTCCGTTTTGCCAATCCTGCCTGGGCCAGCACCGGCCCCGATCTGCTCACCGCGCGCCGTGTCAGCGTGGCGCTGCACCCACTGCCGCTGCTGAAACATCGCGTGGTGCTGAGCGAGCTGATCATGGACACGCCGATGCTGGCGCTGGAACGCGATGCACAGGGCCGACGCTCCTGGCGGCTGCACGACCCCGACCGACCGTCGCCGTGGCGCCTGGAAGTGCTGCACAGCAGCTTCAGCAACGGCGATCTGGTGTATGTCAATCGCCTGCTCGAGCTCGACCTCAGGGCCAAGGTGACCTCGCTGGACGACCTCAACGCCAAAGGCCCGGCCGGCGGCCAGCGCTTCGGCTTGCAGTTCACCGCCACCGGCACCTATCGCAAGGCATCGGTGAACGGCAGCGGCAAGGCCGGCGGCCTGCTGGCGTTCACGGCGGAGCATGCGGTGTTTCCGATCCAGGCGCAGGCGCTGATCGGCAAGAACAAAGCCGGCATCGACGGCATCATCAACGACCCGCGCGCGCCGGCCGGCCTCGACCTGCAACTGACCTTGGGCGGCAACAGCATGAGCGACCTGTATCCGGTCACCGGCGTGCTGCTGCCGCAGACGCCCGCGTACGAAACACGCGGGCGCCTGATCGGCACGAAGAACGACGGCATCTGGTTATGGACCTATGAAAAATTCACCGGCCGCGTCGGCGACAGCGATCTGTCCGGCACGGCCGAGTACCTGCCGCGCCAACCCAAGCTGCCGCGGCCGCTGTTGCGCGGCACGATCACCTCGCAGCAACTGCGGCTGGCCGATCTCGGTCCTTCCGTGGGTGCCGGTGCCGCGTCAGGAAATGCGCGAAGTCAGCGTCGCGACAAGCTGCTGCCGGACAAGCAGTTCCGCGCCGAACGGTGGGCCGCGCTCGACACCGACATCGCCTTCAAGGGCAAGAAAATCATCAGCAACTTCGCCGCACTGCAGGACGTCGATACCGTCATTCGCATGCAAGACCGCGTGCTGAACCTGGCGCCGCTCAACTTCGGGCTGGCCGGCGGCAAGGTGACCACCAATATTTCGCTGGACGGCCGGCATCAGCCGATCGCCGCGCAGATCAAGCTGGCCGCGCGCCAGGTCAAGGTGCGTGAGCTGTTTCCGAAACTGAAGTCGATGCAAGCCAGCTTCGGCGAGATCAACGGCGACGCCGCGCTGACCGGCCACGGCAACTCCATCGCGGCCATGCTGGGCACCGCGAACGGTGAGGTCGGCGCGGTAGTCAGCGAGGGCGCGGTCAGCAAGTTCATCCTGGAAGCGGCCGGCCTGAATATCGCCAACGCCATCTTCGCCAAGGTATTCGGCGACAAGCCGGTGCATCTGAACTGCATGGTCGGCGACATGGTCGTCAACAACGGCCGCGCCGACATGCGCCGCTTCATGTTGGACACCGACGACACGCGCGTCGACGTCGCCGGCGGCGTAGACCTGAGCCGGGAACAGCTGGACCTGGACGTACGTCCCAAGGCCAAGGGCGTGCGGATTTTTTCACTGCGCACGCCGCTATATGCCAAGGGTACATTCGCCCATCCCGACATCGGTCCCTATAAAGGACCGTTGGCGGCGAAGGCCGCAGCGGCCGGCGCCCTGGCCTTGCTGGCGCCGGCCGCCGCGGTGCTGCCGCTGGTGAGCATGGGCGACCGGCGCGGCAACGCCGACGACTGCGCCCTGGCGATGGCAAAGACCGCGCAGACACGCGCCCAGCCGCACTCCGAACCGACTGCCGCGCCGGCCAAACCGGTCACGCAAGGGGATATGGAAAAGCCGGACAAGCCGTAACAGGAGAATTGACATGCCCGATATCGACACGCAGCAAGCAAGCGACAAGGCCGGCAAGATCGTCGCCGGCGCGGTGCTGGCGACCGGACTCAGCCTGCTGTTTGCCGGCCTGCGCCGCAGGAAGATTCAGCGGTCGCAGCGGACGGTATTGCCGCGCGCGGCTCACCCGGCTGCAGCGGGCAAGAAAACCGCGCGGCCCCGCTCCCACACTCCTTCCTTCATCGAACAACTCGCGCCGGTGCTGACCACGGTGCTGCCGATGATCGCGTCATGGCAGGCCGAACAAGGCAAGCGCGCGGCGCACGCCTCGCTGGAAAAAACCCGCGAATCCGCAGCGCCGGCCGCAGCCGCTGCAGCGCTGAACGCAGGGTCGCCGCAACTGCATCCATCCGACGGCGGCATCGTCAAGATCCAGCCCGGGCCGTGGTGGCGCCAGACCTGGCAGTTCATCAACGCCGCCGTCAACGCCTGGCTGGATAACTTCGCGCCGAGCATGGGCGCGGCGATCGCCTATTACACGATGTTTTCGATCGCGCCCATCCTGATCATCGCAATCGCCATCGCCGGCATGATCTTCGGCCAGGACGCCGCGCAGGGAGAAATCGTCGAGCAGATCCGCAGCATCGTCGGCACCGACGGCGCCATCGCCGTGCAGGTCTTGCTGAAGTCGGTCAGCACGCGCTCGGACGGCGTGATCGCCACGGTGCTCAGCGTGATCACGCTGGCTGTCGGCGCCACCGCGGTGTTCGCCGAGTTGCAGAGCGCACTCGACCGCATCTGGAAGATGCCGACCGTGGCGCGCCAAAGCAGCATCTGGACATTGGTGCGCACGCGCCTGCTGTCGTTCGGACTGATCTTGGGATTGGGATTCATGCTGATGGTGTCGCTGGTGGTCAGCGCCGGGCTGGCGGCCCTGGGGAAATGGTGGGGCGGCTGGTTCGAAGGCTGGACCATCGTCATGCACGTGGCCAACTTCGTGATTTCGTTCGCCGTGTTCACCGTGCTGTTTTCGGCGATCTATCGCTTCATGCCGCGCGTGAGCCTGTCATGGCACGACGTGCGCATCGGCGCGATGGCGACCACGGTGATGTTCATGATCGGCAAATACCTGATCGGGTTGTACCTTGGCAGGACCGGCATGAGTTCCGGCTTCGGCGCGGCGGGATCGTTTGCGCTGCTGTTGGCATGGATCTATTACTCGGCGCAGATTTTCCTGCTCGGCGCCGAGTTCACCTGGATCTACGCCAACAACTTCGGCTCGCGCCAGCCGCGCATTTAATTCATGCAGCCCGACGTTGCGAGAGTGCGCGCGAGTTGGACCATTCGCGCTTGGTGCTGGCGTCGACGTGAAGCAATTTCATGAAGCTGCTCCCTTTATTTCTTTATTGGATGGGAGTAATGGATTTGCCGAAGCGAATGGAGCTGGTCAGCAAACCCTGGCGGAAGTAGAAGCGTTGCGCCAGCGCATTGGCCAGACCGGTGTCGAGCGTGAGCCGCACGCAACCGGACTGCGCCGCGATGTCGCTGAGCGCATCCAGCAGGCGTGCTCCGCATTGGCTGCCGCGCGCCGCTTCGGTGGTGACAAGGTCGTCGACGTAGAGGAATTTTCCGTAGACCAGATTCTCTTGCAGGCGATAGCCGGCCAGCGCCACCGGCTGATCGTCTTGCCATTCGGCCAGCAGGCGGTAGCCTTCAGCGACCTGGCGCGCCACGCGCCCGAGGAACTCCGCTTCGCTTTGCAGGTGCGGACGCAACTGCTTCATGACCGCATAGCAGGCGCGCAGGGCTTCCGGCGTGTCGGCGTGGTGCAGGACGGCGGGACTGTTGGACATGGAAATCCTTCCGGGCAGAGTTGACAAGTCTGCATGGTAAGGAAGGTTTGGCACAACCGGCAGGGCCAAGAAATGCAGATTTCACTGGGACATCGGATTTGCTTGCTCCCTTGTCCTCCCCTGCTCCGCCTACATTGACGTGGCCGAACGCGCCGCCTGTTCGTACAATCCCGAAAGGATGCGCAGGAAGCGCGCCAATTCCTCCAGTTCGAAGCTCTCGGCGTCGTCGCCGGTCAAGCCCGATACCAGCAACTGTTCGCGGATCTCATAGTAGCGCTTGCAGATATCCTGGCCCGCCTCGTTGGTCGAGTACAGCACTTCCTTGCCGCGTTTTTCGGTGTTGACCAGGCCCAGAGAATGCAGCTTCTTGAGCGAGTAGTTGACCACGTGGGTGTCCTCGATGTTGAGGATGAAGGAGATGTCGGCCAGCTTCTTCTCGCGCGCGCGGTGGTTGATGTGATGCAGCACCAGCACGTCGGTGGCGGTCATGTCCTTCATGCCGGCGGCGGAGATGCAGCGCACCATCCAGCGGTTGAAGGCGTTGCCGGCAATGATCATGCCGAACTCGAACTCGCTCAATTCCTTGCTTCTCCCAGAGGCCAGGTGCAACGACGATACGATGGGAACCTTGCTGAGGTTCTGCGCAAAGGTGGCTTTTACGTTTTTCTTTGCGGTCGGCATGGGGCTGTTTCCTGATATGAAATTCTGGCGGGTGCAGGCTCGGCATGTGACCCGCCGATGCCGATGGTCTGGATATCGCCGGGCGCCTCGATCTTGAAGATCGACACCGCGCGTCCCAGCGCCATCGACTGGTCGTGCATGCTTTGCGCAGCGGCGGCGGCCTGCTCCACCAGCGCCGAATTCTGCTGGGTCATGTCGTCGATCTGTTCGATGGCGTCGTTGACCTGGCGGATGCCGGCGCTCTGCTCGTCGCTGGCGGCCGAGATCTCGGTCATGATGTCGGCCACGTGTTTGACGCTGCGCACGATGTCCTGCATGGTGTTGCCGGCCTGGTCGACCAGCGTGCTGCCGGCATCGACTTTCTTGACCGAGTTCTGGATCAGGCCGGCGATTTCCTTGGCGGCCGAGGCGCTGCGCTGCGCCAGTCCGCGTACTTCCGCCGCCACCACGGCGAAGCCGCGTCCCTGTTCGCCGGCACGCGCCGCTTCCACCGCCGCGTTCAGCGCCAGGATATTGGTCTGGAAGGCGATGCCGTCGATGACACTGATGATCTCGACGATCTGGCGCGAGCTGTCCTTGATTTCACGCATCGTGTTGACCACCTGCGTGACGACGTCGCCGCCCTGCGTTGCCACCTGCGAGGCGTTCATCACCAGCTGGTTGGCCTGGCGCGCGTTCTCGGCGTTGTGGTTGACGGCGTCGGTCAGTTCCAGCATGGAGCTGGCGGTTTCTTCCAGCGTGCTGGCTTGCAATTCGGTGCGCGCCGACAGGTTGGCGTTGCCGGCGGCGATCTCGCGCGCGGCCACCGAGATGGCGTCGGAGCCGTCGCGTACTTGCGTCACGGCGTTGAGCAGGCCGTCGCGCATGCCTTGCAGCGCGGTCAGCAGTTTGCCGGTTTCGTCGTGGGCGCTGTTCTCGACGCGCACCGACAAGTCGCCGCCGGCCACCCGCTCGGCGATATTGATGGCGGCATTGAGCGGACGCGTGATGCTGCGCATGACCGAATAGCCGACCAGCACCGCCAGCAGCGAAGCGATCGTCGCCATCGCGATCATCAGCACGCTGGCTGCGCCGGAGACACGCTCGGCTTCCTGGCCGGCCTGCTCCATGCCACGTCCCTGGAAGGCGATCAGGTTGTCGAGCGCCTTGAAATAAGCCGCCTGGTAGGGCGCGATCTCCGGCAGGATCAGGTCGCGTGCCTGCTCCACCTGGCCGTCCTTGACCGCCGCCAGGAAATTGTCGAGCACCGGGGTGTATTGCGCCCGCGCCGCGTTGACGGCGTCGAGCATGCGCTTGCCTTCTGCCGAAGGCGTGTCGCGCGCAAAGCGCTTGAGCGTCTCGTCGATGACGGCGCCGGCGCGCGTGATGGCGTTGAGCTCACCCTTTATTTCATCCACGGTGCTCATGAACAGCAGGTTGCGCATGCTGCGCGCGGTTTCGTCGAGCGCGCCCTTGACCGTATTGGCCATGACCGTGCGCGGATAGAAATCGTTGGCGATGCTGCGGATGTTGCCGTTGATCTGGTTGAGGCGGTAGACGCCGATCACGGTCAGGCCGAGCATCAGCAGGATGACCACGCCGAAGCCGAGGCCGAGACGTTGTCCGATTTTCAGGTGAGACAGTTTTTTCATTTTCCACCCCTCAATGTTCATGATGCAAATGCATGCCGACGTGCGGGCGCTGTGCGCCTGGCCGGCGGCTTTCCTCAAGAAAGAATCGGTCGCTTGCCGCAGGGATACCGGCCCCGCCGCAATCGACAAATCTCAAAGCCGCCGGCAATCAGGCCCGGCGAATGGCATCGGAGTCAGAAACAGCGGCCGAGTGTTTTTCCAGGAACCACTCGGCCTACGCCTCTTCTTCCCCACCGTCGCCGGAGGGACGCTTAGAACGTGTGGCGGATGCCGGCGTTCCAGGCGCTGTTGCCGCTGCCCAGTTCAATCGAACTGCCGACGGTGTAAGTGCCGCCGTTCTTGTTTTTGATGTGGGCATATGCCGCATACAAATCGGTTCGCTTGGACAACGCATACCGATAACCGAGTGCGAACTGGTCCGCATCCTGGTTCCGTGCAGTCTTGTCATTCTTGTGAATGTAAGAAGCAAGGAACGTATGTTGCACACCAAACGGGACGGTCACGCCGATCAGTGCGTCAGCGCTGTCGGTGGAGGCAACGACCGCACCGGTACCGTACTGATTGACGGCGTTACGCATCGGCGAACTGTTGACGCCCTTGTTGATGCCGTAGGCAGCGTGCAACTTGACCGGACCGAAGTTGTAGGTCGCGCCCAGCAGCGTGCTGCGGCCGGAGCTGGTCTCGCTGGTCAGCGTATCGTTGTTGCGGCCATGGAAGCCGAGACGCACGTTCAGAGGACCATTGGCGTAGCCGATGGCGGCGCCGATCTGGCTGGCGGCTTTGGTGCTGCCTGCAGTCTCGCCGAAACCATAAGCCAGTTCACCGGTCACGCCGCTGAAATTCGGCGATGCGTACTTGACGGTGTTGTCCATGCGGCTGCTGGAATTGCCGGTGTTGGGCATGATGTTCGCCGCGTCGCCGGCATAGCCGGTGCCGAAAGGATCGACACCGGCCAGCACCAGGTATTGCGGCGTGTACTGGCGACCGACGGTCACCGTACCGAAATCGCCACCCAGACCGACATAACTCTGGCGACCAA
Organism: Herbaspirillum lusitanum; assembly: GCF_026127345.1. Lineage (NCBI taxonomy): Bacteria > Pseudomonadati > Pseudomonadota > Betaproteobacteria > Burkholderiales > Oxalobacteraceae > Herbaspirillum > Herbaspirillum lusitanum. The sequence continues at coordinate 40,643 of NZ_QXFG01000004.1, read as the reverse complement.
ACAAGGATGTTACCGTCGAGCTTTGCCCCAGTGCGCCGGTGTCGTTCTGAAAGCCGGTTTCAAGCAGGAACAGCGCCGACATGCCGCCGCCCAGATCTTCCGTGCCCTTGAAGCCGATGCGCGAACCGCCGCTGATGCCGCTGGTCAGTTTGGTGACGTGACCAGCCGCGCCGCCGCTTTCGACCACGATGCCGGTGTCGATCAGACCGTAGATCGTGACCGACGACTGCGCGAGCGCAGGTACTGCCTGGATGCCGACTGCGGCAAATGCCGCTGCAGCCAAGACTTTATGTTTCATTGAAACTCCCCGATAGATGAAATTGCATCAAACCCAATAAACCGCGTACCGGCCAAGTGTCGTGCGCGCCCTTCTGCTGGCCGGCATGCGCCTGCTCTCTGCGGCGCCGGGACAATGGCCGTTGTCCCGGTGCGTTCAAAGAGAACTCCTGGACGCGCAGCCATGCTTTCCTCCCCGCTGCGCGTCGCCATTCTTTTCAATTCGTTGTCATGCCGTGAGCCGTTCACGCGGCAAATCGAACTTGTTGCTCCTGAATTCCTTGAGGAAGGCGAATGCCGGACTGCTGTCGCCGATGAAGCCGAACGAGGAATCCAGCACGCGCGGCGGCAGCCACGGATACGGCAGGAAGGAGTGCAAGGTCGTCAGCAGGTCGCCGGCAACGTCGGCGATCAGCATCATGTGGTCGATGCGAATGTGCATCTCGCTGGCGCGCCACAGCTCTTCCGGATGCTGGTTCAGTTGCCAGTTGTAGTAGCCGCGTCCGATGCGCAGCGACGCCGTTTCCTCTTCACGCATCAGCACCAGCCACGGCAGTTGTTCGATGCGACCGTTGCTCACCTCCAGCTCGTCGCATACGTAATAGGTGCGGCAGTGCGTGAAGCGCTTGGCAAAGTCGGTCACCAATGTCTGGGCGATGCCGTCGGCGCCGACCACCAGCGGCGGAAACGCCACTGCGCTGGCCGAGGTCGAGATGCTGAGCACCGCGTTCGGTTCATAGATGTCGTGGATCAATGAAGGACAGCATTTGTCTTTTGCGTAGACGTACGCTTCCAACAGGGATTTATGCGTCAACATAAAATTCCTCGGTTCGTGGCGGGAAAACCCGCTGATGGGAGTAATGGACGGCCTCTCGGTCGCCCTTGCGTCTGGGTCTACATCATTCGTTCAAGCGGTCGGTGACGAACATCTTGCCGGGCGCATGGGTGATGCAAAACGGCAGCTTGCTCAGTTCGGCGACGTATTGCGGGGTCACGCCGCAGGCCCAGAACACCGGCAATTCATCGTCCATGATCTCGACCGCATCGCCGAAATCCGGACGCATCAGGTCGGCGATACCGATCGCCTGCGGATTGCCGATGTGCACCGGCGCACCATGCACCTGCGGCAGGCGCGCCGTGATTTCCACCGCGCGTGCAATGTCGCGGCTCTTGACCGGACGCATGCTGACCACGGCGTTGCCGCTGAAACGTCCGGCCGGCGTGCACGGCATGCTGGTCTTGTACATGGCGACGTTGCGCTGCTGTTCGATATGGCGCAACGGGATGCCGCCCTCGACCAGTGCGCTTTCAAACGAGAAGCTGCAACCGATCAGGAAGCTCACCAGGTCGTCGCGCCAATACGCGGAGATATCGGCGACTTCCTGCTGCAACACGCCGTTTTCAAAAATCCGATAGCCCGGCACGTCGGTGCGCAGGTCGGCGCCGGGTGCGCTGCACGGTTCGAAGCGCCCCGGCTCCAGCACTTCCACCAGCGGGCAGGGCTTGGGATTGCGCTGGCAGAACAGCAGGAAATCGAAAGCGTATTCGCGCGGCACGATCATGAGGTTGGCCTGCACGTGGCCGTCGGCATAGCCGGCGGTCGGGCCGTCGAACGCGCCGGTCCGGCACAGCGCGCGCAGGCCGGCGGCGGACAACGGCAATTCTTCGCTCATCTGCATGTTGGTCGTCATCACCTTATAGCCCTCCCAGGTAAGCTTTCTTGATGTCGTCGTTGTTCAGCAATTCGCTGCCGGTGCCTTCCATCACGATGCGGCCGGTCTGGATCACGTAGCCGTAATGCGCGATCGCCAGCGCCTTGTGCAGGTTCTGCTCCACCAGCAGGATCGACACGCCCTTGGCGTTGACCTGCTGGATGGTGTCGAGCACCTTGGTGACGAACTTGGGCGCGATGCCCCACGACGGTTCGTCCAGCAGCAGCAGGCGCGGCTTGGCCATCAGGCCGCGCGCGATCGCCAGCATCTGCTGTTCGCCACCGCTCATGGTGCCGGCCAGCTGATGGCGGCGCTCCTTGATGATGGGGAAGGTGGCGTACATGTCTTCGATCGATTCGGCAATCTCGTGCTTGTCGCTGCGCGAGTAAGCGCCCAGCTCCAGATTGCGCTGCACGCTCAGGCGGCCGAACAGGCGGCGCCCTTCCGGCACCAGCGACAGGCCGAGGCCGACGCGGTCGAAGGGCGGCACCTTGCCGATGTCGGTGTTGTCGAACACGATGCTGCCGGCGTCGACCTTGTTGAGGCCGGCAATCGCGCGCAGCGTGGTCGACTTGCCGTTGCCGTTGCCGCCCACCAGCGCCACCAGGCTGCCCGGCTTGACGTCGATGTCGACTTTGGACAAGGCCAGCACGCCGTCGTAGCTGGCCCGCAGATTTCTCACCTGTAGCATCATTCATCTCCCAAATAAGCGGCGATCACATGCGGATCGTTGGACACGTCGTGCGGCGAACCGTCGGCGATCTTCTTGCCGTAATCGAGCACCACGATCTGGTTGGCGATCGGCATGATGCCTTCCAGCACGTGCTCGACGATCAGGCAGGAAATCCCCTGGTCGCGGATCTTCAGCACCACGTCGACGGTTTCGCGCACTTCGGTCGGGTTGAGGCCGGCCATGACTTCATCCATCAGCAGCAGCTTGGGCTTGACCGCCAGCGCGCGCGCCACGGCGAGGCGGCGCTGTTCACTGATGGTCATGCTGCCGGCCGGCTTGTCGGCGAAGCGGCCGAGGTTGACGAAGTCCAGCAGCTCTTGCGCAGTGCGCCGCGCCGGACCGACGCCGCGCTCGTTGAGGAAGGCGCCGACCATGACGTTTTCCAAGGCCGTCATGCTGGTGAAGGTGCGCGCCACCTGGAAGGTGCGGCCGATGCCGATGCGGGCGCACTGCTCCGGCGACATGCCGGAAATCTTCAGGTCTTCCAGCCAGATGTCGCCGGTGGTCGGCGGCGAATAGCCGGCGATGCAGTTGAACATGGTGGTCTTGCCGGCGCCGTTGGGGCCGATCAGGCCGACGATCTCGCCGGCCTGGACCGTGAAGGAAATATCCTGGTTGGCGGTCAGGCCGCCGAATTTCTTGTAGACGTTTTCTACGCGTAGCAAACTCATTTGGATTCCTCCTTGGCGGCGGTTTCTGCCTGCGCCCTGACGGCCTTGCGGCGGGCGAACATGCTCTTGATGTAACCGAGGATGCCGTTCGGGTAGTACACCGCGATGACGATGATCAGTGCGGCGTAGATGATCAGGTCAGTGCCGCGGCCGGAGCCGCCGAACAGGGTCCGCGTGCCTTCTTCGATGGCGGTCAGCAGGCCGGCGCCGACCAGCGGCCCGAACAGCGTGCCGATGCCGCCGAGAATCGCCACCAGCGCCATCTTGATCGACATGCCGGTGCCCAGCACCGAGGCCGGATCGATGTACAGTTCCTTCTGCGCGTACAGGCTGCCGCCCATGGCGGTGAAGAAACTGCTCACCGCGAACGCGATCTGCTTGTATTTGCTGAGACTGACGCCAAGGCTGCGCGCAGCGTCGGGCTCATCCTTGATGGCGCGGAAGTAGTAGCCGAGGAAGCTGCGCTCGATGATGAAATTGGCCAGCAGCGTCAGCAACAACAGGCCGAGTGCGATGTAGTAATACGGCTCCTTGCCGGCGAAGATCATGCTGGCCCAGCCGCCCTCTCCCATCGGAATCGTCAGGCCGACGGCGGCGCCGGCGAAGTCCCAGTTGGTGAAGACGATCTGGATGATTTCCGCCACCGCAATGGTCGCCATCGCGAAGTAGTGACCCTTGAGGCGGAAGCAGGACCAACCGATCACCAGGCTGACCAGCGCTGCGATGACGCCGCCGACCACCATGGCGAACCACGGGTTGATGCCGTAGACCGAGAACAGGATCGCCGAGGTATAGGCGCCGATGCCGTAGAAGGCGACGTGGCCGAGCGAGACCTGGCCGGCGTAGCCGCCGACGATGTTCCAGGACACGCCGATCTGCGCCGCCATCAGGATCAGGATCGCGAGGTTCTGGTGCGACGGGCTGTTGACGTAGAGCGGCAAAGCCAGTGCCAGCACCAGCAGCGCGACCAGCAGCCCGTGTGTTTTATTGAAGCCCGGAGCGGACGCGGTGGGCGTCAGCGGCAGGCTGGAAGTAGTTTTGAGCATGAGGTTTCTCTCCGATTAATTGGGTGTTCAGGCCTTGCCCATCAACCCTTGCGGGCGGAACATCAGCACCGTCAGGAACAGCACCAGCACGATCGCCATCTTGTATTGCGGTCCCAGGAACAGGCCGCCCATCACTTCGATCACGCCCACCAGCACGCCTGCAATCAATGCGCCGACCACGCTGCCGAAGCCGCCCAGGTTGACCACCACGAAGGCGATCAGGATGAAGTTGGCGCCGACTTCAGGGAAGATCGGGAAGAAGGTCGACAGCAGCGCGCCCGCCACGCCGGCGCAGGCGGCGCCGACGCCCCAGGCCAGCGCAAACATCTTTTGCGAATCGATGCCCATCAGCTGCGCCGCTTCCTTGTCGGCGGCGGTCGCTTCGAGCGCGGCGCCGAGTTTGGTGCGGGTCAGGAACAGGTAGATCACGCCGGTGACGACAATCGCGCCGAGGCCGGCGGTCAGTTGCGGCGAACCGATCCGGATGCCGCCGAGCGAGACGTGGCCGGCGACCATGGAGTTTTCGATGGTGCGGAAATCGGCTTTCCAGAAAAACTGTGCGATGCCGCGGAACAGGATCATCAGGCCGAAGGTGGTGAAGATCTGCGACACCATCGGCGCATTGGTGATCTTGCGGATCACCAGCTTGTACAGCAGCGCGCCCAATCCGAACAGGAACAGCGCGGTCAGCGGTAAAGTAAAAATTGGATCGAGCGCATACAGCGCGAACAGCCAGAAGCTCGAATACATGCCGAACATCAGGAATTCGCCGTGGGCGAAGTTGACGATGTCCATCACGCCGAAGATCAGCGTCAAACCGATTGCCACGAGCGCATAAATAAGTCCGATCAACAGGCCGGACGCCAGGGTCTGCAGCAAAATATCCCAAGTCATGAATTTCCCCTTTACGAACTATTTACGCGCCGTAAATACCCGCGATAAAAATTGAATCAGTGAGGAAGAGGCCGCGTTGTTGTTCTTGTTGCGGCGCCCTTCCGCTTACTTCCCAGCCAGAACGATTACTTGCGCGACTACTTGCGCGATTACTTGCGCTGGTCCCACTTCGGCATTGGCCAGACGATGTCGCGCGTCGCCATGTCGAACGGCCAGACCGTGTAGTACTTGCCGTTGATGATTTGCAGCAGGATGCCGGAGCTCAGCGTGTTCTGGCCGTGCTCGTCGAACTTGACGCCCTTCCACGGCATGATCAGCTTGTTGCCGGGGATGTTGGTTTCCGACAGCGCCTTGCGGATCGCTTCCGGCTCGGTGGAACCGGCGCGGTTGATCGCATCGGCCAGCGTCATCAGGCCGGTGAAGGTGCGCGACGAATTGCCGGTGAAGTTGATCTTGAAGCGGGCATTGAACAGGTCGTTGACTTGCTTGATCAGCGGATTCTTGCCGGCCAGGTCAAGCGACCAGACGTCGCGGGTGATGATGAAGTCGGCGTCCTTGCCCAGCGTCTTCACGAATTCCGTGTCGATGAAACCGGCGTCGTTGGCCAGGATCATGTCCGGCGTGAAGCCCAGTTCCTTGTAGGTCTTCATCGACAGGATGGCGTCGCCCAGGTAGGAAGACTGCATCACCACTTGCGGCGCGGCGGCTTTGAGCAGCTGCACTTCGGAGGTCAGCTGGGTGCTCTTGGCCGGATAGACGATGGTCTTCACCAGATCGTAGCCGCGGTCCTTGGACAGCTTGGTTTCGAGCTTGGTGGTCTCGTTGCCCCACAGCGTGTTTTCGTTGAAGGCGCCGAGCTTGCTGATCTTGATGCCCTTCCTGGCTTCCAGCTCCTTGAAGAATTCATAGAAGTTGGTGACGAACAGGTCGTCATGCGCCGTGGTCCGGAAGAACCACTTGAAGCCGCGCTGCGTCAGCGAGGCCGACGACGATTCCGGATTCAGGTAAGGCACCTTGTAGCGTTCCGCGACCTGGCTGGTGGTGGCGGTGACGTTGCTGAAGTACGCGCCGACCACGGCGACCACCTTCTCCTGCGTGATCAGGCGTTCGGCTTCGGTAGCGCCGACTTGCGGGTTGCCTTGCGAATCGGCGAACACCAGTTTGATCTTGGCGCCCTTCAGGTTGGGCAGACCGCCGCCGGCCGAGAACGGCAGGTTGGGCACGCCCTTGGCGCCGTTGTTGATGATGTCGGCGGCCAGTTCCAGCGCATCCTTCATTTCTGCGCCGGTGGAGGCGGCGGCGCCGCTGAGCGGATAGATGACGCCGATCTTGATTTCCTGCTGTTGCGCTTGCGCCGACAAGGCGGCAATGCTGAAAGACGCGGCCAGGCCGGCTTTGAAAACACGTTTGAAGACGAGACCTAACATGATGAGACGCTCCTTGTTGTATTGACTGACATCCAAAAATTCCCCCCACCGCGTGACGCCGCCCGACACCTGCGGCGCTGTAAGCGGGAGCTACCCAAAAATCACCACACGACTTCCAACCACTTCCACTGCACCGCCGCCGCAAACGCGAAGGCTGTGTCGATCCACTCCAGGCCGGTTGCCCGGCTGGACTTATGTGCTGGTGTTGCGCTGACTTCTATCGACTGCTTGATTCAGGATTCATGGCCTTGCCCCGCACTTGCGCTGCTGCTTGCCGGCATTCGCCGACCTCGGGGGCACGCCTGAAAAATGGCGGCGGTGGTTGCGTTGGTTTGCACTTCACCGCGTTATGCGTGGTTCTCTCGCCATTTTTTGTCTCCTTGATTTTTTTCTTGAATCCTATATGTTTCGTCGATAATATGTCAATAAATTATTAATATTAATAAAAATAAATGATCGCCAAATCATTGACGAGTTATTAGCAAAGCGCGTGCCAGTTTTCCAGCGGGATCGCCACTTCAGACGCAAACACAGATACAGCAAGGCTTTAAGGAGGATATGACGGGCTTTCCCGATGTTTCCTCAGCAAAACGTTCGACCTTAATCGCACGGTTTATGTGCAAAGTGTCGATAATTCATCAACAAAAATGCACCTGAAAGTTCAATCGAGAAAGGCAATGCACCATGAATAAAGAGCAGACAACACTGGGGGAACAACGCTGGCAGTTCTGGATCGATCGCGGCGGCACGTTTACCGACATCGTGGCGCGCCAGCCCGACGGCACGCTGTTGACGCACAAGCTGCTGTCCGAAAATCCCGAGCAATACAAGGATGCGGCCGTAGCCGGCATCAAGCGCCTGCTCGGACTCAAACCCGACGAAGCGATCTCGCCGCAACAGGTCGAAGCGGTAAAGATGGGCACCACCGTCGCCACCAATGCGCTGCTCGAACGCAAGGGCGATCCGACCGTATTGGTGATCACCAAGGGTTTCCGCGACGCCTTGCGCATCGCGTATCAGAATCGCCCGCGCCTGTTCGACCGCAACATCGTGCTGCCGGAATTGCTGTTTGAAAAAGTCGTGGAAGTCGACGAGCGCCTGAGCGCGCACGGCGACGTGGTGCAGCCGCTCGACACCGTATCGGTGCGCCGGCAACTCGCGGCTTTATATAAAGAAGGCTATCGCGCCGTCGCCATCGTGCTGATGCATGGCTATCGTTTTACTGCGCATGAAGAAAAACTGGCGGAGATCGCAGCCGAGCTCGGCTATACGCAAGTCTCGGTGTCGCATGAAGTCAGCCCGATGATGAAGCTGGTTTCGCGCGGCGACACGACGGTGGTCGATGCGTATTTGTCGCCCATCCTGCGCCGCTACGTCGACCAGGTCGCAGGCGAGATGGACGGCGTGCGCCTGCTCTTCATGCAGAGCAATGGCGGCCTCACCGATGCGCATCGCTTCCAGGGCAAGGACTCGATCCTGTCCGGCCCGGCCGGCGGCATCGTCGGCATGGTGCGCACGGCCGAGACGGCCGGCTTCGACAAGATCATCGGTTTCGACATGGGCGGCACCTCGACCGACGTGTCGCACTATGCCGGCGAGTTCGAGCGCGAGTTCGAAACCCAGGTGGCCGGCGTGCGCATGCGCGCCCCGATGATGAGCATTCATACGGTGGCGGCGGGCGGCGGTTCTATCCTCCACTTCGACGGCACGCGCTATCGCGTCGGCCCGGACAGCGCCGGCGCCAATCCCGGCCCGGCCAGCTATCGCCGCGGCGGCCAACTGGCGGTCACCGATTGCAACGTCATGTTGGGCAAGATCCAGCCGGCCTATTTCCCCAAGGTGTTCGGCCCGGCTGCCGACGAAGCGCTCGACCGCGATGCAGTGGTGCGCAAGTTCACCGAGCTGGCCGACCGCATCCATGCGGAGACCGGCAACCGCCGCACGCCGGAAGAAGTCGCAGAAGGTTTCATCGAAATCGCCGTCGGCAACATGGCCAACGCGATCAAGTTCATTTCAGTGCAGCGCGGCCATGACGTCACCGACTACACCCTGACCACCTTCGGCGGCGCCGGCGGCCAGCATGCCTGCCTGGTGGCGGATGCGCTGGGAATGACGCGCGTCTTCGCGCATCCGTTCGCCGGCGTGCTGTCGGCCTACGGCATGGGACTGGCGGACCAGACCGCGATGCGCGAACAGGCGATGGAGCTGCCCTTGTCGACCAGCTCGGTCGGCACGCTCGATGCGGAACTGAACAAGCTGGCCACGCAAGCCGCCGACGATCTGTTGTCGCAAGGCGTAATGCCGACGCAGATCGACGTGATCAAGCGCGCCCATCTGCGCTACGACGGCACCGATTCGATGATCGTGGTGGCCTTCGGCGATATCGCGAACATGGTGGCGCAGTTCGAATCGGCCTACAAGAAACGCTATTCCTTCCTGATGCCGGACAAGGCCATGATCATCGAAGCCATTTCGGTGGAAGCGATCGGCGTCTCCACCGACCGCGAAGAAAAGCCCGAGCAATTGCCGCCGCGCGACGGCGCACTGCAATCGACCGAAACCGTGCAGCTGTTCTCGGGCGGGCTCTGGCACGACACCGCGCTGTACCGCCGCGAAGACATGCGCCCCGGCGACGTCGTGCACGGCCCTGCGATCATCGCGGAAAAGAACGCCACCAACATCGTCGAGCCGGGCTGGCTGGCCGAAGTCACGCCGCTGAACCATCTGGTGATGCAGCGCTACCAGGCGCGCACGCAGCGCAAGGCGATCGGCACCACGGCCGACCCGGTGATGCTGGAAGTGTTCAACAACCTGTTCATGAGCATCGCCGAACAGATGGGCCTGCGCCTGCAGAACACCGCCTTCTCGGTGAATATCAAGGAGCGCCTGGACTTCTCTTGCGCGCTGTTCGATGCGCAGGGCAACCTGATCGCCAATGCGCCGCATATCCCGGTGCACCTCGGTTCGATGGGCGAAAGCATCCGCACCATCATCCGCGAGAACGCCGGCAAGATGCAGCCGGGCGACGTCTTCATGCTCAACGATCCTTACCACGGCGGCACGCATTTGCCGGACATCACGGTGATCACGCCGGCCTTCGACAAGGATGGCAAGGACATCCTGTTCTACGTGGGATCGCGCGGCCATCATTCGGACATCGGCGGCATCACGCCGGGGTCGATGCCGGCCAACAGCACGGTGGTGGAAGAGGAAGGCATCCTGATCAACAACTTCCAGCTGGTGCGCGCGGGGCGATTCCTCGAACAGGAAACCGTCGCCCTGCTCGGCTCCGGTCCCTACCCTGCGCGCAACATCGCGCAGAATCTGGCCGACCTGCAGGCGCAGATCGCCGCCAACCAGAAGGGCGTCGACGAGTTGCTGAAGATGGTCGAGCACTTCAGCCTGGACGTGGTGCAAGCCTACATGGGCCACGTGCAGGACAACGCCGAAGAAGCCGTGCGCCGCGTCATCACGCTGCTCAAGGACAGCAGCTACGACTACCGGCTCGACAACGGCGCGGTGATCAAGGTGGCGATCCGCGTCAATCATGCCGAGCGCACCGCCGACATCGACTTCACCGGCACCTCGCCGCAGCTGAACAACAACTTCAACGCCCCCAGCGCGATCTGCATGGCGGCGGTGCTGTATGTATTCCGCACGCTGGTGGACGACGAGATTCCCCTCAACGCCGGTTGCCTCAAGCCGCTCAACGTGATCATCCCGGAAGGCTCGATGCTGAATCCGCGCTATCCGGCGGCGGTGGTGTCGGGCAACGTCGAGACCTCGAGCTGCATCACCAATGCGCTCTACGGCGCACTCGGCGTGCTGGCCTCGGCGCCGGGCACGATGAACAACTTCACCTTCGGCAACGGCGAGCATCAGTACTACGAAACCATCTCGGGCGGCTCCGGCGCCGGCCAAGGCTTCAACGGCACCGACGTGGTGCAGACGCACATGACCAACTCGCGCCTGACCGACCCGGAAATCCTCGAGTGGCGTTATCCGGTCCGCCTGGAAAGCTATGAGATCCGCGAACACTCCGGCGGCGCCGGACAGTGGCACGGCGGCAACGGCGGCGTGCGCAAGATCCGCTTCCTCGAACCGATGACGGCCTCGATCCTGTCCAACAACCGTATCGTGCCGCCGTTCGGCGCAGCGGGAGGCGAGCCCGGCCAGTGCGGCCGCAACACCGTGATCCGCAAGGACGGCACTGAAGAAGAGCTGGGCTTCGTCGCCAGCATCGACATGCAGCCGGGCGATGTGTTCGTGATCGCTACGCCGGGCGGCGGGGGTTATGGCAAGGCGGACTAAACCGATGCAATTGTTGTAATTCGTTTCTCTGGAGCAGTCGTCCCTTTGCGGTATCTCCGTCGAATGACGGGGGTACCGCTTTTTTTATCAGGAAAAGACTGCGTCTTTACCCCTCATTTCGAGCTTTTCGCACGCTTTTTGCATGCTAATATTTTCGACAAAAATACTTTTCAGTATGTTTTTGCAGGGCAATAAAAAGAATGTGCTCAGGGAAATTTTTGTCCGCCTCCGGCGGGCATGTCTAAAGGGGAATTCGTAGTGAACAACATGTCTTTGAAGCAGAAGCTCTGGCTGCCGCTGGTCTTTGCCTGGATCGCGCTCTTTGCGCTGTCGCTGTGGAACATTTATGAAACCCGCAACCTGCAGATCGCCGATCGCCAGCACGCGCTGATCGATATCACCGAAATGTCCTACTCCATCGTGGCCGGTCTGCACAAGCAGTCGACCGAGGGCAAGCTTTCCGCCGACGACGCCCGCAAGGAAGCCATCGCCCGCGTGGCGGACCAGCGCTACACCGGCAGCGGATACATCACCCTGGTCGGCGCCGATTCGGTGGTCACGATGCATCCGATGAGTCCCAAGCTCAACGGCAAGAACATGCTCGACTTCAAGGACGCCAAGGGCAACGAGTTGTACAAGATGATCGCCGCCACCGGCTCCTCCGCCGCCGGCGAAGGCTTCCTCGAATACTGGTGGCCGCGTCCGAACGAGACCAAGCCCAGCCCCAAGATGGGCTTCGTCAAGCGCTTCAAGCCGTGGAACCTGGACTTTGTCGCCAGCGTGTACCAGGATGACATCCAGGCCGACTTCTACCGCTCGCTGATCAAGGCCGGCGTGGTGCTGCTGATCCTTGGCGCGGTCATGTCGGCGATCGCCACGCTGGTGGTGCGCAACATCTACCGCTCCATCGGCGGCGAGCCGGGCGAAGCATCGCAGATCGCCCGCAAGATCGCCGAAGGCGACCTGACCGGCGCGATCGCGGTGCGCAAGGGCGACGAGGCCAGCCTGGTGTCGTCCATCGCTTACACGCGCGACCGCATGGTCGACACGGTCAACAACATCCTCAAGGCCACCGACTCGATCAAGGAATCGGTCGACGAGATCGCGCACGGCAACATGGACTTGTCCAACCGCACCGAGGAACAAGCCAGCTCGCTGGAAGAAACCGCCTCGGCGATGGAAGAGATCACTTCCACCGTGAAGCAGAACGCTGCCAACGCCAGGCAGGCCAGCGAGCTCGCCGTGTCGGCCTCGGCGGTTGCCGAAAAAGGCGGCCACGTGGTCGAGAAAGTGGTGCAGACCATGGACTCGATCAACGCCTCGTCGAAGAAGATCGTCGAGATCATCAGCGTGATCGACGGCATCGCGTTCCAGACCAACATCCTGGCCTTGAACGCCGCGGTGGAAGCGGCGCGCGCCGGCGAACAGGGCCGCGGTTTCGCCGTGGTGGCATCGGAAGTGCGCAGCCTGGCGCAACGCTCGGCCGCCGCCGCCAAGGAAATCAAATCGCTGATCGACGGCTCGGTGCAGGAAGTGCACGCCGGTTCCGACCTGGTCGGCCAAGCCGGCCAGACCATGAGCGAAGTGGTCGACAGCATCCGCAAGGTCAGCGACATGATCAAGGAAATCGCCGTCGCCAGCCACGAGCAGAGCGAAGGCATCGACCAGGTCAACCTGGCCATCACGCAGATGGACGAAGTCACGCAGCAGAACGCCGCGCTGGTGGAAGAAGCCGCCGCCGCGTCGAAGTCGATGCAGCAACAGGGCGACAACCTGGTGAAGGTGGTCGGCGTGTTCAAGCTCTGACGCTGACGTTCAACTGGCCATGAAAAAGCCCACGGCCTTGCGGTCGCGGGCTTTTTCTTTTGGGCGGCTGAATCAATAAGGATCAATAAGGTCCGCGAATCGCTGCGTGGATCTTGTCGTGATACAGCGTCGCCAGCTTCTGGTGCAGTTCTGCCGGCAGCGGCGGCAAGGCCGATGCGCCGGCGTTCGACAACACCTGCGCCGGCGAGCTCGCGCCCGGGATGATCACCGACACGGCGTCGTGGTCGAGGATCCAGCGCAACGCCATCTGCGGCATGCTCATGCCGGCCGGGACCAGCGCGGCGATTTCCTGCGCCAGGTCGACGCCGGTGGCGAACTCAAGCCCGGCGAAGGTTTCGCCGACATTGAATTGCTGGCCGTCGCGGTTGAAGTTGCGGTGGTCGTCCGGCTTGAAAGTGGTGGCGCGCGTCATCTTGCCGCTCAGCAGGCCGCTGGCCAGCGGCAGCCGCACGATGATGCCGACGCCCTTCGCTTTCGCCTGCGGCAACAGATCCGCCAGCGGCTTCTGGCGGAAAATGTTGAAGATGACCTGCAGCGAAGTCATGCCTTCCTGCTCCAGGCACAGCAGGCCTTCTTCCACGGTTTCGACGCTGGCGCCGAAGCGCGTGATCAGGCCGTCGTCGCGCAATTCGCGCATCCAGTCGAAGATCTTGCCGTCCTTGAGCACGGCCGGCGGCACACAGTGCAATTGCGTCAGGTCGAGCTTGTCGACGCCGAGGCGCTCGAGCGAGCGTTGCGTCGCCGTGCGCACCGCCTCGCGGCTGTAGCCGTCCGGATAGATGGCGCCGCGCCCCAGCTTGGTGGCGACGGTGAGGTCCTTGTGCGAAGTCAGGAATTGGCCGATCGAACGTTCGCTGGCGCCGTCGCCGTAAACGTCGGCGGTATCGATGAAGCGCACGCCGGTGGCGTAGGCTTGCGCCAGCGTCCGCTGGGCGACGTCGTTATCCCAGTGGTCGCCCCAGCCGCCGCCGAGTTGCCAGCAGCCGAGGCCGACTTCGGGAACGGTCAGGCCGTCGCGGGCGAGCTTGCGTGTTTGCATGTGTTGTCCTTGTGGTTGAAGCGTTGAACCTGCGGCGCCGGATTGCGGCGCGCGGATGAGGCCGCCATGTTATGCCGGGCGGGAGCGGGTTTCCAATGAATTATTGCGCGCGTGGAATACGGATTTCGGCATCGGCTTTCGACATCATTGCCCAAAAAATGAAAAAGGCCGCAAACCTGAAGCTTGCGGCCTTGTCCCGAACGATGTTGTTCAGCGCGAGAAAAACGCGATCACGCCGTAGACAAATCCGGCGAACGGTCCCACCACGACGATGGTGACCAGCAACACTTCGGCCAGCACGTAGGCGACGGCGCCAGCGGCGATGCTCGACAGGTAGGCAGTGGCGCCCAGTGCGCCCGGTACGAACAAGTTGATCAGCGCCAGCACGATGGCGGCGATGCCGAGGCCGACGATGACGTTGAACTTGGTGGGACGGTAAGGGTTGAGCCAGCGGAATGGCGGCGAGGCGCTTTGTTCGGTGGCGATGCTGTCGGAGGTGGTGGACGTAATGGACATGAGGGTATCTATAAAAGGCGGAGTAAGAAGCGACGCCTGCACAGACGTCCTGTTAAACGATGATGACCGACATTATACGACGTTACGACCTGCCGAAACAGCCCGGCCGGTGAGACGGACTGGGCGGATTGTCAAGCAAACCCGAACAAAGCCCGTCTCCGCCACACTATGTCACCTATGTGCTGATGACGATTTCCGGCGCTTGTCCTTTTTGCACGGCCTCCTGCATGTCGAAGCCGGCGTCGAAGTCATCCACCTGCACCGTGAGGTCGCCGTAATGCGCGAAGTCGTCCAGCACCACGCGCTCATCGATGCTGATCAGGCCCTGCTCCATCGCGCGCGCATTCCAGCGCCGCATTTCGATCAGGCTCTGCGGCATCGCCGGCAGCACACCGTCCTTGACCGATTGCTTCAGGCGCGTTTCGATCTCATGCACTTGCGGCAACAGATTGAAAGCATGCTCGCCGCTGCCCAGCGGATCGGTCCTGAAGTCAGGCCGGTAGGCGTCCGCCACCAGCCGGTCGCGCGCGGCGCCCGGGGTCTGCATCGCCAGCGCCACGTCGCTGGCGAGACGGTCGGACGGCTTGCGGAACGACAGGCCGAGAGGAAACATCCAGATGCGCAGCGCAAACGCGATGAAGGGATTGGGGAAGTTCTCGAGCACGTCGATGATGGCTTCCTGCGCACGATGCAGCGCGTCCTGCACCGACCAGGCGACATACGGCAGGTCGGCGCTCTGGCGACCGTCGTCTTCGTAGCGCTTCAGGGTCGCCGAGATCAGGTAGAGCTGCGACAGCACGTCGCCGAGACGTCCTGAGATGCGCTCGCGGAATTTGAGCGAGCCGCCCAGCACGAACATCGACACGTCGGTCAGCAGCGAGAAGCAGGCCGACACGCGCGCCACCGCGCGGTAATAGACGCGGGTTTCTTCCGCCGCCTGGTCGGGTCCGGGCGCCGACGCCAGCAAGCCGCCGCTGAGACCGGCCACCAGCGAGCGCGCCATGTTGGCCGCGACGAAGCTCAGGTGGCCGAAGAAGGCCCGGTCGAAATCCTGCAGCGCGCGGTCGTGGTCGTCGTCGGCTGCCGCGGCCATTTCCTTGAGTACGTAGGGATGGCAACGGATGGCGCCCTGCCCGAAGATGATCAGGCAGCGCGTCAGGATGTTGGCGCCTTCGACCGTGATGGCGATCGGGATCTGCTGGTACACGCGCGCCAGGAAATTGCCCGGTCCCATGCAGATGCCCTTGCCGCCGATCACGTCCATGCCGTCGTTGACCAGCATGCGGCCGCGTTCGGTGACGTGGTATTTGGAGATCGCCGAGATCACCGACGGCTTCTCGCCGGCGTCGACCGCCAACGAGGACAGCCGGCGCGTGGCGTCCATCATGTAGAGGTTGCCGCCCATGCGCGCCAGCGCCTCCTGGATGCCCTCGAACTTGCCGATGGCGATCTTGAACTGACGCCGCATGGCGGTGTAGGCGCTGGTGCCGCGCACCGCCATCTTGGAAAAGCCGACACTCGACGACGGCAACGAAATCGCCCGCCCCGCCGCCAGGCATTCCATCAGCATGCGCCAGCCCTTGCCGACCTGGGGCTGGCCGCCGATGACCCAGTCGAGCGGAATGAAGACGTTCTCGCCCGAGGTCGGACCGTTCTGGAATACCGCATTGAGCGGCCAGTGGCGACGTCCGGTGACCACGCCCGGATGGCTGGTCGGGATCAGCGCGCAGGTGATGCCGGGCTCGCTGTTGTCGCTCAGCAGATGATCGGGATCGTGCGCACGGAAGGCCAGGCCGAGCACGGTGGCCACCGGCGCCAGCGTGATGTAGCGCTTGGCCCAGGTGATGCGGAAACCGATCACTTCGCGGCCTTCGTGCATACCCTTGCAGACCACGCCGACGTCGGGAATCGCTGCGGCATCGGAGCCGGCGTAGGGGCTGGTGAGCGCAAAACACGGGATCTCTTCGCCGCGTGCGAGGCGCGGCAGGTAGTGGTTCTTTTGTTCTTCGGTGCCGTAATGCAGCAGCAGTTCGGCCGGGCCCAGCGAGTTCGGCACCATCACCGAAATCGCCGCAACCGAACAGCGCGACGACAGCTTCATGATGACCTGCGAATGCATGTAGGCCGAGAACTGTTTGCCGCCGTATTGCTTCGGAATGATCATGCCGAGGAAGCCCTTGTCCTTGACGAACTGCCAGGCTTCCGGCTGCAGGTCCTGCCACACGACCGAGGTGTCCCAGTCGCTGACCATGGCGCACAGCTGCGTGACTTCGTTGTCGAGGAAGGATTGTTCTTCGGCCGTCAGCGTGGGCGGCGGCAATTGCATCAGCTTGTTCCAGTCTGGCTTGCCGGAAAACAGTTCGGCGTCCCACCAGACGGTGCCGGCTTCGATGGCGTCGCGTTCGGTGGCCGACATGCCGGGCAAGATCTTGCGGAAGATGTCGAGCGCCGGACGCGTGATCAGCGTTTGCCGCACCGACGTGATCGCCACCAGCAGGGTCGGCACGCACAACAGGATCGCCAGCAGGATGCAGACAACGGCGTTGGCCTGGTCGGTGGTGCCGCCGATCCATATCCAGGCCAGCTCCGCCACCAGCCAGGTCCATGCGCCGGCGCGCATCATCATCAGCGCCAGGGCGCCCGCCACGAAAAGCACTAGCCACAAGATCATGTGAGTCTCCCGTTAAAATTGATGTTGTCTGCATGGCAACGCCTCGGCAAGACATCCATGCTGCTCATGATTCAGGGGTATG
Organism: Herbaspirillum lusitanum; assembly: GCF_026127345.1. NCBI lineage: Bacteria > Pseudomonadati > Pseudomonadota > Betaproteobacteria > Burkholderiales > Oxalobacteraceae > Herbaspirillum > Herbaspirillum lusitanum. The sequence goes on along the minus strand of NZ_QXFG01000004.1, from coordinate 23,438 downwards.
TCGGCGATGATGCGGACGCATAGCGGGATATTCCCACAGAAGTTGCCGCTGCGGAAAGCGGTGACGCCGCCCCGATGCTTTCCACGCATGGCCGCGCCTTGGTTCATGCAAGAGTGACCGCATTTCCTGGTAGAAATTCATTCTTGTCGGATTTCCGGCTTTGCGTCGGAACAGAAACCATTGCCGCCGCGCCGGGTCCATTACAATCTCGCCTATCCGACATTTACGCAGCAAAAGAGGAAATCATCATGAAATGGGAAGGCAATCGCGAAAGCGACAACGTGGAAGACCGCCGCGGCGAGGACTCGGGTGGCGGCGGGGGCGGCTTTTCCTTCGGCGGCGGTTCGATCGGCATCGGCGGCATCGCGGTGGCGCTGGTGGCGTCCTACTTCCTCGGCATCAATCCGCTGACCGTCATCAACATGCTCAGCGGCGGTGGCGGCCAACTCGCTCCCGTGCAGCAATCGGCGCCGGCGCACAAGCCGCCGCCGAACGACCAGATGGCGCGCTTCGTATCGACCGTGCTGGCCGATACGGAAGACACGTGGGGTGAAATCTTCAAGGCCGGCGGCGCGACGTATGTACGACCGAAACTGGTGTTGTTTTCCGGGTCCACACCGACCGCCTGCGGCACCGGCCAGACCGCCACCGGGCCGTTCTATTGCCCCGGCGATCAGAAGGTCTACATCGATCTCAGCTTCTATCAATTGATGAAGCAGCGCTTCAACGTCTCCGGCAACTTTGCGCAAGCCTATGTGATCGCGCATGAAGTCGGCCATCACGTGCAGAACCTGCTCGGCATTTCCGAAAAGGTCGACAAGGCCCGTCGCAACATGTCCGAGAAACAGGCCAACGCCTTATCGGTGAAGCTCGAGTTGCAGGCCGATTGCTTCGCCGGCGTCTGGGCCTACCACGCCAATGAAGCGCGCCACATCATCGAAAACGGCGACGTCGAGGAAGCCCTCAACGCCGCCTCGGCCATCGGCGACGACGCCCTGCAACGGCAGGCGCGCGGCGAAGTGGTGCCGGACTCGTTCACGCACGGCACCTCGGCGCAGCGCGTGAGCTGGTTCAAGCGCGGCGTCACCGAAGGCAAGGTCAGCGCCTGCAATACCTTCGAAGCGAAGAAACTTTAAGCTCATAAGGCTCACATGGAAATTTCCTACTGGTGCATCCTGATCGCCGGCCTGTTGCCCATCCTCACCGTGTCGGTGGCGAAGTACGGCCGTCGCGATTTCGACAACGGCGAGCCGCGCGCCTGGCTCGACAAGCAGACCGGCCTGCGCCGCCGCGCCGACTATGCGCATCGCAACCACTTCGAGGCGTTTCCCTTCTTTGCAGCGGCAGTGCTGGTGGCCCAACAAACCGGCGCGGCGCAAGCGTGGATCGACGGCCTGGCGCTGGCCTTCATCGCCGCGCGCGTGGTCTATACTGCGCTCTACCTGAACGACCTGCCAAGCCTGCGTTCGCTGTCGTGGACCGTCGGCTATGCCTGCGTCCTCGGCCTGTTCGCCGTTTCCGCCCTTCACTTGTAAACACATGAGCAATCCCGACCTGCAAATCCTGCACGACGCGCTGAACGCGCTGCGCGACGGCGACATCAACGTCGCCGCTTTCTGCAGCGCCTGGCGTGCGCAGACCGACCTGATCAAGCGCCTGCCGCCACGCTACGAAGAAGTCGCCGAAGACCTGCTCGGCCGGCTCGAAGCGGGCAGCCTGTTCACCGAAGAAAGCTGCTCCTTCAGCCAGGAAGACCTGCTCGACAATCTGGCGCTCTGGCTGCACAAGGCCGAAAAGACATTGCTCTGAAACGTTCTCGCTGAACATCACTACAAGGTAGATATGCAACACCTGGAATTCGAACTGCAAGGCCCTTACGTCGAACTGAACCAGCTGCTGAAACTGGTCGGCATCTGTGACAGCGGCGGCGCCGGCAAAGCCATCGTCGCCGACGGCAACGTCAAGGTCGACGGCCGGCAGGAGCTGCGCAAGACCTGCAAGATCACCGCCGGCCAGACCGTGCAGCTGGGCGACGTACGCATCCGCGTGCTGGCCGGATCAGCGGCGCAATGATGGCGGCCGAAACCATAGCCTCGGTCCTGGCGTTCTGGTTCGGCGCCGACATCGACGCGGCCGCCGGCAGCGATGCCAACACCGTGGCCGGCCGCCAGTCCGGCCTGTGGTGGGGCAAGGACGCCGCCGTCGACCAGACCATCAAGACCCGCTTCGAAGCGAGCTTGCTGGCCGCGCGCGACAACAAACTGGACGACTGGGCCGAGACGCCGGCCGGCCTGCTGGCGCTGATCCTGTTGCTGGATCAGTTCCCGCGCAACATCTATCGCGACAAGGCGACCGCCTTCGACTTCGATGAACTGGCGCGCCAGTGTTGTCATCTTGGCCTGGCGCAGGGATACGATCAGCAGTTGTCGCCGCTGCAACGCGTGTTCTTTTATCTGCCGCTGGAGCATTCGGAAGACATCGACGATCAGGAGCATTGCGTCCAGTTGTTCCGCGCACTGGCCAAACAAATGGCCAAAGATGACCCGGCATCCAGAGAGACCTTCGACGGCTATCTCAAGTTTGCCGACCGGCATCACGCCATCATTGCGCGCTTCGGCCGCTTCCCTCATCGCAATGCCATCCTCGGCAGAACCTCCACGGCGGAAGAAATCGCGTTTCTGAAAGAACCGCATTCCTCATTCTAAATTCACATATGGATGTGAATATTTATTCGTTCTGACGCATATAGTGTCGGTGCTAAGCTCCATCCCATCGTAGCAAGCCTGCTGGAATGGAGAATCCCGATGACCGCTGTCCTTTGCCGCTTCGGCGCGCACCAACCTGCGCTGAAGAGAACCTCATCATGACTGCTGAATTGCGCATCGCCGAACCCGCGCCGCACCTGCATGCCGTGCCGCCACAGGCCCCCGGCAACGACATCGAAGACATCGTCGCCGACAATCTTTCGCGCCTGCGCGCCTTGCGCCATCTGTCGCTCGACGGGCTGGCGCGCAAGTCCGGCGTGAGCCGCGCCATGCTGGCGCAGATCGAATCCGGCCGCAGCGTGCCGACCATCCGCGTATTGCAGCGCGTGGCGTCGGCCTTGCAGGTGTCGGTGTCGGCCTTCCTGCGCAACTTCGCGCCGCAAGGATGGGCAGTACTGCCGGTGCAGGATTCGCCGCGCACGGTCAGCGGCAACGGCCGTTTTTCCAGCCGCAGCCTGTATCCGGCGGGCGAGCGCCGTTTCGAATTCCATGAACTGAAGCTTGACGCGCTGTCGACCGAACATCTGCAGCCGCTGGTGCCGGGCGCGCAAAAGAATCTCGTCATCACGCACGGCACGCTGGAAATCCAGATCAACGAGCATCGCCAGCTGCTCGGCACCGGCGACGCCATCTTCTTCGACGCCGACCATGCGCACAGCTACCGTAATCCGGCCAATGTCGACGCCGTCGCCTACGTAGTGACGCAATATCCGGAGACGCGCACGGTGTAAGTTCGCCGGTGTTCTTCCAACAAAAAGCCTCGCCGATGCGGGGCTTTTTATTGCCGCGCGCAGGTGCAGCACATCACCATGCATCCATGCCTGTCGAGATTCAATGCCGAATACAGCTAGAAAAAATAAATAGATACTTCAGGTAAACGGAATATCTTGGCTTCTGCCCGATTTTCCACAGCCAAACCGGCGCAACAATTCTCAAACACCGGCAAAATCCTGCCTTTCCGACATGCAAATCGGCGAGGCCACATGATCAGGACTACGTCCGTTTCCTTCCCCTCCGCACCGCATTCTTCCCAGCACGGCTTCACGCTGGTGGAAGTGCTGGCGGCGATTGCCATTCTTGCGCTGGCCGCCTCGGGCGTCGCTGCGATGCAGCTGCATGCCTTGCGCACCGCGCAGCACAGCGCTTACCAGTCGACCGCGCTGCAACTGACGGTCGAGCTGGCCGAACTGCTGCGCGCCGAAGCCCAGCCGGTGCTTTATCAATTCGACTACAACGGCGCCACTCCATCCTTCGCCTGCACGCAGACCGGCTGCGATCTCGCGGCCTGGAAGCAACGAGTCGCCGATGCCCTCCCGCGCGCGCGCGTGGTGGTCTGCATGGACAGCACGCCGGTTCTCAATGACACGCTGCGCTGGGCGTGCAGCGGCGCCGGCGGTCCCTTGCTGATCAAGATCGGCTGGGCGTCGCGGGAGCCGGGGCCGACATCCACCGCACAATCCGAGCCACCGCCCTTTCTCGCGTTGCCGGTGGAGCGATAAATGCGCCACCATCAGCAGGGTCTGACACTGATCGAATTGATGATCGCCATGGCGCTCGGCATGGGCGTGGTGCTGGCGGCAGTAGCGCTGATGCAGGCGGCCCGCTCGACGTACCTGAGCGTGGCCGACAGCGCCCAGGTCCAGGAAAACGGCCGTTACGCGCTCGACCTGATCGCGCGCACGGTGCGGCAGGCGAACTACGTGCCGTGGGACAATCCTGCCTTTCTGCGCAACGACCTCGGCGGCTTGGATCCGGGTATCGAAGGTCTCGACAACGCCCGGGTCGGCGAGCATACGGTCGGGATGTTGTCGTCCTCCGACAACCGCGCTGCGCACGGCAGCGATCTGCTGATGATACGTTTCTTCGGATCCGGTCCAAGGAATCAACCCGACAACGACATGCTCAATTGCGCCGGCTTCGCCGTACCCGGACCGAACGGCGCGACCACGCTTTCAGACTTGGAAGAGGCGCGCGGCCAGAGCATCTTCTACGTCTCCCTCGACGGTACCGGCGAACCGGAACTGCGCTGCAAATACCTTACCCGCGACGGCGGCTGGAGCGCTGCCGCCATCGTGCGCGGTATCGAATCGTTCCAGGTGCTGTACGGCGTGCGCGACGTTAATAATACCGATGGCGATCTTGACTATATGAGTGCAACGCGTATCAACAAACGCTGGCGCGACGTGGCGACGGTCAGGATCGCGCTGCTGGCGCGCGGCGAGCGCAATGTGCGGGACGGCGGCGCATCGGTCGTGCATCGTCTGTTCGGCACGGCATACCAGGATAGCGGGGACGCCGGCGCCATAATCGACGAAACGAAGTTGACGCCCGCCGTGCAACAACGCATCCGCAAAGTTTTCCAGACCACGATCCGGTTGCGCAATTCCGCGCCATGAATACCACCCATCGCCAACGCGGCGCATCGCTGCTGATCGTCTTGCTGATGCTGGTGGTGATAATGCTGTTCGGCGTCTCCGCCGCGCAGCTCACGCTCATGAACGAAAAATCCTCACGCAACGATCGCGATCGTCACATCGCCTTCCAGGCTGCCGAGGCGGGATTGCGCGACGCCGAACGCGACATCGCCGGCGGCCGGATTACACCGGAAGTTTTTCCGGACCAGGCGGGGACTTGCCATGGCATCGGTGCGCACGGCGGGCTGTGCCTGGCCACTGCCAACACGGCGCCGTGGCGGCTCATCGACTTCAGTGCATCGGAGCCTTCGGTGCGCTACGGCCAATTCACGGGATTGAGTTTTCCGCACGGCACGGCGTCGCTGCCGGCACAACCGCCACGCTACCTGATTGAATTGCTCAGGCTGACGACGGCAGACCGGCAAGTTGTAGTGCGCTATCGCGTCACGGCAATCGGCTTCGGTCCGAACGCAAGCACGCAGGTCATGCTGCAAACCGTGCTCAACACCACACCATTGTCACCACCCTCAGCGTCATCACCGCGCATGAGCTGGCGGGAAATCAACAACTGAACATCATCGCCTCACCAGGAAGACAGACCATGTTGCATTGCCCTCGCCCGCGTCATTCCCTTCGTCATTGCCCTCACCATGGCCATCGCGGCTTCACCCTGACCGAACTCATGTGCGTGCTGTGCATCATCGGCATGCTGGCGCTGTTTGCCTATCCCTCCTATCAATCACACGTACACAAGGCGCGCCGCGCCGAAGCGCGTGCGGCGCTGATGCAGGCAATGCAGCAGCAGGAGCGCCATTTCACGCAACACAATCGCTACCATGCCTACAGCGACGCCTCCACGTCCGGAGCGTTCCGATGGTTCTCCGGCGACACCGAAGCCGGCAGCGCCTATCGCATCGCCGCCGGCGGATGCAGTGGCGGCACCTTGCAGGAATGCGTCATGGTCTCGGCGGCGCCGGCCGGAAACTTCGTCGATCGCCTGTGCGGCACGCTGACGCTCAACAGCCGCGGCGAGCAAACCATCTCCGGCTTGCCTGTCGCCGCCGCACCCGAGGCATGCCGATGACATCGCACAGGCGGCATCCTGCTCCAACCGGCTTCACGCTGCCTGAACTGCTGATCGTGCTGGCCATCGTCGGCATGCTGTTGGCGGCCGGCATGCCAAGCCTGCGCACTTATACGCAAAACCAGCAGCTCGCGAACGCCGCCAACGCCTTCCTGGGCGCGCTTAACCTGGCCCGCAGCGAAGCCATCCGGCGCGGTAGCCGCGTCGACCTGGCGCCGCGCGACGGCAGCAGATGGGAGAGCGGCTGGGTGGTCTTCGCCAACAAGCCGGGCGACGCCGACCTGCAATTCGACGCCGGCGATGAATTGATCTACAGCCATGAACAGTTGCCTGCCGGCCTTGTCATGGCCACCACGTTGAGCGACAAGTCGGCGTCCTACATCGCTTACAATGGCAACGGCAGGACCCGCAACAACATAAGCGACCGGGCGCCGCTGTGGGGTTCGTGGCAATTTTCGCTGGAAGGAAGAACCCGCCTGGTCAGGCTTGGAATCCTGGGTCGCGCCCGCATCTGCAATCCGGCGGATGACGGAAGCTGTAGACTCACACCGAATCCTGCGCCTGCAACCGACCGGAATATCGCATCCCCGTGAACCCAATGTCCATCTACGACCTCTTCATCGAAAACGACCGGCAAGCCATGGAGCTTGCGCTGCAACAGGCCGAACAAGGCATGTTCACGACCACGCCCAATCCACGCGTCGGCTGCGTCATCGTGCGCGACGGCCGCGTCATCGGTGCCGGTTTCACCCAGCCGCCGGGCGGCAACCACGCTGAAATCCAGGCCATGCTCGACGCCCGGCAACGCGGCAACGATGTGCGCGGCGCCACCGTCTACGTAACGCTGGAACCGTGCAGCCATTTCGGCCGCACCCCGCCCTGCGCCGATGCGCTGGTAAAGGCCGGCGTCGGCAAGGTGGTGGCCGCGATGACCGATCCCAATCCGCTGGTGGCCGGCAAGGGCCTGGAAAAATTGCAGGCGGCCGGCATCGCCGTGACGTCCGGCGTGCTGACGGAAGCAGCCCGCGAAATGAACATCGGCTTCTTCAAGCGCATGCAGCACGGCACGCCGTGGGTGCGCATGAAGTCGGCCGCCAGCCTTGACGGCAAGACCGCCTTGCACAACGGCAAGAGCCAGTGGATCACCGGCCAGGCGGCGCGTGACGACGGCCATTTCTGGCGCGCGCGCGCTTGCGCCATCGTCACCGGCATCGGCACCGTCAAGGACGACAATCCGCAACTGAGCGTGCGCGCCGTCGATACGCCGCGCCAACCGCGCCGCATCGTGGTCGACAGCAAACTCACCTTGTCGCCGGATGCCAACATCCTCGCCGGCGGCGGCACCTGGGTTTTCACCGCCAGCGAAGACCGCGCCCGCATCGCCGCGCTGGAGGACCGCGGCGCCGAAATCATCGTGCTGCCCAATGCCGCCGGCAAGGTCGATCTGCCCCGCATGATCATCGAGCTCGGCAAGCGCAACCTCAACGAAGTCCACATCGAAGCCGGCTCCAAACTGAACGCCTCGCTGCTGCGCGAAGGCTGCGTCGACGAGTTGCTGGTGTACCTTGCGCCCAGCCTGCTGGGCGACGGCCGCAGCATGTTCGACCTGCCGGCGCTGGACGATCTGTCCGGCAAGATCGCGCTGCGTTTCCATGAGTTCAAGCAGATCGGCGAGGATTTGCGTATCCTTGCCCGATTCAGCTAGTCCACTTCGTTAGCAATCTTATTCAGCCATTCTGTTCAGTTACTTATTTGGATCCCAACATGTTCACAGGTATCGTCGCCGCCGTCGGCAACATCACTTCCGTTCAACCGCTGGGCAACACAGCCGACGCCGGCGTACGCCTCGACATCGACGCCGGCCCGCTGGCGATGGACGACGTCGCGCTGGGTGATTCGATCGCGCTCAACGGCGCCTGCATGACGGTGGTGGAAAAGACCGCCAAAGGATTCACCGTCGACGTCTCGCGCGAGAGCCTCAACCTCACCGTCGGTCTCGACGCGCCGGGAGAAGTGAACCTGGAAAAAGCCCTGACCCTGGCCGAACGCCTTGGTGGCCACCTGGTCTCCGGCCACGTCGACGGCCTCGGCGTGGTCAACAAGTTCGAGCCGGTCGGCGAATCCTGGGAGCTGGTCATCGAAGCGCCGAAGTCGCTCGCCAAATACCTCGCCTACAAAGGCTCGATCGTCGTCAATGGTGTTTCGCTGACCGTCAACCGCGTGGAAGACGTCGCCAACGGCTGCCGCTTCTCGATCAACCTGATCCCGCACACGATCCAGGTCACCACGCTGAAGCACCTGAAGGTCGGCGGCAAGGTCAATCTGGAGATCGACCTGATTGCGCGTTATGTCGAACGCATGCTGTCGACAACACATCGATAAGCACCGAAGAGCACCCACGAACACGACTCGGCCACCGGTGCAAGATCCGCTAGCGGATCAGGCGCGCACGCTCACCCGGTAAGTCGTGGTCTGGCGATACACCTGGCCCGGGCGCAGGATCACGTCTTCACGATCGGGACCGTTCACCTGATCCGGATAGGCCTGCGCCTCCAGGCAAAAGCCGTCGTGCGCGGCATAGGCCTGCGCGCCGCGTCCGGCAATTCCTTCCAGAAAATTCCCGCTGTAAAACTGCAGGCCGTTCTCGGTAGTGGCAACCGCCAGTTCGCGTCCGGAACCGGGATCGTAGACAGCAGCAACCTCGCGCAGCGCCTGCGCGTTGCGGCTGCGCGAAGCGGTCGCGGGATCTCCAGGGCGCAGGCAATAACAATGATCGAAGCCGCCCGCGATGCCGAGTTGATCGTCGGGCCATGCCAGTCGCGCACCGATCGGCGCCGGCTGGCGGAAGTCGAACGCGCTGCCGGCCACCTCCACCACCTTGTTCGGAATCAATGCACGATCAATTTGCAAATAGCGATCCGCATCGATGGACAGGATGTGGTCGCAGATGTCGTCGACGCCGCCGTTCAGATTGAAGTAGCCGTGCGAGGTCAGATTGAGCGGCGTCGGCGCGTCGCTGGTCGCGGTGTAGTCGATGCTCAGCCGGCCGTCGTCGTCGAGCCGGTACAACACCGATGCCAGTACATTGCCCGGGAAGCCGGCAGCGCCATGCGGCGAAGACAGCGTCATGCGCAATCCTTCCGGATCGGCCTGCACCTGCCACGGCAACAAGTGAAAACCGCCGGCGCCGCCATGCAGATGATTGTCGCCCTCATTGCGGTCGAGCTGATAGTCGACGCCGTCGAGTGTAAAACGGCCGCCGGCAATGCGATTGCCCCAGCGTCCGATGACGCCGCCGAAGTAAGGGGTATTGGCGAGGTAGTCCTGCTGGTCCTGATAGCCGAGCAGGATATCGGCTTCGCGGCCGTAGCGGTCGGGCGCCCACCAGGAAATCAGCGTGGCGCCGCGATTGCTGATGACGACGCGCATGTCATGCGCATTGCGCAGGGTGTACAAGGTGACGCCGTGGCCGGCGGCAGTGCTGGAGAGGGTGAAATGTGTCATGTCGTCGGAATGCGGCGGCGAATCAATCGCCATGGATGGGTTCTTGCAATGAAGGAAGTGAAGACGGTGGATTTGCCGCGGCGCCCTGCATCAGCTGTTCCTGGTATTCCCGCGGGGTGCAGCCGAGCTCGCGCTTGAATACTGCATGCATGTATTGCACCGACGTGAAGCCGCAGCTGACCGCGATCTCGGCGACGTTGCCGTGCGCCTGTTGCAACATGCGCCTGGCGGCATCGAGCTTGAAGCGCAGGATTTCGTCATGCACGCTGCGGCCGAGTTCGCGCCGGAAATACCAATCCAGCGACGAGCGCGACACGCCCACGTAATCGGCGACCTGCTCGGTCTTGATGCCCTGGCAGGCGTATTGGCGGATGAAGTGCATCGCCTGCATGACGTGCGGATGATTGCGCGCTTCATGCCGGCTCGACGCCAGCACATTGATGCCGGCCGGCGGCACCAAAATGCGCTTGTCGGAAAACTGCGCGCCGTGACCGTGCAGCATCTGGTGCAGCAGATGCGCCGCCGTACGGCCCATCTCCAGCGTACCCTGGATCACCGAGCTGAGCGGCACGCGCGTCAGGATGCGCGCCAGCGGGTCGTTGTCGATGCCGATCAGCGCAACCTGCTCCGGCACTGCGATGCCGGCGAACAGGCAGGCTTGCAGCAATTGCCGCGCACGCGCATCGGTGACGGCGATGATGCCGATCGGCTTGGGCAAGCTGCGCACCCAGGCGATCTGCTGCTCGACGGCGGTATCCCAGGACTGCGCGCTGGTGCCGACGCCGCGATACACGTGGCCTTGTATGCCGTCGCGCTGCGTCAGCGATTCGAACGCCTTTTCGCGCTCCTGCGCCCAGCGATTGACGTCAGCCTGCGGCAGGCTGAAGCAGGCGAAATTCTGCAATCCGGCTTCGATCAGGTGGTCGTAGGCCAGCTTGACCAGCTTGAAATTGTCGGTCGCGACATAGGGCAGATCTTTTGGATAGCCGGACTCGTCGGCATAGGAACCGCCCACCGCGACCACCGGTAGTTGCACGCGCGACAAGGCTTCCTGCATGGTCGGGTCGTCGAAATCGGCGATGATGCCGTGGCCTTGCCAGCGTTCGATTCCTTGCGGCCGGCAACGGAAATCTTCTTCCAGATACAAGTCCCACGACGCGCGCGTGCTGCTCAGGTATTCACCGATGCCGGCGATGATGTCGCGGTCGAATATCTTGTTGCCGTTGAACAGCAGCGCAATGCGATGCACGGTCGGTACTTTTGTCACGCTGAACTCTCCGATGCCCGACCGGCTGCAACTGGGGCTGCGCCGGCAAGCGGTCTCCTGAAGTCGCGGAACATCTTGTCGACGATGTCAAATCGTCATCTTTTCTTGTTCCGTTCTTCCTGCTTTTCTGATTTTTCGATTGTACCGAGACGCCGTCGCCGCGTCAGTCCAAATCGGGGTATGTGCACCTGCAATAGAAAGAATCGCACTGCCGCTTGGCGGATTTCGTAATTGTGGTGGCCGGTACGCGGTTGCTAGTATGGCCGCACATCAAGCCTCAGCGAGGCGGCGATGGGGCAGGAGCGGGGCAGTGTTTATAAAAAATTCCCGCCGCTGCAGAGGCATCCCCCTTAAAAATCATAATGAACAATCTGGAGACATGGCAATGAACGCAATCCTGAAAAAGAGTGTATTGGCCCTGATGGCGGCGACTACGATGTCGCTGGTCGCAGGCGGTGCAATGGCCGACGCCAAGAATCCGAAGATCGGTTTTTCCATCGATGACCTGCGTGTTGAACGCTGGGCCCGCGACCGCGACTTCTTTACTGCTGCGGCCGAAAAACTCGGCGCCAAGGTGTTCGTGCAATCCGCCGACGCCAGCGAAGCGCGCCAGATTTCGCAGATCGAAAACCTGATCTCGCGCGGCGTCGACGTGATCGTGATCGTGCCGTTCAACGCCACGGTGCTGACCAACACCATCAAGGAAGCCAAGAAAGCCGGCATCAAGGTGCTGTCCTACGACCGCCTGATCCTGAACGCGGACGTCGACGCCTATATCTCGTTCGACAATGAAAAGGTCGGTGAAATGCAGGCCGAAGGCGTGATCAAGGCCCAATCGAAAGGCAACTTCTACCTGCTCGGCGGCTCGCCGACCGACAACAACGCCAAGATGCTGCGCGAAGGCCAGATGAAGGTGCTCAAGCCGCTGATCGACAAGGGCGACATCAAGATCGTCGGACAGCAATGGGTCAAGGACTGGAATCCGACCGAAGCCTTGTCGATCGTTGAAAACGCCCTGACCGCGAACAACAACAAGATCGACGCCATCGTCGCTTCCAACGACGGCACCGCCGGCGGCGCCATCCAGGCACTGGCGGCGCAAAAGCTTGCAGGCAAGGTACCGGTATCGGGCCAGGACGCCGACCTCGCGGCGATCAAGCGCGTTGTCGCAGGCACCCAGACCATGACGGTCTACAAGCCGCTCAAGCTGATCGCCACCGAAGCCGCCAATCTGTCGGTGCACCTGGCGCGCAATGAGAAGCCGAGCTACAACTCGCAGTACGACAACGGCTTCAAGAAGGTCGACACGGTGCTGCTCAAGCCTATCCCGCTGACCAAGGCCAACGTCAACATCCTGGTTGACGACGGCTTCTATACGCAGGCGCAGATCGGCGCGAAGTAAGTCCTTCGCAAAACCACAAAAAGTACCCACGCAGCTACGGCGCCCGACGGGCGTCGTATCTGCTTTTTTTACCTCCCCTCCCCTTCCGCGAGCGCAGCATGTCAGAGTATTTGTTGGAAATGAAGGGCATCGTCAAACAGTTTGACGGTGTCCGCGCCCTCGACGGCATCGACTTGAAAATCAAGGCCGGCGAATGCGTCGGCCTGTGCGGCGAAAACGGCGCCGGCAAATCCACGCTGATGAAGATCCTCTCCGGCGTCTATCCGCACGGCACCTGGGACGGCGAAATACGCTGGGACGGCCAGCCGCTGATCGCCAATTCCGTGCGCGACACCGAAGCCGCCGGCATCGTCATCATCCATCAGGAACTGATGCTGGTGCCCGAGCTGTCGGTGGCGGAAAACATCTTCATGGGCCATGAGCTGACCCTGCCCGGCGGTCGCATGAACTATCCCGCCATGTACCGGCGCGCCGAAGAACTCATGCGCGAACTGAACATGCCGGACATCAACGTCGCCCTGCCCGTCATGCAATACGGCGGCGGCCACCAGCAACTGGTGGAGATCGCCAAGGCGCTCAACAAGAAGGCGCGCCTGCTGATCCTCGACGAGCCGTCGTCGTCGCTGACCACTTCCGAAATTGCCGTCCTTCTCAAGATCATCAAGGATCTCAAGGCCAAAGGCGTGGCCTGCGTCTACATCTCGCACAAACTCGATGAAGTGGCCGCCGTGTGCGACACCATTTCGGTCATCCGCGACGGCAAGCACATCGCCACCACGCCGATGGAAGAGCTCGACGTCGACCGCATCATCACGCAGATGGTCGGTCGTGAAATCACCGCAATGTACCCGAGCCGCGACCATGAAGTCGGCGAGATCGTGTTCGAAGCGCGCCACATGACCTGCCTCGACGTCGACAACCCCAAGCGCAGGCGCGTCGACGACGTCTCGTTCTCGGTGCGGCGCGGTGAAATCCTCGGCATCGCCGGCCTGGTCGGCGCCGGCCGCACCGAACTGGTGTCGGCGATCTTCGGCGCCTACCCGGGCCGCTGCGAAGGGGAAGTCTGGATGAACGGCGCACGCGTCGACACCGGCACGCCGCTCAAGTCGATCCGGCTGGGTCTGTGCATGGTGCCGGAAGATCGCAAGCAGCACGGCATCGTGCCGGATCTCAGCGTCGGCCAGAACATCACGTTGACGGTGTTGAAGAATTTCTCGCGCGGCACCCGCATCGACGGCGAGGCCGAGCTGAAAACCGTGCATGAAGAAATCAGCCGCATGCGGCTCAAGACCGCCAGCCCGTTCCTGCCGATTACCGGCCTGTCCGGCGGCAACCAGCAAAAGGCGGTGCTGGCCAAGATGCTGCTGGCGCATCCCAAAGTCCTGATCCTCGACGAGCCCACGCGCGGCGTCGATGTCGGCGCCAAGGCTGAAATCTATCGGCTGATCGCCGAACTGGCGAAACAAGGCGTTGCCGTGATCATGGTGTCATCCGAACTGGCCGAAGTGCTGGGCGTCTCCGACCGCGTGCTGGTCATCGGCGAAGGCAAGCTGCGCGGCGACTTCGTCAACCAGGACCTGACGCAGGAAATGGTGCTGGCCGCGGCCATCAACCAGTCGCCGCAACAACGTCTGCACACCGCTGCATAACGCTGCACACCGCGGCATAACCACATTCCGGAATCAAGCATGACCTCAACTCTCAGTACCGGCAACACCACGGCCAACATCAAACAACTCTTCAGCCGCTACAAGATCATGGCGCTGCTCATCGCCATCGCCATCATCTGGGCCTTCTTCAGCTGGAAGACCGAAGGCGGTTTCGTGACGCCGCGCAATCTCTCCAATCTGCTGCGCCAGATGTCGGTCACCGGCATCCTCGCCTGCGGCATGGTGCTGGTCATCATCGCCGGCGAAATCGATCTGTCGGTCGGCTCCCTGCTGGGCTTGCTGGGCGGCGTCGCGGCGATCCTGAACGTGACGCACAACCTGCCGCTGCCGCTCAATCTGTTCCTCGTACTGCTGCTGGGATTGTTGCTCGGACTGTTCAACGGTTACCTGACGGCGTACATGCGCATCCCCTCCTTCATCGTCGGATTGGGCGGCATGCTGGCGTTTCGCGGCGTGCTGCTGGGCATCACCGGCGGCCTGACGATTGCACCGGTGTCGAGCGATCTGGTGTATCTGGGCCAGGGCTACCTGCCGGCCAGCTTCGGCGTCGCCCTCGTGATCGTGCTGTTCGTGCTGGCGCTGGCGCTGACCTGGCGCCAACGCGTCAACCGGGTCCGCCATGCGCTGCCGGTGCCGCCGCTGTGGCGCGACGCCATCAAGGTGGCGCTGATCGGCGCGGTGTTGCTGGCGTTCGTGCGCACGCTCAACAGCTACGACGGCATCCCGGTGCCGGTGTTGCTGTTGCTGGCGCTGCTCGGCCTGTTCAGTTACATCACCACGCAAACCGTGTTCGGCCGCCGCATCTATTCGGTCGGCAGCAACATGGAAGCCACGCGCCTGTCCGGCGTCAACGTGCAGTCGGTCAAGCTGTGGGTGTTCGGCATCATGGGCGTGATGTGCGCACTGGCCGGACTGGTCAACACCGCACGCCTGGCGGCCGGGTCGCCCTCGTCCGGCAGCATGGGCGAACTCGATGCCATCGCCGCCTGCTTCATCGGCGGCACGTCGATGCGCGGCGGCTCGGGCACCATCTACGGCGCGCTGATCGGCGCGCTGGTGATGGCCAGCCTGGACAACGGCATGTCGATGCTCGACGTCGGCACCTACTGGCAAATGATCGTCAAGGGCAGCATCCTGATGCTGGCCGTGTGGGTCGACGTCAGCACCCGCTCGGGTCGTTGAGCGGCCTGCTTCCATTTCATTCTGAAAAGAGGACAGTCATGCAAACCATACCGGCCCATGCCGCCTTACCTGACGACCTGGCCGACGCGCTGCTGATCGGCCGCGTCTGGAGGAACAGCAAGATCAACGGTCCCTGCGTCGTTGTCGTGCGCCAGGGCCAGGTCTTCGACATCACCGCTGCAGCGCCGACGGTGGCCGACCTGCTCGACGCCGAAGACCTGCTGAACATCGCCCGCAACGCTCCCGGCGAAGCGCTGGGCAGCGCGTTCGACCTGGTGCATCATGCGCTCCACACCCAGGACGACACCAGCCGGCCGCTGCTGCTGGCCCCTTGCGACATCCAGCCGATCAAGGCCTGCGGCGTGACCTTTGCGGTCAGCATGCTGGAACGCGTGATCGAGGAAAAAGCCGCCGGCGACGCCGGCCGTGCAGAAGCCCTGCGCAAGGAATTGCAGGCCAGCATCGGCGCCGATCTGTCATCCATCCGGCCCGGTTCGGATGCCGCCATCAAGCTGAAGCAGGAACTCGTCAAACGCGACGCCTGGTCGCAATACATGGAAGTCGGCATCGGTCCCGACGCTGAAGTCTTCTCGAAAGCGCAGGCGATGTCGGCGCTGGGACTGGGCGCCGACGTCGGCCTGCATCCGGCTTCGCAGTGGAACAACCCCGAACCCGAGATCGTGCTGGCCGTCAACAGCGTCGGCGAAGCCGTAGGCGCGACCCTGGGCAACGACGTCAACCTGCGCGACATCGAAGGCCGCAGCGCCTTGTTGCTCGGCAAGGCCAAGGACAACAACGGCGCGTGCGCCATCGGTCCCTTCATCCGCCTGTTCGACGAACGCTTCACCATCGATACGGTGCGCCAGGCCGAAGTCTCATTGCGCATCGAAGGCGCCGACGGCTTCCGTCTCGACGGCGTCAGCTTCATGCGCGAGATCAGTCGCGATCCGCTCGACCTGGTGCAGCAAACCTGCGGCGCGCATCACCAGTATCCGGACGGCTTCATGCTGTTCCTCGGCACCATGTTTTCGCCGATCAAGGATCGCGACGCCGCCGGCGCCGGCTTTACCCATCATCTGGGCGACCGCGTCACCATCGCCAGTCCGGCGCTGGGCGCGCTCGTCAATCACGTGCAACGCAGCGACGCCATCGCCCCCTGGACTTTCGGCATCCGCTCCCTCTATCGCTATCTGGCCGGACGCGGCCTGACAGATTCATTGCCATCTTCAGCATCATCCTCCAGGAGAACAGCAGCATGACAGCATCACCCTCGGCTTCCCTCGCAGCCGCGCCGGCGACATCTAACGGATCGGCTGTTGATCACGCCGTCGAACATGCCATCTATCGCAGCCTGGCCGGCAAGCGCGTCGTCATTACCGGCGGCGGCACCGGCATCGGCGCGGCGCTGGTGGAAGCCTTCGCGCAGCAAGGCGCGCAGGTATTTTTCCTCGACATCGCCGAGCACGAGTCGCGCGAACTGGAAGCCGCGCTACGCGACAAACCGTTGCCGCCGACCTTCCTGCACTGCAACCTGCTCGATCTCGACGCGCTGGCGGCGAGCTTCGTCCACATTGAAAAAATCGCCGGCGCCGTCGACATCCTCATCAATAACGCCGCCAATGACGATCGCCACAAGGTCGCCGAGGTGACGCCGGCCTATTGGGATGAACGCATGGCGGTCAACCTGCGCCATCAGTTCTTTTGCGCACAGGCAGTCACGCCCGGCATGCGCGAGAGGGGACGCGGCGTGATCCTGAATTTCGGCTCGATCTCGTGGCACCTGGCGCTGCCCGGCCTGGCGCTGTACATGACCGCCAAGGCCGCCATCGAGGGACTGACACGCGGCCTGGCGCGCGACCTTGGCGTGCACGGCATTCGCGTCAACTGCATCATCCCCGGCGCGGTGCGCACGCCGCGCCAGATGCGCCTGTGGCACAGCCCGGAAGAAGAAGCCAAGATTCTCGCATCGCAATGCCTGCACACGCGCGTCGATCCGCATGACGTCGCGGCGCTGGCGCTGTTCCTGGCGTCCGACAGCGCGTCCAAATGCTCCGGTCGCGACTACTTCGTCGACGCCGGCTGGTACGGCGCATGAGCCCGGCCGCACCGACCTGCGTATGGCCGGTCGGCGCCGAACTGGGCGAAGGTCCGGTCTGGCATGCGGCGGCGCAGGCGTTCTGCTTCGTCGATATCAAAGGCCGCGCGATTCATCGCTGCAATGCCGAAGGCGGGCAGCGGGAAAGCTGGAGTACGCCGCGGCAGCCAGGTTTCGTGCTGCCCTGCGACGATGGAAATCTGCTGTGCGGCATGCAAGGCGGTCTGTACCGGTTCGATCCGAAGACGGGAAATTTCACGTTGCTGCAGGCGGTTGAAGAAGGCCTGCCCGGCAATCGCATCAACGACGGTTTCGCCGATCAGCGCGGCCGCCTGTGGTTCGGCACCATGGATGACGCCGAGGAAAACGCCAGCGGCGCATTGTATTGCCGCGACCGCGGCATCCTGCGCGAACAGGACCGCAACTACATCATCACCAACGGCCCGGCAATGAGCCCGGACGGAAAAACGCTGTATCACACGGACACATTGCTGCGAACGGTATATGCTTTCGATGTCGACGCGGCGGGAAACCTGTCCGGCAAGCGCCCGTTCATCGTCATCAACGGCTCCGGCTATCCGGACGGCATGGCGGTGGACGCGGAAGGTTGCCTGTGGGTGGCCCTGTTCGGCGGGTGGCGCATCGAGCGCTTCCTGCCGTCGGGGGAACTGGCCGGCGTGCAGCCTTTCCCCTGCGCCAACATCACCAAGCTGGCCTTCGGCGGCGCTGACCTGCAGACCGTGCAGGTCACTACTGCATGGAAAGGCCTGTCGCCCGCCGAGCGCTTGCAGCAACCGCTCGCGGGCGGTTTGTTTTCGTTCCGCGCCGACACGCCGGGCCTGGCTCAACATTACATATCGACAGAGGTACAGAAGTGACAAATCAACATCAGACACCGCGCCGTTTCCGCTCCCAGGACTGGTTCGACAATCCGGACCACATCGACATGACGGCGTTGTATCTGGAACGTTTCATGAACTACGGCATCACCGCCGAAGAACTGCGCTCCGGCCGCCCCATCATCGGCATCGCCCAAAGCGGCAGCGACATCAGCCCCTGTAATCGCATCCACCTCGAACTGGCGCGCCGCGTGCGCGACGGCATCCGCGACGCCGGCGGCATCCCGATGGAATTTCCGCTGCATCCGATTTTTGAAAACTGCCGCCGTCCGACCGCGGCGATCGACCGCAACCTGTCGTATCTCGGCCTGGTGGAAATCCTGCACGGCTATCCGATCGACGCCGTCGTACTGACCACCGGTTGCGACAAGACCACGCCGGCGCAGATCATGGCCGCCTCCACCGTCGACATCCCGGCCATCGTGCTGTCGGGCGGTCCGATGCTGGACGGCTGGATGGACGGCGAACTAGTCGGCTCCGGCGCCGCCATCTGGAAGGGTCGTCGCCAGTTGTCCGCAGGACAGATCGACAATGAGAAATTCCTTGAGATCGCCGCCGCCTCGGCGCCATCGTCGGGCCATTGCAACACCATGGGCACCGCTTCGACCATGAACGCCATGGCCGAAGCGCTTGGTATGTCGCTGACCGGCTGCTCGGCGATTCCCGCGCCGTACCGCGAGCGCGGACAGATGGCCTACGAAACCGGCCGCCGCATCGTCGGCATGGCGTATGAAGACCTGCGCCCCTCGGCGATCCTGACGCGCGACGCCTTCCTCGACGCCATCGTGGTCAACGCCGCCATCGGCGGCTCCACCAATGCCCAGCCGCACATCATGGCGATGGCGCGCCACGCCGGCGTCGAGCTGGATTCCGACGACTGGATGAAGTACGGCTACGACGTGCCGCTGCTGCTCAACATGCAACCGGCCGGCAAGTATCTGGGCGAGCGCTTCCATCGCGCCGGCGGCGTGCCGGCCATCATGTGGGAGCTGCAACAGGCCGGCAAGCTGCGCGCCGACCGTCTCACCGCCGGCGGCAAGACCATGGCGCAAAACCTCGAAGGACGCGAGAGCCATGACCGCGAAGTGGTGTTCCGCTTCGAAGCGCCGATGCGCGAACGCGCGGGCTTCCTGGTCCTCAAGGGCAATCTGTTCGACTTCGCCATCATGAAGACCAGCGTGATTTCGGACAGCTTCCGCGCGCGCTACCTCAGCACGCCGGGCAGCGAAGGCATCTTCGAATGCACCGCCGCGGTGTTCGACGGCTCCGACGATTACCACGCGCGCATCAACGATCCGTCGCTCGGCATCGATGAGAACACGATCCTGGTGATCCGCGGCGCCGGTCCGGTCGGCTGGCCCGGTTCGGCCGAGGTGGTCAACATGCAACCGCCTGACGCGCTGCTGCGCCGTGGCATCACGACCCTGCCGACGCTCGGCGACGGTCGCCAGTCGGGTACCTCGGACAGTCCGTCGATCCTGAACGCCTCGCCCGAAAGCGCAGTCGGCGGCGGCCTGGCCTATCTGCATACCGGCGACAAGATCCGCATCGACCTCAACACCGGCCGTTGCGACATGCTGATCAGCGATGAAGAACTGGCCAGGCGCAAGGCCGAGGGCATCCCGGCGGTACCGGCCAGCCAGACGCCGTGGCAAGAGATTTATCGCGACACCGTCGGCCAGCTTGAGACCGGTGCGGTCATGGAACTGGCGGTCAAGTACCAGGGCATCGCCAAGGTTCTGCCGCGTCATAATCACTGATACGCGTTGCTTGCGGCGTAGTCTGCCGCCGCTTCGCCTTACTCAGTCCAAGCGCCCTTCCGGGCGCTTTTTTATTGTCGCTTTCCTCGTCAAAACGGCAAATTAGCACCTCTTAGACGACTGGTCTAATTTTAGGCTATCATGAACCGTCGGCTTTATTTCAGCTGCCGTATTCATCAGCTGGCAAAACTCAGGAGACAGTGACTGCACTGTCTTTTTTATTCGATTTTTCATTTTCCATTGAAGGATATTCATGACTTCCTTGTTCGATCCCCTCAAGCTCGGCGACATCTCGCTCGCCAATCGTTTCGTCATGGCGCCGCTGACACGCAGCCGCGCCGTTGAAGGCTTCAAGCCCGGCCCGCTCACGGTAGAGTATTACCGCCAGCGCGCCACAGCCGGCCTGATCATTGCCGAAGCCACCCAGATCAGCCAGATGGGCCAGGGTTATCTCAATACGCCCGGCATCTATTCACCCGAGCAAGTGTCCGCGTGGCGCGACGTCACCGATGCGGTGCATGCCGCCGGCGGCAAGATCGTGCTGCAGCTGTGGCATGTCGGCCGCATCTCGCACACCTCTTTCCTGCCCGGCGGCGTAGCGCCGGTGTCGTCAACCAACCGCGCCGCCAACGCCAAGACCTTCACCACCGAGGGTTACAGCGACGTGTCGACGCCGCGCGCCTTGCGCGACGATGAACTGCCGGCGCTGGTCGAGGATTACCGCAAGGCCGCGCGCAACGCCATTGACGCCGGTTTTGACGGCGTTGAAGTGCATGCCGCGAACACTTACCTGCTGGAGCAATTCCTGCGCGACAGCGTCAACGATCGCAGCGGCCCTTACGGCGGCAGCATCGAGAACCGTGCGCGCCTGGTGCTCGAGGTCCTGCAAGCAGTCGCCAAGGAAGTCGGCGCAGGCCGCACCGGTATCCGCCTGAGCCCGATGACGACCTTCAACGACACGGCCATCGACAGCGATCCGCAAGCGCTCTACAACTATGTGGTGGAACAGATCGCACCGCTCGGCCTGGCTTACCTGCACGTGATCGAAGGCGAAACCGGCGGCGTGCGCGTGCCCGAAGGCGCACCGGTGAAGTTCGACTACGCCGCGCTGCGCAGCCGCTTCCCCGGCGCCTTCGTCGTCAACAACGGCTTCGACGGCGCTGAAGGGCAAGCCGTGGTGGAAGCCGGCAAGGCGGATGCCATCGCATTCGGCCGGCCGTTCATCGCCAACCCGGACCTGGTGCGTCGCGTGCGCGAATCCAAGCCGCTCAATCCGCTGCACGCAGAGACTTTGTACGGCGGCGGCGCGGAAGGCTACACCGACTATCCGGCACTGACGGCATAGTCCTCGCAGTTTATATTTTGCAATGAATGGGCCCTCGAGATTGTCGGGGGCCTTTTTATTTCCCGCTCAATAACGAGAGGGATAGCGGATATGCAATACACGAAAAAGCTGCTTGCCAAATTATTGCTGACGTATCGCTTACAAAAATTCGAATCAAATTTTCAACATCTGCCGCAACCCTTTCAAACAAAGTAATTTTCTCGAAAAACAAAGGCAAGCAACCCTTCTCAGCACCGCGCAAACCCAGTGCCATAGCGTCTTTCCGTCCGCAGTAACAGCGCAAAAAAAATGTCGCACCGCAAACGGAAAAATCCTATCCTCACTATAATTGCGCTGCAATTTTTACAATAATCCTTCCACCACAAGTATGAGGAGAATTTCTATGCGGCTCTTACTCCTGTTGCCGTTCATTGGTCTATTGTGGGTTCCGTTTTACAACGACGAACTGCCCATGCTGCTCGGCTTTCCGTTTTTCTACTGGTATCAGTTTGCGTGGGTTCCGCTCACTGCGCTGATCATCTGGATCGTCTACAAAGACGGCCTTAAAAAGGGAGTCGAATGATGAATTCCTCTTCCATCAACTGGACGGCACTCGGCGTCTTCATCTTCTTCTTCGCACTGGTCACCGTGATGGGCTTCTGGGCCTCGCGCTGGCAAAGCGGCGGCAAGGCCAACAAGGGCGCCCACCTCGATGAATGGGGCCTGGGCGGCCGCAACTTCGGCACCTGGATCACCTGGTTCCTGGTCGGCGGCGACTTCTACACCGCCTATACCGTGATCGCGGTGCCGGCGCTGGTGTATGCGGTCGGCGCCTACGGCTTCTTCGCGCTGCCGTACACCATCCTGGTCTACCCTATCGTGTTCCTGATCATGCCCAAGCTGTGGCACGCCGCGCACAAGGCCGGTCACGTCACCGCTGCCGATGTCGTCTTCGGCCGCTACAAGTCGCGCAAGCTGGAGCTCGCCATCGCCCTGACCGGCGTCGTCGCGACCATGCCCTACATCGCGCTGCAACTGATCGGCATGGAAGTCGTCATCAAGGCGCTCGGCGTCACCGGTGAACTTCCCCTGCTGGCGGCCTTCGTGATCCTGGCGCTGTACACCTATTCGGCCGGCCTGCGCGCACCGGCGCTGATCGCCTTCGTCAAGGACCTGATGATCTACATCGTGGTGCTGGTGGCGGTAGTGCTGGTGCCGATGAAACTGGGCGGCTACGGCGTGGTGTTCGCTTCGGCGCGCGATGCGTTTGCAGCCAAGGGCGGCGCGACCGGCCTGACGTTGAAGCCGGCGCAATTCCTGCCGTTTGCTTCGCTGGCGCTGGGTTCGGCGATGGCGGCCTTCATGTATCCGCATACCCTGACCGGCATTTTCGCAGCCAAGAGCGCCGACACGATCCGCAAGAATGCCGTGTTTCTGCCTGCGTACACCGTGCTGCTGGGCCTGATTGCGCTGCTGGGCTACATGGCCTACGCTGCGGGCGTCAAGGTCGAAGCCAACAACGACGTCGTGCCTGCGCTGTTCAATGCCATGTTCCCGAGCTGGTTCAGCGGCTTCGCGTTTGCGGCGATCGCCATCGGTGCGCTGGTGCCGGCGGCGGTGATGTCGATCGGCGCCGCCAACCTGTTCACGCGCAACTTCTGGAAGCCGTACGTGAACCCGAACGTGTCGCCGCAAGGCGAAGCCAAGGTCGCCAAGATCGTCTCGCTGGTGGTCAAGTTCGGCGCGCTGGTGTTCATCCTGTTCCTGCCGACCAAGTTCGCGCTTGATCTGCAGTTGCTGGGCGGCGTGTGGATTCTGCAGACCTTCCCGGCGCTGGTGTTCGGCCTGTTCATCGGCTGGTTCGGCGCCAACGCGCTGCTGACCGGCTGGGCCGTCGGCATCGTCGGCGGCAGCTGGCTGGCGTATGCGGACGGCATCAAGCCGGTGCATACCTTCCACATCGGTGCCGACTCCTACACGCTCTACACCGGTCTGATCGCGCTCGCGCTCAACATCGTGGTGGCAGTCGTGGTGCAACTGGTGTTCGGCAAGGGCGGCGCCAAAGCGCCGGC